>JAVBOR010000065.1:0-20119 GCA_031550325.1 Oscillospiraceae bacterium
CATTGTCCGATATGGGAACCATGACGGAAGTGATCGACAGCCGCGCGTTTTCAAAATTCTGCGGAGTTGATTCCAGCAATCAGGTGCCGGATGGGGATACCATCTGGCGTTTTCGGGCACTGCTTATCGCACACGGCTTGCAGGAGAAACTGTTTGCGCAGGTGGTGCAGCTTTTGAGCGAACGGGGTCTGATGCTGAAAAAGGGCACGATCGTGGATTCCACGTTCCGCGGCCTCGCAAGGTCAGATCAAACGCCGGGAGCGTGAGAAATCCTCCGTCCGGGCAAAGGTCGAGCATGTGTTCGCGGTGGTTAAAGGGCTCTTCGGGTATCGAAAAACACGATACCGAAGTCTGCGAAAGCAGACTGCCAAACTGCATATGGTGTTCGCGCTGGCGAACCTGCTTCTGGCTGACAGGCGCTGCTTGTCGGCTTAGAACAGCGTTTCGCTCGGCACTGAGCACGGGGGTATCTGCGGGCTTTCACACTTGCACCTCGTTTGAGCGCTATTCTTCCGTCATGTTGTGCTTGTTGCGCGGTGTTGCCTTAGTATTTTCAGAATCAGCATTTCAAGCTGGAAATCCGGTATCCAAGCATGTATAATGGGTAAAGCGTATTGGCAGGCGTCATCGGGCCCGAATCCGGCACCAATACTCCGCGATGAAGACGGTTGCCGCGGCCTTTTTGTTTATGGGAATTGTCAGCGGGAAGGGAGCCCAGCTTGAGTCCGGACGGTATGGCGTTTTGTGGGAGGCCATACCCCTGTGGGAGGCGCACCATATGGATTATGAACTTTTTCAGGGCCCTTTGACTGGCATCCGTGTTCTGATCGCCGACGCTGACGCAGCTGTTCGGGAGATCGTCCAGTTCAGCGTGCAGGAGGCCGGCTGGGCGTGCAGCGAAGCTCGCGACGGCATCGCCGCCATCAAGCTGTTCAGGCGCCAGGCTTACAGTCTGGCTATCCTGGATGTAGAGCTTCCCGAAATCAATGGAAAAATTGTCTGCGCGCAGTTTCGCAAAACCGCGCGTATCCCGGTCATCTTTTTAAGCGTCCACAGGTCTGAGGAAAACCGCCTGGCAGCGTTCGATGCGGGCGGAAACGACTATGTGGTCAAGCCCTTCTATCCCCGCGAGCTGATCGCCCGGGCGCGCAGCCTGATCTCCCTGACCGGGCATATGGCCGAAACGCGCCACAGGCTGGCCGTCGGGCCGCTGCGCATCGATTTGGACTCGCACCTGATCCATTTGGACGACGCGCTGCTCCAGCTCACTCCGAGAGAGTACGATCTGCTGCTGTTTTTCTGTCAAAACCCCAACAGGGCGTTTTCACGCAATCTGCTGCTGGACGCCGTGTGGGGCGAGCAGTTTATCGGCACTGACCGCACGGTGGACACCCATGTCAAAAGCCTGCGGGAAAAAATTAAGCCGTACCACAACCACATCGTCACCGTGTGGGGCTATGGCTATAAGTTCGAGGTCTAGGACTGTCAAAGAACTGCGGTTCTCTGACAAAGCGGGGGGTAGGAGCGCGTCTTTGCGAAGACGCGCAAAGAATGACGTTCCCGGAATGAATCCGTGAAAGTCATTTAGTTTGGTGCCTCGCGCCAAACCGGTCCGGCAAGGACAAGCCGCTAAAGGCGTCAGGCTCAGCGTGGCGTTACACAAAGGAGCGAGGGAGACGACTTAGTCTACAGTCTGGGGGTGCCGCTTTGCGGAAAAAGTTAATGCTCACCACTAAAGAAGCGCTTTCGGCAGTGCTGCCGATCACCGTCATCGTGTTTTTGATCAGCGTGATCATCTCTCCCATGCCGGTCGGCACCCTTGTGCTGTTTTTGTTTGGCGCCATCCTGCTCATCTTTGGCATGGGGCTGTTCACCATGGGCGCTGACATGGCGCTCATGCCCATGGGCGAGGACATCGGCGTCACGATGACCAAAACCAAGAACATCCTGCTTGTCATTGCAGTGAGCTTTACCATGGGCGTCATCATCACGATTGCCGAGCCGGACCTACAGGTTCTCGCACAGCTTGTGCCGGGTGTTCCCAACCTCACGCTGATCCTGACCGTGTCGGTGGGCGTCGGTATTTTTCTTCTGCTGGCCATCATCCGCATTTTGTTCCGCATCAGCATCTCGAAGATTTTGATTGTCTGCTATGCGCTCGTGCTCATCCTGTCGGCGTTCGCCCCGAACAACTTTGTCTCCGTCGCTTTCGACTCGGGCGGCGTGACCACAGGGCCCATCACCGTGCCTTTTATCATGGCCATGGGGCTTGGTCTGGCGTCCATCCGCGGCGACAGGGAGACCTTTGAGGACAGCTTCGGGCTGGTCGCGTTGTGCAGCATCGGGCCCATTTTGGCCGTGCTGATTCTCGGCATCTGTTTTCACCCCGAATCGATGGAGTACACGATGCCGGTCATCCCCTCAATTGTCAGCTCACGCGATGTGACGCTGGAGTTTGTGCGTGAGCTTCCCCACTATTTTGCCGAGGTCGCGTTCAGCGTCTGGCCCGTTCTGGCTGTGCTTGCGCTGTTTCAGCTCATTTCACGCCGCTATCGCTGGCGGCAGCTCGTGCGGCTTTTTATAGGGCTGATCTACACCTTTATCGGGCTTGTTTTGTTTCTCACCGGGGTCAACGTCGGCTTCATCCCCGTAGGCCAGATCATCGGCGCCGACATCGGCGCCTCGACTCTGAAGTGGCTGCTTATCCCCATCGGCGCCGTGTTCGGCTATTTTATCGTCGCCGCCGAACCCGCTGTCCACGTGCTTAGGCGGCAGGTCGAGGAGGTTTCAGAGGGTGCGATTCCGGGCAGGGTTGTGCAGATGTATCTCTCCGTGGGCGTGGCAGCCTCGCTGGCCATCTCCATGCTGCGCGTGCTGACCGGTATCTCCATTTACTTCTTTTTGGTGCCGGGATATGTCATCGCGATTGTGCTCACCTTCTTTACGCCGAAGATTTTCACGGGCATCGCCTTTGACTCGGGCGGCGTGGTCAGCGGCCCGATGACCTCAACATTTTTACTGCCCTTCGCGATCGGCGCGTGCGTCAACCCCGACAACATCATGACCGATGCGTTCGGCCTGATTGCCATGGTCGCCATGACGCCGCTGATCGCCCTGCAGCTGATGGGGCTCGTCTACGGGCGCGAAATGGGCAAAGCGCGGCTGTCCGGGCCTGTCGAGGATCTGAGCGACGAGATCGTTGAGTATGAGGAGGACGTTTTCGATGATGGACCCTAATCAATGTGTTCATATGGCGCCCAAACTGTTGGTGGTCATCACCGACTGGGACAACGTGGGCCGCGTGGAGACCATATACCGTGAAAAACATGTTTTTTTTCACTATGTCGCCACCGCGATGGGCACCGCGAGTTCGGAGGTTCTCAAGGCGTTTGGCCTGAGCGGCACACGCAAGGCCGTTTGTATGTGCATTGAACCCGCCGCACGCGTCAAGCCGCTGATCACCGCGATGATCGAGCGGTTCGAGTTCACACGGCCGGGCAACGGCATCGCCTTCATCATCCCGATTTCGGGCATCAGCGCGACAGTGTCGGGCGTGCTCGACAAACAAGAAAGGCTGGCGGACCTTATGGATAAAGAAGTTGAGAAGCCTCTCGAGCATCAGCGCCACGAGCTTGTGGTCGCGGTGATCAATCAGGGGTACAGCGAAACCCTGATGAGTGCCGCCCGGGCGGCGGGCGCGCGCGGAGGCACCATTATTCACGCGCGGCAGTCCGGCATCGAGGAGACCGTGAAATTTTTTGGCATCTCACTGCAGGCCGAGAAAGAGCTTGTGGCCATTCTGATCCAGCACGGCCAAAAAAGGGAGCTCATGCAGGCGATTAGCCGGGCCTGCGGCATGCGCACCGAGGCGCAGGGTATTGTCATTTCGCTGCCCGTCGAGGCTTGCGCGGGCATTGATATGCCATAATAATTGCTGTCAAAGAACCTTCGGTTCTTTGACAAAGCGGGGGCTTTATTCATTCTTTGGCGCTCAGCGCAAACGCCGTCAGCGTGTACGGTTTTGACTTTTCAAACCCCAGCGAACCGGCCAAGCGTATCGAGCCCTCGTTGTCGTCGGCGCAGTCCCATCGCGGCTGCAGGCCTGACGCCAGACAGCGCGCGATGAAAACCCGGCAGAGGCTCCCGGCAAACCCCTTGCCGCGGTGCTCCTCGTCGGTCTGAATGTCAATTTCAGCGGCCGCGTCACTCACGCCCGCGCTGATGACCAGGCTGACCGGCCGGCCGGCGGACTCGACACAGTAGCCGAAGCCCCGCTCTAAAAAGCGATCGGGCGTGTCCCAGAAGCCGCCGTCGGGATAGTACTTTGCAAAAATTTTCTCTGCGTTGTCCGGCCCGATCTCGCGGATGTCACAGGGAGGGGCGGCGCGGGCGCTCTCAAAACGCTCGCGGCTGAACGAAAACCGCCAGCGGGTAAATGCTTTGGATCTGCAGGAAAAACGCAGCGCTATCCGCTCTTTCCAAAACTCGGCCATCTCAAACCAGAGATAGGTTCCGGCTCCGCTGTCCTCCAGCGCGCCGACGACCTCCTCCTCAAAGGCGTCATGCAGGCCCTCGCCCATCAGGTACACCCACTTCAGGCGGCTGATGACCAGCGCGGCGCGCGGCGAAAGGAAGCTGTCTATGTAGACGCTTCCCCCCAGATCGCCCTGCAGCACCGACTCCAGCAGCATCGCCCGCTCGTCGGGCCGCGGCAAAAGCGCGCCGGCGCGGGAAAACTGCCCGTTAGCAAGCTTCATGGAAGAACTCCTTTCAAAGACTCCCGTCCGTGCAGCAGCCCTTTCCGCTCAACCTCCAGGGAGGTTCCGCGTTCGTCAACCGTCCTGGCCTGCAAAAACTGCGTGGGGGTCATGCCGAAGCATCGCTTGAAACAGCGGTAAAAGGTGCGCATGCTGTCAAACCCCGCGTTCATGGCCACAGTGGTGCAGGAGGAGCCCTCCTCCAGGAGTGCGCTGGCCGCCGCGCGCGAACGCAGCGCGCCCAGATACTCGGGAATGCTGCACCCGACATTTTCGTTAAAGGCGTGTGAAATCCTGCTCTCGCTGTAGCCAAACTCCAGCGCCAGCCGGGACAGCGAAACCGGCTGCCTGTAATGCTTATGCAGGTAATCCAGTACGTCGCGCACCTGACCATGGCGGCCGCCGCGCGCGTCGCTGGCCAGCGGGATCAGTTCCAGCAGCAGGCCCAAAATGGTGTAGATCTGCCCCCGCACCACATAGGACTCGCCCTTATCGTCCGATCTGCCGGCCAAAAGCCGCATCGACCGGACGATTTCGCGCGTATGCGGGCCCTCGTGCAGCAGCATCTCTGAAAAGCGCCTTCCGGTCATCTGCCGTTGAAACGCCTGGATATAGTCCAACGGAATGATCAGCACGACGCCCACAAGCTCAGGCGGCGCGACAAAGCGGTGCACTGCATAGCTGGGCACCACCAAAAGCTCCCCCGCGCCGACCGTCACCGCCCGGCCGTCCACGAGCGCCTCAAGCGTTTCGGTCTGCACATAGTTGAGCTCCAGCGCGCTGTGAAAGTGCGGCGCGCAGGTGTTGCCGCTTGTGTGCCAGCACGTGGGGTAGTGGATATCGTCTCTTGTGCGCTCATATGTCCCCGGCCCGTTCAGCATATCCCCGGCCCTCCCGATCAAAACACAGCGATTTTTGGCACAACGTTGACAAGCTATGGCTTGCAATCCCCGCCGAAACTCATTATACTGAATAAGGCTTCCCTTGACAAGATCAACCTGGATTTCCCGTACATCATGAAGGAAAAGGAGCAACAAAATATGAGTAAACTCAAAGTCGGCATCATCGGTTGCGGCGGAATTGCCAACCAAAAACATTTGCCCTCCATTCAAGAGGTTGGCATGGCGGACATTGTGGCGTTTTGTGATATTATCCCCGAGCGCGCGCAGCGGGCGGCGGCAAAGTATGGCACACCGGACGCAAAGGTTTTCTCTGACTATAAGGCTCTTTTGCTGGAACCCCTCGACGCCGTCTATGTGTGCACACCCAACCGGAGCCACAGCGAGATCACCGTAGCTGCGCTGCACTCCGGCAAACACGTGCTGTGCGAGAAGCCCATGGCCATCAACCACACCGAGGCCATGAAGATGTGCAACGCTGCCAAGGAGACCGGAAAACTTCTGACCATCGGCTATCAGAACAGATACCGCCCGGACAGCCTCTACTTGAAAAAGGAATGCGACGGCGGCGTGCTGGGCGACATCTACTATGCGCGCGCCAAGGCCATCAGACGGCGCGGCGTGCCCACCTGGGGCGTGTTTCTCAACGAATACGAACAGGGCGGCGGCCCGCTGATTGACATCGGCACGCACGCGCTTGACCTGACGCTCTGGCTGATGAACAACTACAAGCCCAAATCTGTCGTTGGCACGACCTATCATAAGCTCAACGGCGAGAAAGAGCCAGCCAACCCCTTTGGCCCTTGGGATTCGGCAGCCTTCACCGTGGAGGACAGTTCTTTTGGGTTCATCGTCATGGAAGACGGCGCCACCATTAACCTTGAAGCCAGCTGGGCGCTGAACTCGCTGGACGTCAACGAGGCCAAGACCGTGCTGTGCGGCACCAAGGCCGGTGCCGACATGAACGACGGGCTTGTCATCAACGGCACCCGCCATGACAAAATGTATACGATGCGCCCCGAACTGGACGACGGAGAGATTGCGTTCTACGCAGGCCTCCAGAGCGACAAGCCGCAAATCGTCGAGCAGCGCATCTTCCTAAACGCCGTCGCGGGCAAGGGCGAGCTCGTGGTTTTGCCCGAGCAGGCAGCCGCAGTCACGCAGATTCTGGACGCGATCTATCTGTCCGCCAAAGAGGGCCGTCAGATTCTTCTGTAAACAGAGAAGGAGGCGCGTTATGTCATTACTGAGCGAGTTCTCCATCCAGCTGTACTCCCTGCGGGACGCCGCCGCCAAGGATTTTCCAGCCGTGCTGCGGTTTGTGTCCAAATTGGGATACACGGGCGTCGAGTTTGCCGGTTACGGCGGCCTGTCGGCCGGGGAAATGAAAACCCTGCTGGATGAGTGCGGTCTGAAGCCCGTCGGCACCCATGTGAGCATTGAACGACTGACGGAGGCCCTTGACGAGGAGCTGGCCTACAACAAGGCCATCGGCACGGGGGCTATCGTCGTGCCGTACTATCCCATCGAAACGGAGAAAGACGTCCGCGAACTGGCAGCAAAGCTCTGCGAGCTCGCGCCCAAGGTGCGCGCGGCGGGCTTCGGCTTTGCCTACCACAACCACGGGGAAGAGTTTGCCGCCCCAAACGGCCGCTATCTGCTCGACCTTCTGCTGGAGCTCGTTCCGGCCGATCTGCTCTCACTGGAACTTGACATTTATTGGGCAGCGTATGCGGATGTGGATTACAAAGAATACATGCTTAAAAACGCAGGCCGCGTGAACATGCTGCACATCAAGCAAATGGCCGACCCCGAGTCCAAAACCTGCGTCGACCTGCCCGACGGCGTTATTGATTTTGGCGACTTAATCCGCGCGGCGCTCTCCATCGGCGTGGAGCAGTTTATTCTGGAGCAGGAAGAGTTTGCCGTTTCAGGCGAGATCAGCGTCAAACGCGACATCGAATACATCATGAATCTTTAGGAGGTAAGACATGAAACTGAGTGTACTGACGGTTCCCCTCTATGACCGCGGCGCCGAGGAGGCGTTTGCCTGGCTGAGCGCGCGCGGCGTGCAAATGGTGGAAATCGGCACGGGCGGCGCCCCCGGACAGGGCCACTGCGACCCCGACGCCCTGCTGACCGACAGCGGAAAACTGGCTGCCTACAAAGATCTGCTTCAGAAGTACAACCTTGAAATCAGCGCGCTGAGCTGCCACTCCAACCATGTCCACCCGGACAAGGAAATCCGCGAAACGGCCCACCGGGAGTTTATTCGCACCTGCAAGCTGGCCGAGAAGCTCGGTCTCAGCACGGTGGTCAGCTTTTCGGGATGTCCGGGCGACCATCCGGGCGCGCATTACCCCAACTGGGTGACCTGCTCCTGGCCGACGGAATACCAAAAGGTTCTCCAGTATCAGTGGGAGGAAGAACTCATCCCGTATTGGCAGAGCGCCGTCAAAGAGGCTGCCAACTACGGCGTGAACAAGATAGCCCTTGAGCTGCATCCGGGTTTTTGCGTATACAACACCGCCACGCTGCTGCGCCTGCGCGAGGCCGCCGGCCCGGCCATCGGCGCAAATTTCGACCCCAGCCATCTGTTTTGGCAGGGCATTGACCCCGTTGAGGCCATCAAGGCGCTCAAAGGCGCGATCCATCACTTCCACGCCAAGGACACGCGCATCTCGGCCGCCAACACCGCCGTTAACGGCGTGCTCGACACCAGCAGCCTCGGCGGTCTGGAGTCGCGCTCGTGGCTGTTCCGCACCGTGGGCTACGGCCATGACATGCTGACGTGGAAGGATATGCTCACCACGCTCCGGCTCGTAGGCTACGACGGCGCGATCAGCATCGAGCATGAGGATGCCTTTATGTCTATTGAAGAGGGGCTGGAAAAGGCCATCGACTTTTTGAAGCCACTCATCTTGCGCGAAAAACCCATCGACATTTTTTGGGCATAAGCCCTTTGGCTTGTAGACAAACAGGAGTTTTGTCTACAAAACGATGATAAAGTGATTGGCTCTGTGGGGCCTCACTAAAGAAAGGCTTTCCCGGAATGAATCCGGGAAAGCCTTTTGATTTCATCTCTAAGGACGAGAGCTAGTAAGGTTTGTCTACAGTCTGGGGCTTTCTTGGAGTGAATCCCGCAAAGCCATGAGTTTGACCGGATAAGGACGTATCATAAACTTGAGAAAAATAAAGCATTTGGATCTGTATAGCAAAGAAGGTGAGAATATTTTCCAGTGCTCCGTTTGAGTGCGGGTCAATACGGCGGAAAGAGACAAGTGTTATGAGAAAACAGTAGAAATGTTCCTCAATTGGGCTTTTTGACCATCTTTGCTTAAAACAGTTTACTTTATTTAAAAAATATTGTATAATATTATCCAGAGGTTTGCGAACTAATCGTTTTTAGAAGTCGGAAGGTGAAAAAGATGAAAAAGAGGTTATTGGCTGTTGCGCTGGCGCTGGTTCTGATTTTCGCGTTGCTCCCCACCGGCGCGTCCGCGGCGGAGACGGATTACACGGCGTATGCGGACACGCTGCACGCGCTCCATCTGTTTGCCGGCTCCAACAAGGGCTACGAGCTCGACCGAAGCGCGACCCGCGTGGAGACCGCCGTGATGACGGTCAAAATTCTGGGCAAGGAACAGGATGCGCAGTCGGCGCAGCTGAAGCACCCGTTTACCGACGTCCCGGCCTGGGCCGACTGCTATGTGGGCTATCTGTACGCCAAGAAAATCACCAGCGGCGTGTCGGCCACGGCATTTGGCTCCCAGCAGCTTTCCTCACCGGCGCAGTACGCCACCTTTATGCTGCGCGCGCTCGGATACAGCGGCTTTGACTGGAAAACCTCGGTCGGTGAAATGGTTAAGCAGGGTATTTTGACGTCGGCTGAGGCCGGCCAGTACGGAAAGGCCGGGGCGCTGTCCCGCGGAAACATGGTGGCCCTGACGCGCGCGACGCTGCTCGGCAAACGCATGGGTTCCGCATACACGCAGCTGAACACGCTGTACTCGCGCGTGTTTGACTTTGAGGCACTGACCGCCGCGGCCCGGCTGGACAGCGGGGTTGCCAGGGCGGGTGTGCTGCACGGACTTGCGCGTCCCAGCACACTCTCTTATGACGCCGAGGGCGTGTTCGCCAAGGCTTCACCGGCGATCTTCTACATACAGCTTCAAGACAAATACGCGTACGACGAGGAAGACTATTATTCGGGCAGCGGCTTTTTCATTACCTCCGACGGCGTTGCCGTAACCAATTATCACGTCATTGAGGACATGTACACGGCCTTTGTCCGAACGTCCGACGGCAAGGAGTACCCTGTGGAGCGCGTCCTGGGGTATTCCGAGGAGCTTGACATCGCCGTGATCAAGGTCAAGGGCTCGTCGCTTCCCACGCTGAACCTGGGCGATTCGCACGCCCTGCGCGCGGCGCAGCGCATCTACTGCATCGGCAGCCCGCTGGGCTTTGAGAACACGATTTCCGAGGGACTGGTGTCCAGCCCGGTCAGGCGGTATCCGCAGGCCGACGACCGGGAGCTGGTTCAGGTATCCGCCGCCATTTCCAACGGCTCCAGCGGCGGCGCGGTGCTCAACAGCCATGGCGACGTCGTGGGCATTACGACAATGTCGGCCACCTTTGGGCAAAACCTGAACTTTGCCGTTCCGGTCAACGCGCTTTCCGAGCTTCACTATATGAATCCTCCCAAAACGCTGAGCGCGCTGGTGGACGAGGCCGACTGGATCTGGCCGTCCTGGTATGACCTGGACACCGAGCGCGAGCCCAATGACGGCCTGCCGCCAGAAGAAGACGATGCCCCCGTCGTTGTCGACCCCGATGGAGACGAGGGAATCGGGGGCTCACCGAATAGCCCGGCGATCCCCGGCGAGCCTGGCGAGCCCGGCAGCACGGCGAGTCCGACAGGCGCTGACGGCGCGGACCCGGCGAACCCGGAGGACCTGGAGGACCCGGCGAACCCTGATGAGCCCGAGGGCCCGTATTACTGGCCGCCCGAGCAGAGCATTTACTCCGAGACGGAGTATCAGTGCACGCTGAGCGACGACAGCGACGTGGATCTGTATGGGCTTACGATGGAGCAGGGCGGAAGCCTGTTCCTCACGCTGCACGCGCCCGAGGAATATGTAGGCTCCCTTTCCGTCGACCTGGTCGACCTCCATACCGGCGAGACGGTTTTACGCTCGCGCGCCGTCGAGGACTGCCCCTATATCTATATCCGCGACTATCTGCCCGAGGGCGAGGACTACGCGCTGCGCGTCACGCTGGACGGCGAGGACGCGACATTGATCGACATGCCGTATGAGTTCGCGTTTGAGATTTTGGTCAGCGAAGGGTTTCTGGTCGACGAGCCCATGTTTGAGATTGAGGACAACGGGGACCTGGAGTCGGCGCAGTATCTGCCGTTTGGCAGCGCCGTCGAGGGAACGCTGACCGACGCGCAGGACATGGACTATTACCGCTTTGTGGTGGAGAAAACCTGCCCAGCGTCCTGGGTTGTTCTCGTCGACCTCTCCTATTACTATATCTCGAGGTCCGTCGAAGCCAAGATCTACAACGCAAAGACAGACAAGTTCGTGGCCGACGCGCAGCTGCTTGATCTATACAGCAGCGACATGCCCAAAGAGATTTCGCTTCCCGCCGGATCCTACTATATTGTGGTGCGCGGCACGGGCGAAATTGACCAGTGGAGCTACGGGCTGGTTGTCAGTCCGGTAGTTGAGATGGATGCCGTGGACGAGTACGATTATTAGCTTTGTCAAAAAAGGTCGCCTCTTTGTTCCTTTGCGCAAAACCACGTCGAGCCTGACGCCGAAGGCGGCGGGTCCCTGCTGGACTAAAATAAGAAGAGCCGAGCGCCCGAGCAGGGAGGCCTGGAGCCTGGAGGCGTTTTGAAGCGCACGCGCCCCAAAGGGGCGACCGGTTCAAAAGCCGCAAGGCGAAGGACGACCGCCCGCGAGGACGAATGAGGCTTGACAGGCGAAAAAAATTAGAACCACAACTCTTTCTCGGATTCACTCCGGGAAAGTCACCCAGTGCGCGTCTTCACTAAGACGCGTTCCTGCTCCCGTTTGTAGACAAATCGAAGGTTTGTCTACAGTCTACAAAAGGGTTTCCCGGGATTCATCCCGGGAAACCCTTTCTTTACGCGTCTTCACAAAGACGCGTTCCTGTCCCCGCTTTGTCAAAGAACCCTTGGTTCTTTGACAGCCTGAAGGGCAAGGACTCAGCTCTTAAACGCCGATTTCAGAATGTCCACGGTCTCCAGCGTGTCCTCCAGCTCGGAGCGCAGCCGCCTGTTTTCAGCCTCAAGCTCCAGGATGCGCGGCGACTCGAGCGTGCTTCTTCCGATGTTGGCAGCGATGGACTTGGCGATGTCGCGCTGCGCGGCCGCCGTCTTGATCTTGCTGATGACCTTAGAGTCGGCCACAAACGTCTCCCCGGTGAGGTGATTGAACTGTCCGCGCGGGACATAGTGTGTGTGCAAAAGCTCGTGGGAGAGGTGGCCGTTGGGCTCGCCGAGGAACTGCTCATAGAGCGAGATGATATACGGGTTGTCATGCGACTTGCGCAGCGTTTTGCTCTCGTCCTCGGAATACAGGCCGCCGAGCCTCTTCTGGCGCACTTCTGGGTCGGACGAGCGCGGCTGACCGCCGCCCATGATGCAGCCGCCCGGGCAACCCATGACCTCGATAAAGTGATAGGGCGAGGTGCCGTCTACAATTTGCTCCATGAGCCGCTTGGCGCCCGCAAGACCGCTGGTCACCGCGACGCGCAGCTCGACGTCCGCCAGGAAGCCGTAAGCGGGCAGGGGATCCTTGATGACCACGGCGGCCTCCTTGACCTGGTCAAGGCCGACGATGGGCGTGATGTGCAGGTTCTCAAACGGGAGCTCGCGGCCGGTGACCAGCTCGTACACCGTGCGCAGGGCGGCCTCCATCACGCCGCCGGTCAGGCCAAAGATGTCGGCGGCACCGGAGGACATTCCCAGCGGATTGTCAAAGGTCTCGTCCTCCAGCCCCAGGAAGTCGATGCCCGCGAGGTCAATCATGTGCGCCAGCTCGCGCGTGGTGATGACAGCGTCGACATTTTTGTGGCCGTTGTTCACCATTTCGGGGCGCTCGATTTCAAATTTCTTGGCCGTGCACGGCATGACCGAGACGACAAACATGTCGGCGGGGTCAACGCCGATCTTCTCGGCGTAATAGGACTTGGAGAGCGCGCCGAGCATCGTGTGCGGCGATTTGCAGGTGGACAGATGCCCCAGATGCTCAGGGAACTCATGCTCGACGTATTTGACCCAGCCAGGGCTGCAGCTGGTGATCATCGGAAGCGAGGGGATGTGGAGCAGCAGCGCGTCCTTGACGCGGCCGAGCAGCTCCGAGCCCTCCTCCAAAATGGTCAGGTCGGCGGTGAAGTTGGTGTCGAATACGTCGTCAAAGCCCAGCCGGTGCAGCGCTGCTGCAATCTTTCCCGTGACGCTTGAGCCCGTCGGCAGCCCGAAGGCCTCGCCGAGCGCGACCCGGACGGCGGGCGCGACCTGCACAACCGTGCGCACGTTGGGGTTGGAGAGGGCCTTCCAGACGTTTTCGGTGGAGTTGGTGGATTTCAGCGCGCCTACGGGGCACACAATGGTGCACTGGCCGCAGAACGAGCAGTTGACCGTGCCGAGCGGCAGCCCCATCGCCGGGGAAATCTGGGTGTCGAAGCCGCGATGCTGCGGGGCGAGAACGCCCACGCCCTGGATGTCGCTGCACGCGGTCACACAGCGCCGGCAGAGGATGCACTTGGACATGTCGCGCGTGACCGAGACGGACGCGTCGACGGTGTACCCTGCGCGCTCGCCGTCAAACCGGGAGGTATCCACGCCGAGCATTCCGCCCAGCTTCTGAAACTCGCAGCGCTGGTTGCGCGTGCAGCTCAGGCAGTCCTGCGAGTGGTCGGACAGCATGAGTTCATAGAGAATGGTCCGCGTCTTGCGCACCTTGTCGGTGTTGGTGTGAACCACCATGCCCTCGGTGACGGTGGCCAGGCAGGAAGCCTGCAAAGTTCTGGCGCCCTCGACCTCTACAACGCAGATGCGGCACGCGCCCTCTTTATGGACGCCTTTCATATAGCACAGACTGGGGATGTTAATGCGCGACTGGCGGGCTGCCTCCATGATGGTGGTGCCCTCTTCGACGCACACCGGCTGCCCGTTAATGGTCAGGTTCACCATGTCTTACGACCTCCTTTCGCAGTGGAGACAACGCATGGCCTCCGCCATGGCGGTCAGCTTGTGGTAGCCCAGAACAACCTCGTCAAAGGTGCCCTTGCGTTTGTCCATATCCAGCATATCCAGCGGGTAGCGGTTCAGTTCCATAACCTCGTCGTCATCAAACCTGACGTTGATCTCGATTTCTTCGCCCTTGTTCAGCACGCCGCGGCCGCCGAGGTATTTGTCAATGGAAATAGCGGCCTTTTTGCCGTCTGAAATGGCCTGAATGACCGTGTCCGGCCCGCGGACGATGTCGCCGCCCGCAAAGACGCCCTTCATGGTGGTCATCATGCTGTCGTCGTCAACCGTAAACGTGCCCCACTGCGTGCGCCCGATGTTTTCGGCCTGAATAAACGGCAGGTCGGCGTACTGGCTGACCGCCGGGATGACGGTGTCGACCGAGAGGGTGAACATGGCGTCCTCAATCGGCACGGATTTGCGCCGCCCGCCGGAGTCAAACTCGCCGAGTTTCATGCGGTTGCAGACCACCTTGGCCACGCGGCCGGAGTCGCCCGAGAACAGAACCGGCTGCACCAGCTCCATGATCTCCACGCCCTCTTCGATGGCTTCGCGCACTTCACTCTCATAGGCAGGCATCATGCCGATCGTACGGCGGTAAAGAACGGTCACTTTTTTGGCTCCGAGGCGCAGCGCTGTGCGCGCCGAGTCGATGGCGGTGTTTCCGCCGCCGATGACGGCCACGTGGTCGCCCAACTCAACCGGCTGGCTGAGGTTGACTTTTTTCAGGAACGTGATGCCGTGAATGACGCCCGGAAGCTCCTCTCCCTCGATGTTGATGCGCTGCGGGAATTGGGTTCCGGTGGCGACAAAAATGGCGTTTGAGTTTTTGCGGAGATCCTCAAAGCTGACGTCCCTGCCCACGGACACGCCGAGGTGGATGTTGACGCCCTCGCGCTCGATGAGCATGATCTCGTGCTGCAAAACGTCCATGGGAAGCCTGTACTCGGGAATGCCGTAAGCCAAAACGCCGCCCGCGATGTTCTCCGACTCGTACACCTCCACGTCATATCCGATGCGCGCCAAATAGTACCCGCAGGTCAGGCCGGCAGCGCCCGCGCCGATGATCGAAACGGTTTTGCCGTTGCGCGGGAACACTAAGTCCTTCGTGTACGCCTGCTCGTGCTTGTGCGCGTAGTCGGCCACAAACCGCTTGATGTCGCAGATCGCGACGGATTCGTCCATCGTGCGGCGGCGGCACTTGCTCTCGCAGGGCCGCGTACACACGCGCCCGCACACGGCGGGGAACGGGTTTTCCTGACGGATGAGGTTATACGCGTCGACGAAGCGGCCTTCGGCGACAAGGGCTGTGTATCCGGGGACGTTGATGCCCGCGGGGCAGGTGTTCTCGCACGGCGAGATAAACAAATCCGAGCAGACGCCCGCGCGGCAGTATTTGTGCTTTATGTGTTCCTCGAACTCCTCGCGGAAGTTGTTAATGGCGCTGAGCACGGGGTTGGGCGCCGTCTGCCCCAGGCCGCACATGGCCGACTCCTGAATGGTTTCTCCCAGCTCGATGAGCAGCTCGATGTCGCCGTTCTCCCCGTGGCCGGTCGTGATGCGTTCGAGAATCTCCAGCATGCGCTTGGTGCCGATACGGCACGCCACGCATTTTCCGCAGCTCTCGTCGCGGATAAAATCCATAAAATAGCGCGCGGTGTCGACCATGCAGGTGTCCTCGTTCATGGAAATCAGGCCGCCCGAGCCCATGATCGCGCCGAGCTGCTTGAGGTTTGCGTAGTCAGTGGGCGTGTTCAGGTTGCGCGTCGTGATGCAGCCGCCCGACGGGCCGCCGATCTGGGCAGCCTTGAACTGCTTTTTGTTGGGGACGCCGCCGCCGATGTCAAACAAAATGCTGCCGATGGGAACGCCGATCGGCACCTCGACGATGCCGGTGTTGGCAATGTCTCCGGCCAGCGCGAACACCTTGGTGCCCTTGCTCGTGGCCGTTCCAAAGCCCGCGTACCAGTCGGCGCCCTTGAGCAGGATGGCCGGGACGTTGGCCAGCGACTCCACGTTGTTGATGATGGTCGGGTATCCAAACAGGCCCTTTTGGAACGGGAACGGCGGCTTTTGACGCGGCTCGCCGCGGTTGCCCTCGATGGAGTTCATGAGCGCAGTCTCTTCTCCGCAGACAAACGCGCCCGCGCCAATGCGGATTTCCAGTTCAAAGCTAAACGAAGAGCCCAGGACGTTTTCACCCAGCACACCCAGATCTCTGGCCTGCTCAAGCGCGCGCTCCAGTCGGGCAATGGCCAGGGGGTACTCCGCCCTGACGTAGACATAGCCCGTGTTCGCGCCGATGGCGTACCCGCCCATGAGCATGCCTTCAATCAGCGAATGAGGGTCGCCTTCGATGATGCTGCGGTCCATAAACGCGCCGGGATCGCCCTCGTCGGCGTTGCAGACGATGAATTTGCGGTCGCCGCCGGCCTTGAGGCCGGCCTCCCACTTGACGCCCGTGGGGAATCCCGCGCCGCCGCGGCCCATGAGGCCGGACGCCTTGATTTCGCTGACAACATCGGCCCCGCTCTTGTTTTGCAGATAGTCCATCGCCGCCTGATAGCCGTCGCGCGCGATATAGGCGTCGATACTCGCGTGATCCATCGCGCCGCAGTTGCGAAGCGCGATCTTGACCTGCTGCTTAAAAAAGTCGATGTCGTCAATCTTGGGGACGTTGCGCTGGAGCGAACGGTCATAAAAGGTGTACTCTTCAAGGATCTTGCCGCCGACCAGATGCGATCTGACAATTTTGCGCGTTATTTCGGGGGTGAGATTTGTGTAGAAGACGCCCTCGGGCTGAATCAGCATCACGGGGCCGACCGCGCATGTGCCCATGCAGCCGGTTTCCATGACCTTTGTCTTGCCCAGGAGTCCGTTTTCCTCCAGCGCCTCGGTGACGGCCAGCTCGATCTCGGCGCAGCCGGAGGATACGCACCCGGCGCCGCCGCACACAAGAATCAGGTGGTCGAACGCGCCAAGCTGCGCTGTATAGTCGAGCTTAATCCGGGAAAGGTCCTCGCGGGAGGTCAGTTTCGTGCCGCTCATCAATGGTTCCCTCCTTTCAATACAACTCTAGGATCTTTTCCAGCTTGTTGACGTTGACCTGCTTAAACACGGTGTCGTCAATCATCATGGCCGGAGCCAGGCCGCACGCGCCGATGCATCGGGCGATTTCAAAGGTGAACTTCCCGTCGGAGGTGGTGCCGCCCAGATCCACACCCAGTCTGTTCTGCAAATGCTCGACGATCTTCTTGCCGCCGCGCACATAGCACGCCGTGCCCATGCACACGCGGATCGTATGCGCGCCCCTGGGAACCGTGGTGAAGAACGAGTAGAACGAGACGACGCCGGAGATCTCAGCCAGCGGAATGTCCATCCGCTCGGAAATGAACCGCTGCACTTCCAGCGGCAGACTGCCATAGATCTCCTGCGCCAGGTGCAAAACCTGGATCAGGCTCCCCTCCTTGCCCTTGTAAAGGTCAATGACATTCTCTATCTTGGCTAGCGCACTCTGGTTTTCCTCGACCGGGCATGCGCACGCGACGCTGCTGTCGCTCATGGTGTTGGCCTCCTTTCTGGTATGCGTGATGAGCGCCGGATTATGCCCTGTTCCCGGAGCCGCGCTCTTCCGGCGCTAAGACTTAACTGTAGTCTACCACACAGTTGTCATGGGAGTATGATGGAAGAGCTGAAAAGTTGGGCATAATGAGGGGATTTAATACACAGAGGCAGAGAGTTTCAACACAACTCCATCACATTTACAAAAACGCGTCACAATGTTATGCTGGCCTGCCATTTGACACAGAACAGTTCCGATGATATACTCACAAAAAGATAATTTTTGATATAGTTTCCATTTTATTGTTGTTATATGTCGGGATTTGGGGAGGTCTGTATGAAAATAGTCCACTTTATACCGGCATTTTCGGTGGGGGGCATCGCATCGGTCGCGCGGATTGTTGTGCTTGGCCTTGCCACAGAATCAGCCGACGAGCTGGAAATCTGGTCCATGCTGCGCATGCGGGATGTGACCGGTGATCCCGACGCGCTTGCGTATGAGCAGGCGTACAAGGAGGAAATGGAACGCGCCGGCGTTTGTGTGCGGTTTTTGGACAAAAAGCTCGGGAAAGATCGTCTGGGCTGCATGCGGCGGACGCGCGCGCTCTTCAAAACGGTGCGCCCCGATGTCTTGCACCTTCATCTGGCAGGGTACACCGCCTATGTGGTTCTGGCGCTGTACGGGCTGCGCACGCGCCTGGTCGAGACCATACACAGCGTGGTGGTCAGCAAACAGCTTCTGCGCAGGGTTCTTCTCAACCGCAAAACCGAGCGTTTTGTCGCGATTTGCCAAAGCGTATACGACGTGCTGCGCGAAAAGCTGTGTGTGCCGCCCGAAAAGATTGCACTGATCTACAACGCCGTTGACCTGTCCGTCTTTCAGGCGAATGCACGCCGGACAGATGAGCCCGCGCGGACTTTGCTGTCCGTAGGGCGCATAGACGAAGAAAAAAATCAGGCCATGCTGCTGGACGTGATGCTGCACCTGAAAACGCTGTGCTCCGGGGAGCCCCCAAAGCTGCTCGTCGCAGGGGATGGAAAGCTGCTGGAGACCTTGCGCGAGCGGTCGGCGCAGATGGGCCTTGATGACCTTGTGACGTTTTTGGGAATGCGCCGCGACATCGATATGCTGCTGAAGGGCGCAGATATTTACGTGCTGACTTCCAAGTACGAGGGCCTGTCAATCTCCATTTTGGAGGCGATGGCCAGCGGTCTGCCGGTGGTGGCGACCGACGTGGGCGGCAACTGGGAGCTGGTGGACCAGGGCGTGACCGGGCTTCTGTCGCCGAGCGGCGATGCCTTGGCCGTAGCGAAGAATATTCACAGCCTGCTTTGCGATCACGAAGCGCGCGCGCGCATGAGCGCAGCCACGCGGGAAAAGGTCGGGCGGTTTTCGCAGGAGGAAGCGGCGCGGCTGCACCGGGCCCTGTATGCCGGCCTGTGCAATTGTAACTAAATTGTATCCAAGACGGCAAGCTATTCTATTGAATTGACCGAAAACTTATGTTAAACTGAAACGGATGAGGGGAGGGTTGCCCTCTATGAAGCGTGTCCGTCAATCGGCGGTACTTGTTTTGGTTGGGGTTTTGCTGGGCGCCGGCGCGTTGCTGGCCATCCTTTATGGAACCGGAGCGCTGGCCCCGCCGGAGAGTCAGACGACGATGCTGATGAAGACCGATTTGACCGAGACGGACGACCTGGCTCTGCTGGAAACGGCGACGCATGTGGCGCAGGACGTCTATGAGCGGGACTTTGCGGGCCTGTCGGCTTACGTCAGTGCGTCCAGAGGCGTTGTGTTCGCCGCGTACAGTCGCGCGAATTTGGAGAAAAGTCTTACCTTTTCAGCCGGGCAGGTGAGCGCGTTTGCCGATGACGCAAGCCTGTATGTCTGGGATGTTGTTCCGGCGACGGGGGAGCCCGTTGAACGCACTGCGTCGGCTTTTTTTGAAGAGTTTTTGTGTGTCCGGGATTTCTGCAAAGCGCCGACTCTGGTTCGCGGCCGCGTGAGCGCGGTTGACAGTCAGGATCCGTTTGCCTCCGATGTTTTTGTTGAGTTTCAATACGGCGCGGTTGCCCAAGAGGGCTGGACATGTCTCCGGCTTGTCTTTGAGACCACGGACAGCGATACATACGCGCTGACGGCGATCATCCGATGTGATGACCGCATCGAGTAAAGGTCAGACCTTGTTAAAGCAGACTGTCAAAGAACCTTTGGTTCTTTGACAAACCGAAGTTGGTTCAAACGGCTGAGGCGGTTTGCAGAGCAACGGTTTCACGAAATGAATTCCCGAAACCATTGTGGTTCAGATTTTCCAGGATTCGCGTCGAACCTGGAAAAGGACGAAGGCGCAAAGAAACGCTTTCCCGGATTCACTCCGGGAAAGCGTTTTATTTAGTCTTATTCAGTCATCATCCAGCGAGGACAGCCGCCTCCGGCGTCAGGTAGCCTGTAGACAAACCTTCGATTTGTCTGCAAACGGGAGCAGGAACGCGTCTTTGTGAAGACGCGCATTGGGTGACTTTCCCGGAGTGAATCCGTGAAAGAGTTGTGGTTCTAATTTTTTCGCCTGTCAAGCCTCATTCGTCCTCGCGGGCGGTCGTCCTTCGCCTTGCGG
>JAVBOR010000062.1:0-11424 GCA_031550325.1 Oscillospiraceae bacterium
AGAGCCGAGCGCCCGAGCAGGGAGGCCTGGAGCCTGGAGGCGTTTTGAAGCGCACGCGCCCCGAAGGGGCGACCGGTTCAAAAGCCGCAAGGCGAAGGACGACCGCCCGCGAGGACGAATGAGGCTTGACAGGCGAAAAAATTAGGACAACAACTCTTTCACGGATTCACTCCGGGAAAGTCACCCAATGCGCGTCTTCACAAAGACGCGTTCCTGCTCCCGTTTGTAGTCAAATCGAAGGTTTGTCTACAGTCTCATCAAACCGCTGAGGCGGTTTGCAGGGAAACGGTTTCGAGAAATGAATTCCCGAAACCGCTGTGGTTTATATTTTCCCTGGATTCAGTCCAGCAAGCACCTGCCGCCCTCGGCGGCAGGCTTGACATAGAGCCCGAAAAATGATGGGGGAAGCAACCTGCCTATTGACATATCTTGAGGGATATGCTAGTGTGTTATCGTTACCACATTGAAACGAGGCGAGCATTATAGGCACAAAAATGATTGATATCGCCAAGGCGGTGGGAGTGTCCATCGCGACGGTCGGCCGCGTGATCCACCAAAACGGCTATGTCTCCCCTGAAACGCGCGCCAGAGTCGAGCTGGAAATCGCCCGAATGGGCTACATCCCCAATCAGATGGCGCGGGCGCTGAAGGGAAACGGGAGCGGCATTATCGGCAGTCTCCTGACGTCGAATCCCAACGGGCTCTGTCAGCGCATCAACCAGTCCATTTATTTTGCGACGCAGCGCCACGGGTTTGAGCTGCTCACCATGGAAGGGCAACACAACCGCGGCGACGAGGAGCGCCTTGTGAGCAAGTTCATCGGCATGCAGGTCAACGGGCTGGTCATCATCTCAAACGGAAACGTTTCAGGGTCCCTGTTTGAGCGGCTGCGCAATGAGCGCATCCCTGTGGTCGCGGTGGAGCGCGGGTACGCGGCGCAGGGCGTTGACAGCCTGATCGTCAAGGACTTCCAGGGCGTGCACGACGCTGTGGGGAGAATTGCTGCGCGCGGACACACCAGGGTGGCGTTCATCGGCATGAGACCTCAGCACGAGGTTGAGCGGCTGCGGCACGAGGGCTTTTGGGCTGCCGTGCGCGACTTTGGCCTTTCCGGGGACACCGGGCTTGTGCGCGTTGAGGACAGCTACGGACCGGAGAGCGGCCGCCTTGCCGCGGAGCAGCTGCTCGGGCTGAAGGAGCCTCCCACGGCGATTTTCGCGGCGGCCGACACGCTGGCAGCAGGCGCGATGCAGATCCTTTACAAACATGGCCTGCGCGTACCGCAGGATATCTCGATTGTCGGATACGACAATGTGCTTTCGGAATATCTGTCCCCGCAGATCGACTCGGTAGATCTCTCCCTGAGCGACATCGGCGAGACCGTTTTGTCGCTGCTGAACAGCCGGATGGAAGACCTCGGCAAGGAGGTCGCGGTCAGATCAGTCGAGACCATTTACGTGGACAGGGGAACCGTCAGGCGTCTCCAGCCTGAGTGACGGCAGGCGCTGTCGTACCCGCCGGGCAGTGACGCCGATAACAAAAGTTAGCCTTGGCGCGGCGTTCTTTCAAAACAGGATTCATCATAAGAACAAAGATATGGGGAGGAGAAAACATGGAAAAAGTTAGAGTGGGAATCGTTGGCTGCGGAGCGATTACACAGCGCCGCCACGCGCCGGAATACGCCGAAAACCCCAACGTGGAAATGGCCGGGTTTACCGACTTTAACCACGACAGGGCGGCGGAGATGTGCCGCCTTTATGGCGGAAAGGTTTACGCCGACTTTGAGGAGATTCTGCTGGACGACACCGTTTCGGCGGTCAGCATCTGTTCCCCCAACAGCGCGCACGCCGCCATGAGCATCAGGGCGCTCGGCGCCGGGAAAAACGTGCTCTGTGAAAAGCCCATGGCACTAACGCTGGAGGAGACGCGCGCCATGCTCGAGGCTGAAAAAGCCTCCGGCAAGACGCTGATGATTGGGCATAACCAGCGGCTCATCCCCGCGCATTTAAAGGCGCGCGAAATCTTATCTGACGGGGCGATCGGAAAGCCGCTTTTCTTTCAGTGCAACTTCAAGCACGCGGGGCCTGAGGCGTGGAGCATTGACAATACGTCCGGCACCTGGTTTTTTAGGCGCGAGCAGGCGCACTTCGGCGTGCTGGGGGATTTGGGCGCGCACAAGATCGACCTGATCCGGTTCCTCACCGGCTCGGAGATCAAGAGCGTCTTCGCGTCGGTTATCACGCTGGACAAGAAATATCCCGACGGCAGACTGATCGATCTGGAGGACAATGTGGTCTGCCAGTTTAAGATGGAAAACGGAATGCCGGGCATCATGCATTTCAGCTGGACAAATTACGGTCAGGAGGACAACAGCACCGTCGTATACGGGGACAAGGGCGTGATGAAGATCTTCGGCGACTATGCCGACGACATCGTCCTGGAGATGCGGGACGCGACGATTGTAAAGTACCACATCGGCGCCATCAGCACCAACGCAAAGCAGCTCAGGAGCGGCGTCATCGATGAGTTTATCGCGGCCATTGTCGAAAAGAGGTCTCCCCTGGTCACCGGTGTGGACGGCCACAACACCCTTGCGGTGATTACGGCGGGGCTTCGTTCCTCCGCCGAGGGCCGCTGGCTCGACGTTGAGTATTAATCCCGCGCGAAAGACTTGCCAAACCGCCCTGAGGGCGCGCACCCGGACGGATACCATTAAAAATCTTTTGATGTTGGGAGGACACTACATATGGAACTCGGACTACAGCTCTTTGGCTGCATGAAGCTTTATCATCAGGATCCCGACGCCTTTCTGGGAAGGGTCGCGGGGTTTGGGTATACACAGGTCGAGCCCTGCATCCTCTTTGGCGACGCGGCCGGCATGAACCCGTCGCTGGGCAGTCTGATCTGGAAGGCATGTGATCTGCCCCGCCACGTGGCGCTGGCGAAGGCGCACGGGCTCTCCCTCTCCTCTTGCCATGTTTTCGCAGCCGACCTTGCACAGGCGGTGCCCGAAATGGTGAAGGCCGCCGGGACGTACGGCCTTACACAATTTGTCGTGGGCTATCGCGGCCCCTTTGAGCAGGCCGCTCTGAAGGCGTTTGCCGAAACCTGCGCCGACGTGGCCGACAGGCTCGCAGCGCACAAGTTGGAGCTCTGGCTGCACAATCATTCGACCGATATCTCCGCGAAGGTGGGCGGGATGAGCGCATATGAACTGATCCTTCACGAGTGCCGCGGAAAGCTCGGGGCGCAGGTCGACACCGGTTGGGTCGCGTTTGGCGGCGAGGACGTCAAAGATTTTCTGGCGCGCAACGAATCGTTTGTCCGCTCGGTGCACCACAAGGACGTCGCCATTGGCCCTGACGGGAGCGCCGTGCACGTCAGGCTCGGCGCCGGCGTGGTGGACACCGTTTCGGCGTGGCGCTTTGCCCGCACGCACGGCATCGGGCAGGTGGTTGACCAGGACGCCAGCGACGGCGACCTCATGGAGGATTTGGACGCCTCGGCGCGGCTGCTGCAAACACTGACACTATAGAAAAATGGCCGTTCCGCCCGCAGAGTTATGAGGGTGGCGCGGCCTTTCCCGATTACGAGAGGTGTGGAATGAGGATAAAGAACAAAAGCGTTTACCACTGGATTGTCACGGCTTGCTGCTGCGGGCTGATGCTCGGCTCTGTGGGAATCAGCATCAACTGCTCTGGAGTGTTCTTTTCGCCCGTGGCCAAGGACTTTGGCGTGGGCTACGGCGATGCTGCCATGGCCGTCACGATCATGAACCTTGTCACCGGCCTTGTCGGCCCGATGGTCATGCGGTTCGGGCGCAGGGGCCACGTCAGGCTGATCATCGGGCTGGGCATGTTTCTCACGGTGGCCTCGCTCGCTGCCTGGAGCGTTGCGACATCCATGACGCAGCTTTATATTCTTTCAACGATACAGGGCATCGGTAACGCCATGTTCGGCGTCACGATCATCACGATGGTGGTCGGCAACTGGTTTTCCAAGGGGATGGGGCTGGCGCTCGGCATCGCGCTCAGCTTCAGCGGAGTGGCCGGCGCGGTGTTTAACCCGATGCTGCAGAGCATCATCACGGGCTCGGGGTGGAGAACCGCCCATCTTCTTGCCGCCGGAATCGTTTTGGTCGCCGTGCTGCCGGCCCTCTTTCTGCTCAGGGCCCACCCGCAGGATAAGGGCTTTCTCCCCTACGGCGCGACCGAGGACGAGCTCACCTCAGCTGCCAAAGCAGCTGTACAGGATCTCCAAAGTCCGGCGAAGGCGGCCCCAAAGCCCCCCACTGTCTTCTTTCTCATTGTCTGCGCTGTGGGAATTCTGACCGCGTTTGTCACCGGAATGGGCCAGCACATGTCGGGGTACGCCACCAGCGTCGGCCTGTCCGCCACTGTGGGCGCCTATATGATCTCCACCACGATGGTCGGCAACATGACCTCCAAGCTCATGCTCGGCGTGCTGTGCGACACGCTTGGCACCAAGCGGGCGTCGCTGCTGTTTCTGGCGCTCATCGCGGTCGGCTTTACGCTGCTCGGCCTGTTTTCCGGCGCGGGAATGGTCGTGCTGATCGCAGCCGCTTTCTTTGTCGGCTGCTCATACTCCATCGGGGGAATCGGGCTGTCGCAGGTCACGCGCACCATTTTTGGGGCAGTCGAGTTCAACAAGGTCTATGCCTATGTCATGTCGGCGTCGCTCATCGGCAGCTCGATCTCGTCAGCCGTCATCGGCTACGCCTATGACTACTTCGGCACATACACGGTGGCGGCGCTCACCTGCGCCGCGTTTATCCTGCTCTCTGCCGTTTTGCTGATATGGATGTTCCGTGCCGGCGCTCAGAGAGTCAACGAATCATAGGCTCTTTGACTCAGTCTGCTTTTTGTCTTGTACCCATACGGCCGGGATGATATACTGGGGATCGAGAAGGAAATGTTTGGGAGTTGGTTTTTTATGAGGATCTTTGTCAGCTGGTCCGGGGTGCACAGCAAGCATATTGCCAGAGAGCTCAAGGTGTTTCTGAAGAGAATGTTTGAAAATGAAAACCTGGACGTGTTCATGTCCGAGGAGGACATCCCGTCGGGACGGTTCTGGTTTGAGAAGATCAAGGAGGAGCTTAATTCAAGCGGCTGCGCCATCGTCTGCGTCACGGGCGACAACACGTCCGCGCCCTGGATTTACTATGAGGCCGGCGCGCTGGCGGCGCGCAGGGACGTCGTCAGCGTGATTCCCTTCCTGTTTAAGACGGATCTTCCGGCGCACACGCCGTTATCGCCGTTTCACAACGTCAGATACAACGACGATGACCGTCAGGCCACCGAAAAAACGCTGCGAAAGATGATGGGGGACATCAAGCAGGGCGCAGGGTTTACCAACTCCACCGAAAAGCAAATGGACATGCTCTTCAACGAGGCCTACCCGGACTTTGTAAGAGGCGTCAAGGCAGTCGAGGACGCGCTGAACATGCAGATGGAAGAGGGCCAGATCAAGATTTTTCCGGCGGGCCGCGACAAGCTGATCCGGCACAGCGTCTTTATCAGCGCGCCCATGTCGGGGCTGTCGGAGGAAAAGTACATAGAGCTCAGGGAAAACGTCCAGACCATCAAGGAGATTCTGCTCAACCACTGCGGCTTTGAGTGGCTGCGTTACGTGGGGGACGGCATCGCGGCGACGGCGGACTTTGACGGGGCGGTCAAGGCGCTGCGCGAAAACCTGCGCGACATCAAGCAGTGCGAGGCCATGGTCGTGCTCTACCCCGACAACATCAAGTCCAGCGTACTGCTCGAGATCGGCTACGCCATCGCGCTGAGCAAGCGGATCGTTCTGTTCACCAAAAGCAAGGAGAAGCTCCCCTTCATGCTGACGCAGGCCGACGTGGCCATTCCCACGCTGAAGATTTTTGAATACAGGCAGTTTAGCGAAATCCGCCGGATTTTATCGCACAATGGAAAATCGCTGTTTGTCGACTGAGCCGGGTCGCCCTTTTGCCGCGCCGGGAAAGATAGCAAGCGACGAACCGCCAAAAAGGAGCGCATGATTTTGATACAAGTCGAAAACGTCACCAAACGCTATGGGAAGCTTTTGGCCAACGACCAGGTCAGTCTGGAGGTCCGGGAGGGTGAGCTGGCGGTGCTTCTGGGTCCGAACGGGGCCGGAAAATCCACCCTGATCAAGTCCATCTGCGGGCTCCTGCGCTTTGGCGGCGCGATTAAAATCGGGGGCTTTGAAAACCGCACGCCCGACGCCAAGCGGCTGCTGGGATACGTGCCGGAGCTCCCCGCGCTGTACCCGATGCTCACGGTTTCCGAGCACCTGGAGTTCATCGCCAGGGCATACCGGCTCAGCGACTGGCAGACCTATGCCGATGAGCTTCTCGGCAGATTTGAGCTGGACGACAAGCGCATGAAGCTGGGCAAGGAGCTCTCCAAGGGGATGCAGCAAAAGGTCAGCGTCTGCTGCGCCCTTCTGCCGCGGCCCAGGGCGGTGATCCTTGACGAGCCCCTCGTAGGGCTTGATCCGCACGGCATCCGGGAACTGAAAACGGCCATGCTCGACCTCAAGCGGCAGGGCTGCGCGCTGCTGGTCAGCACCCACATGATTGAAAGCGTTGAGGAACACTGGGACGCCACGTACATCATGCAAAACGGCCGTGTCGCGCGCGCCTGCCGGGCGTCCGAGCTGGAGGGCGCGGGCAGCCTGGAGGAGCTGTACTTCTCAATTACGGAGGGCGAAGATCGGGGGAAGGCGACATGAACAGCCTTTTCTACCTGATCGCCATGGGCCTGAAAAACAGTCTGCTCGAAGTCCTGCGCAAGCCCGCCAAACTCGTGATGTACCTTCTGGTCATCGGCGCGATGGTCGGCCTTATTGTGCTGGCGCTGTTCACGGAGCAAAGCGCCGAGAGTAGCGCTGACCTGATCTGGCTGGAGGGCGTGCTCTTTCTGCTAATTTCGCTGTTTGTCGTGTTTTCGGTGCAAAAAGGGCTGGCCGACGGCGGGGTCATCTTTGACATGAGCGACGTCAACCTGCTGTTTGTTTCGCCGGTGAGCCCAAAATCCATCCTGATCTATGGACTTGTCCGCATGGTAAAAATGGTGTTCCTCGCGGGCTTTTTTATTCTGTATCAAACCAACAACCTGAGCTCCAGCTTCGGCGTGGGCTTCGGCGCGGTGTTTCTGGTGCTGCTCGGTTTTATGCTGGCGGTGTCGGCGCTCTCCATTTTGTCTCTCGTGATTTACAGCGCGGTCAATGGCAACGCCAGGAGAAAGCGCCTGGCCAAGCTGGTGACCGTCGCCGTATTCCTGCCGCTTTTGTTTTGCTGCGTATGGCAGGTCGTCGCCGAGGGCGACGTGATGAAGGGTCTGGAGAGCGCGCTGCGCTCCCCGGTCTTCGCCTGGACGCCGGTGGCCGGCTGGGCGGCGCGGGGCACGGTGGCGCTGATCGCCGGAAGCCTGGGAGCAGGCCTTCTGTTCTACGGCCTGACCGCCGCGTCGGGCGTTCTGCTGGCGCTGTACGTTGTTTTTGGCAAGGCAGACTACTATGAGGACGTGCTGGTGAGCACCGAGACTGCCTTTGAGACCAAACGGGCAGCCGCCGAGGGGCAGCTGGCCTCGGCGCAGGCGCGCGGCAGACGCGTCAAGGTTGCCGGGACCGGCCTCGCGGGCGCGGGCGCGAGCACATTTTTTTACAGGCACCTGCGCGAGTCGTTTCGTGCGAGCAGATTCGGAATCTTTACGCTGGGCTCGGTTTTCACCGTGCTGGGCGCCGTGGCGCTGAGCGTCTTTTTGCGGGGAACGATCGGCATCGAGGTGATTTTGCCAATCCTGATGTGGATGCAGATCATGGTGATCGGCACGGGCCGCGGGCTAAGGGAGCTGTTTACCCACTATATCTACATGGTTCCCGACTCGTCCTTCTCCAAGATTGTCTGGAGCAATCTGGAGCTCGTGCTCAAGGTGCTGCTGGAGAGCGTGCTGATCTTCGTGATCTGTGGTCTCATCCTCGGCGAAAACCCCCTGGTTGCGGCGCTGTGCATCGTCACGTACACGCTGTTCTCCCTGCTGCTGATCGGCATCAATTATCTGTCCATGCGCTGGACGACCGCCGACATCAGCGCGGGCGTCTTACTCCTCCTGTACTTTGTCGCGGTCATCCTTATCATGCTGCCAGGGCTCGCTGCCGGCATTATCGCCATGATTTTCATGGAGGGCACGCCGGGACTGATCGCGATGCTGGGAATAATATCGGCCTGGGAGCTCATCGCGGCGCTGGGCTGCTTTGCGCTGTCCAGGGGTGTTCTGGACCGCTGCGACATCCAGAATATGCCGGGGAAAAAATAAACGGCGGGGCGGGCCTCAAGGCCCGCCCCGCGAGAGCCGCGCACAGCTGTCACTCTGCCGCGCCGTAATCGCGCCTGAGCAGATAGTACTGCTCGCAGTTACAAAAACCGAGGCTTTCCTTATATAGGATCTCGTGCAGAAGGCCCTCGTACTTCATGCCGGCTTTTCGCATGACGGCGCCCGACGCCGGGTTGTCGACGTGGTGCTTTGCCTGAATACGGTTAAACCCGACCTGCAGGAAGCAAAAGGACAGGCAGGCCAGCAGCGCCTCGGTCATCAGGCCCTGATTCCAATAGCGCCGGGAAAGGCAGTAGCCGACCTCGCCCCACATGCCGCGCTCGCTTATCGAGACAAGACCCAGGCTGCCAATAGGCTCGCCGGTCTCTTTGAGGACGATCGCCCAGTTATACTGGCTGTCGCTCTCGTATGCCGCGACCCAGCCCTCCAGAAGACTCTTCGTGTTCTCCACTTCCCCGTGCGGCTCCCACGTCATATAGCGGCATCCCTCGGCGTCATTGGCCCAGTTCTCAAACATCGCCTGAGCGTCGGCTTTCTCAAATCGACGCAATATCAGCCTGCCGGTCTCCAGGGGTTGGGTTCCTGTGTGTCTTAACATAGTTCTTCTCCCCTTTGTCAGAATGTTGGTCTTGCCATCCATGCCCGCCGCCTACGCCCCGGTGGGCTTTCTGCCCACATACATCAGGTGCTCAGACCAGTTCAGCAGGCTTTCGCGCTCACAAAGCCTCTCGGCCATGTCGAGCCACGCCGCCGAAACTTCGGGCGAGACTGAAAAAATCTTGTCCTCACAGGGCGACGTGATGCTCTCTTGCCCGAAATAGTGGAGCTTTTCCAGCCCAAACCTCGACATGAACGGCAGCACCTCTTGCACGTTGATGAAAAACGCCTGGGTAAACGCCCTGCCGGCGTAGTTCCTGTCCGATAAAACCATGTCAAAGAACTCGGCGCTTTCCTGAGTCAGTATGCTGGCCGGGTCAAGCTTCATCGCGTAGATCACGCCCGCGAACAGGTTGATAAACGAAACAAACAGCACCCCGCCGGGCTTGAGCAGCTCCAGGCTCGCGTTGACCGCCCGGACCCTGTCGCTCTCCTCAAGCAGATGGTACAGCGGCCCCATCAGCAGCACATGGTCGAACTGGCCGACGACAAGCCGATCGGCCTGCCGCGCGTCGCCGCGCACCGTACAAAGCCCGACGCCGCGCTCGGCTGCCCGGGCGGCGGCAAACGTGACGTTGGCGTCCGAAAGATCGAGCAGCGTGACGTCGCAGCCCCTTTCGGCCAGGTACAGGGAGTATCTCCCCGGCCCGCCGCCGATGTCGAGCACCCGATCCCCGGGCTTTACGTAGCGGTCGATAAAGCGGCTGGTCAGGGCAAGCTCCGGCCTGCCCTCGATGCGTTCCCACTCCAGCTGAGGGGCTTGGTTATAGTACTCTCTGACGATCTGCGTGCTGTCCATCCCGTTTTGCCTCCTTAAAAATAAGTACAAAAAGCGGGTAGAAGCGCTTCCTGCTTCTACCCGCTTATCGCCCAAAAACCGTTATCGCTTTCCGGGGATAGAGATAAAAGCCTCGCAACCCATCGGGTTACCAGACATAGCGGTTCGATTCAGACATGTATTGGCGTTGATAAACCCGATCATGATCATATCCCTTTCAGCGAATTTTTAATAGTATAAACCCTTTTCAGAAATTTGTCAACAGCGGTGCGCGGCCAGGACGCCGCCACGCCGGCTGTGGGGAGGAAATAGATGAAGGTCTGCATTTTGATGGGCAGCCCGCGAGGCTGCGGAAACACCGCCGAACTCTGCAAGCCCTTTGTGGAGGAGCTTGGCGCGCATCGGGCCGAGTACCGGATGATCACGCTTGAGGACAAGGACATCTCGCCCTGCCGCGGCTGCTATCACTGCCAATCCGTCGCCGGGGCGTACGGCTGCGCGATTGAGGATGATATGCAGGGCATTGTCGAGGAAATTCTGCGCGCCGATGTGCTCGTCTTTGCCACGCCGATCTACACCTGGCAGGCGCCGGCGCGGCTGAAGGCGGTCATGGACAGAATGTACGGACTGAACAAATACTATGGCGCTGTGCCGCGCGCGCGGCTCAACAAAGGCCAGCGCTATGCGCTGATCGCGACCTGCGGCTATGAGCCCGACTACGGCGCAGGGCTGCTCAGTGAGAGCCTGCGCCGCTGGTGCGAGCACAGCGGGCTCGGCTACCTCGGCATGTACGCCGTGCGCGACGAGGATGATCTGGCGTCATTCCGGACGAAGGCGGCGATAGACGGGGCCAGGGCGTTTGCGCGAATGATTGTCGGGGAGCGGGAGAGTTCTCGTCCCATAGAGCCCATGGACGACTTTTTCACCGCCCGCGCGGACGGATACGACGAGCACATGCTCAAAAACGTGGTGGGCTGCGCAGAGGGATATGCCCGCATGGCTGCGCTGCTTCCCCAACACACGCGGACGCTGCTGGATCTGGGCTGCGGCACGGGCCTGGAGCTTGACCCCATCTTCGGCAGGTTTCCCGATGTGCACGTCACGGGCATCGACCTGACGCAGGCCATGCTTGAACGGCTCAGGGGAAAGTATCCCTGCAAGCGCCTCACGCTCATCCACGGCAGCTATTTTGACGTAGACTTCGGGGCGGCGCGCTTTGACGCCGCGATTTCCTTTCAAACGCTCCACCACTTCACGCACGAGGCAAAGCTTGGGCTTTACCGAAGACTTTGGGCGTCCCTAAAGGAGGGAGGACTGTACCTGGAGTGCGACTATATGGTGCGGGAGCAGGAGGAGGAAGACGCTCTCTTTGCCGAGAGCAGAGCCCTTCGGGAGAGGCTCGGCGTCCCTGACGGGGTCTTTTACCACTTCGACACGCCCTGCACGGCGGCAAACCAGATCAGTCTGCTTCAGCGGGCGGGCTTCAGCGCCGTGAGACAGGTTTGGTCCATGGGAAACACGACCCTTTTGGCCGCGGAAAAGTGACTGGCTCCGGGGGGGGGGGGGGTAGGAAAAGAGATTGTGAAAGAACCGCGCCGAGGCAGCCGCCCAACACACCCCCCCCCACGCACA
>JAVBOR010000037.1:0-15326 GCA_031550325.1 Oscillospiraceae bacterium
CTCCAGGCTCCAGGCCTCCCTGCTCGGGCGCTCGGCTCTTCTTATTTCAGTCCAGCAGGGACCCGCCGCCTTCGGCGTCAGGCTCGACGTGGTTTTGCGCAAAGGAACGAAGAGGCGGCCTTTGTCTACAGGCTGAGAACCAAAGGTTCTTTAACAGCCTGTAGGCATTGCGGGATTTACTCCCGCAATGCCTTTTTGATTCCATCTTTTTCGATGGGCCTTGCGCTGCGGCACGGTCGTTACGATGTCTGCAGAATCTTTCCGTCGGTTGACAGCGTCTCCACGGACCACGGGATCATTTTTCCGCAGCCGCGCAGCGCTTCTACTGCCGCATGGGCGATGCCGGCGCAGCAGGGCACTTCCATGCGCACGACCGTGACGCTCTTGATGTTGTTTTGGCTCAGGATCGCCGTGAGCTTTTCGGTGTAGTCGCCCGAGTCGAGCTTCGGGCAGCCGATCAGCGTAATTCTGCCGCGCATGAACCGATTGTGGAACGACCCGTGGGCGTATGCCGCGCAGTCAGCCGCGATGAGCAGGTGCGCGCCATCAAAGTACGCGGCGTTGACCGGAACGAGCTTGAGCTGCACGGGCCACTGGTTGAGCTGGGAGTCCTCAGGCGTTTTCTCGGCGCTCGGCGCGGGCTCGGCGGGACGGCGCTCAAGCTTCTTGGCGTTGGTGCCGGGGCAGCCGCAGGCAAGCAGCGCCGGGGCCGGAGCTGCTTTTGCCATGCTGGCCTTGACCGCCTCTTCGTCAAACGCGGCGGCCTCCCGCTCCACAAACGTGATTGCGCCCGTCGGGCAGACCGGCAGGCAATTGCCCAAACCGTCGCAATAGTCGTCCTTGAGCAGCTTCGCCTTGCCGCCCACAAGACCGATCGCGCCCTCATGGCAGGCTTTAACACAAAGTCCGCAGCCGTTGCAGAGCTGCTCGTCAATTTCAATAATCTTTCGGATCATTTTATTTCCTCCTTGTCGGCACTTCCTTGCCTTGATGACTGAAGTATACTCCACGCGGCGGCCATAGTCTGTTGTTTTTACAACGCGCACAAATTTGCCGGCATGTATGCCAATTTACAGCGTGTACCAGAACCCGGTGTTTGATCTCTATATTCTCAATCGTAACTATTCGTTAAGTTCTGCACTGCTGATCAGCCTCAGCACGGCTTCGGCGGGCAGCACCGTCTACTTTGACAACGTCTGCTTCTGCTCCCACCACAACGGCGTGTCCCATGCGCCTCGGCGCGGGGCAGGGCACTGCTCACTGCTGGTCAGCGGCGTATAATATCCCGCGCTTTTCCCCAGCTACAGCTTCTCGTTCACGGTTCGCGCGGCGTAACCGCGCCACGCGAACCCGATCCTCCGGCTTGGTAGGCCCGCTGTATTTTCCGGATACAGCGGGCCTACAGGCTGTCAAAGAACCCTTGGTTCTTTGACAGCCTGTAGACAAAGGCCGCCTCTTCGTTCCTTTGCGCAAAAACCACGTCGAGCCTGACGCCGAAGGCGGCGGGTCCCTGCTGGACTGGTTGAGCGCAAAGCATGGAATCAAGTGACTTTCTCGGATTCATTCCGGGAAAGTCACCCAACGCGCGTCTTCACAAAGACGCGTTCCTGCTCCCGTTTGTAGACAAATCGAAGGTTTGTCTACAGTCTAAAGGCCGCCATATTCATGGCGGCTTTCTAACGTCAGGCTGTCAAAGACCCAGGGGTTATTTGACAAAACGGGGAAGGGTTACTTCATTTCCACGACAGTCACGCCGTCCTCGCCCTCACCATAACGGCCGAGTCTGAACGTCTTGACAAATTTCATCAGGCGCAGCTCTTTGTGCACGGCCGACCGCAGCGCGCCTGTACCTTTTCCGTGAATGATGCGCACCGTCTGCATTCCCGACAGCGAGATCGTATCCATATACATCTCCAAAGACAGGATTGCCTCTTCGACGGTCATGCCGCGCAGATCGCACTCCGGCTGGGCAGCGGCGCGGGCTGGCGTGGCCACCGAGTGCCTGACCTTGGCCGGCTGATCGGCCTCGGAAAGCCTGAGGTCTCCAAGCTCTGCCGTGACGCTGAGGATACCGGCCTGCAGCCTGACCATATTATCCTTGTCGGGCGGCTCCAGCACCGTGGCCTTGACGCCCATGGACAAAATCTCCACGCGGTCCCCCGCCACAAGCTTGCGGGAAATCGGCTCGGCCTTCTGAAGCTCCCTTTCGCTTCCCAGGTGAAGCGCGTCCTCGGCCTCATTGAGCTTTTGCCTGATGGCGACCATTTCCTCGTTGGTGATGGCAGTCGTGCGCATGCGGCTGAGCTCGCGCAAAAGCTCGTCGATCGTAGCGCGAGCGCCCTCCACAATGCGCCTGGCTTCAAGACGCGCGCGGTCTCCGGCCTTTTCGCGCTGCTTATCCAATTGCTCGCGGAGCTCGCGCGCGACGCGGCGGTCTTCCTCTATCTCCCGCCGAATGACCTCGACCTGGGTCCTCTCGCGCTCCAGCGCCTGACGATTGATTTCGAGTTTGGCCAGCACTTCCTCAAACGAGGTGTTTTCGGTGCTAACCTGTTCGCGTGCAACCTCAATGATGCTCTCGTTCAGGCCAAGCCGGCGGGAAATGGCAAAGGCGTTGCTCTTTCCCGGCACGCCGATCAGAAGCTTAAAGGTGGGCATGAGCGTTTCTACGTCAAACTCGCAGGAGGCGTTTTCCACGCCTTTGGCGGTCAGCGCAAAGGTCTTTAGCTCGGCGTAGTGGGTCGTGGCCGCCACGCAAGCGCCCAGACGCCGGGCGTGCTCAATGATGGAAACGGCCAGCGCTGCGCCCTCAACGGGGTCGGTGCCCGCGCCGAGCTCATCGAACAAAATCAAACTGCGCGGCCCTGCCACGGCCAAAATGGACACAATGTTGCTCATATGCGCCGAAAACGTCGACAAACTCTGCTCAATGCTCTGCTCATCGCCGACGTCGGCGTAAATGGCGCTCCACAGCGGCACGCAACTGTCTTCATCGGCGGGAATATGCAGCCCGCAGGCGGCCATCAGGGACAAAAGGCCGATGGTCTTGAGCGCGACGGTCTTGCCGCCGGTGTTTGGCCCGGTGATGACCAGCGTGTCGAAATCTTCCCCGAGCCTGAGCGAGATCGGAACGGCGGTTCTGGCAGGCAGCAGCGGATGCCGCGCGCGGCGCAACAGGAGCGCCCCCGTTTCGCTGAGCTTCGGCTCCACACCATCCTGCTCGCTGGAGAGCTTGCCGCGCGCGAAGATGCCGTCGAGCGCGACAAGCGCCCCGTAGTCGCGCAAAATGCCCTCACCGAACGCCGCGCAGTCGGCTGTCAGCTCGGCCAAAATACGCTCGATTTCCGCGGCTTCCTTAGCCCCGAGCTCCCTGAGCTCGTTGTTGAGCTTGACCACGGCCATGGGCTCGACAAACAGCGTCGCGCCGGAGGAGGACACATCGTGAATCAATCCCGGCACGTCGCCGCGATGCTCTGCCTTGACCGGAATGACAAAGCGGTCGGCGCGCTGGGTGACAATCCCGTCCTGCAGGTATTTGGCGTACTGAGGCGAAGAGACATATCGCTGTAGGGTCTCCCGAACCTTACCGCTTGTCACGCGCTGGTGGCGTCTGATGGAGGCAAGCTCAGGGCTCGCGTTGTCGGCCAGCTCTTCCTCGCCAAGAATGCAGCCCGAAATTTTATCCTCCAGGTGCTTGTTGCCCTGCAGCTGCTTAAACAGCCCGTCCAGACAAGTGGAGTCCTCCACGGCGTACGCCTTGACAACGCGCGCGCAGCGCAAAACACCGGCAATGTCCAAGAGCTCGCGCGTGTTCAGGCTTCCGCCAAGCTCGGCGCGCTGGAGAGAGGCGCCCACGGGACGCACCCCCGAAAAGGACGGCGCGCTGCGTATGCCGATGAGATAGCGCGCGGCGCTTGTCTGGCGCTGCCAAACAAGCGCTTCGTCGAGCCGCTTGGCCGGACGCAGCCCAAGCGCCGCCTCCTTGGCGGCTTCGGAGCTGGCGTGAGTCGAGAGCCTCTCCAAAATTCGGGGAAGCTCCAGTGTTCGCAGTGATTTTTCGGCGTGTTCATTCATCATGACCATATCCATTCTCCGTGATCAGGCTCAGCTAAAGGCTGATCTTTTTGTAAAAATCCAGCGTTTGAAATCCGCGCTCCAACTGGGCGTGGAGATATGCCTCGCAGACATGGGCCAGCGCGCGCAGATCTTCTCCATCCAGAGAAAACGAAAACAATCTTTTGGGTGGACAGCTCACGAGATACCGCATGGCCATCAACGTTCCCGGCGGCAGCGGAAGCGATATCCCTCTGGGTAGCCCTGCCCGGCAGGACGCGCAGTGCATCAACCCCTGATGAAGGTGCAGACAGGGCTCGCGCGGCACGCTCTCGCCGCAGACGGCGCAGTGCTCAAGCGACGGCTCGTACCCGGTCAGGCTGAGCAGGCGCAGCTCGAAGGAGGCCTTCAGGCGTTCTCGCTGTTGCGGCCACCTGCACAGCGCAAACAGCGTGTTCAGCGTCACGTCGAGCAACTCGTCGGCCGCCAGGCCCTCTGGCGCGAGCGCCTCGCAAAGTTCGGCGGCGTAAGCGCCCAGCGTCATGAGGCCCAGATCCTCTCTGAGCGGCATAAAAGCGTCGAGCAGTTCGGCGTCGTTGAGGCGGGCGCGGTTTTTATATGAAAAAAGCGTCATCTCGCTAAACGCCAGAAGCTGCACACAGGCCACATAGCGACAGCTGCCGCGCCGCGCGCCGCGCGCCGAAATCGTGAGCTTTCCCTCGCCGCGCGCAAGCGCCGTGAGAATCAGATCATGATCTTTGTAAGGCGTCGCGCGCAGAATCAGGCACTGCGTCTTCTCAAGCATCACCGATATCCAAAACGCTGCAGCGCGGAGATTTTGTCGCGCCAGTTCTTGTCGACCTTCACCCAGGTCTGGAGGTTGACTTTCCCCTCGTAAATCTCCTCAAGCTCACGCCGGGCAGCCTCGCCCAGGCTTTTCAGCCGCGAGCCTCCCTTGCCGATGAGCATGGACTTGTGGTTATCCTGCTCGCAGTATATGGTTACCGAAATGTCAACCAGGCCGTCGGGCCGTTCGTTGAGCGTTTCGGTCACGACAGCCACGCCGTGCGGCACTTCCTCGCGCATTTGACGCAAAATCTGTTCGCGCACAAGCTCCGCCACGAGCAGCCTGTCGGTCTGGTCGGTGGTCATCCCTTCGGGAAAGAGTGCCGCGCCCTCGGGCATGAGCCCGAACAACGTGTCGCGCACAATCCCCACGCCGTCCCCGGTGCGGGCCGAAACGGGAAAGATGTCGGCAAAGTCAAACGCCGACCGATAGGCGTCAATGACAGGCAGCAGGGCGGCCTTCTCCACGGTGTCGGTCTTGTTGATCACCAGAAACGCCGGGCACGCGCGCTTTTTTAGCTGCGCGATCAGCTCGGCTTCAAGCGTGCCCACCGAAGCAACTGGCTCCACAACCAGCAGCGCGGCGTCGGTTCCACTGACGCTGTCCACAGCCGCCTTGGCCATCAGCTCGCCAAGCCGCGTGCGCGGGTGGTGAAAGCCCGGCGTGTCTATGAGCACGACCTGAGCGCTGTTCTCGGACAGCACGGCGCATATCTTATGGCGGGTCGTCTGCGGCTTTGGGGAGACGATACTGACTTTCTCCCCCAGCATTTTGTTGACCAAAGTAGACTTTCCGGCGTTCGGACGCCCGACGACGGCGACAAGGCCTGCGTGGGTAATAATCATGGCGACTCCTTATTGAAAGAATGTAGTAAGCCTGTCAAACACCTCGGGGCGGCAGAACACGAGAACGGCGACGCCGACCGACAAAAGCGCGCAAACAAACACGGCGCCCGCGGCCATGTCCTTGATGTCGCGGATCAGGCCGTCCCGCTGCGTGGTGATTTTGTCGCAAATCCGCTCCACACAGGTGTTGAGCAGCTCGGCTGAAATGACCAGCGCAAAGCACACCAAAATGGCTACCCACGCCCATCTTTCAAGCCCGCAGACAAATCCGGCCAAGAGTACAAGCGCGATGATGACAAGATAAACGCGCATATTGGGCTCTTGAACCACCGCCATATAGACTCCGCGCATGGCGTGGCGAAACCCGAACGCCTTTTTCTTATTCACGGCCTGTCCTCCTTCGCCGCGCGGCGCAGCTCCATGGACTGCATTACAGCCTCCTCAGCCGTGCGCATCGCGCGCTTGTCGACGGGCTGCTTATGGTCATAGCCCAACAGATGCAGCATGCCGTGCACAACAAGGTAGCCCGCCTCGCGGTCGACGCTGTGGCCATACGTCTCGGCCTGCGCGCGCACGCGCTCGACCGAAATCAAAATGTCCCCCAGATAAACGCGTCCCGTTTCGGGATCGGGGATCGGCGCCTGGCCGTCCCTGAGCTCAAACGCCGGAAAACTCAGCACATCCGTCGGCGCATCAACGCCGCGCTGGGCATGGTTAACCTTTTGAATGCCTCTGTCGTCCGTGTACAGGATTTGCACTTCACAGGGATACGGAACCTCGGCGAACACCAGCGTTTCGCGCGCACACCTGCGCATGAGCGCCTTGTCTCCCGCAGGCAATCCGCCAACGCGCCCGAAGGAGGATACCCCCACTTTATGGTTCACGGCGGAACCTCTTGCCGCGCTCGGCGGCCTTTACGCTCTGCTTGAGCTCATACTGCTCGTAGGCAGCGACTATGCGCTGCACCAGCACATGGCGAACGACGTCCCGGTTGGTCAGCTCGCACACGCTGACATCCTGCACGTCCTGCAGAATCTTCACGGCCTCTTTCAGGCCGCTGATCTTCCCTGTGGGCAGGTCAATCTGCGTGACGTCCCCGGTGATCACCATCTTTGAGCCGAAGCCAAGCCTTGTTAAAAACATCTTCATTTGCTCGCGCGAGGTGTTCTGCGCCTCGTCGAGAATGATAAAGCTGTCGTCCAGTGTCCTGCCGCGCATATATGCCAGCGGCGCGACCTCAATGTTGCCGCGCTCCAGATATTTCGTATAGGTTTCGTTGCCGAGCATGTCAAACAGCGCGTCGTACAGCGGGCGCAGATAGGGATCGACCTTGTTCTGCAAATCCCCCGGAAGAAACCCGAGCTTCTCCCCCGCTTCCACCGCCGGCCGCGTCAGAATGATGCGGTTGACCTCTTTCTTGCGAAAGGCGGTGACCGCCATCGCCACGGCCAGATACGTCTTTCCCGTGCCGGCCGGCCCGACGCCCACCGCAATGGTGTTTTTGGCAATGGCCGCCACATACTTCTTCTGCCCCAGCGTCTTGGGCTTTACGGGCTTGCCCTTGGCCGTGACACAAATGACGTCCTGCGAGAGTTCCGAGAGCTTCTCCTCGGCGCCCTCGTCAACAAGGCTCATGATATACCGCACATTTTGTTCGGTCAGCTGCTCTCCCCGGGACACCACGCTCAACATGCCCGCCAGCACCTTCATCGCCGCATACACAGCCTCAGGCTCGCCCGAAACCTTGAGCTCGTTGTCCCGGCTGAGCACCGTGACGCCAAGCTGCTCTTCGACAAGCTTCATATTGGCGTCAAAAGAGCCGTATAAGCCAATGATTTCCTCCATGCGGTCGACATTCATCGTTTGTTCAATCATCGCCATCCTCCTGGCTTAATCAGATAGAGGGAGTTCCACAATTTGCCCGATTTCCTCAAGACATTCGGCAGTCAACCGCACCGCGAGCAGTCCGTCGTACTGCGCCGCCGCCATGGTCATCTGGACCACTTCGCCGCGCTCGATCGAATCCCAAAGCCCCTTCTCAAGCGCCGTCCTCAGCCTTTGTTCGGTCTCGGCGGGATCAGCGATGCCGGGCGTCGGGACATACTCCCGATAGGTTTCGGTGACAAGCGCAATCGGCAGTATAACGCCGCCGGGCAGTTTGAGGGAAGCATACGAGATCATTTTATCACAGTTGTCAAATGGTGCGCTACCGTCCGAATACAAATTTACGCGCCAACCGGCAAATATGAGCGCGTTTCTCGTTTTTTCCTTCTGAGTATACTGCTTCTGCGTCGTCTCTAGCGGCGCGACGGCCGTAGTGTCACGCCAGGTGCGCGCCGTGACCTGCGCTTCCGCATGGACAAAACGTGCGCCAACAACGTTGCTGTCCATGACCCCGCTGACCAGAAGCTGCCCGGCCTCAACAGTCTGCCCGGCCTGAACCTGCGGCGAGCCGTAAAAGGCGTTCAGCCCGACAATCAGGCCCGGCTTTTTAGCGACGACATTGCTCGGGGTATCCGCCGGAACGATGTCGGGCGGGAGCACCCGCTCCCTGACAATCACCGTGGCGCGGCTGCCCTTGACGTTTACGGCGATCCAGTACAACGAGTCCAGCCTCAGGATCATCTCGTTTCTGATTCTTTCGATTTCGACGGCGTTGGAGGGCGTGCCTATTTTGACGCCGAGCTCGGAGAGATTCTGCAATATCAGTCCCTCGGACAGCGTCTTGTTCCCCTCCACCTCAAACTCCCAGATGAACTGACTCATGCAAAGCGCGACAACAAGAAAAACAGCCAGTCCCACAAACAGCGCCACGCGTTTTCTCATGCCGAACAGCGTAAACGGGACGCCCTCGGCCGAAATCCGCCTGACCGTGCAGCCCGCGGTCGCTGCCAGCTGCCTGATCTTCCCGTACCCCTGCGGGTAGACGGTCAGGCGCAATGTAGTCTCCCCGCTCTTGCGCGCGCCCCAGAACTGGATGTCGTTTTGCGCGCATAGGTTCAAAAAGCGCTCGGGAAATGCGCCCTCCAGCTCAATGTTCACCTTCCCGCGCAGCTGATTGATCAGCATAATCTGCTTCATCCAAAAACACCTCCTCTGCCCGGATTTGGCTCAGTATTCAAAATCCAGGCCAAAAATCAACCCTTCAATACGCAGTTCCGACGCATTCATGGCCTTGAGCACAAACCCCTGCCCACGCAGCTTAAGAATGACATGCCCGCCATTGATGTGAATTTCATTTGTCTCGTAAAGCAATACGCCCTTATGGTTTTGGACATAAATGTCGCGACAGCCGCTGACTTCCACTTTGGGCAGACCAGCCACGATTTCCGCCGGCAAATCGAGCTTGCGCGCCATTCGCTCCAAAAGGCCTTCCTTCATACGCCTCTCCCCTCCATCTCCCTGCTGAGGCAAACACAGCTCCGCCCTGCATGGGCAGCCGACCGCGTTTCGCGGGCGGCCCTCTACAAAACTTATGCTATCGCGGTCAAAAACTTGCCCGCGACAGCACAAGCTGTCAAAGAACCCTCGGTTCTTTTTGCTGTCAAGAACCTCCGGTTCTTTGACAAAACGGGGACAGGATCGCGTCTTTGTGAAGACGCGTAAAGAAACGCTTTCCCGGAGTGAATCCGTGAAAGCATTGTGTTTTCTATCTTTTTCGGTTTCCAGTCCAGCAAGGACCTGCCGGCTGCGCCGTCAGGCTCGACAGGAAACCAGAAAAAGGACGAAGACGCGGAGCTTTATTTGTTACGCCGATGCTATCGCGGTCAAAAACTTGCCCGCGACAGCATAGACTTCTCTTATAAGCAACGGAAAGCGCTGTCGAGAGGGGGCTCGCCCATGTTCAAACGCCTGTGGCTCCGCGATCTGCTGATCGCCGTCGTCTTGATCTTTGCCTTTATTGGCCTTCTGGTCAATCCCAAGGAGACGTCGAGCGCCGCGCAGCAGGGCATCTCCCTCTGCCTGGACGTCATCATTCCCTCCCTGTTCCCGTTTTTCGTGCTGAGCTCCCTGATCATCGAGCTGGGTTTCGCCGCCTATATCGGCAGGGCATTTGAAGGCATCATGCGGCCAGCGTTTAATGTGAGCGGCGCCTGCTCTACGGCGCTTGTCCTTGGCTTTTTGGGCGGTTATCCGGTTGGCGCAAAAACGGCGGTGGCGCTATACGAAAAAAAAATGTGCACCAAGGTTGAAACCGAGCGCCTGCTGGCCTTTTGCAACAACTCCGGACCGGCGTTTATCCTCGGCGCAGTCGGGGCAGGCATTCTGGGCTCATCCTCGGCGGGGTGGCTTCTGTATCTGACGCACACGGCTGCCTCGCTGACCGTCGGTCTGCTTTTCCGCTTTTACAAGCGCGGCTCTTCTCCCTCCGAGTCTGGCGTGCGGCAGCCCTACAGCGTCACACGCCTCAGCACGGCGTTCACGAGCTCGGTCGGTAACTCTTTTCAATCGGTGTTCGGCATCTGCGCGTTCGTCATCTTTTTCACCGTGATCATTCGTCTTTTATACATCACGGGCGTTTTGCCCGGCGCTGCCGAAGTGCTGGCGGGCATCCTGTCCCCGCTTCAGGTATCTCAGCAGTCGGTTTTAAACCTGCTCACAGGGCTGATCGAGATCACGTCCGGGCTGTTCAGCCTTCAGGGCAGCACGTCCCAGCTTCTGGCCGGCAAAATGGCCATGGCAGCGTTTATGCTCGGCTGGGCGGGGCTGTCGGTGCACTGCCAGGTGCTGAGCTTCATCGGAAAGAGCGGCCTTTCCTCCAGGACATACGTGCTGGGAAAACTGCTCCACGGCGTGATCTCGGCTGCCTACATTCTGGTCATTTACCGCGTCATGGACTTCAAGCGGCCGCTGTCCGTATATCTGGCGGAACAGGTTGAGGTCATCGCCCGCCTGAACTTTTGGGACACGCTGGGCATCACGATCAAGGTCGTGTGCGCCGTGGGTATGGGCTACATCCTCGCTGCCATGATCATGGCGGCAAGACGGCATTGGCGGCGCGCATAGCACGGAAAAAACTGGGAAATGTGTCCGGGGGTAGGGAAGACGGACAAAAAAAGTGTTGACTTGTCGCGCACTGGTTGATATACTGAGACAGTAGATGGCAGAGGGGAGATGTTTTTATGGTTTCGCGAGCCGTTGTTGTGAATAACCAGGTTGGATTGCATGCCCGCCCGGCAACTTTTTTCATACAAAAAGCCAATGAGTTTAAAAGCAGTATTTGGGTGGAAAAAGATGAGCGTCGTGTGAACGCGAAAAGTCTTTTGGGCGTCTTGTCTCTGGGCATTGTCAGAGGCACCACCGTGACCATTTCGGCCGACGGTGCTGATGATGAGGAAGCGGTCGCCGCGCTGGCAGACCTGATCTCCTCCAACTTTTCCGAGTAATATTTCCGTTCTCCATGTGCCGCTCCGGCGGCACTTTTTGTTTTCACGGGGGTTTTTTTCATGTCTGATCTGCGTGAAAAAGCGCGGTCGCTGCCGCTCAAGCCCGGCGTCTACTTAATGCTGGACAAAACCGGCCACGTCATTTATGTCGGCAAGGCCAAGGCGCTGCGCAACAGGGTCTCGTCTTATTTTCAAAGCGGCGCCGCCCACACCGAAAAGACAAGGCGCATGGTCTCCCATGTGGCCGATTTTGACACCATCATCGCCACCAGTGAGTTTGAGGCGCTCGTGCTCGAGTGTAGCCTGATTAAGCGCCATCTTCCGAAATATAACATTCTGCTTAAGGATGGCAAGGGCTATCCCTACATCTGCCTGCCCTCCGGCGAACCCTACCCGCGCTTTTCGGTGTTATACCGTGCTGAGCCGGGCGTGAAGACCTTTGGGCCATACGGTGGTCGAGGCCTGAGCTTTCAAGTCATTGCCGCGTTAAGCGCGGCTTTTCGCCTGCCCACCTGTGAGCACGTTTTTCCGCGCGACATCGGCAAGTTCAGGCCCTGTCTGCAGCACCACCTGCATCGATGCGCCGCGCCTTGCGGCGGGGGCGTCTCCCCCGAGGCTTACGGCGAGCTTATCGCCCAGGCTGTCATGCTGCTTGAGGGAAAACAGCACGCGCTGACAGACCAGCTCAGGCTGGAGATGGAGACCGCGGCGGAGGAACTCTTGTTTGAAAAGGCAGCGCACCTGCGCGACCGGCTCGAGGCCATCGAGGCGCTTGCCCGGCGGCAGATCGTGGTGGGCGGCGGCATGTCCGACACCGACGTCATTGGCTGCCACATGGGCAGCGCTCGGACCGGCATTGCCGTGCTGCACTATATGAATGGGGACTTAATCAGCCGGGACATGGAGCATATTGGCGAGCCTGTCCCGCCCTCCGAAGCGATTTCGGCGTTTCTTCCGCAGTACTACCTGTCGCGCAGGCGCTGCCCGAAGGTGATTTTGGTTTCAGACACGGTTGAGGACAAGGCGCTGATAGAACAGCTTTTGCTGGATAAACTGGAGCAAAAGACTTCGATCTCCACGCCGAGGCGCGGAGACAGGGCCTCCCTGACTGCGCTAGCCGTGGCCAACGCCCGCGAGGAGGTTGACCGCGTGACCACCTATGAGGAAAAGCTTCGCCGCCTTCTGCTCGACCTGCAGAAGCTTTTGGCTCTCCCCGATCCGCCGCGCCGCATCGAGGCGGTCGACATCTCCAACACGGGCCAGGCCGACCGCGTCGGCGCCATGACCTGCTTTGCCGACGGCAAGCCCTATAAAAAGGCCTACCGCCAGTTTCTCATCAAGGATGACGAGTACCACGACGATATGCACGCCATGGAGGAAGTGCTGTCCAGGCGCTTTAAGCGGTTACTCGACCGTTCGGTCGGCTTCGAGGAGCCCCCCGATCTTTTGCTTGTCGACGGCGGCGCCACACATGCGGCCATGGCCGCTCGCGTTGTGGCGCGCTACGAGCTCTCCATCCCCGTGTACGGCATGGTCAAGGATAGCCGACACCGAACGCGAGCGCTCGTGTCCGCCCAGGGGCTGGAGGTTTCGATGACCGCCACGCCCGCGCTGTTCGCGTTTGTCGGCCGCATGCAGGAGGAAACCCACCGCAGCGCCATAGAGTTTCACCGCAAGCGGCGCAGCCGGTTCGCGTCCTCGCTGGACGCCATTCCCGGCGTCGGCTTGACGCGGCGCAACGCGCTTTTGGCGCGGTTTAAGACGCTCAAGGCCATTGCGGCCAGCAGCGTTGAAACGCTCGGCGAGGTCGTGCCGCAATCCGTGGCGCGCGCCGTATTTGACCATTTTCATAAGGCCGGAAAGGACTGAAATCCATGCGAATCATTGCCGGATCGGCGCGCGGGCGCAAACTCAAGCCTGTCCCGGGGGAGGCAACCCGCCCTACGACCGACCGCTCCAAGGAGTCCATTTTTAACATTATTCAGTTTGACATTGAAGGGCGCGACGCGCTCGACCTTTTTGCGGGAAGCGGGCAGCTCGGCATCGAGGCGCTCAGCCGCGGCGCGTCGTCGTGCACGTTTGTCGACATGAACACGAAGGCCTGCGACGCCGTGCGCGAGAACCTGAGATCGTCCGAGTTCGAGGAAAATGCGACCGTTCGCCCCGGCGAGGCGCTGAGTTTTATCTCCTCGTGCCGGCGCAAATTTGACCTCATTTTTTTGGATCCGCCTTACAAGACGCCCCTGCTCAAGCGGTCGATCGAGAGCATCGCGTCGTTTGACATTTGCTCGGTTGGTGGTATAATAGTGTGCGAATGCGACAAGGCGTTCGCGCTCCCCGACCTCCCCGCGCCGTACGCGTGGGGCCGCACGTATCTGTATGGGCACACCAAAGTCGTTCTGGCACACAGAGGAGAAGATTAAACTTGAAAACCGCCATCTGCCCCGGCAGCTTTGACCCTGTTACGCTTGGCCACCTGGATATCATCGAACGCACCTCCCGCATCTTTGACCGCGTGATTGTGGCTGTGATGCTCAACCAGAGAAAAAAGAGCTGGTTTACGGCTGAGGAGCGCGTCAACATGCTGAGCAAGGCCACCTGCCACCTCTCCAATGTCGTCGTTGACGCCTCTGATCAGCTTTTGGCCCAATACGCGGCGGAAAAGGGCGCGGTTGTAGTCGTCAAGGGTCTCAGGGCAGTATCCGACTTTGAGCATGAGTTTCAAATGGCGTTGATCAACCGCAAGCTGAACCCCAATCTGGACACTGTTTTTTTGACCGCCAGTGAGAGCTTTCAATATCTGAGCTCCAGCGTCGTTAAAGAGGTCGGCTCAATGGGCGGAGATATTTCTGAGTTTGTTCCGCATGTAATTTTGGAGGACGTTGCGAGAAAAACTCTTTCCGCGCACTAATAAGAAATATGAGGGGGAGTAACTATGGCGCGTGACGTGGAAGAGCTTCTGAGCATGCTGTATGATATGCTGCAGGACGCGTTTACCATCCCGCTTGGCGCCGACAAATGCGTTGTAGATAAAGACAAGGCTCTGGCGCTGCTCGACGAGGTCATGGCCGCGATGCCGCGGTATTTAAGCGACGCCAAGCGCATCGCCGAAGAAGAGAGCCAGATCCTTGCGCGCGCCAAACGCGACGCCGAGGCCACACGCCGCGCTTCGGAGGAACAGGCCAGGCGTCTGGTCAGCGAGGATGAAGTGCTGCTGACGGCCAAGCAAAAGGCAGCCGACATCACGAACCAGTCTGAGGCCAAGGCGCGCGAGGTGCGCAAAGCCACGAACGAATACGTGGACAACACCTTGAAGCGCACCGAGGAGGCCATCAACACGGCGCTGAATGAAATCCGGCAGTCGCGCATTGAGTTTCGCAACACCTTGAAAAAGTAAAATGTTTGTACAAAGCCCTGATACAGCATCGGCAAGCTGGATCGGGGCTTGTTATTATTCAGAATTTGACGCGCAGGCGCATATGGTTTTAGGAGGCGTCGGCTTATGTTTCACTTAATGCTGGGACTTCCCGTTTTAGTCATCCTGGTCATTGTCATATCCATTTTGCTGTTTGGCCTGTTTGCGCTTATCGCCAGCCTTGTCGGAGGCGCGTCGACGGCAGCTCTTGTGAAGAACAAGCTGTCCCGCAGGCTTCTTTTGACTGGTTTTGCCATTCTTTCGCTGACTGGGTTGTTGCCTTTGCTCCCCTTTATCATGGCGTATATCAGCGTGCCCTTTAACTATGTCACCGCTGCGGTTATGGTCATGCTGATTAGCGTCGCGGTTCTTGCGGTTGTCGGGATAAGGTTCTCCAGAGCGATTAAGAATAAACTGGGGAAAACCGCCTTGACCATACTCTTTTGTATTATACTCATTTTTGCCATTTTCCTGACTGTTTTAGCGCCTATTATCGGCAATTTCTTGTTGTCTTTGTAATAACATGCGGCTCAGACCGTCAAAGAACCGAAGGTTCTTTGACGAAGTTGAAAAGGCACTTCAGCCTGTAGACAAAGGCCGCCTCTTCGTTCCTTTGCGCAAAACCACGTCGAGCCTGACGCCGAAGGCGGAGGGTCCCTGCTGGACTGGTTGAGCGCAAAGTATGGAAACATGTGACTTTCACGGATTCACTCCGGGAAAGTCACCCAATGCGCGTCTTCACAAAGACGCGTTCCTTCTCCCGTTTGTAGACAAATCGA
>JAVBOR010000001.1:0-38475 GCA_031550325.1 Oscillospiraceae bacterium
GGACGAATGAGGCTTGACAGGCGAAAAATATTAGAACCACTACGCTTTCACGGATTCACTCCGGGAAAGTCACCCAATGCGCGTCTTCACAAAGACGCGTTCCTGCTCCCGTTTGTAGACAAATCGAAGGTTTGTCTACAGGCTCAGGCTTTACGGAATTTACTTCCGTAAAGCCTTGAGTTCAGTTCTCTTCTCCGGCAAAGGCAACGCCCATGTCGCGGCAGAGCTGCTGCACGGCGGCGCGGCCCGTATACGCCGCCGCGAAAAGGCCGCCGGGTAATAAGAGACGGTGTCCGGCAAAATAACAGCGCTCGATGTTGTCCAGGGTGCAGGGCGACCGCCTCAGTTTTGCGTTTTTGGGCACCAGCGCCATAAAGGAGCCCCTGTGCGTCCCGCAGCAGCGCTCGTAGGTCAGCGGCGTGGCCACATCGCACTCCTCCACCCGTCCGGCGACTCTGGGAATTTCCCGGTACAGCTGGTCGAGCACTTCGGCGGCCAAAGCGTCCTTTTCCGCCTCATATCGGTTCTCGGCGGCTGCCTTTTTCCAAAAGTCGTAGCTGTCGCCGGCAAGCGAGACCGTCAGCGCCGTTTTGCCCTGCGGCTGATAGGCCTCCAGCCCGGCAAAGTGGCGGAGCTTCAGATAGTCATAGCGCTGCCCCCCCAGCGTCAGCGGCCGCGCCGGCTTCCACGCGCAGACGCGCGCAAGGTCGGAAAGGTCGGCGTCCACGCCGACCGAGACAACACTGCTCATGCGTGGCCGGACGCCGTTGCGCAGCTCCTCCAGCCACACCCCGCGCAGCGGTACATCAAAGAGTTTTTTAGCAGTCAGCGCGTCTGTCGCGACAATAAACGCGTCGGCGTCCAGCCTCTCCCCGCCGGCCATCACGCCTGCTGCCCGGCCTTTTTCCACCACGATGCGCTCGGCCGGTATGCCGCAGCGCAGCGTTCCGCCCAGCAGGTCAAACCGCTTTTCCATGCGGCCCACAAACTCAAGCGATCCGCCCGCCGGAAAGCCCGCGTCCCCGGACGCCAGGGCGCCCAGCGCCAAGAGCAGAACAACGACCGAGTCGTCTTCCTGTTCGGCCGCTCGCAGCGCGTTTCGGATGCCCTCGTGCCGGAACTGCACGGCGTAGTCCCTGCAGCTGACCTTTTGCAGCGCCGCGATCCGCCGGAGTGCGGGCAGCATGGACAGCGCGGCCGCTCTGGACGCCGGCCCTCCGTCCGTTTTCAGACCATTAAGGGTCGAAAGCGGCGGCCTGAGCTTGGAAAAACGCCGAATATCGGCGCACATGCGCTTGATGAGCTGTTTGTCCTCGCAGGAGATCTCCAAAAGGTGACTCCGGAGCTTTTCCACGTTGCCAAACAGGGTCACGCCGCTCTTCTCATCGCCAAAGGTCAGCAGCGCGTCCATGGTGGTGATCTCGACGCTGCCGTCGAGCGCGCCGAGTGTTTTCCAAACCTTATAAAACGGATGGGATGCGCGTGCGCCCGTGAGCTGGACCGGCCCGCCCTCAAACACATAGGCGCCCCGTCTCCAGGCGGTGCAGTTGCCGCCGGGACGCGAATGCATTTCCAGCAGCGTGACCTCAAACCCGCATCGCGCTGCATAGATTCCGGCAGAAAGACCCGCCACGCCGCCCCCAATCACGGCGACCCTTTTCATGCCATCCCCTCATTTCCTCTCTAATAAATGCGCCGGCTTCAGCTGTTATCAACGATACTCCGGCAGCCAGTCCCCGTGCGCCTCGATCAGCGCGTCGCACAGCGCGGTGATCTCATCCAGCGTCAGTTCGGAGGAAGTATGCGGGTCGAGCATCGCGGCGTGATAAATGTACTCGCGTTTGCGCTCAAGCGCTGCCTTGACGGTCAGAAGCTGAACATTGATGTGACCCCGGTTGAGCGCCGCGAGCTGCTCGGGCAGCGCGCCGACATAACAGGGTGTGACGCCGCTCCCGTCGACCAGGCAGGGCACCTCCACGCAGGCCTCGGCCGGCAGGTTGGGGATGACGCCCCGGTTAAGTACATTGCCGCCGATGGCATAGGCAGCGCCGGTCTCCATGGCCTCTATCATGTACGAGGCGTACTCATGAGTCCGCTCGTGTGTGACGGCGCCGGCCGGTTGGACGCGCGCCGCCGCCCACTTTTGGGTCAGCTCCACACAGCGGCGCGGGTATTCGTCCAGCGGAATGTTGAGTTTTTCGATGAGTTCGGGATGGGTGTTTTTGATAAAATACGGCAGGTATTCGGCGCTGTGCTCACTGGACTCGGTGAGGTAATAGCCAAACCGGCGCATGAGCTCCAGCCTCACCATATCCTGGTGCGGCGCAGGGAGTTCCAGAGCCCGCCGCTTGATCTCAGGGTAAAGGTCGACGCCGCCGCGCGTAATCTCCAGCAGCCACGCCTGATGGTTGACGCCCGCGATCTTCCAGTTGATGTTATCACTGGGCATTCCGAGGCTCTCCAGCAAATGTGGGGCGCAGACCTGCACACTGTGGCACAGTCCGACGCAGCGCACGCTTGTGGCGCGCAGCACGGCACCCGTGATCATGCCCATGGGGTTTGTGTAGTTCATCAAAAGCGCGTTCGGGCAGACTTCCTCCATGTCCCGCGCGATGTCCAGCATGACGGGAATCGTGCGCAGCGCACGGAAGATGCCGCCGATGCCCAGGGTGTCGCCGATGGTCTGCCGCAGGCCAAACCGCTTGGGCACCTCAAAGTCGGTGATCGTGCAAGGATCGTACCCGCCCACCTGAATGGCGTTGACCACATAATCAGCGCCGCGCAGCGCCTCCCGCCGGTCAAGGTGGGCTGTGATGCGCGCCGGCCGGCCCAGGCGCCCGTTGAGATTTTCGAGCATGCGCAAGGAGTCGTCCAACCGCTGCGCGTCAATGTCGAACAGCGCCATATGTATCCCGCGAAGCGCCTCGGTCAGCATGCAGTCTCCCAAAACATTCTTGACAAACACCGAGCTGCCCGCGCCGATAAAGGTTATTTTCGTCATCAAATTCTCTCCTCCCTGCCCGCTTGGCGAAGGATTTTTATAGTTTTCTCAATAACGGGACTTCCCTCTCCACTATACGGTTCTGCCCCCTGTTTGTCAAGTTGATCGGCCCGGGCGCACCGTGGTTTTCCCGCAAGAACGACACAAGGGAGATGGCTTTGCGCATGGACAACGACAAATTCATCCGGATGACCACCGCGCCGGTTGAAAAGCTGGTTTGTGAGCTCGCGCTACCCTCGATTGCGATCATGCTCGTATCCTCGCTGTACAACATGGCCGACACATTCTTTGTCGGAACGCTCGGCACCAGCGCCACAGCGGCCGTGGGCGTCTCTTTTTCCCTGATGGCCATTATACAGGCCGTCGGCTTTTTCTTCGGCCACGGCGCGGGCAACTATATTTCCCGCGCGCTGGGCGCGCAGGACACGCAGGACGCGGAAAAGATGGCCGCCACGGGGTTTGTCTCCGCGTTTCTGGTGGGAACCCTGATCGCCGTCGCCGGCTCGCTCACGCTCACGCCGCTGGCCAAGCTGCTTGGCGCGACCGAGACCATTTTGCCCTACGCGCGGGACTATCTGCGCTTTATCCTGATCGGCGCGCCGTTTATGGCCTCCTCGCTGATGCTGAACAATCTCTTGCGGTTTCAGGGCAGCGCGTTTTTCGGCATGATCGGCATGGTCGGCGGCGCAGTGCTGAACATCGCGCTCGACCCCCTGTTCATCTTCACGCTGAACATGGGCGTATCCGGCGCGGCGCTGGCCACGATGCTCAGCCAGGCGCTGAGCTGTGGGCTGCTGTTTTTGGGCTGCACGCGCGCGGGCAACGTCCGCATCCGCTTTAGAAGCTTCTCCCCCAGCCGGCGCGCCTTTTCAGAAATCGCGCGCGGCGGCGCGCCGTCCCTGTTTCGCCAGGGCATCGCCAGCATCGCGACCATCTGCCTGAATCAGGTGGCCGGGCCCTACGGCGACGCGGTGATCGCGGCCATCTCGATTGTCAACCGCGTGGCGATGTTCGCAAGCTCGGCGCTGCTCGGCTTTGGGCAGGGCTTCCAGCCGGTCTGCGGCTTTAACTACGGCGCAAAGCTCTATGAGCGCGTGAAGAAGGCGTTTTGGTTCTGCAACTGGCTGATCTCCTCGCTTTTGGTGGTTCTGGCCATTCTGGGGTTCATCTTCGCGCCAGACATCATCACGCTGTTTCGCAAGGACGATCTTGACGTCATTCGGATCGGCGCGCTCGCGCTCCGGCTGCAGTGCGTCACCTTCCCGCTCTGGGGCTACTGCATATTAAACAACATGATGCTGCAGACCATGGGCAAGGCGTTCGGCGCAAGCGTTCTGGCCCTGGCGCGGCAGGGGCTGTTCCTGATCCCGCTGCTGCTCATTTTACCTCCGCATCTCGACGTTCTGGGAATCCAGCTCACCTTGCCCATAACCGACATCCTCTCGCTGCTCATCACCATCCCGCTGAGCGTTCACACGATGCGCGCGCTCAGCGCGCCTCCGGACGGCGACCGGCTAAACCCCTGATTCTTGCAAAAGGCCCGGAGCTTTCAAACTACATGCCGGCAGGTTACCACCGCGTCATGATACGGCGCGCGCCGCCCAGTCGGCCAGCGCGTCGGCGACGGCGTCGACGTCTTCCATCGTAATCTGGTGGTGCGTCACCAGGCGCAGCGCGCCGTCCTCGGCCGCGTTGACAAGGATGCCGCTCGCAAGCAAAACCTCGTGCAGCGTTTGCGTGTCTTTGCCGGGAAAGCGCACGAAGACCATATTGATGTCGGGCTCTCCCTCGAGCTCCGCGCCCTCTATGGCCGCCAGCCGCGCTGCCAGACGGGCTGCCGTCCGGTGATCGTCCTTCAGTCTCTCCCGCATGTCGCTGAGCGCAATCCGGCCGGCCGCTGCCAGCACGCCTGTTTGCCGCATCCCGCCGCCCAACAGCTTGCGCATTTTGCGCGCGCGCTCAATTACCTCGCGCGGGCCGCACAGCATGGAGCCCACCGGCGCGCACAGACCCTTGGACAGGCAAAACATCACGGTGTCAGCAAAGCCGGCCAGCTCGCGGGCCTCACATCCCAGCGCAAGAGCCGCGTTAAACAGGCGCGCGCCGTCAAGGTGGATGGGAATGCGCGCCTCGTCGGCGATGCTCCGCATCGCCGCCATGTACGGCAGTCCGAGCGCCTGCCCTCCGCCGTGCGCGTTCTCCAGACACAGCAGCGCCGTGCGCGGCGCGTGGATATCCTCCCCGCGAATAGCGCGGCGCACATCGTCACCGTCCATAACCCCGCGCCTTGATACGGGCGTGCGCAGGCTGACCCCGGACAGCACAGCCGCCGCGCCGACCTCGTGCACCGCGATGTGCGCGTTGTAGTCGACGATGATTTCATCGCCCCTGGCCGTCTGCGCCATGATCGCCAGCTGGTTTCCCATGGTTCCGGAACAGACAAACAAGGCGCTCTCCTTGCCCACCGCCCGGGCGGCCTCAGCCTCAAGCAGATTGACCGTGGGGTCGTCCCCGTAAACGTCGTCGCCGACCTCGGCGGCGGCCATCGCCGCACGCATGGCCGCGGTCGGCTGCGTCACAGTGTCGCTTCTAAAATCCAGCATGCAGTGTTCCTCCTAAAGCTCGTTGTTTTCATCGCGCCGCGCGTTATCAGCGCTGCGGTCCCCGGCTGTCTCCAGCCCTGTTCCACGAGCGTTCCCTCGTGCGGCAGCAGTCAGGAAATTTGCATTTGTGGGGAATATAGAGTTTACAGTTTGACTTGTATTGTGGTATACTGTATGCGAAACTTGTCTGTGCGGCCGTGGTCATGTGCTTATTTGTTTGCGGCGGTCAAGTTTTTTGATAGGAGCGGTCGTCATGAATATACAAAAGGATTCAATTCATAAGATTCTGGAGCAAAAAGGGATTTTTTCTGAGATGTTTGACATTATTCGTCTCGTGGACGCCAAACATGGCCGACTGCTCGAATGCGCCTCCGACGGAACAATAACCGACACCGTGATCAGCTGTGTGGATGTGTTCGGCACCGATGAACGCTGCAAGAACTGCACGTCCATGCGCGCGTATTACGCCAACGAAACCGTGACCAAGCTGGAGTACGCCGGCAACTCGGTGCTGCTCGTTTTCTCGACGCCCATCACTGTCGACGGCGAGCGCGTGGTGGCCGAGCTGGTCAAGGACATCACCAAGAGCATGACCGTCAACATGCGGGATGATCTGCGCACGACCGAGGTTCCGGGCATTATTGACAACCTAAACCGCATTGCCACCACCGACGCGCTGACGCAGCTGCACAACCGCTTTTATCTTGACGAGAAGCTCCCCGGCGCGCTCGAAAGCTGCCGCGCGATCAAACAGCCGCTGAGCGCCGCCATGCTCGACCTCGACGACTTCAAGCGCGTCAACGACGTATACGGCCACGCCGCGGGCGACCTGGTGATCACCTCGGCGGCGCGCATCCTCTCGTCCTGCATCCGCAGAGGCTCCGACTGGGCGGCCCGCTACGGCGGCGAGGAGTTCTTTGTCTGTCTGCCGGGCATCGACAAAAAGACGGCCTGGGACATTTTGGAGCGCGTGCGCACCGGCCTGGAAAGCGCGATCATTCTCCATCAGGACAAGCCCATCCACGTCACGGTCAGCATCGGTCTGAGTCAGGCCACCCCCAGGGACACCGCCGAAACCCTGCTCGCCCGCTGTGACCAGCTGCTGTACAGCGCCAAGCACCAGGGAAAAAACCGTGTCGTACTAGACTGACCCAGAGGCCCGCGCTTTCGGTTAACTCTGAAGCCGCGGGCTTTTGTGCACCCTTTCGCACTGTCCGAAACCTTCGGTTCTTGGACAGTCCATATCTTATCAGCCTCCGCCCTCTTTTTCAAGCGCAAAACCCTAAGCAGGACGTAGCGGCAGGGCCTGTCCGCGCCCTGTAAGCCCTTCGGCGGCAAAACGCGGCAAACCTCGATTGAATGTTGCGTTTTCCCGCTCGGGATGATAAACTAAATATTCTTCCAAGGCATCGCCAGCCCAAACACAGAGTTTAGGAGGCCTTTCTGATGAGAGACGAGACCAGCTGCCTGCACGCAGGCTACACCCCCAAGAACACCGAGCCGCGTGTTGTTCCGATTGTACAGAGCACCACGTATGTATACGACTCCACCGAAGCCGTCGGCGAAGTGTTTGACGATCCCACCAAGAGCCTGATCTATTCGCGCTTTGCCAACCCGACCGTCATGGCGGTCGAGGCCAAGATTGCCGCGCTTGAGGGCGGCGTCGCCGCCATGTGTACCTCTTCGGGGCAGGCGGCCACGCTGTTTTCCCTGCTCAACCTCTGCTGCGCCGGCGACAGCTTCATCAGCACGACGCAGATTTACGGCGGCACCTTTAACCTGTTTTCCACCACGCTGCCCAAGATGGGCATCGAGTGCACGTTTGTGGACACGGACGCCGACGAGGCGGCGCTCAACGCGGCGTTCACCCCCAACACCAAGGCCGTCTTCGCCGAGGTGCTGGCCAACCCCGCCCTGACGGTTCTGGACATCGAAAAGTTTGCCCGCGTCGCCCACGCGCACGGCGTTCCGCTGATCGTGGACAATACGTTTCCCACGCCCATGCTGTGCAAGCCCCTCGGGTTTGGAGCGGATATCGTCGTACACTCTACCTCGAAATATATGGACGGCCACGCGCTGCAGGTCGGCGGCGTCATTGTCGACGGCGGAAAATTTGACTGGGCAAACGGGAACTTCCCTGCTTTTGTCGAGCCCGACGAGTCCTATCACGGCATAAGCTACACGGGCAACTACGGCTTTGCGCCCTATATCATCAAGGCGAGAATGCAGCTCATGCGCGACTTCGGCGCGTATCCCTCGGCGCATTCTGCTTTTCTGCTCAATCTCGGGCTGGAGACGCTCGCGCTGCGCATGGAGCGGTACTGCCAAAACGCCACGGCCGTGGCGCAGGCGATGGCTGCTTCGGACAAGGTCGAGGCGGTGCGGTATCCCGGCCTGAAAAGCGACCCGTACAACGCTCTGGCCCAAAAGTACCTCAAGGGCGCCAGCGGCATCATCACGCTTGTGCTCAAGGGCGGAAAGCAGGGCGCCATTCGCTTTATGGACGCGCTCAAGCTCGCCTCCAACGAGGTGCACGTCGCCGACATCCGCACCTGCGTGCTGCATCCGGCCAGCGCGACCCACCGCCAGCTGACGGACAGCCAGCTCGTCTCGGCGGGCATTGAGCCCGGTCTTGTGCGCTTCTCCGTCGGCCTTGAGCACATTGACGACATTTTGGAAGACCTTGCGCTGGGTCTGAGCGCGGTTTGAGCCGCGTTCGGGAGGTCGCCCGATGAAACAGATTTATCTTGCTGGCGGGTGCTTTTGGGGCGTCGAACGGTATCTCTCCCTGCTTCCCGGCGTTGCGCGCACCGAGGTCGGCTACGCCAACGGGCGCACGGACAGCCCTACCTATGAAGAGGTGTGCGGTCAGGACACCGGTCACGCCGAAACCGTCATGGTGGAGTACGACCCGGCCCTGATCAGTCTGACCTTTTTGCTGGACCGGTTTTACGAGGTCATCGATCCCGTGTCGGTCAACCGGCAGGGCGCCGACGTCGGCACGCAATACCGCACCGGCGTCTACTATGTCGACGAGAGCGACCGCGACATCATTCTGGGCTCCATTGCGCTTTTGCAGGAGGGCCTTTCGGCCCTTGTCGCCATCGAGGTGCTGCCTCTGACGCGCTTTGACGCGGCCGAGGCGTATCACCAGAGCTATCTGGAGCGCAACGCGGGCGGCTACTGCCACATCGGGAGCGCCGCCATGGACGCCGCGCGCCGGGCGGTGGACGGGCGGACGCGCCGCGCTTTCAAGGCCGAGCTGCGGAATAGGCTGACGCCGCTTCAGTTTGAGGTGACGCAAAACGCCGCCACGGAGCCGCCGTTTCAAAATGAACACTGTGCGCGGTTTGAGCCGGGGATCTACGTCGACATCACAACCGGCGAGCCGCTGTTTATCTCCAGTGACAAGTTTGAGTCGGGCTGCGGCTGGCCCAGCTTTTCGCGGCCCATTTCAGACGCGGTGGTTGTTGAGCGCCCCGACCGCTCCTACGGCCGTGAGGGGCCCGAGGTGCGCTCACGCGGCGGCGACGCCCATCTGGGCCATGTGTTCGACGACGGGCCGGCCGGGGCGGGCGGTCTGCGTTACTGCATCAACAGCGCGGCGCTTCGTTTTGTGCCCAAGGACCAAATGGCCGCCCAGGGGTACGGCGATCTGATCAACAGACTTGAGCAATGAGTCAAGGCCTTTTGTGGGCTTAATCTGGCAAAGAACCTCGCCGAAAGCCGCGTTGACGAACGAAAACAACGCCCTTAAGGCGAGGTTCTTTGGCGGCCAAAGGGATAATCATTCCAATATTATAGTGTATCCACCGCTTTTCCTCTCTCTTCACCGATGCCTCCTCCTCTTAGGCCGCGTCACGCGGCGAAGGGCGCTAACCCACGTTTCTCCTTGTTTGTTCCGGAGATCATGGTTTTTTCCCGCTCGTCACCGCTATTGACCAAAAAATGCCACTTTTTCCCCCTGCCTCTCCGAGCTTGCCAGGCTTTCGCTGTACCTTGGGTAATGCTTGCGAAATCACACGGTTTGGGGTATACTATTCGGTGAGGACAAGGGGGGATATGCTTTGGACAGCCTATATCATGTCAAGTTGACCGATATCATTTCGGAGTTTGGCCTTGAGGTGCTTTTTGCGCCGGCAAATATGGCGGAAATCCGTATCGTCACCGACGATGTCAATCGCCCGGGGCTACAGCTTGCGGGGTTTTTCGATTACTTTGACGCATCGCGAATTCAGATTGTGGGCAAGGTGGAAGCGACGTTTATTGAGCGCTTTACCCACGAGCGGCGCCACCGCTGCTTTGAAAAGCTCATGAGCAAGCACATCCCCGCGCTGATTGTGTCGCGCGGCATGGAACCGTTTCCCGAATGCATGGAGATGGCGCAGAAATATGGTGTGCCGCTGTTGAGGACGCAGGAGTCCACTTCGTACTTGATGAGCGCGATGATCGCGTCGCTCAAAGTTTCGCTGGCCCCGCGCATCACGCGCCACGGCGTTTTGGTTGAGGTTTACGGCGAAGGCATTTTGCTGCTGGGCGACAGCGGCGTGGGCAAGAGCGAGACTGCCATTGAGCTTGTCAAGCGCGGCCACCGGCTGATCGCGGACGACGCTGTCGAGATCAAGCGCGTATCCGCCAAGAGCCTTGTGGGCAGCGCGCCCGAGCTCATCAGGCACTACATCGAGCTTCGCGGCATCGGCGTCGTGGACGTGCGCCGGATTTTCGGCATGGGGGCTGTGAAATCCACGGAGAAGATTGACCTTGTCATTCACGTGGAGATCTGGAAAGAGAGCACGCAGTACGACCGCTTGGGCATTGAGGAACAGACCACCACCATCCTCGACGTCAACGTTCCCTCTCTGGTTGTTCCGGTCAAGCCCGGCCGCAACCTCGCCGTGATTATTGAAGTGGCCGCCATGAACAACCGGCATAAAAAAATGGGCTATAACGCCGCGCGCGAATTTACGGAACGCGTCAACGCGTATTTTGAGCAAGCCAACCATGATATGGAGGACGAGGGGTAATGCGCATTTCAGGGGACCTGCACTGTCACACTTTGGCCAGCACACACGCCTATTCGACGCTTGAGGAACTCATTTTTTACGCTTCCCGCAAAAAACTCGCCTTTATCGCGATCACCGACCATGGTCCCGCGCTTCCCGACGGGCCGCATGAATGGCATTTCACCGGGCTCTCCAGACTGCCCAAATATCTGCGCGGCGTGCGCGTACTGGGCGGCTGCGAGCTCAATCTGCTTGACGCCGACGGCTCTGTAGATCTGCCCGTATCTGTACTGCAAAAACTTGACTTTGTCATTGCGTCCATGCACTCGCCGACATTTTCCCCCGCCACTGTAGAAGAACATACGCAGGCATGGCTTTCGGCTGCTGCCAATCCGCTGATTGACTGCCTCGGCCATGTCGGCCAGCCTGAATACCCGTTTGACATAGACGCGGTCGTCAGAGCCTGTGCCGAGACCGGAACACTCATTGAAATCAACAGCGCGTCGTTTTCCATCCGCCCCGGCAGCGCCGGGATCTGCCGCGAGGTCGCGCTTTGCTGTAAAGCCCGCGGCGTTTCGATAGCGGTTACCTCGGACGCGCACGACGCATATCATGTGGGCAACTTCTTCGACTCGATTTCCCTGCTGGAGGAGATCGACTTCCCGCACGAGCTCGTTGTCAACAGCACTACCGAACATTTCGCTGCCTTTGCCCGAGCGCGCAAAGGCGTGGATTTATTTCAAAAGGAGGCGCAAGACGGTGTATATTGGGATTGATTTGGGCGGCACAAATATTGTCGCCGGGCTTACCGACGAACAGGGACATATCTTGAATAAAAAAAGCAGACGTACACAGCCCCAGCGGGGCGCCGACGCCATTGTTGACGACATGGCGTCCATGTGCCGGGAGCTGATCGAACTCGGCGGACTGGCCAAACAGGACATTCAGTGGATCGGGGTGGGTTCTCCGGGCACCATAGACGCCGAAAAGGGCATGATTGTTTTTTCCGGCAACCTTCAGCTGCGTAACGCACCCATCGCCGACATGCTGTCCGCGCGCGCAGCCCTTCCCGTTTATGTGGGCAACGACGCCAATGCAGCCGCGCTGGGCGAGGTCTACGCAGGCGCCGCCAAAGACTGCTCGATCGCGCTGATGGTGACCATCGGCACAGGCATCGGCGGCGGTATCGTGATAGATCGCCGCATTTACACCGGATTTAATGGCATGGCGGGTGAAATCGGGCATATGGTTATTATGGAGGGGGGCCGCCTTTGCACTTGCGGACGCCACGGGTGCTGGGAGGCCTACGCCTCCGCCACAGGGCTGATTGCGCTGACGCGCGAGTCGATGCAGGCCCATCCCGAGAGCGCGATGTGGTCGGTGGCAGGAACGCTTGAAAACGCGGGCGGGCGCACCTCCTTTGACGCGATGCGTCTTGGCGACGCTTCCGGTAAACAGGTTGTGGACGACTTTATCCGCTATTTCGCCTGCGGACTGGCCAATATCACCGATGTCCTGCAGCCCGAAGTGATATGCATCGGCGGCGGCGTCAGCCATGAGGGCGACGCGCTTCTGCGCCCTCTTCAGGCGCGCTTTGAGCAAGAGACCTTTGACACCGGCGGGCGCAACGCGAAGCTGATTTTGGCAGCGCTGGGCAACGACGCCGGTCTGATCGGCGCCGCGATGCTGGGGCATCAGGCGCACTAAAATCTCTGGCAAGGGAGAGCTTATGAACTGGCAAAAAATATGTTCCGACGTTCGTTTCGACGAGCCCATGAACAAGCACACCACCTTTGGCGTCGGCGGTCCGGCGGACGTCTTTCTGCGCCCGCACGGCAAAGCCGAGCTTCTGGCCTGCTTAAACGCCTGCCCGGACGCGCTTGTCATCGGCAACGGCAGCAATCTGCTTGTTGCCGATGACGGCATTCGCGGCACGGTGATTTCGACGGTGATGGCGCGCGAAATAGCGCGCGTCGGCGAGCACGGAATTTCCGCCGAGTGCGGCGTGCTGCTGAGCGCGCTGGCCGGATTCGCGTGGCGGCTCGGACTCGGCGGCCTTGAGTTTTCGGCGGGCATTCCCGGCACGGTCGGCGGCGCGCTGAGCATGAACGCCGGCGCGTATAACCATGAAATCTCAGAGGTTGTTTCGTCAAGCGCAAACTGGCGGCCAGACGGGGAGCTCAACCTCACCGAGCACGGCTTTGGTTACCGAGCCAGCGTCTACAGGCAGGATCCCCTTCTGGTGGCGCTCTCCGCCACCTTTCTGCTCACGCCGGACGACAGCTTGTCCATCCGCGCCAGGATGGACGATTTCAGTCAGCGCAGGCGGGAGAAGCAGCCCTTTGAGTGGCCCAGCGCAGGCAGCGCGTTCAAGCGCCCGCCGGGACACTATGCGGGCGAGCTGATCGAGCAGTGCGGGCTGAAAGGGCTGCAGATCGGCGGCGCGCGCGTCAGTGAAAAGCACGCGGGCTTTATCATTAACGCCGGGGGCGCGACCTGCGACGACATTGTCCGACTCATCGCGCACATTCAGCAGACGGTACAGCGGCAGGCCGGCGTGTCGCTCGAACCCGAAATCGCCATGGTGGGAGTGTAGTTTCTTGGATTTACTCATTGTCTCGGGGCTGTCCGGCGCGGGAAAGAGTCAGGTCGCCCGCATTCTGGAGGACATGGGCCATTACTGCGTGGACAACATGCCGGTTGAACTTATCCCTCCGTTTGTCGAAATATGCATGGCGTCACAGGGCAGGTACAGCCGGGTGGCGCTGGTGATCGACGTGCGCAACGGCCTGAACTTTGACGCGCTGTTTGACGCGCTGGCCCGTGTGCGCGCCATCAACTGCAACATCAGGATTCTTTTTGTCGAGGCAAGGCCCGACACGCTCGTGCGCCGGTTTAAGGAGACGCGCCGCCGCCATCCTCTGGATGAACAGGGGCTGGAGACGGCCGTAGCCCTGGAGCAGGAACTGCTCACGCCCGTGCGCGCGCAGGCCGACTATATCGTCGACACGAGCGCGATGAGCGTCGGAGAGCTCAGGCTGCATCTGCACAAGCTGTTTTCCGGCAAGGACGCGGTCCCGCTGCTGGTGACCATCTATTCCTTTGGCTTTAAGTACGGGGTTCCGCAGGAAGCCGACCTCATGTTCGACGTGCGGTTTTTGCCCAACCCGTTTCACATTGCCGAACTTCGGCCTCTTTCCGGCCTTGACGCGGCGGTGCGGGAATATGTGCTCCGGTTTCCGATGACCACCGAGCTTTTGGACAAACTGCAGGATTTGCTGGACTTTTTGCTCCCGCAATATATCGCCGAGGGCAAGACCGGTCTTGTCGTGGCGATTGGATGCACCGGCGGCCGGCACCGCTCGGTCGTGGTCGCGCGCGAGCTCTATGACCGCCTGACGCGCATGGGCGCGCATGTTCTGATCGGCCACCGGGATGTGAACAGGGGCTGAGTCTCCCTCCGTGTTTTAAGGAGCTGATAACATGTTGACCTCTGATATTTCACGCGGCTCCGGGCTGAACATTGTCGCCATCGGCGGCGGAACCGGGCTGTCCGCGATGCTGCGCGGCCTGAAAATGTGTTCCGAGAACATCACTGCCATTGTGACCGTGGCCGATGACGGCGGCGGCAGCGGCGTGCTGCGGCATGATCTCGGCATTCTTCCGCCCGGCGACATCCGCAACTGTATTCTCGCGCTGGCCAACACCGAGCCGACGATGGAGCGCCTGCTCAATTACCGCTTTCCCGAGGGCGTCAACGCCGGGCAAAGCTTCGGGAACCTATTCTTGGCAGCGCTCAACGGCATTTCGGCCAGCTTTGACGATGCCATCGCGCGCATGAGCGAGGTTCTGGCCGTCACAGGCCGGGTGGTTCCGGTTTCCCATGAAAATGTGCGCCTGGAGGCCACGTTTGAAAATGGCGCTTCGGTCCTCGGAGAGTCCAGCATCTTCCAGTTTAAGAAGGATCAGCGCTGCCCGATCCGCAGCGTGCGCCTGCTCCCCGAGATGCCGCAGGCCAACGCAGAAGCACTTGACGCCATCGCGCGGGCAGACCTTCTGGTATTCGGCCCCGGCAGCTTATACACTTCGATCATCCCAAACTTTTTGGTAGACGGCATCGCCCGGGCCGTTCGGGCCTCAACTGCGCTGCGCGTGTACGCGTGCAACATCATGACCCAGGAGGGGGAGACCGAGGGCTATTCCGGCTATGACCACGCTGCCGCCATTGCGGCGCACGGCGGCGTGATGGACGTCTGTCTGGCCAACTGCATGCCCATCACCGAGGAGCAAAAGAGACTGTACGCTTTTGAGGGCGCCTCGGCCACCTATTGCGACAGCACGCTGTTTGCGCGCGCGGGCATAGACCTGAGATTTGCGCCGCTCTTGGATTCACGTTCCCCGAAGGTTCGCCATCACCCGCTCCGGCTGGCGCGCGCGCTGCTCTCGCTATACATAGACAAGCATCCGCGCGGGGGACTCCCCGGCGAGGTAGACGCCGCTCTGTTGCACAGGATGGACACGCTGCTGTCAGAGGGACTAGGATGACGTTCAGTGCACAGGTAAAACAGGAGCTTTGCCGCCGCGCGCCTGAAAACGACTGCTGCGCGCTGGCCGAGGTCTATGGCGCGCTGATGCTCGGCCAAAGCTTTGAGGAGCATGAAGTCCGCGTCGTCACCACCCATGTCGATTTTGCCCATCGCCTGGCAGCGCTGCTTGCGCGCTGCTTCGGTCTTGATCTCAAGCCGCGTCGGTCTGCCTCAAACCATTGGGACGTGACGCTGCGCGACGCCTCCGCCATTGTGCGCATCATGGAGAGCTTCGGCTACGGAAGGCGCGAGGTTGCGCTGCATCTGAACAACGCGCTGCTGTGCGAAGACTGCTGTCCGGCGGCCTTTTGGCGAGGCGCTTTTTTGTCGGGCGGCTCAATCACCGATCCTGGAAAAACATACCATCTGGAAATGGTGACGCCGCGGCTTCCGCTTTCTCGCGAGCTGATGACGCTGATGCTTGAATGCGACCTGACGCCCCATTTGACCACACGCGGCGGCGTGCAGGTTTTATACTTTAAGGCCTCGGAGTCCATAGAGGATTTCCTGACGCTGATCGGCGCGCCCGTAAGCGCGCTCAGCCTGATGGAAACCAAGGTCGAAAAGGATCTGCGCAACCTTGTCAACCGCAAGGTCAACTGCGAAACAGGCAACGTCACGCGCACCGTTGACGCTGCCGCGCGCGCCACAGAGGCCATCTTGCAGCTCATGTCCTCCCCGTCGTGGGACAAGCTCTCTGAGCCTTTGAGGCACACAGCGCGCGTCAGGCTGGAAAACCCTGAGGAGAGTCTTTCTGAGCTGGCCGAGCGCCTGAGCATCGGCAAGTCGGCGCTCAACCACCGCCTGCGCAAGATCATCGCGCTGGCCGGAGACTCATCCAGCGGCGCCGCGAAATAGAACCACACGGAGGAAGCTATGAGCTACGCAGACAGGCTTTTTATAGAAAACTGCACCGACATCCTGCAAAACGGCGTTTGGGATCGCGGCCAGAATGTGCGCACACGCTGGGAGGATGGGACGCCCGCGCACACCATCAAGCGCTTTGGGCTGGTCAACCGCTATGACCTGACTCGGGAGTTCCCCATTCTGACTCTGCGGCGCACAGCATTTTACTCCTGTGTGGACGAGCTTTTATGGATCTGGCAGAAGAAGTCGAACAACGTCCGTGACCTTGGCAGCCACATCTGGGACGCCTGGGCCGGTGAAGACGGCTCGATCGGCAAGGCTTACGGCTATCAGCTCGGCGTAAAGCATCCGTACCCTGAGGGCATGTTCGATCAGGTGGACAGGCTGCTTTTCGACCTGCGCAACAACCCCGCCAGTCGGCGCATGATCACCAACCTCTATACGCATGCCGATCTGCATGAGATGAATCTGTACCCCTGCGCGTACAGCATGACGTTTAACGTGTCCGGCGGCGTGCTCAACGCTATTTTGAACCAGCGCTCGCAGGACATGCTGACCGCCAACAACTGGAACGTGTGCCAATACGCCGTTCTCGTGCACATGCTCGCCCAGGTCAGCGGTCTTGTCCCGGGAGAACTGGTGCATGTCATCGCCGATGCCCACATCTATGACCGCCATGTGCCTATGGTAGAAGCCCTGCTGAAAGCCGAGACCTTTTCGGCGCCGGCCTTTTCCATCGACAAAGCCGTCACGAACTTTTATGCGTTTACGCCAAAGAGCGTTTCTCTGGACGGCTACAACTACACACCGATGGAAGCCCGCATCCCGGTCGCCATTTAGCGGAGAGGAGCCTTTATGCAAGCTATTGTCGCGGTTTCCCCGGAATGGGGCATTGGGTACGGCGGCGAGCTGCTTTATCGCATTCCCGAGGACCTGCGCCGCTTCAGCGCGCTGACAACGGGAAAAGTTGTTGTCATGGGACGAAAGACGCTTCTTTCCTTACCCGGTTCGGCGCCGCTCAAGCGGCGGACCAATCTTGTGCTGTCCACGGACACCTCCCTCTCCGTCGAGGGCGCGCTTGTGTTTGGCTCGCTTGAGGCGCTTTTGGCGCATCTGACCCGCTACGCCGCCGAGGACGTGTTTGTCATCGGCGGGCAGGCTGTGTATACGCTCCTGCTGCCCTATTGCCAAACAGCCTATGTCACAAAGGTCTCCCCCTCCCGTCCGGCCGACTGCTTTTTCCCCGATTTGGACAAGCTGCAGGGCTGGACGCTTGGGGAGTCCTCCGAGCCAAAATCCTGTGATGCCCTGTCCTACTCATACCTGACGTATCAAAACGCTACAGTGCGTACTCTATAGACACAGACAAACCGCTGAGGCGGTTTCAGAACAGGCCCTCGTGAACTGCCCCCAAATTGTGTTGTCCACACAGTTTGGGAGCAGTTCACGGACTATTGCCCGCAGAAAAGAGAAATGGGGGTCCCGCAATTGCGGGACCCCCAAAAACGTGTCTTGGCAGATTATTTAACGAACGTAAAGGTGAAGCTGTAGGACGGGAACAGCAGGGGATACTTGATACCGGCAACAACGATGGTCTGGCCTTCGGCCACGGCGGTGTTGATGGTCAGGACGTTGTCGGTGATGGACAGGAGGTTCTTGGCAAGCGCAACGCCATTAACGGTCACGCTATACTTGGAAGCAAAGGAGATCTTGTCAGCAAAGGTGATGACTGTCTTGCCTTCGTCCTCGGACACGACCGGGGCCCAGAGGTCCACGGGGCGATCGACACAGCTAATCAAAGCCGAGCCAACGAGCTTGTATCCTTCATACAGCATGAACTTGTAGGTGCCGACAACAGCGTCGTCCAGGGCGACGGTGTACTTGCCGCTGGCATCGACCGCGATGGTGGTGATGATCGAGTTGTCCGCTCCGTAGAGGACGAGCGACAGATCAGTCGCAGCGCCGACTTCGATGTAAGCGGGCAGGGTCGCGTTGTAGCCGGCAACGATCTCGACGACTTTGCCGGTGTTCAGCGAAACGTCGGCGACAGCAACTTTGGTCTGGGCATAGAACCAGTCAAAGATGTACATGTCGTACTTATCGCTGTAGAAGTTGTTCAGCGTCGGGATCCAGGACCAGTGGTCGCTCGGATAGCCGTTGTAGCCAGCCGGGAAGTGGGTGTACTTGATGTCTGCGCCGATGGACATACCGGTTGCATAGGCGGCGACGCTGCTGGCTTCTGTGTCAGCACCAGTCTGAACCACCCAGATGGGCATATTCTTCAGCAGAGCAAAAGCTTCGGCGGAACGGGTGGTGCCGCCGGGGCAAGTGATCGCTGCGGCGAAGAAATCGGGGTAATCGGTGATGATGTTCCAAGTTCCGGCGCCGCCCATGGAGCAGCCCGCAACATAGACACGGTCGGGGTCAACTTTGCCTTCGGCGATCATGGCGTCAATGACGCTCTTGACACGCGCGCGCTCAGCGACACTCCAGCCGCCGCTGGCCTGAGGAGCCAGGACGTACGAGGGATTCTTTTCCTGGTTTTCGGCCTGAGCCCAAGCCACGCCGCCTTCGTTGGCGCGGATCTGAGACTCGTTGTTGGTTCCGCTTTCGCCAGCGCCGTGCAGCCAGAGCACGAGAGGCTGAGCGATCGAGGTGTCGGCCGGGGTAAACAGGCGATAGCCGTTGGAGCCCAGGTCGTCGGTGACGGTGCCATAGGCGAACTCGTCGGCCTGCAGCACGACTTCAGCGGCGTTCTTGACGTACGGAGCGGTTTCCAGAACACGGCCGTCGGCGTAGGTGAACGGCGCGACCTGATCCACGACGTAGTTCATGATCAGAACGAGGTTGCGGCCGCCGATGTAGCCCAGCGCGGAAGCGCCGGCCACGGTGAAGCCGTACTCGAGTTCAAGGACGATGTAGCGGCCGGCTTCGAGGCCCTTGTCGCCGATTGCGTTTTCATCGCTGACATACGCGGCGGTGACGTTGCGGGCGCCTTCATACCAGACAGCGTTGTTGGTGGGATTGAGGTTGGTGGTCGAGACCGCAAAGGTTTCGGCGTTGATCGTTGCGCCGTCCACTGCGCGGCCGGCGTCGATGATGACGGCGACGGTGTCGTTGCCGTACTCAAACACGTCGGAAACCAAGGTGAAGGGTTTCTCAGCTTCAACTCTGGTCTGCGCGAAGATCCAGTCAAACAGATAGGTGTCATACTCCACGCTGTAGAAGTTGTTGAGCATCGGGACCCAGGACCAGTGGTCGCTCGGATAGCCGTTGTAGCCTTCGGGGAAGTGGGTGTAGCGGATGTTTGCGCCGACTTCCAGAGCGTTGTTATAGGTGGTAACGGTGCTAGCCAGACCGTCTTCGCCCGTCTGGATCATCCAGATCGGCAGGTGACGCAGCGGAATCAGGGAAGCGGCCGAACGATTGCCTCCGCCCGGAGCTGTGATAGCGGCGGCAAAGTAATGCGGGAAGTCGGTGATGATGTTCCAGGTGCCCGAGCCGCCCATAGAGCAGCCAGCCACGTAGATGCGGTCGGCGTCGACTTTGCCGGCGTCGATCAAGGTGTCGATGTACGCCTTGATGCGGGCGCGCTCAGCAACAGGCCAGCTGCCGTTGGTGGACTGAGGAGCGAGGACGTACGCCGGACGCAGAGCCTGATTCTCGGGTTTGGCCCAGGCCACGCCGCCCATGTTGGCGCGGATCTGCGCTTCGTTGTTCGTTCCGGTCTCGCCGCCGCCATGCAGCCAGAGCACGAGAGGCTGGGCAACAGAGGTGTCGGCCGGGGTGAACAGACGGTAGTTGGTGTATCCAGCATCGTCGGTGAGGGTGCCATAGGCAAACTCTTTGGCCTGAAGCACGACTTCGCCGGCTTTGGCGTAGGTGGCCGTGTAGGAGCCGCCATTGGCGTACTCAAACGCGGCAAGCTGGCTGACGGCATAGTTCATCTTCAGGACGAGGTTGCGGCCGCCGATGTAGCCCAGCGCAGCAGCGCCGGCAACGGTGAAGCCGTTCTCGAGCTCAAGAACGATGTAGCGTCCGGATTCGAGGCCCTTGTCGCCCACTGCGTTTTCATCGCTGACATACGCGGCGGTGACGTTACGAGCGCCTTCGTACCAGACAGCGTCGTCCACGGGGCTGAGGTTGGTGGTGGAAACCGCAAAGCCTTCGGCGCTGATCGAGGAGGCCAGAACATCCTTGCCAGCGTCAATGACGACGGCGATGGTGTCGTTGCCATACTCAAACACGTCGGAAACCACGGTGAAGGGCAGGTCGGCATCGGGCTTCGACTGCGCGAACAGCCAGCTCATGATGTCGCCGCGGCCGTTCTCAACAGGATCGACGAAGTTTCTGGTCACATAGACCCAGGACCAGTGTCCGTTGTACGGATCGACGTTGGCAAACTCGGTGGAGTACACGTCAGCGCCGGCAGCCGTAAGGTTCGCCACGCTGGTGCGGGTTCCGGAAATATTCACGGTGGGGTCGTTGACCGCGTGCACGAACCAGGACTTCACGCCGTTGGCAGCCCACTTGGCAGCGTTGGTGGCGTTGACGGTTCCGGCCGGGCAGATGGGAATCGCGGCAGCGAAGAGGGACGGATAGTCGTTGACCATGCTGATGGTGTTGCCGCCGCCCATAGAGCAGCCGGCCACATACACGCGGCGATAGTCAACTTTTCCGTCGGCGATCAGTTGGTCGATGACGGCCTTGATCGAGGGACGGTTCAAGCCCTGAGGCGCCAGGACATACGCCGGACGCACGGCCTGGTGGGCGGGATCGGCCCAAACGGTGGCGCCGAGGTTGGCGCGCATCTGCGCCTCGTTGTTGGTTCCGGACTCACCGGCGCCATGCAGCCAGAGCACGAGCGGCTGGGGCACGGAGGTGTCGGCCGGGGTGAACAGGCGGTAAAGCTGGTTGTTGTAGCTGCCATAGGCGAACTCGTCGACGATCGGGGTCATCATGCCTCTCTGACCGTAAACGGTCACGGCCTGCTCGGCCTCGTCGGCATAGGAGAACGCCTTTGTCTGGGTCACGGCGTACTTCATGTTCAGCGTCAGGTTGCGGCCTGTATAGACCTGCGTGCTGGCGCCGGCCACGCCGAAGCCGTACTGGAGCTCAACAACGATGTAACGTCCGGCTTCGAGGCCTTCGGCGGCTCTCTCAGCCTTGTCGTTGACATAGACATTGGTGACTGCGCGTGCGCCGTCATACACAAGGGCGTTGTTGTTGGGGTTGTAGTTTTTGGCCCAAACGGTAAAGGTTTCGAGGTCAAGGCTGGAGGCCACAACGTCCTTGCCGGCGTCGATGATGACGGCGGTGACGTCGTTGGAGTACTCAAACACTTCGGTGTAGAGCTTGAAGGGGATCTCGCCGGCCTTATTGGTCTGAGCGAACATCCAGGCGTGAATGGTGGTGCCGTATTCCGCGCTGTAGAAGTTGTTCAGCATCGGGATCCAGGACCAGTGGTCGCTCGGATAGCCGTTGTAACCGGCCGGGAAGTGGGTGTACTTGATGTCGGCCCAAGCGGTCTTGCCGTTGTTGAAGCTGGCAACGCTGCCGGCTTCGGAGTCGGCGCCCGTCTGAACCAGCCAGATCGGCAGGTGACGCAGCGGCATCAGGGAAGCGACCGAGCGGTTGGCGCTGGCCGGAGCCATGGCCGCGGCGGCGAAGTAGTTCGGGAAATCGGTGATGATGTTCCAGGTGCCCGAGCCGCCCATGGAGCAGCCGGCCACGTAGACGCGGGAAGCGTCGACTTTGCCTTCGGCAATCATGGTGTCGATGAGGCCCTTGACGCGGGCGCGCTCAGCCACAGGCCAGCTGCCGTTGGTGGACTGAGGAGCCAGGACGTACGCCGGACGGGCAGCCTGATTGGCAGGCAGAGCCCAGGCCACGCCGCCCATGTTGGCGCGGATCTGCGCTTCATTGTTGGTGCCGGTTTCGCCAGCGCCGTGCAGCCAGAGCACGAGGGGCTGAGCGGTCTCGGTGTCAGCAGGGGTGAACAGACGATAGTTGGTGTATCCGGCATCGTCGGTAAGTGTGCCATAGGCGAAATCCTGAGCCTTCAGCACGACGTCGCCGGCCTTCGCGTAGTTGTACAGCTCGGTCTTGGCGCCGTCGGCATAAGCAAACTCAGCGTTCTGCTCAACTTTGTAGTTCATGATCAGAACGAGGTTGCGGCCGCCGATGTAGCCCAGCGCGGAAGCGCCGGCCACGGTAAAGCCGTACTCGAGCTCAAGGATGATGTAGCGGCCGGCTTCGAGGCCCTTGTTGCCCACTGCGCTTTCATCGCTGACATACGCGGCGGTGACGTTGCGGGCGCCTTCAAACCAGACAGCGCTGTTGTTCGGGTTGAGGTTGGTGGTCGAAACGGCAAACATGTCCGCAGTGACCGAGGAGGCCAGAACATCGCTGCCTGCGTCGATCGCGACGGCGATGGTGTCGTTGCCGTACTCAAACACGTCGGAGATGACGGTGAAATCCTTGGTCGGGGCGTCTTTCGCCTGCGCAAACAGCCAGCTCATGATGTCGCCGCGGCCATTCTCAACAGGATCGACGAAGTTTCTGGTCACCCAGATCCAGGACCAGTGGCCGTTATAGATGTCAGCATCCGCAAACTCGGTGGAGTAGACATCAGCGCCGGCTTCCTGAAGATTGGCCACGCTGGTGCGGGTTCCCGAGATGTTGACGGTGGGGTCGTTGATCGCATGCACAAACCAGGACTTCACGCCGTTGGCAGCCCAGTTGGCCGCGTTGGCAGCGTTGACGGTTCCGGCCGCGCAGATGGGAATGGCAGCCGCGAAGAAATCGGGATAATCGTTGACGATGTTGACGGTTCCGCCGCCGCCCATCGAGCAGCCGGCCACGTAGATGCGGTACTGGTCAACTTTGCCTGCCGCGATGAGCTCATCGATGGCGGCTTTGACATTGGCGCGGTTGGTGGCGTTCCAGCTTCCCTGAGGAGCCATGACGTACGCCGCGCGCACTGCCTGATTTTCGGGAGAGGCCCAGACGGTGGCGCCGAGGTTGGCGCGCATCTGCGACTCGTTGTTGGTGCCGGTCTCGCCGCCGCCATGCAGCCAAAGCACGAGCGGGAACTTGCCGCCGTCAGCATTGGCCGGGGTGAACAGACGATAGGGCGTGCCGTTGGCAGATTCATAGGTGAACTCGTCAACGATCGGGGTCTCCATGCCGTGTTGCAGGAAGACACTGTCGGAGAACTTGATTCCGCCCAGATAGGTGCCGGATTTGACCTGGGTAATGGTGTACTGCATGTCGAGCAGCTGGTTGCGTCCGCCGGTGTAGATCAGGGTGGTGGCGCCGGCGAGTCCGAAACCGTACTCGAGCTCAAGGATGATGTAGCGGCCGGAAGCAAGGCCCTTATCACCCAGAGCGGCCTCGTCGCTGACGTACGCGGCGGTGACGTTGCGCGCGCCGTCAAAAGCGACGGTGGTGTTATATGTATTGACTGCGGAGACGGTGAACGTATCCACATCAATACTGTTGCCGCGGACGATCTGGCCCGCATCGATGACAATGCCGGTCACGTCGTTGCTGTACTCAAATACTTCGGTAATCAGGGTAAAGGGCATTTGGGTCAGGGTTTCAGCTTCGGGCTGAATCGCTTCGGGCTGAACCTCAACCGAGGTGGCAAGCTTCTTCACATTGGACGAAGCGGCCGAGGTGACCACCGACATGGTCGACAGCACAAGGGCGAAACACAGTACGAGAGCTAACACGCGTTTGAATTGTCTCATTTTGTACCTCCATTTTTCTTCTTTGATTCGCGGAAAACCTGAAGATTTGCGTTGGTTCCCTTCGCTTTCTTCTTTTTCCCTTATTTACCTCCTTTGTTTTTGTAGCAGGATGGTTTCTTCCAAACGGTTTGCCGCAAGATCATGACAAAAAAGATGCGCCACGCAGCTCCTGTTTTGGAAGAGTTTACAATCTTGGCCTATTTTGAATTATATACTGGGACGTCCGCCTTTTCAAGTAAAATATTGCTCCCCGGCATGTAAGATTTTTACTTTTGCTTTATGAGCATAATTCGTGCAATATTGACAAATATTTGACGCAAATATGCGAAATTCTTAAAACAATTGTTTGTCAACTCTCGGAACGGGAATAATCCCCATGCGCCAACAGGACTCTTTTGCTCTTTCCGATAAACGGTCCATTCCCCGCCGATCCCTCTGCATATTTATCGTTAATCGCATAATCTGCGCAGAAAAAACCACCTGTCCGCCGGTCTATAGCTTCTAACCGCAACGGTCTTGTCATTTCCGATAATCCAAAATATGGCTACTCTCCCCCTCTCGGCCCGGCACCCTGCAGTTTTTTGCTCTCTCAATCTTAAAACTATGCCATTTGACCAAAGTACAGCGCAAAAGAGATTAAATTGTTGAATATATACATGTATACGCGAATAAATATTCAATTATTCGCCCTCTAAACCCCTAATTTTCGTGGTTTCAAGGGCATATTTTCCTCTGAATTGACCGACGCGGCAGGCGCTTCAAGCATTTTGCCCAAAATGCCCGGCACCTGCCGGGCGGACTTGCGCGTTTGGCCGATCAATGGTATCATGTGGCTGAAACGCGATCGAACAAGGAGGTGCCAGGGCTGGTTCAATTGGTGGAATGTATTCCCAACTTCAGCGAAGGCCGCAGCGCCGACACGCTGGACGCGTTGAGCGCTCTGGCCCGGAGCATTCCGGGCGTAACTCTGCTGGACGTCTCGGCCGATCCAAGCCACAACCGGAGCGTATACACGCTCGCGGGGGATCCGCGCGGCGTTTCCGAGGCGGCGTTTGCACTGTGCGCGCTTGCTGCCGAGCGCATTGATCTGCGCCTTCATTCCGGCGTACACCCGCGCATGGGCGCGACCGACGTGATTCCCTTTGTGCCGATTCGGAACATGACAATGGAGGAGTGCGTCGCGCTCTCCAGAGCCGTGGCCGAGCGCATCGGCCGGGAGCTGAACATCCCCGTATTCTTATACGAGGCGTCCGCCGACCATCCCGCGCGAAAGAACCTGGCCGACATCCGCAGAGGACAGTTTGAGGGCATGCCCGAAAAGCTGCGCATGCCCGACTGGACCCCCGACTTCGGCGGGAAGCTTCTCCATCCCACGGCGGGCGTCGTGGCCGTCGGCGCGCGCCGGCCGCTCATCGCGTTCAACGTAAACCTCTCCACCTCCGACCTCTCGGTGGCCAAGGACATTGCCAGAGCGGTCAGGGGCTCCAGCGGGGGGTTCCAACACTGCAAGGCCATGGGGGTTCTGCTGCAGGAGCGCGGGATCGCGCAGGTGTCGATGAATATGACCGACTATGAGCGCACGCCGCTGTTTCTGGTCTACGACGCCATTGCCGCGCTGGCGGCGCAGCGGGGCGTCAGCGTTCTGGGCAGTGAAATCGTCGGCCTCGCCCCCGCCGGGGCATTTGTCGGCTGCGCCGCGCACTACTTGCGCCTGGAGTGCGCTGATCCGGGCGGCCTCGTTTTGGAGAATCATTTGCCGTCAGGCTGAAAGAGGTATATATGTCAACAAAAACCGACCTGGAGATTGCGCAGCAGTCGACTCTCCTTCCCATTTCGGATATCGCCGCCTCTCTCGATCTTGATCCGAGCTGTCTGGAGCACTATGGCCGTTACAAGGCCAAGCTCAGCGAGCCGCCCTCGGACGGGAGCGCCAGGAAGGACGGAAAGCTTATTCTGGTGACCGCCATCACGCCCACCCCGGCGGGCGAGGGCAAGACGACCATGACCGTCGGCCTGGCCGACGCACTGCGCAGGCTGGGCAAAAAGAGCGTCGTCGCGCTGCGCGAGCCGTCCCTCGGCCCGGTGTTCGGCGTCAAGGGCGGCGCGGCGGGCGGCGGATACGCGCAGGTTGTGCCGATGGAGGACATCAATCTGCACTTTACAGGTGATTTTCATGCGATCGGCGCGGCCAACAACCTGCTGGCCGCTATGCTGGACAACCACATCCACCATGGCAACGCGCTTGGTCTGGACAGCCGCCGCATTGTCTGGAAGCGCTGCATGGACATGAACGACCGCCAGCTTCGCCACCTCGTCTGCGGGCTCGGCGGCCACGCAGACGGCGTGCCGCGCGAGGACGGCTTTGACATCACGGTGGCGTCAGAGGTCATGGCCATCGTCTGCCTGTCCGCCGACATCCATGACCTGAAAGAACGGCTTGCGCGCATCATTTTGGGCTACACGCGCGACGGGGCTCCCGTCACCGCGCGGCAGCTCGGCGCTCATGGCGCGATGGCAGCCCTGCTTAAGGACGCGCTTAAGCCAAACCTCGTGCAGACGCTTGAGCACACCCCGGCCATTATCCACGGCGGGCCGTTCGCCAACATCGCCCACGGCTGCAACTCGGTCGCCGCCACGCGCATGGCGATGCGCCTGAGCGATTACACGGTCACGGAGGCCGGGTTTGGCGCCGACCTGGGCGCAGAAAAATTCCTCGACATCAAGTGCAGGCTCTCCGGCCTGCGCCCGGACGCCTGTGTCCTCGTGGCCACGGCGCGCGCGCTCAAGCTCCACGGCGGCGCTGACAAGGCCGAGCTCAGCGCCGAGAACCTCGGCGCGCTGGAGAAGGGCATGCCCAACCTCTTGCGCCACTATGAAAACATTACAAAGGTGTTCGGGCTTCCCTGCGTCGTGGCGGTCAACCGCTTCCCCTCCGATACGGACGCCGAGTTGGCGCTTCTGCTGGAACTTTGCCGCGCGCGCGGCGTGCGCGCCGCTAAGTGCGACGTATGGGCAAAAGGCGGCGAGGGCGGTCTGGCGCTGGCCGAGGCTGCCCTTGAGCTGTGCGAGGAACCCAACACGTTTTCCTATGCCTACGGACTCACAGACACACTTGAGCAAAAGCTTGACGCCATTGTCACGCGTATCTACCGCGGCAGCGGGGTCGACTTCACGCCCGAGGCGCGAAAGCAGCTGCGGCGGCTCGAAGCCCTCGGCTTCGGCGAGCTTCCCGTCTGCGTGGCCAAAACGCAGTATTCGTTCAGCGACACAGCTTCCGGGCTGTGCGCGCCCGAGGGGTTCCGTGTCACGGTTCGCGAGCTCAAGGTCAACGCCGGCGCGGGCTTTGTGGTCGCGCTGACCGGCAACATCATGACCATGCCGGGGCTTCCCAAGATCCCGTCGGCGCAAAGCATCGACATAGACGACGAAGGGCGCGTAATCGGCCTGTTCTAGGCCGGGCAGCAGGCCATACGCCCCTACGCGCTTTTGTCCTTTTTCAGGTTTCACGCAAAGACGCGAGCCAGACCCCCGCTTTATCAAAGAGCCGAGGGTTCTTTGACAGCCTATAGACTGAGCGTGCAATCCCCGCTTAACGCCCGGACAGCCCGCGCCGGCGGGTCACAGTGCGGGCCAACACAAACGCCCCACCCGCGCCCCACCCCCCCGAGTTTCAACATCCTGGTGTGTTTTTTTGGCCTGATTTTTTTGTGCGTTTTCTGCCCTTTTTTCCGGGGTTTCCCCCACGCTCAGTCTGTTCACAGTCCGGCCAAAAACTCACGCACAACACGGTTGAAGGCCTCGGGCAGCTTGCTTGACACAAAGTGGTCGCCGCCCGGCAAAATACACAGCCGCCCGCCGGGCAGTGCGCGCGCAATGGCGCGGGTGTGCGCCTCTTTGATCATGTCTCGCTGCCCCGCGATCACCAGCGCCGGGAGCGCCAGCGCGTGCAGCGCCTCGGGCCGGATGTGCGGCTCGCGCGCCATCAGGCCGAGAATCTGCCTTTTGCGGCGGGCACTCGCGCTCAGTGGGCTGAGCAGCGCATGCAGCGCATAATCGAGTACCACGGCAAGCCAAACAGGCGCTTTCATGCCGCTCGGAAACAGGTTTGCGCCGACCAGGATCAGCGAACGGCAGAGCGAGGCGTCCTCCAGCGCGAGCGTGAGGGCAATATTGCCCCCGTCGCTGAACCCCAGCACATGGCAAGGGCCGACGTGAAGCCTCTTCAGCAGCGCACTCACGTCCCGCGCCATGAGCGCAAGACCCAGCTTATGCGGGCCGAACGCCGATTTCCCGTGGCCCCGGCTGTCGACCGCGATCACGGTGAAGCCGCGCCGGAAGGCCTCGATCTGCGGCGCGAAATAGCGCATGTCCTCGCTGTTTCCGTGCAGCAGCACAAGGGGCGGGCCCTGGCCAAAAATCGCGTAGTGAATGTCTGCGCCCTCCAGACAAAACGTCCCATCGCGGTCGGGCCTCGTCATCCCGGCCACCTTAGCGGCTCCCGCGCCGGGACAGCAGAATAAAGCGAAGCAGCTGCATCAGGGAGACTGCCATGCCGGCCACATAGGTCAGCGCTGCAGCGCGCAAAACCCGCCGCGCGCCCGGCAGTTCCTCCTCGGCGAGCACGCCCGACTTGGTCAGAACGCGAAGCGCCCGGCCCGACGCGTTAAACTCCACGGGCAGCGTAACAAGCTGGAGCAGCACCAATAAGCCAAACAGCAAAATACCCAAATTGATCAGGCCGGTCATGCCCAACGCGTACCCCAGAAAAATCAAAGGAATCGACAGCTGTGAGCCAAACCGCGCCGCAGGGATCACCACCCCCCGCACCTTAACTGGCCAGTATCCTTCGGCGTGCTGCGCCGCGTGCCCGGCCTCGTGCGCGGCGATGCTGGCGGCGGCCACAGAAGCGCCGCCATATACGGGCGCGGACAGCCGAATGACCTGATGCTTGGGGTCGTAGTGGTCGGTAAGTTTTCCCGCAACGCTCTCCACGCGCACGCCGTAGACGCCGCTTTCCCGCAGAACGCGCGCGGCGGTGTCGGCGCCGGTCAGGCCGCGCTGTGTCATTTGCTGTGAATACTTTTTAAAGCTGTTCGAAACCATGGTCTGCGCCCAGACGGCGAGCGCCAGCGCGGGCAGTACCATGATCAGATACAGCGGATCAAATGCTGCGTAGAGCATCAATTTGGCCTTCCTTTCCGCATAAACTTCGGCACTTTTTATGGTATCATGCCCGCCCGCGCCCGTCAATGTCGGTTTGTCGGTTAGGCTTGTATTTGCCCCGCGAATCGTGTACAATACCTTTACTTTATAGCAAAGGAGTGCGGGCGGCTCCGGAAGCCCCGGAACGCTTGCGGCAGCAATATGAGTGAGACCGGTTCCAACTTTATTCTCGAGGCCATTGAGGCCGACCTGGCGGCCGACCGCGTGCGCGCCATTTGCACGCGGTTTCCGCCCGAGCCCAACGGATATCTGCATATCGGCAGCGCCAAGGCCATTTGGATCAATTACAGCATGGCCAAGAAGTATCAGGGCGTCTTTAACCTGCGCTTTGACGACACCAATCCCGTCCGCGAGGACGAGGAATACGTGCAGGCCATTGAGCAGGACATCCGCTGGCTGCTCGGCGAAGCGCCCAACGGCGGTGTGTTTTACGGCTCGGACTACTTTGACCAGTGCTACGAATACGCCGTCCGGCTCATCCGGGACGGCAAGGCCTATGTGTGCGACCTCTCGGCGGACGAGCTGCGCCAGACGCGCGGCACGCTCGTGGAGCCAGGGCAGAACAGCCCATACCGCGACCGCGGCGTCGAGGAGAACCTCGGGCTGTTTGAGGGCATGAAAAGCGGCCTGTACCCCAACGGCAGCCGCACGTTGCGCGCCAAGATCGACATGGCATCGCCGAACATGAACCTGCGCGACCCGGCGCTGTACCGCATCCTGCACGCCGAGCACCACCGACAGGGCGACAAATGGTGCATCTATCCGCTGTACGACTACGCCCACCCCATTCAGGACGCGATTGAGGGCGTGACGCACTCGCTATGCTCAATTGAGTTTGAAAACCACCGTCCGCTGTACGACTGGGTGGTCAACAACATAGATTTTGCGCAAAAGCCGCATCAGTATGAGTTCGCGCGGCTCAACGTCACCCACACCGTGATGAGCAAGCGCTATTTGCGCGAGCTCGTCGAAACGGGCCGGGTCGACGGCTGGGACGACCCCCGCATGCCCACGCTTTGCGCTTTGCGCCGCCGCGGCTACACCCCGACAGCCATTTTGGAGTTCGTGCAGCGCGCGGGCATTTCCAAGACCTACAGTCTGGTGGATTTGCGGCTTTTGGAGTACTGCGTGCGGGAGGAGCTCAACCGAACCGCTCCTAGGCGTATCGCCGTACTCGACCCGATTCGACTGACCATCACCAATTACCCGCAGGACAAGACCGAGACCTTCCCGCTGTCCAACAACCCCGTCGACCCCGAGAGCGGCACGCGCGAGGTGATGTTTTCACGCGAGCTCTTCGTCGAGCGCGCCGACTTTTCCGAAACGCCTCCGCCCAAGTGGCAGAGGCTCAAGCCGGGCGGAGAGGTGCGCCTGATGGGCTCGTATATCATTCGCTGCGACGAGGTCGTGCGCGGCCCCGACGGCGAGATCACCGAGCTGCGCTGCACCGCCGATCTGGAGACCGGAAACAAAACGCCCGCCGACGGGCGTAAGGTGCGCGGCACCATCCACTGGGTCAGCGCCGCCCACGCCGTGGACGGCGGCGCGTTCCTTTACGACAACCTCTTCACCCTCGAAAACGTCAACGACGTTCCCGAGGACGCCAACTATATGGATTTTCTCAATCCCGACTCGCGCACCGTGCTCAGTGCCTGCAAACTTGAGGCCGCGCTGGCCGACACGCGCCCCGGCGACCGGTTCCAGTTTGTGCGCAACGGGTACTTTTGCGCCGACACCAAGCACCCCGGCATGTTCAACCGCATTGTCGTGCTCAAGGACAGCTTTTCGGCTGAATAGCGGCTTTCTACAGTCTGAGTCTGAGGGCATTTCCGGAGTGAATCCGGGAATGCCCTCAGCTTGTAGACAAACCGGAGCATTGTCTACAAGCTGAGGGTAAATGATCGGCTCTGGGGAGCCTTAGACTGTCAAAGAACCAAGGGGATTCTTTGACAAAGCGGGGACAGGATCGCGTCTTTGTGAAGACGCGTAAAGAAACGCTTTCCCGGAGTGAATCCGTGAAAGCGTTGTGATTCTATCTTTTTCGGTTTTCAGATAGGCGAGAACCTGCCGGCTGCGCCGCCAGGCTCGGCGTAAAACCGCAAAAGGACGGGGACGCATAAGGTTTATCTTTAGTCTGAAGTGGTGCGCTAGATCTTTTGCGCGTGCCCCAGCAGCCACCGCTCCGCCTCGGCAGACCACAGCCCGTCGTTTTGCTCCACAAGCCGCGCGAGTTCCGCCAGCCCGGCGTCGCGCAGCCCGTCAAGAGGCGTCAGCGGCATGGAAATATGGTTGTAAATCAGCTTTTTCCCGCCGGGGATTTCGGGCAGGCCCAGCGTGGTGTCGATGACGGCGTCCAACCCGCCCACATGGGTGATCATGGCCGCGGGGTTGATGTCGCCGGTCGCCATCATGGCCAGCGCCTTCTTCATATCGTCGGTGTTTCCGCCCGAGTTCCCGGCCACGTGGGCCGCCATGTAGTGGACATTATAGTAGTTCAGCCGCGCGGAAAACGCTTTGTCGGTCGGCCCGGCGAAAAAGTTCAGGCAGCCGTCATAGGCCAGCAGCGCGTCGGCCTGCTCCACAACAGAAGCCACCGGAGCGTAGACAAACACATCGTCATAGCCGCGCCCTCCCTCGGTCAGGCCGCGCAAATGGCTTTGCGCGTCGGGCCGCTCGGCTGTGTTGACATAGTGAAGCTTTACCCCGCAGGCGGCGGCGAGCTCAGGGGGATACAGCGCCCGGGCGCGCGCCAGCCGCGCTGTGTCAATGTCGGTCACGGTCAGCACACCGGGCCGTCTGTCGCAGTGCAGCGCAAAGTCAATGGCCGCCAGCCCCATGGGTCCTGCGCCTGCCAGAAGCGCCATGTTTCCGCCTGGCACAATACCCATCTCGTGGGTGTAACAGCCCGCTTTGGTGTGGTAATTTACATGAAAGCCGCCGATAACACAGCTCACGGGCTCGGCCAGGCTGCCCAGGAAAAACGCGTCCCCCTCAAACGGCAGCAGACAGCCGAGCTCCATAAACAAGGCGGGAATCACCCCGTAGGTCGCGTTGCCGCCAATATAGGGGAACGAATACCCCGGCGTGGAATGGATGTCGGCGGGATTGTTGAGCGCCGGCTGAATGGAGAACTTGCTCCCCGGCGCGAACTGCTCCCGCCACCGTGCGCCAACCTTCACAATCTCCCCGCAAAACTCGTGGCCGATAATGACCGGCCGCTCGGCGATGCCGCGGGGCACGCGCTTGTGCTCCTCGCCCTGAAGGGCCGCCTTGTAAGTCGACATGCAAATGCTGTCCGAAATAATGCTCACGAGAATTTCGTCCGGCTCGACCGCGGGAAGCTCAAACTCCTCCAGCCGCAGATCGCGCTTTCCGTAAAGCCTGACCGCCTTGGTTTTCACGCCTTTCCTCCTGTCCGCCGCCGCAGCCGGCGGCACTGCCTACAGCGTCTTGAGCAGCGCCTCGAAGCGCACGCCGTCGTTGGCCGATGTCCCCTCCGACCAGCTCAGCGCCGCGCAGTCGCTGACAAATTGCGCCGCTTTGCGCGCGGCCTGTTCAAAAGGAACGCCTCCGAGCAGCGCGCCCAGAAACACGCTCGTGTACAAATCGCCGGTTCCATGATACTCCTGCCCGACAAACGGTAGCTGGATCAGGCCCGACCGGCCCGTTTCCGCGTCAAAGAAGCCCGGACCGATTTTCCCCTGCGTCAGGGCCAGGCCGGTCAGCACAACGCTGCGCCTTCCGCCCTGGGACAGCGCGTCCAGCCACTCCAGCGCCGCCGCTTCGGTTGTCGGCGCCGCGTCAAAGCGCCGGCCGAGCAAAATGGCCGCCTCGGTCAGGTTGGGCGTGATGAGATCGGCCTCTTCGGCGAGCCCCGCCATATTGGCGCACATTTCGGGCGTATAGGTCTTATAGGTCTTGCCGTGGTCGCCCATGACGGGGTCGACGGCTAAAAGCGCGCCGGGGAACAGCTTTTTCGCGGTCCTAACAATGTCCATCTGCTCAGCCGACCCCAAAAAGCCGCTGTAAATGGCGTCAAAGGCGAGCCCCATGTCCGCCCAATGGCGCAGCGCCGGCAGCATCTGTCCGGTCATATCCAAAAAGGTAAACCCGTCAAACCCCGTGTGGGTTGAAAAATAGGCAGCCGGAAGCGGACAGGCCTGAACGCCCATGGCGCTCAGCACCGGCAGCACAACCGTCAGGGAGCATCTCCCGTAGCCTGACATATCATGAATCGCTATGACGCGTCGAATCGGGGTTGGCATCGTTGTACACTCGCTCTCTTTCTTCGCGCCCTTCGTGCATCGGCGCTTCGTTACAGCCTTGCAGCCTTATACAGTATACTGGACGCCATCCCCTTTGACAAGAAAAAGATGTGGTGGTATACTGTTCGGGCGTGCGGCTGCGTGAGAACAGAGTTTTGTCAAAGACCACTGACACAGGCAGCAACTTTCGATGCGCGGATGTGACGGAACTGGCAGACGTGCAGGATTTAGGTTCCTGTGCCGCAAGGCGTGTGGGTTCGAGTCCCTTCATCCGCACCATGCCGAGTGTTCTTACAGCATCTGAGGATGGTAACGACATTCTCAGATGCCGAACACTCAAAGATTAACAACGGTTTGAGATTTGGAGTAGCTTACTGCTACTCCTTTTCTCGTTTGTATCAAAACTTCCGGTTGCGGAAGTGGCAACACGTTCGGTATCTCTACCCCGCCGACGCAGTTGTAATGTATTTTGAGCCTTTGAACGTGCACGCCGTCTATCTTCTCGGCGTGATGAACTTCGATATAGTCCACAAGCTCATTTAACATTCGCTGCGTCAATTTCTTTGCGCGGGTGTACTTGCGAACACGGGCAATGAACATATCCGTAGACATGGATTTGTCGGTTTCCGTTTCAAGCTCTGCTTTCAAGGCTTTCAACCGCTCCGCAAGCTCTGCCTGTTCCGCTTCGTATTTTGCGGACATTTTAGAAAACCGCTCGTCGGTGATTTTGCCGGATACGTTGTCCTCGTAAATCTTTTCAAACAGGGTGTCAAGCTCCGCGTCGCGCTTTTGCAGAGCTTTAAGCTCCCGCTGCTTAGCCTGTCGCTCGGCTTCTATGCTCTGCTGCGACTGCCCGATTGCCGCCTTGACAAACTCGGTTTCATACCGGCTTGCAAACTGCGTCAGACGGCGTATTTCGCCAAGCACAACCTGTTCCAGAAAGTCAACGCGGACATAATGCGTGCTGGCGCAGGTGCCGCGATTGCCCTTGTAGTTGGAACAGTTGAAATACTTGATTTCGGGGTTGCCCTGGTTGAAGTGATACCACAAGTTTTTTCCGCAATCGGCGCACCGCAAAAGGCCGGAAAACATATTCTTCTCGCCCTCGTTGGTGACGCGCTTTCTCGCCTTGCCGCGTTTCTGCTGCACTTGTTCCCATATCCCACGGTCAATAATCGGGGTGTGAACGTCCTTGAAAACCGCCATGTTTTCGGGGGCGTTTTCAATGCGTTTCTTGTTCTTGTAGGATTTGGAGTAGGTCTTGAAGTTGATAATATCCCCGCAATACTCCTGCAAAGACAAGATTTTAACAACGCTTGAACTGTTCCACTTGTGCGGTTCCCGGTCGCTGACTTTTCCGGCGCGTTTGTAGCCCTTGCTGCGCCAATAGAAAATAGGGGTTAGGATTTTGTCGGCAGACAGGGCGGCGGCGATTTGCTCCGTGCCGTAGCCGTCCAGCGTCATAATGAATACCCGACGAACAGTAACGGCGGCTTCCTCATCCACTATCCAACGTTTGGGGTTCGCCGGATCTTTCGTGTACCCGTAGGGCGGTTGTCCCATCGGCTCACCGGCTGCGCCCTTAATCTTGTTGCTGATACGCCGCTTTTTAGATATATCGCGGGCGTACCATTCATTGAACAGGTTTTTTATCGGGGTTAGCTCGCTTTCGCCCTCGTCGGTATCCAGATTGTCAGATACAGCGACAAGCCGGATATTATGCTCCGGGAAAAAATCTTCGGTCAGTTTTCCAACCTCAATATAGTTGCGTCCCAAGCGTGACATATCCTTGACGAAAACAGCCGCCGCATGGTCTTTCTCAAGTTCCACAAGCATTTCATTGAAGCCGGGGCGGTTCATAGTTACGCCGGATACGCCGTCGTCTGAAAAGGTAATCAGATTGTTGTATCCCTTTTCCTTTGCGACTTTGGCAAGCAGTTTTTTCTGATTTTGGATACTGTAACTATCACCTTCTAAATTATCGTCGCGGGATAGACGGACGTACAGAAACGCGGTTTTCTCTCGGCTTTTTTTGCTATTTGACTGTTTCACAAGTCCTCCTTTCCGGCAGCCAAACAGACAATATTCCCTTGCGGATATTGTACCATATTTGACTGCCGAAAGTCACGGGAAAGCCCTACAAATTGGGATTTTCCACATCAGACTGAATAAGGCGCAAAAGGATACTTCCAATAGTATCTTTAGCTTCGTTCTTAAAAACAGGCTCTACAATAAATGTTTTGCCCTTTATGGTGTAGGTAGTTGTTTCAGTAAGCACATTTTCGTTATTCTCATTCATCCGGCACCGCCTTAAACTTACCGACAATCGCCCGCGCCAAATGGGTTTCCATCTCGCTACGGATATTTTCGTCAACGACATAATGCTGCTCGCCGTTTTCATCGTAGAGAGAACGCATTGACAGCGTTGCTATATAGCTGGAATAGTGACGGAAAATTGCCTGTAATGCTTCGCTGTCACCGCCGACCGCCGCCACAATGACCGGGTAAGGCGGCAGTTTGTATTTGTCATAGCTTTTCTTTGCCATAATCTTTACCCTCCAAATACTGTTTTAGCTGTTTGAGTGAGCTTGTCCGGCGGTGTTGTACGGTTTCGCGGATTAAGTTCAGCGCTTCCGCGATCTCACGGTCATTCATACCGAGGAAGTAATACAGCAGGATAATACGCCGCCGCTCCTCCGGCAGCATGGAAAGGGCTTCGGCCATCAATTCATCCTTGACCGCAATATCAAAATCCAAGGCCTTGAATTGATATGCGTCTGCAAAATACTCGTCCACATGAGAAAGTTGTGTGTCGGGGACTTCCGAAAAGCTGATTTCCTGCGCCGCCTGTCGCGCGTATTGCCTGTAAATATCGCGTGCTTTGAACTTCAAAACCTTTTTGCAGAAGGCGTCAAATTGATGCCGGATATGCTCTTCAAAAGAAGTAAACTCCACTTTGTTCACCTCCTTTCCGTCCGGGAATGGAAAGGGGCTTGTCCCTTTCGCAACTACCACGCCGAGAAAGGGGGGATTTGGCAAAAGTGGAGCGAGTTTTTGCAAATATTTTTGCGGTTTTAGAAAGGGGTTTGGGTTCTCCCAACAAGCAAAAATGAACGAGGACGGCGTTAGCCGGAATCGGGCATTTTACGGAACAGGCTATCCTGTTCCTATGCTTGCTGAACTTCGGGCTACTCCATTTCTCTAAAAAGAAAATGAACGCAAAAATGCCCGGCTGAACAACAGTCCAACCGGGCAAACAGGGCATATTACACCATGTAGCTATAAGATATATGCCATACTCATAAGCGGAATTATCCCACAGATTGAAAAGGCTTTTTTTCGAAAGTCACACAAGCAACAAAAAAACACGGCGACAACCTCCCACGATTGCCGCCGTGTTCCATTAAAAAGGGCGCAGTTAATACGCCCCCCGTATCCTCACTTTTTCAAAAGGAAAACGGCGGCTTGATATTTCATTATCAAAGCCGCCGTATGACTGCGTTATTTCATTAGGGCATAGCTCACCCTCTGCCCTAAGACGGCTTTTTTTATTTACCGTCATGGCAGGTTTTGGGTTGTATCTATGTGATGATTACGCGTTTTATTATTTCGAATATATGGACACCATAACATCATCAACTGCGATATATTGGACGGCGGGGGTAGAGCTTATCGCTTCGATTGCGTCCCGACTACCTGACACCACTACACCAAAGCACCCGATACCGTTATTCTGAACATAAGACAGAGCCGACGAATAATCGTAGTCAAAGCCGATTACTTCCATGAAATCCTTTTTTTCTGCCATGTACTTTAACAGGCTTTTAAAATGGGTTTCATAGGTAGTAGCGGTCAGTTTGGTGAAATCAATTACATCCGCACCGCCCCACGGTTCGCTTTCGTCAAGTTCAAGTAAGGGGTAAAGCTGTGCGTCGTAAGCATTTCCGATTAGAGGAATGTACTTGCCCTGTGGCGAAAAACCAAATCTGCCGCTCCACATAGTATCATCATCCGAGCATTTAATCCCCGCCCATAAAACGCGAACATCGCCTTGCTTTACAAGCTCTGCCAATGCCTGCATATCTATTGTTTCATTGAAAAACAGATAGGCCTTGACCTGTGCGCTTTCGGGCAATTGGGATAATTCCGCTCTGGATACGCCATCAACCGTACTGACTTTGTCCATATCGGTGTAGCTACCATAAGCCGATTGTAGCCAGTTAAAGCTCATTCCACTGATTAGCGCATTATCGCTCATAGCGTTATCAAGTTTTCCCCGAATAAGCTGACTGCGGTACTGCGTTTCCGAGTAGTTGCGAAAAGCGTCGTACTGATACAATGTGAGGTCATACGAACCTAATCCCTCCGGCTTTGCAAGGACAAATGGTGTCTCATAACCTTTCAAATGAAGTTCGCTGAAAACCGACATATCAATGGACATCTGCCCCCACTCAGTAACGCCGATAACATTGTGCCGCCCCTCAAGCGGATTATAGTAGCTGTTGTTGATAATCGGAAAGACCGCAAATTGAACGATGCAAAACAGCGCGACAACAGCAGCGACGGAAGTGATAACCACATTTCTAAACTTGCGGTTCATCGTCCTCTTTATTTTTTTTGCGTTGCTTTTCTCATCCGAGGACGCCCTGTTTTTAATTTCAGGGATAGCGTCCATAATCTGATCAGAGAGATAATCATTGATCGCTTCGCTTTTTTCAATCTCCGACTCCACGAGTTGCCGTTCTTCCGATGTAGTGGAACCGGCTTTATATTTTTCCATCAAATCCTTAAAGGTCATAATGTGCCTCCTTCAATTTTTCAGCCAATAGCTTTCTGCCTCGATATATGAGTGTGCGTACCGCCCCATTTGTCATGTTCAAAATTTCCGCTATGGTTGTCTGCGGTACATCGTTAAAATAAAATAGGGTGACCGCTTCCCGGCAAACGTCCGGGAGTGATAGAATTGCCTCGGCTACAACCTGCTGTGTTTCCTTTTGAATAATGCTTTGCAAAACATCCTCCTCGCTATGCAAGTCTACATACTCGTCTATGGATAATTCGGAAACAAAGCGGTTTCGCCTGCACATATCAAACCATGTTGTTTTACATACTCGCAACAGCCATAGTTTGAAATTATCCTCCTGAACACTTATGGATAACAGTGCTTTGACAA
>JAVBOR010000050.1:0-39854 GCA_031550325.1 Oscillospiraceae bacterium
TTCAAAACGCCTCCAGGCTCCAGGCCTCCCTGCTCGGGCGCTCGGCTCTTCTTATTTCAGTCCAGCAGGGACCCGCCGCCTTCGGCGTCAGGCTCGACGTGGTTTTGCGCAAAGGAACGAAGAGGCGGCCTTTGTCTACAGACTCGTAATAATCGCGTACCCTCCTCCGGGAGCTGTGTCTATTCGCGGATATCCGTGCGCTGTCATGTTCAGTTTCTTTCGGATGGCGTGGATATGCACCCGCACGGTTCTCGTGTCGCTGTTGGCGTCCCGGCCCCAAACGGCCTTGTAAAGCTGCTCGCCGGAGAAGACGCGGTTGCTGTTTTGAGCCAGAAAGAGCAGCAGCGCAAACTCGCGCGGCTTGAGCAGCGCGTCCTTCCCGTCCAGAAAGGCGCTGCGTCTGACAGGGTCAATGACAATGCCGCCCAGTGACAGGATATCGTCTTGAGCAGGCCTGTTCCGGCGAAGCAGGGCGGTGATGCGCGCGAGCAGAACTTCGAGATCATAGGGCTTGGTGACATAGTCATCCCCGCCGCGCAGGAAGCCCTCCAGCATATCGGTTTTATCGGTGTGACAGGTCAGGAAAATCACGGGAACGGCGGTGCTCTCCCGAATCTTCGAGATAAAGTCCAGCCCTGAGCCGTCGGGCAGATTGATATCGAGCACAATGAGGTCGATATGCTCTCGCTGCAGAAGTTCCCAGGCCTCGGCAAGCGTCTCGGCAGTCCAAACCCCAAAGCCGCACTTTTGCAAATATTCCTGGTTGGACAGCAGAACGTCGGTCTCATCCTCGACCAAAAGCAACTCGCCTCTGTTCATGGCAGTTCCTCTCCTTCCTGCGCCGGAAGCCAGAAAAAGACTGTTGTGCCGCTGCCCTGAATGCTCGTGACGCTGATTTTGCCGTGATGCGCCTCAATGATCTGTCTGGAGATAAAGAGCCCGAGGCCCGTCCCCGAAGCGTTTTGGCCGCCGCGCTCCGAGCCCGTATAGTATCTCTCGAAAATCAATGCCAGCTGTTGCTCCGGAATCCCTATGCCCGTGTCGGAGACCGTGACGCGCACACCGCCCTCTTCAAGGCGCGCTGACACCGTAATGGTTCCGTCATGGGTAAACTTAATGGCGTTGGAGATGAGGTTGACCAAAACCTGTTTGATTCTGGCCTCGTCCGCGTACACGCCGGGCAGGAAAGCGGCAATGTCAGCGTTCAGTTTGTTGTGGTTCTTGTTCAACACGGGGAAGTACGTTTCGATCATCTCCGCGATCAGCACATTCATGTTGACGCGGCGGAAGCTCCACTCCATGCGACCTTCCTCGATTCTCGCAATGTCCAGAAGCTGCCCCACCATCATGGCCAGGCGCTCAACCTCCGAGGAAACCAGCAGCATTTTGTTGACCACATACTCGTCCTGCCGGTCGCTTTCCCGCTCATGCTGGCGCGTCAGCTGCGCGTAATTGGAAATGACGGTGAGCGGCGTTTTCAGCTCGTGGGACACCGTGGACAGAAAGCGCACGCGCTGTCGGTCAATCTGCTGCAGCGCCTCGTTCTGTCCAGTCAGCGTGTTCTCCCTTTCCGTCACTTCGCCCAGCTCGCGCTCTGCCCGGGCAAACTGCAAAAACAGCGCCACCATCTGCGCAAAGATAAACACAATCATGGCAGGCTGCATGTACGCGCGGCTGCCCAACAGTAGTAGCGGGGTGTGCGCGTAAAACAGGATGTCGTTGAGAACGGCCGCGAAGAGAAACAGCAGCCCAAACGCCGAGAGGTATTGGTCAAACGCCAGTGTCTTGAATCGCGGGCATATGCGTATGACCAAGTACACAATGGCGGCTATGACTGCGGCCAGATAGGAAATCCGCAGGAAATCGTACATCCTGGGCTCGGTGATCAAAATCAGGAGGGCGTAAAGCGCGGATACTGCGAAAAACGCGTATTTGGCGGCCTTTTGAACGAGTGGGGGAAACAGCCGGTCAATAAAGGCCAGAATCAGGGCCGCCAGCAGGCCTATAAAGAGGTATTGCGCCGAAAACATGACGCCCCATGGAATGTTCGGGAGCATCACGCTCAGAATTTGCTCGCCAGCCAAGCCCTCTCTGAGCGCCTGGAGCAGGCAGGCCAGCGAGAAATAGAGATTCTCGAGCTGCCCCGGCCTGAACAAAAACAATCCGAAATTGAGCAGAAACGCGGCGACATACACGGCGATCATGAGACAGCTGTAAAAGTTGGAGTGGATCTGCTTTTCGCTCATAAGCCCCGAATGGCCTATGCGCAGCGTGGTCGGGTCGTTTTGGGAGGTCACAAAATTGGCGTACTGCAGAATAATCTCCACGGCATTGTCCTGCGGGGTCACAAAATAGCGGCAGTATGCGGTTTCAGGCACAGAGGCGTCCTTTGCGGCTGCTACTGTGCCGATTTGGTCAACCTCAAGCCCTCCGATGAACACCCGCGAGGAAAAGGATAGGCTCATAAATTCGACGGTACAGGGTTCGTTGTCTGGCGTAAGAATGCGCATGCGGTATGATCCGAACGGCACGTTTTCTCCGGTCTGCTCTCCCGCGTCGCTGCCGGTTTCCGCGGGAAAGAGGAGTCTGCCGGGGATATGCTCCCAACTGAGCGTCTGAACGGCCGTTGCGGACAAATCCACGGCGCGCAGATCCACGAGCCCCGCCTGTCCGCCGACGATCTGGTACTCAACCCTGCCCAGGGCGATGATGATGGAAAACACCAGCACGATGGTCAGCGAAAAACCGGTGACCGTGAAGATCGTTTTGAGGTTTAATTTCAATCTTTCGCCTCCCAAGCCCGCGTCTACGGCTCCCAAAGCCTATATAAGCATTATACCGCAGGGCATTTCATACGTCAAACAACGTCGCACGCCCGTGCTTTGTCGGGTTTTGTGCCGGGCGGGTGAAGAATAAACAAAAGGGTTTTAACAACTTTTATCATGCAAAAAAGAGCACATCTAACCGATGGATTGCAGATTTCCTTACGGCCATCACCATTACGGACGCTTCGACATAGGATACTGCGAGAGTAACACACTCTCAGACATTAACAAAGGGTGACAACTTTATGAAGGGATACATGTACTCTAACAATCAAAGCGTCTCCAGCGTCTCCAGCGTCTCTGGCCCGTGCAACTCTTTCTGTATCAGCGGGCATGTCGTTGCGGTGTTTTTGGCTATTGTTGCCGGCGTTGTTGCCGGACTTTTGTTTGCAAACGAAATGATTCCCAATATCACGACCGTCGTCGAAATCGCCCTGGTGCTTGCGGGTATCTCACTGATCCTGTTGGTTTGGGGTCTCTTCACCGCCGCGGTTCCCGCCTGCCAGCGCGGAAGGCTGGCGGCATGTCTGTGCTGCAACAGCACATTTCTGCTGACGGGAATTATTGGCACAATCGTCGCTTCGGTTCTGGCACTGGCAATTGAGCTGATTCCCGGAGCAATTGCAGCCGCAGTTCTGGTCGGCTTTGTCGCATTTTTCTTCACCATACTCCTGGCCGGCCTTATCCTGCTCATCCAGTGCCTCGCAGAGGGGCTGTGCGCGGAAAGCAACTGGGAGCAGGCTCAATAAGAGGGCCTCAGCTAAGTCTAAAAACCTCGCCAAAGGCGAGGTTTTTAGACTGTCAAAGAACCCTTGGTTCTTTGACAAAACGAGGGCGGGATCAAACCGCTGAGGCGGTTTGAAGAGACTGTAGACAAACCTTCGATTTGTCTACAAACGGGAGCAGGAACGCGTCTTTGTGAAGACGCGCATTGAGTGACTTTCCCGGAGTGAATCCGTGAAAGTCACTTGTTTCCATGCTTTGCGCTCAACCAGTCCAGCAGGAACCCGCCGCCTTCGGCGTCAGGCTCGACGTGGTTTTGCGCAAAGGAACGAAGAGGCGGCCTTTGTCTACAGGCTGATCAAACCGCTGAGGCGGTTTGAAGGGAAACGGTTTCGAGAAATGAATTCCCGAGACCGTTGTGGTTCCTGTTTTTCCCGGATTCAGTCCAGCAAGAACCTGCCGCCTGCAGCGTCAGGCTCGACGCGAATCCAGGAAAAGGACGAAGGCGTAAAGCGCTTTTTGACAGCTTGTCAAAGAATCAAAGGTTCTTTGACAAAACGAGGGTTTGGCTCGACGGTCGAGGGCCCCTTCGGTTCTTCGCCCCGGCCCGGCCCCACGGCCGGAGTCTTCCCATGCGCCTCTTGAAAAAACGATCCGCTCGTGATACACTTTTAGCCTAAAGGGTCTTTTGGTCTTTTGCCCGAAGAAATACCGCGGGGAGGAAATCACATGAGGACGCCGCTTTACGAGGCGCATATCGCGCTGGGAGCGCGCATGGTGGACTTTGCCGGCTGGGAAATGCCGGTGCAATACACGAGCATTCAGGAGGAGCACCGCGCGACGCGGACGCAGGCGGGCCTGTTTGACGTGTCGCATATGGGGCAGCTTCTTGTCGAGGGCGACGGCGCCTATGAATTTTTACAAAAGACGCTGACCCATGATATGTCGCGGCTGCTTGAGGGGAAATGGGCGTATTCGCCGGTTTGCCTGCCGACAGGCGGAACGGTGGACGACGTGATTGTCTATCCGAAGGAGAACCGCTATTTATTGTGCGTCAACGCGTCCAACACCGACAAGGACTTCAGCTGGTTTTCGGAGTGCGCGCCGCGCGGCGTCCGGGTGGAAAACCACTCCGACCGCTACGCTCAGATCGCGCTGCAGGGCCCTGGGGCCAGGGCGCTTCTGGAGGCGGTTGACGCAAGCCTTATTTTGCTCAAGCCAGCCACGGGGTACACGGGCGAGAGGGGATACGAGCTGTATGTCACGCCCGAACATGCGCGGGCTGTCTGGGACAAACTTATCGAACAGGGCGCGGTGCCGTGCGGGCTTGGCGCGCGCGACACCCTGCGCATGGAGGCGGCGCTTCCGCTCTACGGCCATGAGCTCAGCGAGACCATTTCGCCGTGGGAGGCCGGGTTGAGCCGGTTCATAGCCTTTGACAAGGGGGAGTTTACGGGCAGACAGGCGCTTCTGGAGCAGTCCCAAAGCGGTCAGACGCGCAGGCTGATCGGCCTGCGCACCGACGGAAGATTCATTCCCCGCGCCGGGTACGAAGTGCTGCGCGGCGGAGAGACGGTCGGCGTGGTGACGTCGGGCGGCCCGGCGCTGACGGTGGGCGGGCAGGTTGCCATGGCGCTTGTAACGCCCGGTGAAGGGGATTACGCTGTTATGATTCGCGGAAAGGCCGAGCCGATGGCGCTTACCGAGCTGCCGTTTTACCGCAGGGCGAAGCCTGAAACAGCAAATAAATAATTTTAGGAGGGTTTTCACATGGCAGAGGTGAGACAGGGACTCAAATATTCAAAAGATCACGATTGGGTGCGCGCGGAGGGAAATGTTGCGTATATTGGCATCACCGATTATGCGCAAAGCAGTCTGGGCGATATTGTGTTTGCCGACGGGGAACCGGCGGACAGCGTTCTTTCGGCGGGCGGAGAGGCCGGCGTGGTCGAGTCGGTTAAGGCGGCGTCCGACGTCTGCACACCCGTTTCGGGCACCGTGCTGGAGGTCAACCCCGTCATTTTGGACGACCCCGCGCAGATTAACGCGGCGCCATACGAAACCTGGATGGTCAAGCTCACGCTGGCCGACAAAGGAGAACTGGACGCGCTCATGGACGCCTCGGACTACGAGGCGTATTGCGGGTCGCTGTAAATGAACTATATTCCGTCAACGCAGTCTGAAAAGGAGGCCATGCTCAGCGAGCTCGGCCTCGCATCCGTGGAAGAGCTTTTTTCCTCTATCCCGGCGCCTGTGCGCGTGGAGGGCGTCAATCTGCCCGCGGGGCTGACCGAGCCCGAGCTTCTCAGTTTTTTTTCCGGCCTTGCCGCGCAGAACAATACGGCCGAGCCGTGTTTTCGCGGCGCGGGCTGCTATGACCATACGATTCCCTCGGCGGTGGCGGCGCTTGTCTCACGCTCGGAGTTTGTCACGGCGTACACGCCCTATCAGCCCGAAATCAGTCAGGGAACCCTGACGGCGATCTTTGAATTTCAGACGATGATTTGCAGCCTTACCGGACTGGAAGTCAGCAACGCCTCGCTGTATGACGCCGCGACGGCGGCTTGCGAGGCCATGATGATGGCAGCCGTGCGGGGTAAGGTGTTTGGCGTCTCTCGGGCCTTGCATCCCGACGTTCGGGAAACGCTGGCCACATACGCGCGCTTCGCGGGCATTGAGCTTATTGAGCTTGAGATGAGCAGCGTGACCGGGCAGACTGCCTTGCCGCAGCAGCCGCTGTGCGGGGCGCTTGTTCAGTCGCCGAACTTCTTCGGCGTGGTGGAGCCGATGAGAGAGCTGGCCCAGGCCATCAAGGCGTGCGGCGGGACTCCCGTGGCGCTGTGCGACCCGTTGTCGCTCGGCCTGCTGGAGAGCCCAGGTGCTTGCGGATTTGATATTGCGGTCGGCGAGTGCCAGCCACTGGGACTGCGCATGAGTTTCGGCGGGCCTTACGCCGGGTATATGGCCGTGCGTGAGCGCTTCTTGCGCAAAATGCCCGGCCGCATCGTCGGACAGACGGTGGACAGGCAGAACAGGCGCGCCTTTGTGCTGACGCTGCAGGCCAGAGAGCAGCACATCCGCCGGGACAAGGCCACGTCCAACATCTGCTCAAACCAGGCGCTGTGCGCGCTCACGGCCACGGTCTGGCTGTCGCTGATGGGGCCGCAGGGTCTGCGTGAGGCGGCTGAGCAAAGCGCGCAAAAGGCGGCGTATGTGCGTGGAAAGCTTGCCGAAGGCGGGATAGAGCCGCTCTTTACCGGAAAAACTTTTCGGGAGTTTGCCGTTAAGGCCAGTGTTCCCGGCGCTGTTAAGCTGGAGGGTCTCGGCAGCCTGATCGCCGTGACCGAGAAGCGCACGCGCGAGGAGATGGACGCGTTTGTGGAAAGGGCGGTGAGGGCATGTCGCTGATTTTTGAATGCGGCGGAGAGGGCCGCCGGGGCTTTATGCTGCCGCCGCTGGACGTTCCCGCTGTCCCGGTCGGGGACATCGTCGGAGAGGGCGCGCTGCGCCAAGTGCCGCCCGGCTTGCCGCAAACTGCGGAGATTGAGGTTGTCCGGCACTTTACCGAGCTTTCCAGGCTCAACTTCGGCGTGGACAGCGGATTTTATCCGCTTGGCTCCTGCACGATGAAATACAACCCCAAGGTTCATGAGGTCGTGGCCTCCATGCAGGGCTTTGCCGACCTGCACCCCCTGGCCGACGAGGCCGACGCGCAGGGAAGCCTGCGCGTGATGGCAGAGCTCGAAAAGCAGCTGTGTGAGATTTGCGGGATGCACAGCTTTACGCTCCAGCCGGCAGCCGGAGCGCACGGCGAGCTGACAGGGCTCATGCTTATGGCAGCGTACTTTGACGCCTGCGGGCAGCGTGAGCGCAGCGTCATGCTGATTCCCGATTCAGCGCACGGCACCAACCCCGCCTCGGCGGCGCTGGCGGGCTTTACGGTTTTGCAGGTTCCCTCCGGCGCGGACGGGCTCGTTGACCTCGAGGCGCTGGCCGGGGCCATTTTGCAGACGGGCGGCAGGCTGGCCGGGCTGATGCTCACCAATCCCAACACGCTGGGCCTGTTTGAAACCGGCATCGAGCGTATGGCCGAGATGGTGCACGCTGGCGGCGGACTGCTGTATTACGACGGCGCCAATCTCAACGCGGTCATGGGAAAATCAAGCCCAGGGCGCATGGGGTTTGACGTGGTGCACGTCAACCTGCACAAGACGTTTTCCACGCCGCACGGCGGCGGAGGCCCGGGCTCCGGCCCTGTGGGCGTTTGTGAAAAGCTCGTCCCGTTTTTGCCCGTGCCGCGCGTGGTGGAGCAAGACGGCGTGTATCGCCTGAGCGTTGACGCGCCGCAGTCGATAGGCCGCGTGCGCAGCTTTTACGGCAACTTCGGGGTGTATCTCAGGGCGTACGCCTATATTCTGTCGCTCGGTGGAGAGGGCCTGACGGCTGTCTCCGAGATGGCCGTGCTCTGCGCCAACTATGTTCGGCACGGGCTCGGCGAGGTCTATGACGTGCCGTACGACAGGCCGTGCATGCACGAATTTGTCGCGTCGGCGCAGACGCTGAAAGAGCAGCGCGGCGTTTCGGCGATGGATGTGGCCAAAGGGCTCATCGACAGGGGTTTCCATCCGCCCACCGTATACTTCCCGCTCATCGTCAAGGAGGCGCTCATGATCGAGCCGACCGAAACCGAAACGCGCCAGACCCTGGACGCGTTTGTAGCGGCCATGCTTGAAGTCGCCAGGGCCGACGCCGAAGAATTGCACGCTGCGCCTCAGACCGCGCCGATTGACCGTCCGGACGATACGCGCGCTGCGCGCCAGCCGATTTTGCGGGCCTGACGGATGGACGCCGGGGGGAGGACTTGCGCCAAACCCAGGAATGAGTGAGGATTACGACGGGAGGGGCCGGAATGGATCGTTTGTCGCACGGGATTGTGCGTCACAGAAAACTTGTGCTCATTAGCGCCGGTGCTGTTTTGCTTGTCAGCCTGGTGATGATGATGTTCGTCGGGGTCAATTATGACCTGGCGTCCTATTTGCCGGATGACTCCGAAACCCATCTGGCGATCACGGCGATTGAAGAGGAGTTTGGTTATCCCGGCACCGCCGAGATGATGGTGGAGGACATCCAGCTGGCCGACGCGCTTGCCCTGAAGCAGCAGCTTGCCGAGGTTGAGGGCGTCAAGAGCGTGCGGTGGCTGGATGATGCCGCCGACTTGCAGGTTCCGCTCTCGCTGCAGGACAAGGCGGTTGTGGAGCGGTTTTACAAGGACGGCGCTGCTCTTTATCAGCTAGAGTTTTGGGAAAACGGGTTTAGCCAGCACACGGCCGAGGCGATAGCCCAGCTTAAGCAGCTTGCCGGCGAAAAGGCCTTTTTGGCCGGCGACGCCGTCTCGTCGGGGTCGCTGCTCGAGACGACCTCCAGTGAGATCGGCCTGGTGTCGATCATCGCCATCGTGCTGATTATCGCGCTGCTCGCGCTGGCCACGCGCTCATGGCTCGAGCCGGCGCTCTTTTTGGCGACCATCGGCGTGGCGATCGGCATCAACATGGGAACAGACCTGATGTTTGGAAGCGTTTCCTATATCACCAAGTCCACGGAGGCGCTGCTGCAGCTGGCCGTGTCGATGGACTACTCGCTTTTTTTATTTCACCGCTTTATGGAGGAGCGCGAGTCCCATCCCGATCCGGCGGTCGCCATGCAGAAGGCCATCAAGAAGTCCATTTCTGCGCTGGCCGCATCGAGCCTTACGACCATCGCCGGGTTTGCGGCGCTCACGTTCATGCGCTACGGCCTTGGGCGGGATTTGGGCTTTGTGCTGCTCAAGGGCGTGGCCATCAGCCTCGTGTGCGTGGTTACGCTGCTGCCCGCGCTATGCCTTATGACCGTCAAATGGATCGACAAGCTCTCCCACCGCTCGTATATGCCCAAGATGGAAAACGGGCTCAAGCACATTTTGCGCTTTAGAAAGGTCTTAGCGCCGCTGCTGATTCTGGTGGCGATCCCGATGTTCCTTGCCATGCGCCAAAACACATTTTTATATGGGGATACCGGCCTCAACTCCGGCGAGGAGACCCAGATCGTCCAAAGCAAGCGCCGCATTGAGGAGGTTTTCGGCGTTTCTCACCCGGTTGTGATTTTGGTGCCCTCGGGCAATATCTCGGGGGAGATTGAGCTGGCGGAGCTGCTGGGCGAAAAGCCCTATGTCCTCTCGGTGCAGTCGCTGACGACGCTTGCCGATCCCTCGCTGCCAAGGGAGCTTCTGCCCGACGCGCTGGTGAAGCAGTTTTCGAGCGGGGCCTATACGAGGCTTGTTCTGAACACCTCGCTTGAGGGCGAGAGCGACTATACGTTTTCCTGCGTGGAGGATTTGCGGCAGACCGTGCGAGAGCTCTACCCGGAGGACACGCATATCGCCGGATCGGCCACAACGGTCACCGACATCAAATCGATCGTCGAGCAGGACTTTCCGATTGTCAATATCATTTCGATCGTCGCGGTCGCGCTGATTCTGCTGGTCGCGTTCCGGTCGATTTCGCTGCCCATCCTGCTCACCTTCGTCATTGAACTGTCCATTTGGATCAATATGGGTGTTCCGTATTTTCAGGGGCAGTCGTTGATGTTCATGGGCTATATGATCGTGTCGTCCATTCAGCTCGGCGCCACCATCGACTACGCCATTTTGCTGTCCGACCGCTATGTGGCGCTGCGGCGAAAGCTTCCCAAGCAGGAGGCCATCTTTGAGGCCTACGCGCAGTCGAGCAAGTCGATTCTGACCTCCGCGGTCATCTTTGCCGTAGTGGGGTTCAGCCTGGGCATTTTTTCAAGGACGGGCGCGGTCAGCGCCATCGGAACGCTCATCGGACGGGGCGCGGTTCTCAGCGGCTTTATGGTGCTTGTGTTGCTGCCGCAGCTGCTGGTGATCTGTGATAAACTGATGATGAAAACGACACTGCAAAGGGGGAAACGCCTGTGAAAAGGCTTTTGGCATGGCTGACAGCCGTGTTTTGTGTGATCATTCCATTGACGTCGGCGGCGCCGGCGTCCGACCCCGCGCCGCCTGTTTCGGGACAGGCGACGGTTGACTTGCGCGAAGAGACCGTTTACGGCATTCTTGACGCCTATGGCACGCAGGAAGAGCTGATGGCCGTGGTGCGCCTGCGGGTGGCCTCGCCTGGGCACTATACCGATGGCGGCAAGTATGCTCAAGTGGTCAACCTGACGAACTCCATGCAGCCCACCCTCGGGCCGGACGGCGTTTCCTGGGCGTTTGCTGAGGCGTATCCGGAGTTTTACTACCAGGGCAAGCTGCCCGACGCGCAGCCGCCATTTTCCCTGTGCGTTTCGTACACGCTCGGCGGCGAGGCGGCGAACCCCTCGGCGCTCGCGGGAGCGTCGGGACGCGTGGGCATAAAGCTCGACGTTTCGCCCTCCGAAGGGGCGGCAGCCTACTTTAAGCAGAACTTTATGGCGCAGGTGCAGCTCGAGCTGCCCGCCGAGGCTGGCGACATCGTGAGCGCCGAGGGCGCCGCGAACATGCTGACCGGCGGGACGCGCACGCTCAGCTTCACGGTGCTGCCTGGCAAATCGGCTTCGTTTGCCGTGGAGATCGAGGCCAGAGACTTTGCCCTGGACGCGATCTCGATGGCCATGATGCCCTATCAGCTGGACGCGATGATGAAGGACGTTCTTCCCGAGATTGATTTTGACGAGTTCCAGTCGGGCGCCGCGGCGATGAAAACCGGCGCGCAGCAGCTCGTTGACGGCACGGTGGCGCTGGAAACCGGCGCGCAGCAGCTCAGCGACGGGCTGGGGCAGGCCTCGTCCTCGGCCGGGCAGCTCGTGGACGCGTCCAAGCAGCTGTCCATCGGTATGACGCAGCTGAACAACTCCATGGTGAAGTACCAAAATCTGTTTGAGCAGTATATCACGGGCGGCGATCAGTTTTTGCTGATGATGCAGTCGCTGACCACGAGCGCTGGCAAGCTCGCTTCGGGCGTGGCTGCGCTAGACGCCGCGCTTACGCAGCTCAATACGGCTTCAGGCGAGCTGCCGACGGGCGCGCAGAAGCTCATAGAGGGCGAAAAGGCGCTCCAGCAGGGGCTTGCCGAGCTGCAGGAGGCGCTGGACGCGCTGCCCGGCCTGCTCAATCCCGCCGGGGAGGATGAGCCCGCCCCGCCAGTTTCCTTCGTCACGGGAGAGGAAGGCGTGACCACCGTGCAGTTTATCTCGCGCGTGCCGGGCATCCACGCGCCCGAGCCGCTGCCCGAACAGCCGCCCGTGGAGTCACCGCGCTCGTTCTGGGATCGGCTTTTGGATTTGTTTCGTTAGCTAGACGGGGCCATAAACTCTGTGATAACCGACACGTCCGCTGTGATAGGCTCGTGGCGGAGGGATGGCCATGAAATACACGCGCGCAAAGACGTTTGAAACGGCAAAGGGGTTTGAGCGGGCGGTCGAGCGCTATTTTTGCGGCATTTGCCGCACGGTGGTGCTGACCGAGGACGTGCCGAGCGGGCTGAGGGATGAAAAGGACAAAGAGCTGCTCACGCCGTGCCCGCTGCTCAACGACAACGGCGAACCCGTGACAGACACACGTTGGTTCAGGCCGCCGAGCATGACCGACCTGTGCCTGTACCTGGGAATATCCGAGGCGCGGCTTGCCGAGGCAGAGGCGCGGGACGAGAGCTACGCCCGCGTTGCCGCGCGGGCCAGAGCGCGCATAGAGAGCTACCTGCAGACGCAGCTTGAGCTGTCCAAGCGAATGAGCGGCATCGCGTTCAAGCTCACCCATCTGTATGGCTGGAAAAACCAGCCGCCGCCGGGCGCGGGTGCGCGCACACTTGGCGGAGGGGAGAGCCTTCCGCTGGCTGAGAAGTTTAAGCTGCTCGCCGCGCTGGAATGCGAGGAGGAAAACGAGTAAGGGGAGGAAACTTGATATGTTCAGGCCAATGCGCAAAAGTGACCGGGCCATGTCTGAAGAGCGGACGCGCGCGCTCCTGGTGAGCGGAAGCGTGGGGGTGCTCGGCACTGTGGGCGCAGACGGATATCCATACGCCGTGCCGCTTTCCTATGTGGCCGACGACGACGGCGGCTTTGTTTATTTTCACTGTGCCGGAGAGGGGCAGAAGCTTGACAACCTGCTGCGGGAGCCGCGCGTGAGCTTTTGCGTGGTGGGCGAGAATGAGCCGGCGCGCAATGGGGAGTTTACGACTTACTATGAGAGCGTGATTGCTTTCGGACGGGCGGACGTTGTGGACGGTGACGAGGAAAAACGCGGCGCGCTCAGACGCCTGATGGAGAAGTATACGCCCGGCCACGGCGCCAGGGCTGAAGCAGCCATTGAGAGCGGGCTGAAGGCGGTCACGATCGTGCGCATTCAAATTGAACATCTTACGGGAAAGAAAAGGCAGCAGGACAGAGAGGGCGGTTAGTCTCTGAGCCTGGAAGCCCCGCCGGCCCACAGGCCCGGCGGACGCCATACGAAAAAGCCATGAAATGAAAGAATGCTCAAAGGAGGGGGAAGCGCCATGCAAGGGTTTATGGAGCGCCTGACCGGCGCCTTACGCAGACTGCTGTATGGGCGCAACGGCATGGACGCGCTGGCCATTGCGCTGTTTGTGCTGGGCCTTGTGCTGTTTGTCGTCGCGCAGTTTGTGTGGAGCGCGGCGCTCTATGCGCTGTACTTCGCGCTGGTCGCTCTGGCCTTTTTTCGCATTCTCTCCCGCAACGTCGCCAAGCGGAGGCAGGAGAACGCGAAGTTTTTGGCCCTGATGCGCAAACCGGCGGCCTGGGTGCGCCTGCGCCGGCGCATGTTCGCCGAGCGCGGGCAGTACGCGTACTTCAAGTGTCCGCAGTGCAAGCAAATGCTGCGCGTACCGCGCGGGGCTGGGAAGATAGCGGCCACCTGCAAGTCGTGCGGGCACCGCGTGACCAAGAGCGTTTAAGCTGCCCAAGAGACCTCTCCAGCGGCGAGGTCTCTTGGCTGTCAAAGAACCCTTGGTTCTTTGACAAAGCGGGGACAGGAGCGCGTCTTCACAAAGACGCGCAAAGAAACGCTTCCCCGGAGTGAATTCGTGAAAGCGTTGTGGTTCTGTCTTTATCGGTTTTCAGAGTAGCGGGGACCTGCCGGCTGCGCCGCCAGGCTCGACGTGAAAACCGATAAAGGACGAGGACACGAGGTTTTTTTGACAAGCTGAAAGGGCATTCCCGGAGTAAATCCGGGAATGCCCTTTCAGCTTGTAGACAAAGGCCGTCTCTTCGTTCCTTTGCGCAAAACCACGTCGAGCCTGACGCCGAAGGCGGCGGGTCCCTGCTGGACTGGTTGAGCGCAAAGCATGGAAACAAGTGACTTTCACGGATTCACTCCGTGAAAGTCACCCAATGCGCGTCTTCACAAAGACGCGTTCCTGCTCCCGTTTGTAGACAAATCGAAGGTTTGTCTACAGTCTCAGGGCATTCCCGGAGTAAATCCGGGAATGCCCTTGTTGCATTTATCCTCCGCTCCCCTTATGTCGGCGTCGGAGAGCCCTCGGGATAATAAATCAGCAGGGTGCCGCGCAAAACGGTGACGCGGCTTGGCAAGCCCGTGAACGCGTTGCTCACGCCCAACGGGAAAGAGCTGGTCAGGTGCGCGTTTTGGAGAGGGTATTTCAGCCCTTCCAGCGAGACCCCTTCGGCCACGTCGGAATGGGCGAAGACCGACAGTGTGCCTCGGCAGCCGCCGTCAAAGGCAAGCGAGCCGTCGCGGACACAGGTGACGGTCTGCGTCCGTCCATGGAGAAAGCCGCGCGCGCCGCAGCCTGCAAGGAAGGCAAGGCTCTGCAGATTGGCCTGCGTGTGGTCTGGCCGCCCGCCCGTTGCACCGTAGAGGTGAAACACGTCGAAGTCGAGCCGGAGCCCGTGCCTGAGCGCTGCCAGCATGTCGGTGTCGTCCTTTTCCGCGGGAAGCGTCAGCACGTGCGGATGGTCGGGAGCACGCCCCAGAGAGTCGAAGTCGCCGATCACGACGTCGGCGGCAAGGCCATAGGCGGTCAGCGCCCGGTAGCCGCCGTCGGCCGCGATGACGAGATCGCCTTTGGCCGGACGCGGGAACCTTCTGTACATCGGTCCCGCGCCGACAATGTGACACGAGCGCATATGCTCACCCTTTTTTCGCGGTATTCACAGGCCTATCGCGGCATCATGCCGGCGATCCAATTGGTAAATCCGGCTTCGTTGGGCACATAGCAGTAGCTGACGAGCAAAACATCCTGAACGCCGGTTTTCTTTACAAAATCAGTGAGGGTCAGCGAGGGCAGCTTGTCTCTGTTGAACTTGCGGTAGTCAATGACATAAATGTCGTCGTAATGCGGCAGCAAAAACGGGATCAGGGCGTTTCCAAAGCTCTCCTTGATCACCACGATGCTCCTGCCGCTTCCGGCCTCGGTCTCGATGTGGATGACCGCCTGATCGCCGTTTGTAAACGCGACATACTTGTTGGTATTGCCGGCGCTGAGCGCTTTGTTGAACATTGGGATGCTCCAGCCGTCCGTCATGGAGGCGTCCTTGTAAGCAAGCGCCGTGTAAGGGGTGTTGGGCAGGTATCCCGTCACCGTGTCCGGGTGATCCTTCACGGCCTGAGCCTGCGGATACTTGGCGACCTCCCGGTAAAAGCTGCCCAGAAAGCCCTCATACGTGAACGTCTCAAAGCTGTCCAGTTCCGACGGCGTGTAGCCCAGCGCGTCGCACAGTCCCGTATAGGCCCAGTATGCGCCGAGGCCGGTCCAGTGGTGATCCGAACGGAAGTACAGGTAGTCGTCCTTGTGGGCCTCAATCGGCGTGTAGCTGTCCACCGTCACAATGCGCGGATCATACATCGCGTACAGGTTTTCGATCATCTCTTTTTGGTTGAGCGATTTGGTGATTTGGGAGGACGGAGCGTAAAACGGGAAGCTGTTGGGCAGCACCATCGAGATGACCCTGTTGTCGGGCAGCGCGTTTTGAAGCCGCCCGAGCATGTCGGCGTAAGTCTGACAGCGCTCCTTGCTGGTGTAGGACATGTGCATGATGCGGTCGCCGATGATCAGATAGCCGCCCTGGTTGAGGTCGACGTCGGGCTCAGGCGTGGCGGCCGGTGTTGGTGTGGAGGGCTGTGCGGAGGGAGAAGGCGAGGGCTGCGGAGACGGGCTGGCCGGCAGCCCTGTTGGCGGTGCGGGCGAAGGGGAGGCCTGCGCGCCCGTTCCGTCGGTGTCCTCAAGGGACTCGCCGGTGCCGAGGTCAAAGTCGCCCTGGATGACCGTGTTGCCGCCGCCGACGGGAAGGGTGTACAGCCTGCGCAGATCCATTCCGAGCGAAATCAGCGATTCTCGCCCGGGGAAGGTGTCGGCGTAATAATCCTCAAACGCGCTCGTGAATGTGTTCTCCCACAGACCCTGCGCCGTAAAGGCGGGTTTGGCCGCCAGGGTGCGGTTTTCCACCTTAGAGACCGTCGGGTCTGTGTCGTAAACCGACACGAGGCCAAATACGAACAGCGGAATCAGAAAAGTAAAGACAGCGAGGATATCCCATTTTTTCAACGAAAACGCTCCCTCAAAAAACATCTATAGTCCGCGCCCGCCGGGAAGGGCAAAGATCGCCGCGCCTAAAACCTAAAATAGATAAACGGATTGTAGCTTTGCCCGACAAGGGATGCGGCACACAGCGCGAGCAGCAGAAGGTTGTACGCCACCGAGAGCGGCTGCATTGCTCTGCCGGGAATGCGGGCTGCCAGCCTGCGCGGCAAAAAAGTGGCTCCAACGCCGCACAGCAGCAGCAAAGGAAGGTTTTCCAGCCACAGTGTCGGCGCCCCGGAAGCCCAAAAGCCCACGCCGTTGCTACCGAAGGCCGACGACAAAAACGACCCCAGCCGCGCAAGATCGGTAAAGTAAAACAGCGACCAGCCCAGAAGAACCAGCATAAAGCACATCAGCTGCCGCGCGGCAACGGGAATCCTCTCCAGGACATTCTTGAAAATGTATTTTTCGGCCATTAACAACAGGCCGTAATACATGCCCCAGAGCACAAAGTTCCAGCTCGCGCCGTGCCAAAGCCCGGTTAAAAACCACACGACAAGGATGTTCAGCGCCTGATGCCTGCGGTTTCCGCCCATGGGGATGTAGACATAGTCGCGAAAGAACGAGCCCAGCGAGATGTGCCAGCGCCGCCAGAAATCGGTGATGGAATGGGACATATACGGGTGCTTGAAGTTCTCGGGATAGGTGAATCCGAAAACGCGCCCGAGCCCGATGGCCATGTCGGAATACCCTGAAAAGTCAAAATAGATCTGAAAGGCGAACATCAAAAGACCAAACCACGCCTTGCCGCCGGGCAGGGCGCTCAGGTCCCCGTCCAGCAGGTTGGCGGCGAGCTCGGCCGCCACGTTGGCGATGAGCACCTTTTTGCCGAGCCCGCACATAAACCGCTTGATGCCTGCCGAAAAGCCCTCCCAGGTGGTGCGGCGCTCGGACAACTGCCCGGCCACGTCGGAGTAGCGCACAATCGGCCCGGCGATGAGCTGCGGAAACAGCGAGACAAACAAAACAAACTTGGTAATCGAGCGCTGGACCTCGACCTTGCCCCGAAAGACGTCAAGCGTGTAGCTCAGCGTCTGAAACGTGTAAAAGCTAATGCCGATGGGCAGCGCGATATGCCGCAGGGGAATGTCTGCGCCTGTCAGAAAATTGAGATTCTGGATGAAAAAGTCAAGATACTTAAACGTCGCCAGCAGCGAAAGATTGACGATAACGGACGAAATCACGGCTGCCTTGGCCTGCCAGCTCCCGCGAAACCTGCCGATGACGCGCCCGCAGGTATAGTCCAAAGCCGAGCTGAACAGCAGCAGAACGACCCAAAGCGGCTCGCCCCACGCATAAAAAAACAGCGACAAAATGGTTAATATAATGTTTTTTGCCGCTATTTTAGGCGCAATAAAGTATAAAAGGACGCAGACAGGAAGAAACCCGCAGAGAAACAGAAGCGACGAAAAAACCATATTTCACCTCAACGCCAAGAACAGTCACCGGTAGCCCGTAGGTTTACTGAATGTCTCATATTATATGCATTTTTTTAACTGCTGTCAATGCGCCCGGCACAGGGGAGACGCTCTTTTGCCGCCTGTCCGCTGGCCGCCTTTTTCCCCTTGCAAACGCCGGGACAAGGAGATATAATGTTCAAAGTGGAAGCTGGGTGTAGCTTAAAATAACTGTACGATAAGTGAGGGAAACGCATGGCCTTTGGATTTCGCGGAGGGATTCATCCCGACGACAACAAGTCCTCCACAAGGCATAAGCCGGTTGAAGCAATGGCGTCCGTGCCGCAGATTGTGCTTCCGATGTCCATGCACATCGGCGCGCCCTGTGAGCCGGTTGTTCATGCCGGGGAAAATGTCAAGATGGGGCAGCTGATCGCCGATTCGCCTTCGCCTGTCTCTGCGCCCATTCACGCGTCTGTTTCGGGGCAGGTGGTGGCGATTGAGCCGCGTCCGCACCCCGGCGGCGGATCGGTGCTGAGCGTCGTGATTGAAAATGATTATCAGGACACATGGTTTGAGAATATTCGGCCGTTCGGCTCAGTGGAGTCCCTGACGCCGGAACAGCTACTTAAGATTATTCGCGACGCGGGCATTGTCGGCCTGGGCGGCGCGACGTTTCCCACGCAGACCAAGCTGAAGTCCGGTCTCGGCAAGGTCGACACCATCATCCTAAACGGAGCCGAGTGCGAGCCGTATATCACCTCCGACCATCGGCTGATGCTTGAGGCGCCGGAGGAGGTCATCGGCGGGCTCAAGGTGCTGATGAAGACCCTGGGGCTGCAAAACGCCGTGATCGCCGTGGAGGCCAATAAGAAAGACGCTGTCGAATCGCTGCGCATGACGCTGCCGCGCAAGGGCAGCGGCATTACGATTCTCACGTTGCAGACGCGCTACCCGCAAGGGGCCGAAAAGCAGATGATCAAGGCCGTCACAGGCCGCGAGGTTCCGCCCGGGCAGCTGCCGGCGGCGGTGGGCTGCGCCGTGTTCAACGTCGCGACGGCAGCCGCGATTCACCGCGCGGTCACGACTGGTATGCCGCTGACCAGCCGTGTGGTGACGGTTTCGGGCTCGGCGGTCAGCAACGCCAAGAATCTTTCCGTGCGCATCGGAACGCCCATGGCGGCCGTGTTCGAGGCCACGGGCGGTTTTCGGGAAGCGCCGTCCAAGGTGCTGATGGGCGGCCCGATGATGGGTCTTGCGCAGCACGACCTCGCCGCGCCGGTCGTCAAGGGCTGCGGTTCGCTTTTGGCGTTTGCGCAGTCAAGTGTGCTTCCGAAAACTGATGAAATCTGCATCCGGTGCGGCAAATGCGTCGGCGTCTGTCCGATGCATCTGCTGCCTGTATATATGTATCTGTACGAGCGGGCCGATATGCTCGGTCAGCTGGAAAAACTGCGCGTGACAGACTGCATTGAGTGCGGCTGCTGCTCGTATATCTGCCCAGGACGCCTGCACCTGGTGCAGAGCTTCCGCACCGGAAAGCAAAAACTTGTAGAAGCCAAAAAGAAGGAGGCTGCGGCAAAATGAGCGAAAGAATGTTGACGGTCTCCTCCTCCCCCCACGCCTTTACACAGGACGACACGCGCTCGGTGATGCTCGATATGTGCATCGCGCTTGTGTTCCCGCTGGCCATTGCGGTTTACTTTTTCGGCCCGCGCGCGCTGGTGCTCACCGTCATCTCGGTGGCCTCCTGCGTGCTGTTTGAAGTGCTGGTCTGCAAGATCCTCAAGAGAGCTGTCCCGGTCGGCGACCTCTCGGCTGTGGTTACCGGACTCTTTCTGGCGTTTTGCCTGCCGGTTTCTGTGCCCGTCTGGCTGCCTGTCGTCGGCGCGCTGTTCGCGATGGTCGTGGTCAAGCAGCTTTACGGCGGTCTGGGAAAGAACTTTTTAAACCCCGCGCTGGCTGCGAGAGCGTTCCTGTTTGCCGCCTGGCCGGCGCTTATGACCGCGTGGTCGAAGATCACGCTGCCTCCTTTTACAGACGCGCTGCCGGCTTTCCGCACGGTCTCTGTGCCGGACGCGCTGTCGGCTGCGACGCCGCTGAAGTTGCTCAAGGTCGGACAGCTGCCGGACCTGAGCCTCTGGGACGCGTTTCGCGGGGAAATGGCCGGCTCCATGGGGGAAATCAGCGCGCTCATGCTGCTGGTGGCCGGCGTGTTTCTCGTGGTTCGCAGGGTCATCACGCCGCGCATCCCGCTTTGCTACATCGCGACCGTGGCCGTGCTGACGTTCGCGTTTCCCCGTTTCGGCGCGCCGAATCTGGAGTGGATGCTCTGGCAGCTTTTGTCGGGCGGCCTGATGCTGGGTGCGATCTTTATGGCCACGGATTACTCCACAAGCCCTGTAACCAAGCGCGGCCAGGTGCTGTACGGCATCGGCTGCGGCGTGCTGACGGTTTGCATCCGATATTTCGGGAGTTATCCCGAGGGCGTGTGCTACTCCATTCTCCTCATGAACACCGCCGTCTGGCTGCTGGATAAGCTCGGCCTGCCGCGCAGATTCGGGGTTAGGCGCTTTGATCGGTTTTTTGCCCACTTTCGGAAGAAACAACCCGGAGGAGGCGGTGTCAAATGAAAGAGGATTTTAATGAGCTCAAGCCCCGTCCGGCGCCCAAGGGCCCGGACGAAAAGCGGCCGGTTTCCTCACGCGCTCGAAATCTGTTCCAAAAGGACAGCGTTTTTCTTCTGACGCTGACGCTGTTTCTGGTCACGGTGGTTGTGGCCGTTTTGCTTGGCGCGGTCAACATGAATACTGCGCCAGCCATTGAAAAAATACAGATTGAGGCGACACGAGAGGCGATGGCTGCCGTGCTGCCGGCGGATGAGTATGTGCCAGCGCCAGAAGCACCGAATGTTTACGAGGCCTTCGCCGAAGGGAGCCTCATCGGCTACGCCGTCGAGCAGTCTCCGCCCGGATACGGCGGGCCGATCTCGATGATTGTCGGCGTCAGTCTCGAGGGAAAGGTCACGGGCGTGTCAATCGTCAAGCACTCCGAGACGCCTGGTTTTGGCACAAGGGCGTTGAGCGAACCGTGGTTTTTGGAGCAATTTGCGGATAAAGACGCCTCTCTCGCGCTTGGAAACGGCGTGGATGCGCTTTCCGGCGCGACGGTCACCTCCCGCGCGGTGACCGAGGGCGTGAAATCGGCCGTGACCGAGGCCATGAAACATATGAACGGGGAAGGGGGAGGGGACTCGTGAACCTGACGCTGAGACAGATTAAAAATGGGCTGTTTACCCAAAACCCCGTGTTTGTTCTTCTTCTGGGCATGTGCCCCACGCTGGCCACGTCGACGACGCTGACCAATGCGCTGGGCATGGGTTTGGCCGCAACGGCGGTTCTCACCTGTTCCAACGTCGCCATCTCGCTCTTGCGCAAGCTGATTCCCGACAAAATCCGCATCGCCGTGTTTGTGGTCATCATCGCGGGCTTTGTCACCGCGGTTGATCTGCTGCTGCAGGCGTACATTCCGGCGTTGTCCGAGAGCCTTGGGCTGTTTATCCCGCTAATTGTGGTCAACTGCATTATTCTGGCGCGCGCCGAGGCGTTTGCCTCCCAGAACGGTGTGGGCCGTTCTGCGCTGGACGGGCTGACCATGGGGCTGGGCTTTATGATGGCGCTGATGATCGTGTCCTTCTTTCGCGAGATCCTGGGAGGCGGGACGCTTCTGGGCCACCAGATACTCCCCAAGAGCTTTCCCCCCGCGCTCATTATGGCGCTGCCTCCCGGCGGCTTTTTGACGCTTGGCATCGTCATCGCCGCGATGCAGAAGATTCTCTCGCGCAAGGGAGGGTCTGAGTCATGACGCTGGCTGAATTTGTAACCATCAGCTTGGGCGCGATTCTCATTGAGAACTTTGTTCTGGTCAAGTTCCTGGGCATCTGCCCGTTTCTCGGCGTTTCCAAGAAGATGGACACCGCCGTGGGCATGTCGATGGCCGTCATTTTTGTCATCACGCTGTCCTCGGCCGCCACGTGGGCGGTGGATCAATATCTGCTGCAGCCGTTTAACTTGGGGTATATGCGCACCGTCGCGTTTATCCTGGTCATCGCGGGCTTTGTCCAGCTCGTCGAGATGTTTATGCAAAAATCGCTCCCCGCGCTGTATACGGCGCTGGGCATCTATCTGCCGCTGATTACCACAAACTGCGCCGTTCTCGGCGTGGCCATCATCAACTCCGACGCCCGAACCGGGTTTTTGCCTTCGGTGACGTACTCCTTTTTCGCTGCGGTCGGGTTTGCGCTGGCGCTTTTATTGTTCACGTCTATTCGGGAGAGACTTGAGTTTTGCGTGATCCCCAAGGCGTTTGAGGGCTTTCCGATCGCGCTGGTCACCGCCGCGCTGTTGTCGATGGCGTTCATGGGCTTTACGGGTCTGAAGGTGTTTTAGCCGCCGCGTTGCCGCGCAGGGCCGGCAACGCAATAAGCAGGGATGAGTTACAGTATTGCGGCGGGACGAGCGCTGGGAAAAAGGCTGCTTTTTATGCCTGCGTAATATTTCGGCTCAAAAGGAGGAAACATGGAGATACTCATTGCTATGTTAGTGCTTGGCGGGATTGGACTGGTGTTCGGGCTTTTGCTCGCGGCCGCCTCGCGGGTATTTGCCGTGGAGAAGGACTCCCGGCTGGAGGAAATTCTGCAGGCGCTTCCGGGCGCGAACTGCGGCGGCTGCGGCTATGCGGGCTGTCAGACGTTTGCGCAGGCACTTTTGGACAACAAGGCGCAGGTCGGCGGCTGCCCAGTGGGCGGCGTGGCCGTCACGGAAAAGCTCGCGTCCATATTGGGCGTCGAGACGCAGAAGAACACCAGACTGACCGCGCTCGTCAAGTGTTCGGGCGGCGTGCGCGCGTTGCGCAAGTTCGATTATGTCGGCATCGCCGACTGCCAGGCCGCCATGAAGATTGGCGACGGCGCGCTGGCCTGCCCCTATGGTTGCATCGGACTGGGCTCGTGCATCAAGAGCTGCCCGTTCGGGGCGATCGGAATGGTGGAGGGTGTGGCTGTTGTCGACCATGAGCGCTGTACCGGATGTCTGCGCTGTGTGGCGACTTGCCCGAAAAACATCATCGTCCCGGTTCCGTACTATGCCGACGTCAACGTGGCGTGCTCGTCGCGTGACCGCGGCGGACAGCTGCGCAAGATCTGTGAGATCGGCTGCATCGGCTGCCGGGTGTGTGAAAAGGTTTGCAAGCATGACGCGATTCACATCGTAGAGAACCTCGCGGTCATTGATTTTGACAACTGCACCGGCTGCGGGGACTGCGCCGAAAAGTGCCCTCGAAAGCTGATTATTGACGCCAAATTGGATCGCGGACAGCGCACGCTGTCTGAAGAGGGATAGACGCGGCGGAGGGGAAGGGAGAAGAACGTGGCCAAATACCGTTCTTACAGAGGCCGAAGCCATCGTGGCGTGACGATTCTGGTTGTGATTCTGGTTTTGCTGGTTCTGGCAAGCGTGGCCATTTTCTTTTTGCCAGATTTTTTGGTTTACACCGAAGACGGCGTGAGGCTTGAGTTCCCGCTGTTCAACTGGAACGCAAGCCCATCCGCGACGCCTTTGGCGTCGCCGCCTGCCTCGGTCACGCTGGAGATTGTGTCGCCGTCGCCCTCACCGTCTCCGTCCTTATCTCCCACGCCCACGCCGGCGCCCACCACCCGCGGGCTGTTCGTGGCGCAGGCTCTGCTCGGGAAACCAAATCAGCTTCAGGCGCTGAAGACGCTTGCGCTGTCCTCCGGGCTGGACACGCTTGTGCTGGAGATTAAGAACGAGAAAGGCGTAATGGCCCCTGACGACGAGGTTCTTGCCGCCGTCGAGGCGCTCAGCGATCCGTCGCTGACGCTCACAGCCTGCCTGTCGGCTTTTATTGACAACACCGTCACGCGATCCAAGGTCACATACGGGGTGAAGTATATTACGGGCGAGGTCAACTGGATCGACAAGAGCGAAAACAGGTGGATAAACCCCTATGTCCCGGCAGCGCGCCAATATGTCATCGACTGTGTGCTCAAGGCAAAGCAGCTCGGCTTTACGAGCGTGCTGCTGGATCATGTCCACTTCCCGGTCACCGGGTCGCTGGATAAGATCAGCTACGGCGCTCAGGCGACCGGCACCCACACCGAGGCGATGAACCTTTTTTTGAAAGAACTTGCCGAGCAGGCGGACGGCATCGCCGTCTCGGCGTTTGCGCTTGAGGACACCCTCGCCACCGGCCAAAACGAGGTCGGCGGGCAGGATTTGCAGGCGTTTAAAGAAACCTTTGCCGCGCTTGCGGTCAGCTGCGCGGACTCTGTTCCCGTGTTGGCGGAGCCGGCCGTCATGGTGTTCCCCGCCGATTCCGAACTGCTGCCCGAGGGCCTGAAAACCAGCAAACAGGGCTGGTTGGTGCGCAGTGCGGATGGAGATTATCCCGTAGGAGCGTTTGAATGATGAAATACCGCCTTGGCATCGATATCGGCAGCACCACCGTGAAGGCAGTGCTGCTGGACGATCATGATCAAATCCAATTTCACTGCTACCGCCGCCACCGTTCGGATGTACGCGGAGAGATGGCGGCCCTTTTCAGGGACATTGCGTCCGAACTGGCCGACGTCTCCGCCGCTGTTTGCCTTACCGGCTCCGCCGGCCTGGGCGCGGCGGCGGCCTTGCGTCTGCCGTTTTCGCAGGAGGTCATGGCCGGGACAGCGGCCGTCAACAGGTTTATCCCCGGCACCGACGTCGTCATCGAGCTTGGCGGGGAGGACGCGAAAATCACGTTCATGAAGCCCGTCGTCTCCCAGCGCATGAACGGCACCTGCGCCGGCGGCACCGGCGCGTTCATCGACCAGATGGCCGCGCTTTTGCAGACCGACGCGGGCGGGCTCAACGAGCTTGCCAAGTACAGCACGTCGCTGTATACGATTGCCTCGCGCTGCGGCGTGTTCGCCAAGAGCGACCTGCAGCCGCTGCTCAACGAGGGCGTATCCCACCCCGATTTGGCGGCCTCGGTGCTGCAGGCGGTCGTCAACCAGACCATCGCCGGGCTGGCCTGCGGCCAGCCGATCCACGGCAACGTCGTCTTTCTCGGCGGGCCGCTGACCTACCTGTCCGAGCTGCGCGGCGCGTTTGAGCGCACGCTGGCCGACAAGGCTGTCTGCGTCATGCCCGAACACGCCGAGGTGTTTGTCGCCGTCGGCGCGGCGCTGCTGGCGGACGACGAGCCGATGGCGCTCAACGAGCTGCCCATGCGTCTGGAGGAGGCCGGCGAGTTTGACGCCGACATTCCGCGTTTAGCGCCGCTGTTTGAAAACGACGCCCAGCGGCAGGCTTTTTTGGCAGACCACGCCAGCGATTCAGCGCCGCGCGCCGACATCTCTCTGGCTGAGGGCCCTTGCTTTTTAGGGCTGGATGCGGGCTCCACAACGATTAAAGCCGTGCTTCTGGACAAGGCCGGGCGCATTCTCTACACATATTACGCCTCCAATCAGGGAAACCCCCTCTTAAAATCCGTGGACATCCTGACCGAGATGTACGCGCAGCTGCCGCCGACGGCCCATATCGGAGGGACGTGGATCACCGGCTACGGAGAGGCGCTGCTGCGCACGGCGCTGCGCGCCGACGGCGGCGAGATCGAGACGCTTTGCCACGCGCGCGCCGCCGCCGCCTTTGCCCCCGACGTGACGTTTATCCTCGACATCGGCGGGCAGGACATGAAGTGCATGAAAATCAAGGACGGCGTGCTGGACTCCGTTTTGCTCAACGAGGCCTGCTCATCGGGCTGCGGCTCGTTTATTCAGGCCTTTGCCGAGTCTCTCGGGCTGGACGTGGTCACGTTCGCCCAAAAGGCCCTGGAGTCCGAGAGCCCGGTTGATCTTGGGACGCGCTGCACGGTGTTTATGAACTCGCGCGTCAAGCAGGCCCAGAAAGAGGGCGCGACGGTGGGGGACATCTCGTGCGGGCTGAGCTATTCGGTCATCCGCAACGCGCTGTACAAGGTCATCAAGCTCAAAAACGCAGCCGAGATGGGGCAGACAATCCTAGTTCAGGGCGGCACCTTCTTAAATGACGCGGTGCTGCGCTGCTTTGAACTCATCACCGACCGCCGCCCGATCCGCCCCGACATTGCCGGCCTCATGGGCGCGTACGGCGCGGCGCTTCTGGCGCGCGAGCACGCGCCGGAGGACGCCGTGAGCCGGTTGCTGCCGGCAGACAGGCTCACCGAGGCGCTGCCCGAAACCACAAGGGCCGCCGTTTGCCAGGGCTGCACCAACCACTGCAAGCTGACGATCTCCACGTTCTCAGGCGGGCGCAGGCTGGTGTCGGGGCATCGCTGTGAAAAGGGCGAGGGCAAGAAGGCCGCCGCGGGCGCGCTGCCCAATCTGGTCGAGGAAAAGTATGCGATGCTGTTTGACTTCCCGTCCCTGTCTGAGGCCGAGGCCTCGCGCGGCGTCATCGGCATCCCGCGCGCGCTCAACCTGTATGAAAACTATCCGCTGTGGCATGTGCTTCTGACGAAGCTCGGCTTTTCGGTGCGGCTTTCCCGCCCGTCGGATCATGTGCTGTTTGAAGAGGGCATGGCCACGATTCCGTCCGAGAGCGTGTGCTATCCGGCCAAGCTTGCCCACGGCCATGTCCACGACCTGCTCGGGCAGGGCGTCACCAGGATTTTTTATCCCTGCGTCGCCTACGAGCGGCAGGAAAACGTCAACGCGAACAACCATTTTAACTGCCCGATCGTGCAGAGTTATCCCGAGGTGCTCGACGCCAACGTCGACGGGCTGACCGGCGCGCGGTTCCTCAAGCCGTTTTTGTCGCTGGCCCATCCGCGCAAGATGGTGGATACGCTCGTGGAGACGTTTGCCGATTGGAACATCTCCCGCGGGGACATGAAAAGCGCCCTGGACGCCGGGTTCGCGGCGATGGACGACGTCAAGCGCCGCCTGCGCGAACGCGGGGATGAGGTGATCCTGCAGCTCGAGCGCGAGGACAAACAGGGCATCGTGCTGGCCGGGCGGCCCTACCATGTCGACCCTGAGATTCACCACGGGCTGCCGGGGATGATCAACGCGCTGGGCTTCGCCGTGCTCACCGAGGACTGCGTGGCGCACCGCGCGCGGGTTGAGCGCCCGCTGCGCGTGTTTGACCAGTGGGTGTACCACACGCGGCTGTATGACGCCGCCGCCGTTGTCGCCGAAAACCCCCATCTGCAGATGGTGCAGCTGAACTCCTTCGGCTGCGGACTGGACGCCGTCACAACCGATCAGGTGCAGGAGATCTTGCAGGCCGCCGGCAAGATTTACACCGTGCTGAAAATTGACGAGATCAACTCCCTTGGCGCTGCCCGCATTCGCATGCGCTCGCTCGCGGCTGCGCTGGAGCAGCGAAAAAAAGCCGACGCGACGCCCAAGGCTGCCGAGCCATATGCCTACCACCGGCAGGAGTTCACACCGGAGATGAAGAAGGCGCACACCATTTTGGGCCCGCAGATGTCGCCGGTACACTTTACGCTCATCGAGGCGGTGCTGCGCAGCGACGGCTACAACGTGGTGATATTGCAGCACGCCTCGCCCGAGGACATTGAGACAGGCCTGCGCTTTGTCAACAACGACGCGTGCTTCCCGACGATTGTCGTTGTCGGACAGCTGATGAACGCCATGCTCTCCGGGAAGTATGACCCCGACAACACCTCGATCTTCCTCACCCAGACCGGCGGCGGCTGCCGCGCCACAAACTATGTCGCGCTGCTCCGGCGCGCGCTGCGGGAGGCCGGGTTTGCGCAGGTTCCGGTTGTCGCGCTGAGCGTCAGCAGCATTGAGAAAAATTCGGGTGTCAAGTGGACCATCCCGCTGATTGACAAGGCCCTCAAGGCGATCGTTCTGGGCGATCTGCTGCAGCAGGTTCTGCTGCGCACCCGGCCTTATGAGTCCGCCGAGGGCGCGGCGACGGCGCTGTACAGGCGCTGGCTGGACACCTGCGCCGACAGCTTCTCAGGAAAGGGCGCCAAACGCAAGTTTGCCGATCTGATCGAGGGGATTTTGCACGACTTTGAAGAGCTGGAACTGCGCGACATCCCGCGCAAGCCGCGCGTTGGCCTGGTCGGGGAGATTCTGGTCAAGTTCCATCCCGACGCTAACAACAACGCGGTCGGCGTCATCGAGGCGGAGCAGTGCGAGGCCGTTGTGCCGGGGCTGCTGGGCTTTTTCCAGTACTGCTTCCTTAATTCGGTCATCAAGCACGAGGTTCTCGGCGCGTCGGGCGTGTCGGCCATGCTCATGGAGTTTGCGCTGAAGGTCGTCGACCGCTACCAAAACGCCGTCAAACAGCGCATGAAGCGCTCAACGCGCTTCCATACCGAGGCCTCGATTCATGAGCTGGCCGAAAAGGCCGAGCAGGTGCTGTCAACGGCCAACCAGTGCGGCGAGGGCTGGCTGCTCACCGCCGAGATGCTCGAGCTCATCGAGTCGGGCGTGCCGAACATCATCTGCGCCCAGCCGTTTGCCTGCCTGCCCAACCATGTCACGGGAAAGGGCATGATCCGCAAGCTGCGTACGCTGTATCCAGAGGCCAACATTGTGCCGATCGACTACGACCCCGGCGCGAGCGAGGTAAACCAGCTCAACCGCATTAAGCTGATGATCTCCGCAGCGCTGCAAAGAAAGCCTGAGGCTGCCAAAGAGCCTGCGGGCCGTTGACAAAGCCTAAGGCTGTCTCCACAGGACAGCTGAATGAGTTTTTGGAAGAGGCGGGGATACCGGTGAAACAGATATCGGCGCAAGAGGCTGCCGGAAAAATACAGGACGGCATGACCGTCATGATCGGCGGTTTTTTGTCCTGCGGAACGCCGGAGATCCTCATGGACGCCCTGGTAGAAAGGGGCATCGGGAATCTGACGGTCATCGCCAACGACGCGGGCACGCCGGGAACCGGCATCGCCAAGCTGATTGCGGCCGGTCTGGTCAAAAAGCTCATCGCCACCCATATCGGCATGAACGCTCAGGCGGGGCAGATGATGAACGACGGCGCGCTTGAAGTGGAGCTTGTGCCGCAGGGAACCATGGCTGAGCGCATCCGGGCCGGCGGCGCCGGCCTTGGCGGGGTTCTGACCCCGACCGGCCTGGGAACCGAGGTGGCAGCCGGCAAAGAGATCATTGTCGTCGACGGCAGGCAGTACCTGCTGGAAAAGCCCCTGCACGCCGACGCCGCCCTGCTGCGGGGCTCCCTCGTTGATGAAGACGGCAACATATTTTATAAAGGGACGACCCGAAACTTCAATCCCATGATGGCCATGGCCGCCGATTTGGTCATCGTCGGGGCCGAGCGGGTTGTTTCCGTCGGGGAAATCGCGGCGGAGCATGTGGTCACGCCGGGCATTTTTGTCGACTGCATTGTCGGGGGTGAACCGTATGCCGGATAAGGATCTGATTGCCCGCAGGGTTGCCCAGGAGCTCCATGACGGAGACGTTGTCAACCTCGGCATCGGGCTTCCGACGCTTGTGGCAAGCTACGTCCCGGACGGCGTGCGCATCGTCCTCCAATCCGAGAATGGCATGCTGGGAATGGGACCGTTCCCGGACGGCGGCCGCGTTGACCGCAACATCACCAACGCCGGAGGAAAGCCGGTGACGGCGCTTTGCGGCGCCAGCTTCTTCGACAGCGCCATGTCCTTTTCCATCCTTCGCGGCGGCCATGTCAATCTGGCGGTTCTGGGGGCCCTGCAGGTGGACGAGACGGGCAGTCTCGCCAGCCACATGATCCCCGGAAAGCTGGTGCCCGGCATGGGCGGGGCCATGGATCTGGCAGCCGGGGCCAAAAGGCTGATCGTGGCCATGACCCATACGGCCAAGGACGGCGCGCCCAAGCTTGTGAGGCGGCTCACGCTGCCCGTGACGGCCGTGGGGAGAGTCAGCATGATCGTCACCGAGCTGGGGGTCATCCGGGTCACGCCGGATGGGCTGCTGCTGACCGAGATCATGGAAGGGGTCACCGTGGAGCAGGTGCGGGAGGCAACACAGGCGACGCTTTATGTGGCCGAAACCGTCAGGATCATATCTTCAGCCTGTAGACAAAGAGGGCTTTGTCTACAAAACGATGATAAGTGAGGCTCTGCGGAGCCTCAGACTGTCAAAGAACCAAGGGTTCTTTGACAGAGCGGGGACAGGATCGCGTCTTTGTGAAGACGCGTAAAGAAAGGCTTCCCCGGAGTGAATCCGTGAAAGCCTTTTTGGTTTGATCGTTTGCGGTTTTTGTCCCAGCAAGTACCTTGCGGCTCCGGCCGCAAGGCTCGGCGAAAAACCGCAAAAGGACGAGAGCACGTAAGGTTTATTTTCAGTCTGAAGACGTTTCGGGGAGAGGCGTCTTTTTTGTTTGCCGGTTTTGCCGCCCGCGTCTAGAATAAAATAAGTGTGAAATAATATTATTTATCTATTGACATTATTGTGTGACATACAGTATAATGGCAGTGAGGTGATCCGATGAGTGAGAGTGAGTTTGTCCAAAGCTTTATCACGGAGCTCCGGCGGGGAAGTCTGACGCTCGCGGCGCTCGGCTGTCTGAAGCAGCCGCATTACGGGTACGCGCTTCTCCAAAAAATGCAGGAAAAGCGGATTGACATTGAGGCGAACACGCTTTACCCGCTTCTGCGCCGGCTGGAGAGCCAGGGCCTGCTCGTAAGCGACTGGGACACCAGCGAAAGCAGGCCGAGAAAATACTACAGGATCAACGAGCAGGGCGGTATGGTGTACCGGGAGCTGCTCAGAGAGTGGAAGCTGATCCAGGGCAATATCGAATCAGTCTGCGGAGGGGATGAATAAGGTGAGTAATCTGATCGACCGGTATGTTTACGACGTGACGCGCCGCCTTCCCGAAAAAGAGCGGAGCGAGGTGGACAAAGAGCTGCGGGCCAATGTGTATGACATGCTGCCCGAGGAGGCCGGCGAAGAGGAGATCAAAAGGGTGCTGTATCAGCTCGGCTCGCCCGCGCGGCTTGCCGAGCAGTACAGGCAGGACCCCCGGTACTTAATATCGCCCGCCGTATACGGCGACTACGTCCGGACGCTGAAATGGGTTCTTCCTCTGGTCGGGTGCATTATGCTGGGGCTCGGGGTGATTCTCGGCATTGTCGAGGCCATGGGAGAGGGCAACTGGCTCAGGAGCGACGTCATCGCCTCCGTGCTGTCCGAGGGCTTCTCCATGGGCCTGTCAAGCGCGGTTCAGGTGCTCCTGTGGACGACGATCGGCTTTGTGATTGCCGACCGGGCGGGCGCGAAGGAAAGCGGCGGGGAAAAGCAGTGGAAGGTGGAGGAGCTTGCCGAAATTCCGGTCGAGCATAAGGGCGGGATTCCCCTGTCCGACTGCATCGTCGAGCTGGCGCTGACGGTGGTGTTTTCGGTGGTGGCGATTCTGGCGTGCGCGGGGGTGCTGCCCGTGGCGTTTTCCCTGTCAGACAGCAACCTGCAGGTGCTCTCTGTCTTTTCGCCGGAGTTTTTAAGCGCCTGTATTCCCGCGATCGCGGTGCTGGGACTCTTCGGCGTATGCGAATACGGCATCAAGCTCAAGGACCGGCGCTGGACGCCGCTGGTGTGCTGCGCGACCATCGTCAGCAAGCTGGCGGGCATGTGCGCGGTGCTGGTCACGGTCAACAGACCCGACATGTTCAGTCAGGAGTTTTTGGCGTATGTAAAGGGCGTCCAGTGGAGCGACTTTGATCTGCTGCGCCTGTTCGGGCAGGGCGGCATAGGCCCCGTCATCCTCGTGTTTTCAGCCGTCGTCGTTGCGTGTACGCTCGCGGGATGCGCGTGGGCCGTGTATAAGACCCTGAAAGCCAGACGATAGCCAACCCCGTTTTGTCAGGCTGTCAAAGAACCTTTGGTTCTTTGACAAAACGAGGGCGGGATCAAACGCCCCAGCGGTTTGAACCTCAACGGTTTCGAGAAATGAATTCCCGAAACCGTTGAGGTTCCTATTTTCCCTGGATTCAGTCCAGCAAGAACCTGCCGCCTCAACGCCGCCTTTCAGCCGAGGATCCTGCGGTAGATGTCAAGATCGGCATCCTTGAAGACGTTGAAAACGACTCTCTCGATGCTCGTGTCGCGCCGCAAAAAGCTCTTCACCGCGCTCACGGCAATGGGCGCGGCCTCCTCCTGAGGAAAATGAAACTCGCCCGTGGAGATGCAGCAGAACACGACTGAGGCCAACTCGCTGTGCGCCGCCAGCTCCAGGCAGGAGGTGTAGCAGGAGGCCAGCAATTCGCGGTCGCGCTCGGTCAGCGCGCCGCGGATGATCGGCCCGACGGTGTGCAGAACGTACCCGGCGGGCAAATTGTACCCGGGCGTGATCTTCGCCCTGCCGGGCTCTTCGGGATGCCCCTGCGCCTTCATCGTCCAATGGCAGTTTAGCCTGAGCTGTGCGCCCGCGAAGGTGTGAATGGCGTTGTCGATGCAGCCGTGGTTCGGCGAAAAACAGCCGAGCAGCGCTGAGTTTGCCGCGTTGACGATGGCGTCTGCCTGTATGGTCGTGATGTCGCCCTGCCAGACGCACAGGCGGCTGTCCGAGGGCGTCGGAGAAAGCATCCATACATCGACAATGCTCTTCTGCGCCATCACAGCCTGCAGGTAGGCGTCCTGCACCTCAAAAAACGCGTCGTCTGTTGGCGGGATGGGAGGGCGAACATTAAAAAGCTCCCGCAGTAAGCGATCCTGCCCGGCGCTGTCGGGCGGGACCGGCGTGCTGCGATACTGTTGATTCTCGGCGATGAGCGCATGAATCAGATATTCGCGCATTTCGGACAAGGTCATTACAGCAGCTCCTTTGAAGTCGGCTGGAGAAAGCGCTGTTCCGGCGCATCACGGACAGGGGTGGCCGGGGAATCTCTGATCAGCGGCGCCCCATTTCCCCCATTTTCTTGCGGCGGGTCTCATCGCGGTCCTCGCTGATGGATTTCCCGGTGTATTTTTTGTACACCCGGCAGAAATAGGCGGGGTTGCCGTATCCGACGCGGCCCGCAATCTCGTTGACAGAGAGCCTTGTGTTCTGGGAGAGGAGCGCTGCATGCTGGATGCGGACCTTTGTAAGATATTCCAGAAAAGTCTGTCCCGATTCCTGCTTGAAAAGACGGCTGAGGTAATACGAACTTACCCCGATCTTTTCGGCGACAGCCTCGAGCGAGATGGGGCTGCTGTACATCGTTTCGATGTACTTCATGGCGTAGCCCACATAGGAGTTGTCGGCGATCTCCACTTTGGCAATCGCTTCTCGCTTTCGCTGGGCCAAACCGCCACCCTCCAGGTCCTCGTAAAAAACGGTGGCGTCGGCCGAGTCGGCCTTTAAGGCCTGAAGGCTTTCCTTGTAAGAAGCTTCCATTTCGGAAAATTCTGAATAGCAGTTTCCCGCGCCCGCCCTCAGCTTCAGACCCAATTTCTTGTGCAGGTTTTCCAGCGTGAGGCTCAGAAGCTCCAACATCCAGCTCTTCCATCCCAGGGGCTCGAAGCGCTCCCGGAAGAAAAAAAGGCACAGGTTGTTGGCCGCAATGTTGGAAATAAAGCTGCACCTGCCGTTGAGGGTGTCATCCAGGCATCGCCGGATCTGATCTGCGTCGGCTTGACGAAGCTGCACCGCGGCGTTCATCGCCGGAACGATGGTTACCATCGCGCCGCAGCCAAAATGAAGGGCGTGCATCTCGAGATATTTTTCAAAACTGTCAGCCGAAGGCGTCCCCAAGAAAATGGAGTACATCAGCTCGTTTTCAATGATAGGGACGATCTGTTCAAAGACAGCGGCAAGCTGCTGGTGGGACTCCTCGCTCGCGTTGTGCTCGCGAATGGAGCTATACAGCTTGCGAATGGTTTCAATCGTGATCTCCTGCTTCTGGGGCTTCAACATGTAGGCGTCAACCTTGAGCGCGAGCGCTTTCTGGGCAAACTCAAACTCGCTGTAAGCTGTGTTGACAATAAAACGCGTCCGCGTTTTCCGGGCCTGCAGCAGCTCTATGGTATCCAGACCGTTCATGCCCGGCATCGTGATGTCCACAATGGCAATGTCCGGCTGCTTGGATTCCGTGAGCGCTATGAGCTCTATGCCGTTGCTCGCCAGCCCCGATATCTCGATCTCGGGAAAATTTTTTTGAATGAGCAGCTTCAGGGCTCTGCGCTCAATGGCCTCATCATCCGCTATGATCAGGCTGACCATGCCAACACCCCCTAACCCCTCTCAGGCATATCAATATAAACCAGAGTGCTTCCCGCCCGGCTGTCCAGAGCAAAGTTCACATCCCCCTTAAAGAACAGCATCAGTCGCTGGCAGACGTTGTTCAGGCCGATGTGGGAACTGCGCCCGTCGGGATCCCTAAACATCTGATTGAGCTCCTCCAGCTTTTCCGGCTGAACGCCCGCGCCGCCGTCTTCCACCTCGAGGCAGCACCGGCCAGGCTTTTGGTACAGGCGAATCGTGACTGCGCCGCCCTCCACAAGCTTCCCCACGCCGTGGGTGACGGCGTTTTCCACCAGGGGCTGCAAAATCATCGCGGGCACTTTTTGGGGAAGGCAGGTGTCGTCCACGTCAAATTGAAAGTTGATCAGATCGCCAAAGCGGTTCAGCTGAATCGTAATGTAGTTTTTTATGTTCTCCAGCTCGTCCTTCAGCGTCACAGGGGCGGTCAGCCTGCTCAGGTTGTAGCGCAGCAGTTCGGCGGTGGTCTCGAGCAGAGTTGAGGTGGCGCTTGCCTGCTCCATGTCGGCCGTTTTGATGATCATGTTGAGCGTATTAAACAAAAAATGAGGGTTGATGCGCGACTGAAGGAACTTGAGCTCGCTGTTCTGTAGCGCGCCGGTAATGCGGAGATTCTCCAGCTCGGCCTCGGCCAGCTGCTCCCGCATTTTAGAGTCATCTTCGAGTTTGGCGATTTGCGCGTTGATCATATCGAGCATGTCGTTGAAGCTGTCGGCGAGAATTTCAATTTCGTCTCCAGTTTTGATCCGGATATGCGCCTGCGACGCCGGATTCTCCCGAATGCCCTTCACAAACTGCGTAAGCATGGAGAGTGAAATGGAAATGCCCTCGACAACTTTCCTGTAAAACTTGATGCAGTACCCCAGAGCGATCAGAATGAGGACAAGCTGGCTCAGGTTGATGAAGATTCGCAGGATGGAAATGGTCTTCTGCACGTTTTCCGTTTCCGCCAGCTTGACCGAATAAATATCATGAAAGCTCTGTCTGATAAAGCCGAGGGTCTCCTGCGTCTGCGCGTAGAGTGCGCTGAAATGCTCGTTTTCGGAGGCGTTGAAGTTGTCCAGCGAATGGCTCTTCACATACAGCGGGATGAGCGCCGACAGCTCCCCGGCCTGCTCCAGATAGGTTTCGACCAGATGGCACAGATCAATCTCGTTTCGGGAGAACTTGGTCTCGTTTCGCTTGCGTATGCCGGCAACAGTCTGTCTGGCCAGCTGCGTCTTCTCTTCCAGCGTCTCCGGGCTGCTGCTGCCCACGAACAAGTAAATATAGTCGTTTTCGCGGTTAAGGTCCTCAATCTCGACGTAAATCCGATAAATGCTCAACAGCTCGTCCATCGCGTTGCTGTAAGACGCCGACACAATCTGATTGCCAATGAAGGAGCAGATGAACACGATAACCGCGAACGCCAGAATGAGGAAGTAACCGCCGCTGTATTTTCGGCCGACAGAGCTCAGGGCTTCCCTTTTTTGCCGGGCTAAGAACGATTTAAGCGCCATGGCCGCTCTTTTCCGTCTGCGAAGCAGGCACAAACAACACGCCGGTATAGACCACCGGAGCGCTGTAGCTTCCCTGGCTAAACCGGCGGTATAATTCCTGCGCCGCAATCCGTCCCATTTCCCTGGGCTGCTGGACGATCGCCCCCTGCACAACGCCGTCGCCAAACGCACCCGAAGCCCCGCTTTCCACGTCAAAGCAGAGAATACACTTGGGCGGCGCTTTGCCGGAGGGTGAAAGGCTGCCAAAGGTCATGCCGCTGATGGCATCCAGACAAATCAACGTATCTACGGACGGGGTCTCCTGCGACATGGCATAGTATCGCTCAACCGCGGCCATGGCGTCAAACCCGCTGTATTCTATTCTCAGAATTTCCATATCCTTCTGCCCGGCGATGCCGTCCGAAAAGCCGTTCAGGCGCTCGACAAGGTTGGGCTGATTCGGAGACGCCATGATGACGCCGATCCCGGCGTCCCCCCCGGTGAGCTCAACAAGATGCTCCGCCATGAGCAGCCCCGCGCCGTAATTGTCGGTTCCGACATACAGGTGATCCTCAAAGTCTGAAATGTCCGTGTCCACAAAGCCAATCAGGATCCCCTGATCGCGGGCCGCCTGAAGGGCCCCAATGTACACGGGATCGTCAATGCCCTGCGCCACAATCGCGTCTGCCCTGGCAGCCGCTGCCTGTCTGATCAGCTGCGCCATTTCGGAAGAATCGAAGGCCTTCTGCGGGTAGTCGAATCTGAGGTCAAGGTCGGTGTCCTCCGCCCCTTGTACACAGCCGTCTCGAATCGCTTCCCAGTATCCGCCTGTCCTGTTGGACGGCAGAATTACCACCACCCGCATGGAACGGGCGGATGGCAGAGGCCTCTCGACGCCGGTGCTTTGCATGCAGATAAACACAAACACAGCCAGAAGAACAGCTGTCTGCAAAAAATAACGGTATCTCATACACACGCATTTCCCTTCTGGAAACGCCGCCCACGGCATCTTGTTACTGGATATTTATAATACCATAAAACTTGATCCGGTGCAAGTGTGCGGGCTTCGGGAAAAGTCGCTGGTAATATAAGGAAGACCGGAATAAAGAACCTCCTCAAAAGGCTCCGGGCTCTTGCAAAAGTGGGCTAAATCCCGCCAGAGAAGCCTCGCGCTGCCGCCCCTAAAAAGCATAAATATTCACCAGATTGCGAATAAACCGGCGCTCCCGGCACGAAGCCAAGCCGGGAGCGGTTTGGGGGATGACGACTAAAATGACAAGAAAGTGCATATATGTCAATATCCCGATTGCACGTATACAAGAATGACTACATTATGACAAATTTGTATAATTGCGGAGGGCCTGTCCCCGTGATATACTTTTAGACAGACTTGCGTATCAAAAATTGAGGAGGAGAGAAAATGTCAGAAAAGCGAATCAGAAAAGTGCTGGCGATTTTGTTGGTTGCCGTGATGCTCTTCGGCACCATGTCCCCAGCCACATTTGCGACCGCCGCGACGGCCTATCCCGAGGGCGTCACGGTAGAGGCCGACGCGGAAGCGCCGGGCGGCTACATGGCGACGTTTGTGTACAAGAACGACAACCCGGCGATTTCCAAGGTGGAGATCTACGGAAGCTTCCAGTTTTACAAGGTTGAGGACATCGGCGACTTCGCCACAACGGGCGTGAACACCGCGACGGCATACAGAGCGCCGATGGGCGAATATGAAGTCGGCATGTTCCCGGCGGGCTCGGCCAACGTCTATTATCCGATGACCGGAGAAGACGGCGTGTACACCATCCAGATCCCGCTTCCGGCACAGCAGTATTCGTATCGCTACCGCATCACCTATTCGGACGGCACGGCGACCGCGGCCATTCAGGATCCGGCGAACACATGGCCCGGCAACAACGGCAGCCTGTTCTATGTGGGCGACAGAGAGCACGCGCTTCCCGGACAGGAGTACATCTACGCACAGCCCGAAGGCAAGGCAGGCTCTTACTCGTTTGTGACATACAACGACTTTAACGGAGTGGCGCGCCAGCTGGGCGTGTATCTTCCCTATGGCTACAGCGCTTCCAAGACCTATAAGACCCTTTACGTCTCCCATGGCGGCGGCGGAAACGAGACCGACTGGATGACGGTTGGCTCGGTGCCCAACATCATGGACAACCTGATTGCCGAGGGCAAGACCCCCGAAGCCATTGTGGTTACGATGAACAACACGAACTTCAGCTTTAACAACGTGAATGTGCAGCGGAACATGAAGGAAGCCGTCATTCCGTTTGTGGAAGCCAACTACAGCGTTTCGGCCAAGGCCGAGGACAGATCGTTCTGCGGACTGTCGATGGGCGCGATGAGCTCCTCCTATCTGCTGCAGAACGACCCGACCTACTACGCGGCGTACGGCGTGTTCTCGGGAGCGTCGAGCTACGACCTGAACACCGCTGACATCGACGCCATCAAGGACGCGTACATCTTTGTGTCGGCCGGAAGCCTGGATATGGCGTATGTCAACGGCAACTACGGCAGGGCAAACGACAACACCACCAAGGGGTTCCATGAGCGTCTGGTGGCCAGAGACATCGAGCACACCTATGAGATTTACAACGGCACGCACAGCTGGGAAGTTTGGAGAGAATCCTTTACAGACTACGCCCAGCACCTCAACCCCGTGTACCCCGAGGGCGTCACGGTAGAGGCCGACGGAAACTCCCCGACAGGCTATTCTGCCACCTTTGTGTTCAAAGCCGATGAGGCGGCAAAGGTAGAGATCGACAGCCAGGTGCTTTACTTCTACAAAGCCGAAGAGGGCAGATCTGTCAGGTACACGCCCCACCAGTGGGAAAAGGGCATGTTCGCCATGAACGGCGGAACCGTGTATAACGAAGAGATGCAGTCGGTCGGCGGCTATTGGGTGCTTAAGCTCCCGCTGCCCAGCGGCGCCTACTCCTATCGTTATAAAGTCACTACCGAGGCGGGCACAAGCTATACCGTCGACCCCGCCAATATGCCTCTGGTCAACTCGGCCACAGGTCGGGTAGCCAACTACAGCATGGTCTACATGCCGTTTGATTCCGCAAAGCAGGAGATCGACCTGTCTGTGGAACTGCCCAGAGCCGACGAGAAAAAGGGTACGGTTGAGTACTTTACGTACTTGAACGCGACGGGCGCGGAGCGTCCCCTTGCAGTCTATCTGCCGTACGGCTATGACGAGAACAGAGCCGAGCCCTACAAAGTGCTGTATCTGTCGCACGGCGGCGGCGGCCACGAGCTGGATTGGATGAATGACGGCGTGGTTCCCAACATGATGGACAACATGATTGTCGAGGGAAGAACCGAGCCGTTCGTCGTGGTCACCATGGCGCAACAGAGTTTTACCAACATCAACGAGCAGATGAACTACATCATGCCTGCCGTTCAAGAAAAGTACAACGTTTCCACCACGCCTGAGGGCAACTCGTATGCCGGCCTGTCCGCGGGCGCGACGCTCACAGCCGATATCTATTTGAACAACCCCACGGATTTCGGATACTTCGGCATTTGGAGCTCGGGCGATCTGGACATCCGCGACTTCAGCAACAAGACCAATCTGGACGTTCCCAAAGTGATGGTCGGCGTGGGCAAGTTTGACACCGACCGCAACAGATATCAGAAAGCCATTGATTTCCTGGTTGAGCTGGATAAGGTAAACGCCGACTACGTCTTCTACGATGCAAACGGCGCGCACGACTGGAAACTCTGGCCGCGCATGTACGAATACTACTTGGATAACGTGCTGTGGAAAGCCCAAGCAGCCGAGATCACCAGCGTCACGGTCGGCGTGGAGCAGCTCGTAGCGACCCTCGGGGCCAAAGTACCCGTGACCGTTTTGGGCGAGAACCTCGGAGAGGTCACCGTCAAGATCGTGTCGAAGGACGGACTCACTGTGTACGGCGAAGCCACTATGACCGGCGCCGGCAGAGTCATCGTATCGATCGACGCCGCGATGAACATTGCGGCAGGCACGTACGACGTGATCGCGACAAGCGGCACATCGACGATGGCAGCCGAGCTGACTGTTGTTCCCTACAACACCGACATCTGGGTGGTGCAGCTTGACAAGTCGGCCGAAGGCAAAACAAGATTCCTGTTTGCGGCCGACATCTCGGCGGGCTCAAAGGGCTATGACGTCAAGGTCAACGGCGTTTCCTACAAGCCCGTACAAGAGGGTAACGCGCTTGTGATCGACTATCAGGCGGCCGAGGGCGACGTCTTTGTGGTCAGCGGCGTCAAGTACGCCAAGCTCTTCCCGAGCTATTCCTTCTCCTTCACCGTGAGATAAGCGAAGACAAAACGCAGACATTTAGCACAGGCATGACCATGCCCCCCGGGACTGATCGCTCAGTCCCGGGGGCATTAGCGTTTTGCGCCTTCGTCCTTTTCCTGGATTCGCGTCGAGCCTGACGCCGCAGCCGGTGGTTTTTTTGCCGGACTGAATCCAGGGAAAATAGGAACCACAACGGTTCGGGAATTCATTTCTCGAAACCGTTTCCCATCAAACCGCTGAGGCGGTTTGATGGGACTGTAGACAAACCTTCGA
>JAVBOR010000022.1:0-51200 GCA_031550325.1 Oscillospiraceae bacterium
CGCAAAGCATGGAAACAAGTGACTTTCACGGATTCACTCCGGGAAAGTCACCCAATGCGCGTCTTCACAAAGACGCGTTCCTGTTCCCGTTTGTAGACAAATCGAAGGTTTGTCTACAGTCTCAGGGACGGGGCTTTGCAAAGACGCGCAAAGCCCTGTTCCTGTCCAAAAGGTCCGCCGCTCGCGTCTTTTTTGGTTTTTGTGTCGAACCTAACGGCGCGGCTGACAGATCTTCGCCCTACCAAAAACCAAAAAGGACTAAATCACACGGTTTTCCTGTATTCATTTCGGGAAAACCGTTCTCTGCAAACCGCCGTAGCGGTTTAATCCCCACCCCGCGACTGTCAAAGAACTGAGACTACTTGACGGTCTGCGGGGTGGGGAACAACAATGAGGGGCTGCAACCTACCCGTTACAGCCCCAAACTGAGTGATGCATCGACTCGCCCAAGAAACAGGATCGTTGCCACGATGGAAGAAACACAGCCCTGGTTCGGTATCCTTAAGATACGAGGGAATGCGTCTGCCAAAAGGAATCAAACATGTTCTTGTGTGAGCGTGAGCGTGGGAAGGATAAGCTCAAACAGCGCCTATCAACCCTTTCTTTTTGTGGGAAGCGCGCAACGCAACATAGGTCGCAGTGACCAAAACTTCAGCGTAGAGGAGGGGCAAAACTGCCAGTCCAAATCCGCTCAATACTAAGCGCCGTGCCGCCCAAAGAATGGAGTATGAAATTGTCCTGATGCCATCAAATGGCACACCTCGAACAGTACATGGGACTCATTCCTCTCCTTAACTCTATCTGAAGTATAGCACATTCTCCAGCTTCTGTCAACTGTGAATGCAAATTTCGTACAAAATGTACAAGTGCTGTCCGAAAACTGACGTAATGTAGCGCAAAAAGAAGTCCGCCGTCCCTCGCCTATTTTTCGGACTTGCCTTTTCAAAGAACCTATGGTTCCTTGAAAAATCAAGAAGCATGAGTTGGCCCGTAGGCCAACTCATGCTTCTCAGGAAAAGCGCAAAGCAGAACAATCTTTCAGGATAAACAAACTGCCCCTGGATAACGCGCCTGGGGCAATTACTTGGCCAGGTTCTTCTCCAGCTTGGCCAGCTCATCGGCAAGCTCGGCGGGAAGCTTCTGCTCAAACTTGGCGTAGAACTCGTGAATCCCCTTGGCCTCCTCGGTCCAAAGCGCGGAATCGACGTTCAGCAGGCCATTGAGCGTGTCCAGAGAGAGATCCAGACCCTCAAGGTTGATGTCCTCGGCCTTGGGAAGGTAACCGATCGGGGAATCCACGGCGTCTGCCTCGCCGAACGCGCGCTGGACAATCCACTCCAGGATGCGCATGTTTTCGCCGTATCCCGGCCAGATAAAGTTGCCGCCCTCATCGGTGCGGAACCAGTTGACGTTGAATATTTTGGGCGGGTTGGGGATATTCTTGCCCATGTCGAGCCAGTGGCGGAAGTAGTCGCCCATGTGATAGCCGCAGAACGGGAGCATGGCCATCGGATCGCGGCGCACAACGCCCACGGCGCCCGACGCGGCTGCCGTTGTCTCTGAGGCCATGATGGAGCCGACAAACACGCCGTGCTGCCAGTCGCGGGACTGATATACCAGCGGCGCTGTCTTGGCGCGGCGGCCGCCGAACACGATCGCGGAGATCGGCACGCCCTGCGGGGCCTCAAACTCGCTGGAAATGCACGGGCACTGCGCGGCGGGCGCGGTGAAGCGGGAGTTGGGGTGAGCGCCCTTCGAGCCGTCCGCGCTGTCCCACTTTTCGCCCTTCCAGTTGATCGCGTTCTTCGGGGGGTTCTTGTCCAGGCCTTCCCACCACACGGTGTTGTCGTCCAGGTTCTGCACGACGTTGGTGAAGATCGTGTTCTTCTGGCAGGACAGCAGCGCGTTGGGGTTGGACTTCATGTTCGTGCCGGGAGCGACGCCGAAGAAACCGGCTTCGGGGTTGACCGCCCACAGGCGGCCGTCGGGGCCGACGCGCAGCCAGGCGATGTCGTCGCCGACGCACCAGACCTTATAGCCCTTGTTCTGATAGACCTCGGGCGGAATCAGCATGGCGAGGTTTGTCTTGCCGCAGGCCGACGGGAACGCGGCCGCGACATAGCGGATTTCGCCGTCGGGGCTCTCGATGCCCAGAATCAGCATATGCTCGGCCATCCAGCCCTCGTTGCGGCCGAGGAAGGAGGCGATGCGCAGCGCGAAGCACTTCTTGCCGAGCAGGACGTTTCCGCCGTACCCGGAGTTGATGGACCATATGGCGTTGTCCTCGGGGAACTGCACGATATAGCGCTCTTCCTCGTTGATGTCCGCGCGGGCGTGCAGACCCTTGGTGAAGTCGGACGGATCCTTGCTGGCGTCCAGGCATTTGAGAACACGCGTGCCGATACGCGTCATGATGGCCATATTGAGTACGACATAAATCGAATCGGTCACTTCAATGCCGAACTTGGCAAACGGGGACTCCGGAACCGTCATCGAAAACGGGATGACATACATGGTGCGGCCCTTCATCGCGCCTTCGTACAGCTTGCGGAGCTTTGCGTACATTTCCATGGGATCCATCCAGTTGTTGGTCGGGCCGGCATCTTCCTTGTTGCGGGAACAGATGAAGGTGCGGTGCTCAACACGCGCCACGTCGTTGATGGCGGTGCGGTGCAGATAGCAGCCCGGAAGCTTTTCCTGGTTCAGCGCCATGATTTCGCCGGTGGAGAGCGCCTGCTTGCGGAGATCGTCAAGCTGCGCCTCTCCGCCGTCAATCCAGACGATGGAGTCGGGCTTCGTCATGGCGGCCATTTCGTCAACCCACGCGTTCACGGCCTTGTTCGAGGTCAATGACATAGTATTTGCTCCTCTCAAGATATTGATTTCAAAGCGCCGCGCCCGCGGACAGATGCGCGGCACAGGTGATCAGGTTGGGCGGGGCATCGTGCCGAGGACCTTTTTGATGCGCTGCGAGGGATCGAGAAGCTTGCTGATCGAGAGGTCATAGTTGAGCGTGTTGATGATATAGGAGATATATTTCGACATGTCAACCTGCGTATACCACGGGCGGGACTTCAGCTCCTCGGTGCGGTAAATGAGGTTTGTGGTGAAGATTCGCTCGATCTGGCCGACCCTGTGCGCCTCGTCAAACCGCTCCAGGCCTTCGCAAAACAGCCCAAACGACACAAACACGAACACGCGCCTCGCGCCGCGTTCCTTAAGCTTCTCCGTGATGCTCAAAATCGACTCGCCCGAGGAGATCATGTCCTCGACGATGATGACGTCCTTGCCCTCGATGTTGTCTCCCAGAAACTCATGCCGCAAAATGGGGTTGCGGCCGTTGACAAGCCTAGTATAGTCGCGGCGCTTATAGAACATACCCAGGTCAAGGCCCAGCACCGAAGAATAGTAGATGCAGCGGCTCATGCCGCCCTCATCGGGGGAGATGATCATCATGTGTTCGGGGTCAATGATGAGATCGGGGACGGCGCGCACAAGCGCCTTAATCATCTGGTAGGTGGGCGCGACGTTTTCAAAGCCGTTGAGCGGGATGGCGTTTTGCACGCGCGCGTCGTGCGCGTCGAAGGTGATCAGGTTGTCCACGCCCATATTGGCCAGTTCCTGCAGCGCAACGGCGCAGTCAAGCGATTCCCGCGCGAAGCGGCGGTGCTGGCGGCCCTCGTAAAGCATCGGCATGAACACGGTGATGCGCCTTGCCTTTCCATTGGTGGCCATGATGATGCGCTTGAGATCCTGATAGTGGTCGTCCGGACTCATGGGCACAATGGTCCCGTACATATCATAGGTTATGCCATAGTTAAAAACGTCACAGATGATGTACAGGTCATAGCCGCGCACACTCTGCTCGATCAGGCCTTTTCCTTCCCCGGTGTTAAAGCGGGGGCAGTCGGCCTTCACCACCAAAGAGTGCCCGTCGCCGCCGTTTTCGATGTCCCATTTGCGCAAATAGGCATCGACGCTGCTTGTGAGTTCCTCGCATCCACGCATGCCGATAATGCCAAGGGTGCCGATTTGTGCGCGGTCAAAATCCATCATGACTGACACGAACCTTTCCAAAGTTCTCGGGTGATCGACAAGAATTGTTCGATCGAAAGCGTCTCCCCACGCAGGCCGGGGTTAATGCCCGCCGCCGTGAGAGCGGCGTCCAGCGCGGGCCTGTCCAGCCCGGAAAGCGACAGCAGCGCGTTGGAGAGCGTTTTGCGCCGTTGGGAGAAGGCTGAGCGGGTGACGCTGAAAAAACGTTTTTGCATAGACGCCTCCACGAGCGGAGCCGCTCTGCGAGTGAGGCGAATGACGCTGGAGTCGACGGCCGGCCGCGGCATGAAACTTTCGGGTGGCACGTCAAACAATATTTCGGGCTGGCAAAATACCCGGCAAAAAATCGTGAAGGAGCCGTAGGCCGATGTGCCGGGAGCGGCGCAGAGCCGCTGCGCGACTTCCTTTTGCACCATGACGATAATCGTCCGGTAGGCATCGGCACGAATGAAGGTCTGGAGCAGGTCACTTGTCAGGGAGTACGGAAGGTTGGAGACCACCATGGGACAGAGCCCAACAAACTCGCGCAGCGCCAGCGCGTTCAGATCGGTGCGCAGCGCGTCGGCCTCGAGGATCGTCAGGTTGTCATGGCCGTTGAGATTTTGTGTGAGGATGGGGATCAGGCGCTTGTCCACCTCGATGGCGGCCACGCGGCCCGCGCGCCCGCAGAGCGCGTCGGTCAGCGCGCCAAACCCCGGGCCGACCTCCAAAACGCCGTTCTGCCGGTCGGTCAACGCAGCCATACGCTCGGGAACGGAGGCGTCGACGAGAAAATTCTGTCCTCGCGCTTTGGAAAAATGAAATCCGTGCTGCGTCAGAGTAGCTCGGATGTGGCGAGAGTCACACAAATTCAAAGTCAAAAACCTCCGCGACAAGTTTACACCAATTGCCCCGGTATTTCAAGCAAAAGCGCTTAAATGCCAAATTGGCCGGCCAAATCTGGTGAAATGCACAACAAAGACCTCCCGTTTCATCAAAGGCATATTCAATTTTCTTCTTTGCCGGTCACGAAAAAGGCTGTCAAAGAACCTCAGGTTCTTTAACAGCCTTTTGAAAAAAGTCCTTCGCTTGAGTATCTTTATTCAGGTTTTCAGTCCAGTACGTAGACGATGCACTTGCGCCGCCCGAACTGGAAGCACTCCGCGACCGTATCGAAGAACAGGTCGACCTTGTTGCCCTTGATGGAGCCGCCCGTGTCCTCGCAAACGGCCAGACCATAGATCCATGTGCCGTTGGCCGAGGTGACGTAGACGCGGCTGCGCATCGGAATGACCTTGGGGTCGACAGCAATGGTGCCGACGCGGGCTATTTTGCCCAGCGCGTTGATTTTGTCGCTGGTGTGCTCGGTGGTGTACGCCGTCGCGGTGCACTCAAGCTTGCGCGAATACTGCAGCACCTGGTTGTCGCTTGTCTTCACGGTTTTGATTGTGCCCTGTTCGACCACCTTGGCCACGGGCTCTACGGTTACGGCCTCAAGCACGAGCTCACGTGAAACCTGCACGCCGTCCTCGAAGCGCGTCTCATACGTATAGGTCTTTTCGCCGGGGACGCCTTCCTGGGTGACCACTTCGGTGCCATAGTTGAGGTTGGGGTTGCTGTTTTGAATGATGTCAAACGCGATTTCTTCGACGACGTCTTCGCGCTGCGTGGTCACCCGCGTGACCGTGATGGCAATGCCGTCGGTGATGGGCGTTTCGGGCGCGGGACTGACCAAGTCCTGCGGAGAGAGGGAGTAGCCCATGTCGCTGAGCAGCGTGGAGACCGTTCCGCCGTAACAGGTTGCGCGGGCGATGCGCCCGTCCATACGGATGACTGCGCTGATGCCGCGCTTGATGGTGATCTCGGCGGAGCCGTCGACAGGGGCGTTGGGCAGAGAGACAATATCGGCGTTACTCAGCGTAATGCCCGCCTCCAGGAGGGCCTCACGGGCGTCTGATGTATAGGTTGTATGGAGGGAAACGGTGTTCCCGTCGTGAACGATATAGGCGTTGAGTCCGGTGACGTACCCGGAGAAGGACAGGGCTGCGATGACGCCTGCCAGCGCGGTGGCGACCGCGCGGCTGCGCAGCCGCCTGCCAAGCTGGAATCCTGTGCGCTGTATGTGTCCCGCCAGTGTGGCCAGGAGTCTATACAGACGCCGCCAAATAATGCGCATGATGCACGCTCCTTTTTGTCGGGTTGCGAATGGCCGCAAAGCGGCCGTGTCAACGATGCGTCCCTGCAGCGTTCTCAAAGGGGGAAAAGACTTGCAACCGAATTGTAAACAATTATTCGCCCAATTATACAACGGATCCCCACCGTTGTCAATATATTCCTCTGGAAATGAAAATAGACCACCACTTGACGAGTTTTGTTTTGTCGGACAAACTCGAAAAATGGCGGTCCATTACAAAAAGGTTACAAAATGAAATGGATGATGTAAACTCGCGGGAAATCAGGCCAAAGGCAGGCGCAGCCGGGATTCGGACTTCGGCAGCGTTCGGTTGAGCCTGAACAGGGGAATCAGGATGAGGATGCAGCAGGGAATGATCAGCATGACAAGCCTGTCGCCGCCGGACTCCGTTGTCTGCGTCACTTCGGCGGGCAAAGTTTCGGCGTAGAGGGAGAGCGCGATGTTGCCCGCGTTAAAAAAGACGTGGCACAGAACGGATGGCCAGACTGCCCGCGAGCGGTAAGTCAGCCAGCCCAGAAACAGCCCCAGCAGAAACGCGTAGGAGCCCTGCACGGCGTTGAGGTGGATCAGCCCGAAAAGCGCCGCCTGAATAAAGATGGCGCCGACGGGCGGCATGACGCGCAAAAAGCGGTTGAGCGTGAGGCCGCGAAAACAAAGCTCCTCCACCAGCGGGGCCAGTAGGCCGATGATCAAAAACCGCTGCCACGTGGAGCCCGACTCAAGCGACTGAACGACCTCGTCATAGCCGCCGATGTCGGTGGGGAAAAAAGATAAAACGGTCACGATGAGATACCACAAGACCATGATGGCGACAAATGACAAAAAGACGTTGACAAAGCCAAACTCGGAAAACGAGAGCGGCGGCGGCTGCGTCTTGCGGAGGGAGCGGTAGGCCGCATAGAACAGGATGGAGCAAAGCAGCGCGCTGACGCCCATGGAGAGCATGACAATGCTCTCCTCCACGCCGTCCCAAAATGCCGAGTACGTTCCCGACAGGACGGTGGATGCGATGTAAACCGCAACCTGGATGATCACCAGCACGATCACCTGCGCGACGAAGTAAATTGCCGGCGGCAAGAGCCCGCCGAACAGATTGCCTGCGACAAACGCGCCCCGGCTTTTTGGTCGCAGCGCTGGGGGAGGATCGGCGGCCGGCGCCGGCATGGGCATGGGCGGGATGTCCCAGGGGTCCCGGTAATCAGCCATGGCTTACTCCTTTCCAGACGAGCGCGCCAGCATGAGCGCGCGGACATGTTTGCTGGCCTGCTCGGGCGTCAGCCCGTACCGCAGCCTCAGCGCGTCGGACAGCGCGAGCATTTGGCCGGGCTCTCCTGATAAGAGCTCCAGCTCAAGCTCCAAAAGCCGTGCGGTTTTCCCCGAGGCGCGCAGGACGCCGCGGTCAATGGCCATCTCCACTACCGATCGGTCGGGAAGCCTCAGCCCGGCAAAGCGGCGCAGAAACTCGACCCTGCAGCTCTCGTCAAAACCGCCGAGCTCCAGAAGCTCGGACGGAGCTCCGCCGGCGACTAAAAGCGGGATGGCTGCTTCTATGGAATCAGCGTGTGCCTGAACCTCCTGACGCACTAAAAGCGCGTCCCGCGACGTGCCGCGCGCCTTAAAAGCAGCCACACTGACGCCGTTTTCACTGCGCAGACGAAGCGACCACTTGTTGCGCTGCATCACATGTCCGGGGGTGTCGAAATAGCGCGAAAGCATGTCAACGTCCCGCCAGCCGTCCAGCATCAGGCTGTGCACCTCGCTGTCACGCTCGAGTCTGGACGCTGTTTCTTCGCTGTCCACGCGCAGCTTGATCTCGATCTCCATCGCCATGGAGTTCTCTCCTCTCCCGGCCAACGGCCCCGCGCCGTGCGCAAAGTACCTCCTATAGGATACATCAAGGCGCGCAATTATTCAAGTCCGACGCCATTTTCCGACGAAAACAGCATAGCCGCCCCTGTATAATCGCAGATATCGGTGATGTTGGGGGCGGTACATATGAAAAGAAGACAGTTGGCCGGAGGAGGCCTCAGCGGCGGCTGGGAAAAGGTCGGACAAGCCGTCGGCGCGCATCCGTCACTCGTGCGCGCGGGAGTCTGCGCGCTGCGCTTTTTGGCGGGGTTCCTGCTCTCACGGGCGGTGATTTTTGAAGAGTGCGCTCCGTTCGGCGTGGGGTTTGTGGCAGCGTCCGGTTCGGGCGCCGGCGGCCTGTTTTCACTGTTGGGCGCTGTCTGCGGGTACATGTCGCTGTGGGGAGACCTGGAGAGCCTGAAATACGTCGCCGTTCTGGTGCTGGTCTTCTGCGCGGCGTTTGTGTTCAGGGGGACGGCGGCTGCCAGACGCGTTTTCTTTGTCCCGGTCGTCACGCTGATCACCGGGGCGCTGATCGGACTCGTGTTCGTTCTCGGACAGGGCTTTTCAGCGGTCGAACTGCTGTTGTTCGTGACGGAGCTGACGCTTATGGCGGCTGGTTCCTACTTTTATAAGGTGGCCCTTGACGGCGCGCAGGAGGAGGGCGACCTGCGCCGCTCGATAGGGCAGCTTGTACTCATGGCGACGCTCCTGCTGTCGCTGTCAGGCTGGGTGATGTTCGGCGTCGTGCATCCGGCGCGGGTTTTTGCCTGTGTTTTCGTCCTGCAAAGCGCCCATCAGGGCGGGGTAGGCGTGGGCAGCGCCACGGGGCTGGCCGTCGGTCTGGCCATCGACATGGGCATGGGCAGGCCGTTTTTCTCGATGGCCTACGGCGTCTCGGGCCTGCTGGCGGGGATGTTCCAGCGCAGAAACAAGCTCGTGACGGCCATCCTGTTCGTCATCACCTGCGGCGTGGCAGCGCTGTGGGCGGGCGACGCCGCGCTGCGCAACGCCACGCTGTTTGAGACGTTTATCGCATCAGTTCTGTTCATGCTGATCCCCGAAAAGGGAGGGGCGCGGTCCATCAGAAGCCTGGAAAGCGACGTGCGCACACGCGAGCATGACGGAAAGCGCATGCAGAATTACGTAAGGCGCAGGCTGGAAAACTCATCCTCGGCCTTCCGCGAGGTGTATGAGTCCCTGCAGGGCGTGTTTGACGGCCTTGGAAGGCAGCGCAACGACAACGACATCGCCACGGTGTTTGACCGAACGGCTGAAAAGGTCTGCCGCCGCTGCGCCGTGCGGGCTACATGCTGGAACCGCGACGCGCAGGCGACCGCCGCCGCGTTGTCCGACGCGACCGTAAAGCTGAACAAAAAGGGCACTGTGGACGCCGAGGACTTTCCAGCGCACTTTGCCGCGCGCTGTGTCCAGCTTGGCAAGTTTACACAGACCGCAAACGACGAAATGAGCGTGATGCTGATCCGCCGGCAATACAAAAGCCGCCTGGCGGAAAGCCGGGCGCAGGTCTGCAGGCAGTACTCGGAGATGTCGCGCATTTTGACCCACGTTGCCGCGGAGGTCGGGCAGGGGGTGAGCTTTGACGAAGAGGCCGAGCGACGGCTGGGCCGCTACCTGCGCGGCAACAAGCTGGCCCTGACGGCGCAGGTCTATCGCGACGCTGCCGGACGCCGGTGGGTCGAGATGGAGGGCGACCGCGCGGGTGAGCTGCTCAGGGGCGGTGGCGAGACGCTGATTAAACAGATCGGGATGTGTGTGGGCTTTCCAGTCTCTCTGCCGGAGCAGGTGGTCAACCCCAAGGGAGAGCGCCTGATCTTCTCCGAGGTCGAATGCTTTGCGGCAACGCTTGGCGTGGCCTCCCATCGCAAAAAGGGCGAGGAGGTCAGCGGGGACAGCGGCACCTATTTTAAAACGGCAGAGGGCAAGCTGTTTGTCCTCTTGTCCGACGGCATGGGCAGCGGCAGAGAGGCCGCGGTGGGGTCCTCGCAGGCCATCCGCCTGCTCGAGCGTTTTTTGCGCGCGGGCATTCAGCCTGAAATCGCGCTGGAGACGCTCAACTCGTCGCTGGTGCTCAAGGGAGAGGGCGGCCTTGTCACGGTGGATCTGCTGATTTGCGATCTGCTGACCGGCGAGGCAAGATTCTTTAAAAACGGCGCGTCCACCACATATGCCAAAAAAGCCAGAAAGGTGCATCGCATCAACGGCAAGACGCTTCCCGTCGGCGTCGGCCTGCAGACGGCGGGAGCACCCGATATGACCAGCATGATGCTGCAAAGCGGCGAACTCGTCACGATGGTTTCGGACGGCGTCATCGGGGCGGAGGGGGACGGCTGGCTCGTGCAGACGCTGCAGGCTTACGAGGACTCCTCACCAAAGGCGCTGGCATCCGAAATCCTGCGGCAGGCGGCGTTGAGACAGGACGGAACGGACGACATGACGGTCATCGTGCTGGAGCTCGACAGGAGAAAAGAAACAGAACTGGAATAGACCGCCCGTTTTAGGGAAATAATACCGACAGAAATCCCAAACTGGAGCGTGAGTATGTTGGTGAAAGGGTTGTCCAGGCGTGTCGTCGTCGTCCGGTTCCCTGAGACAAAAGCGTTTGAACAGGCAATTTTCGTGTTGAGGGAGGAATGCCCTCCGGGTGTGAGCGCTGATCAAATTGTCAAAGAGGCCTGTTTTGTGGCCAACGGATACGTCTACAAGCCCCTAAAAAAGCGTGGGCTGCCCCCGGTGGCGTATATTGCCGCTGGCGCGCTGAGCACAGGGCTGGCCTGGCTTCTGAGCGTCCTGCTTGTGTAAACAAAGCGCAGAAAGCCATTTGCGGTATGTGACCGCAAATGGCTTTCTGCGCTTTCAGACTGTCAAAGAACCTTTGGTTCTCAGCCTGTAGACAAAGGCCGCCTCTTCGTTCCTTTGCGCAAAACCACGTCGAGCCTGACGCCGAAGGCGGAGGGTCCCTGCTGGACTGAAATAAGAAGAGCCGAGCGCCCGAGCAGGGAGGCTTGGAGCCTGGAGTCGTTTTGAAGCGCACGCGCCCCGAATGGGCGACCGGTTCAAAAGCCGCAAGGCGAAGGACGACCGCCCGCGAGGACGAATGAGGCTTGACAGGCGAAAAATATTAGAACCACTACGCTTTCATGGATTCACTTCGGGAAAGCGTTTCTTTTCGCGCCTTCGCAAAGACGCGAGCCAAACCCCCGCTTTGTCCAAGAACTATACGTTCTTGGACAGGATTATTTATCCGGCAGCCGCCGGTAAACCTGTGTAATCCTGCGCAGCCGCTGGGCGACCTCGTCGTTGAGGGCCTCCTCCCGCACGCGCCAGCGCCAGTTCAGCCCACCCAAGGTCGAGGGCTTGTTCATGCGCGCGTCCGCGCCCAGACCCAGGATGTCCTGCAGCGGCGCCATGGCAAGCCCCGCCGGGCAGCCCCAGACGGATTTCACCGCGCCCCAGGCGAGCCCTTCTTCGACGCGCAGCCGCATATACTCCCCGGCAAACTCCCGCTCGGCCTCATTGGCCTCGTCGGTCAGCCACTCCACAAAAGTCGGCGCGTCGTGCGTCGAGGTGTACGCCACGCGAAACGGAGGGATCTTGTGCGGCAGGTACAGGCTCTCTCCTTCCGGATCAAAGCCATAGATCAACACGCTCATGCCCGGAAGCCCGGACTTGCCGATAAAGCTCCACGCCGCCTCATCCAGATCGCCCAGATCCTCGGCGATGATGTCCAGCTTGGGGAAAGCAGCCTTCAGCGCGCGCACGAGCTTGAGCCCCGGCCCTTTGCGCCAGCAGCCGCCCAGAGCCGTGTCCTCTCCAGCGCCAACCTCCCAATAGGTGTGAAAGCCCCTGAAGTGGTCGATGCGCACCACGTCGCACAGCGTGCGCGTATGGCGGATGCGGTCGATCCACCAGGCAAAGCCGTCCAACTCGTGAACCTTCCAGTTGTAGAGCGGATTGCCCCAAAGCTGGCCGGTTTCAGAGTAAAGATCGGGAGGAACGCCCGCCACCACGCTCGGGCGGCCCGGCCCTGACAGCAAAAACAGGCGGCTCTCCGCCCAGACCTCAACGCTGTCCTCCGACACATAGATCGGCACGTCGCCGATGATCAAGATCCCCTTTTCGCGGGCATAGTCCCGAAGCTGCGTCCACTGCGTGAAAAAGAGATACTGCATAAACTCGTAAAACGCGCATTCATCGCAAAGCTCAGTCCTGGCGCTCCTCATCGCCTTCGGCTCGCGGGCGAGCAGATCCTTGTCGGGCCACTCGGAAAGCGGGAGCATGCCAAACCGCGCCTTGATTGCCATGAACAGCGCATAGTCGGGCAGCCAGTCGGCCTGCGCCCGCCGGAACGCCGCCAGCTCTCCGGCCAGCTTTTCCCGCCCGCGCGCAAAAGCAGCGCGCAAAAGCGGCAGCCTTGTCTGATAAAGCGCGTCATAGTCCACGTGGTCGGGGGGCCGCCTGACGGCATCGGCCTCGCCCTGCTCAAGCATGCCGGTCTCTACGAGCAGATCCAGGTCGATGAAATAGGGGTTTCCCGCCCGCGTTGAGCAGCTTTGATAGGGGGAATCCCCAAACCCGGTGGGCGAAAGAGGCAGGATCTGCCAATACCGTTGGCCGGCCTTTTGCAAGAAGTCGATAAACGTGCGCGCGCCCGCGCCCAGCGATCCGATGCCATAGGCGTTGGGCAGGGACGACACATGCAGCACAACGCCGGAAGCCCTTTTTTCAAGCAAGGTGACTCCTCCTCCACGATCAGGTTCAGCGCTTTCTCCATGTTCCGGGCATGAGCAGAACCAGGATAGGGAAGATCTCCAGCCTCCCCACGAGCATACACATCGACAGCACCAGTTTGGACAGCACGGAAAAGCTCCCGAAGTTCCCTGTCGGGCCCACCAGCGCGAGGCCTGGGCCGATGTTGGAGATGCAGGAGATGACCGCCGTCAGATTGGTGACAAAGTCGAAATTGTCCAGCGACACCACGAGGGCCGCGCCGGCGATGATAAAGATGTAGGCCGAGAAAAACTGCGACACGCCGCGCAGGACGTCCTCTCCCATGGCGGCGCCGTCGACGCGCACTAGGCAAACAGAGCGCGGGTGGATGATCTTGCGCGCCTCGCGGACAATGGACTTGCAAAGCACGCTCACGCGAATCATCTTCACGCCGCCGCCGGTTGACCCCGCCGACGCGCCGGCCAGCATCAGCACGACCAGGATTCCCTTGGACAGCTCCGGCCACAGATTAAAGTCCGTCGTCGCGTAGCCTGTGGTGGTCATGACCGAGGAAACCTGGAAAAACGCGTGGTTCAGCGCCATGCCGACGGAGGAGTATTGCGGCAGGATGTTGGCCGTGATGATCGCCGTGGAGACTACGGCAAAGCCCAAATAGAGCTTGAGCTCACTGTTTGTGCGCAGCTTGGTGAACTGGCGCTTGATGATCTGGAAATACACAAGGAAGTTGACGCCGAACAGCAGCATGAACACCCCGATGATGACGTCGATCGCCACGCTGTTGTACGCGCCGATGCTGGCGTTGCGGATGGAAAAGCCGCCCGTGCCCGCCGAGCCGAAGGAGTGTACGACACTGTCGTACAGCGGCATGCCCGCGATAAGCAGCGCGATGATCTCGGCTGCCGTCATCGCGGCGTAAATGGCGTATAGAATCTTGGCCGTGTTGCCAATGCGCGGAACCAGCTTCGAGGGCGACGGGCCGGGAGACTCGGCGCGCAGGAGCTGAATGGACCGCTCGCCGAGCGAGGGCAGCAGCGCCATAAACAGGATCAGCACGCCCATGCCGCCAATCCAGTGCGTAAACGACCGCCAGAACAAAATGCCGCGCGGCAGAAGCTCTACCTCGGCCAGAATAGACGCGCCTGTGGTGGTGAACCCTGAAATTGTCTCGAAGATGCAGTCCACCATGTTGGGGATGGCCCCGCTGAAGAAGAACGGCAGCGCGCCAAAAAACGACAGCAGGATCCACGACAGCGCCACAATGACAAACCCTTCGCGGGCCTGCAGCCCCAGGGCCGGCTTGCGTGAAAAAAAAGCCATCACGAGCCCGACGCCGGCTGTAATCAGGGCCGAAAGCGCGAACGCCTTCCAGTCCTGCTGCCGGTATCCCAGTGAAATAAAAATCGGCAGCAGCAGCGCTGCCGCCTCCAGCAGCAATATATTGGAGGTTATGCGCGTCACCAGTCTAATGTTCATAGTTCGGCAAAGATGTCGTCGAGCTGAGCAATCGGCTCGTTTCGCGAGAGCAGCACGACCGAGTCTCCCGCCTCTATGTGATCATTGCCGTCGGGAATGATGATGCGCCCATGGCGCACAATAATGCCCACAAGAATCCCGCTCTTCAGGCGCGCCTGCTTGAAGGGCCTGCCCAGATTGGCCGTCGTCTTTCCCGCAACGAACTCCATCGCCTCGACCTTGCCGCCGACAATGCGGTACAGCGTCTCCATGACGGCGCCCTCGGTGGCCTGCAGTCCGCGCACGAGATGAATGATCTGCCCGGAGGTGATCTGCTTCGGGCTGACCACGCTGTCGAGGCCAAGCGTGCGTACGACGCCCGCGTAGTTTTGGCGGTTGGATTTGGCCACCACCTGCCGCACGCCGGCCTGCAGGGCGCACAGCGCGATCATCAGGTTGTCCTCGTCGCGGTCGGTCAGCGCGACAAATCCGTCATAGGAGGTCAGGTTCTCGTTGTGCAGCACGTCTATGTCGGTGCCGTCGGCATTGATGATGATGGCCTCGGGGATCTCCTCGGCCAAAAGCTCTGCCGTGACGGGGTTGACCTCAATCAGCTTGACTTTGACGCCCATCTTGATGAGCAGCGCGGACAGATAGCGCGCAATACGCCCTCCGCCGACAATGAGGACATCGCGGATGGGCGAGGCGTTGCGGCCCAGTCCTTTAAAAAAGTGGGTGATCGACGTGAGCTCGCCGACGACGTAGATCCTGTCCCCGGCCTCGAACACGGTGTTTCCGTCGGGGATAAACGCGTCGTCGCCGCGCTCGCAAGCGCAGAACAGCACCGACTCGGGCAGCCTCCGGCGCAGCGAGGCCAATCTCGTGCCCACCACAAAATCGTCGGCTGCTGCTACAAAGCCCACCATCTCTACGCGCCCGCGCACAAACAGCTCGATTGCCGTCGCCCCCGGAAAGCGCAATAGCCGCGAAATCTCCGCGGCTGTGGCCTGTTCGGGATTGATGACCATGTTGATGTCCAGCTCCCGCTTGATGCTGCTGATGTCGCGCGCGTATTCAGGGTCGCGGATGCGCGCCACAGTATATTTCGCGCCCAGCCGCTTGGCGGTCAGGCAACACACCATGTTCATCTCGTCGCCTGACGTCGCGGCAATAATCAAATCGGCCTCCTCCACGCCGGCCTCCCGCAGGACGCTGCCTCGCATTCCATTGCCCTTGACGCACATGACGTCCAGGTGTTCAATGGCCTTGCGCAGCGCATCAGCGTTTTTGTCAATGACCACGAGGTCGTGGTCTTCCTGCGAGAGTTGCTCCGCCAGGGTGTAGCCCACTTTGCCATCGCCGACTATGATAATTTTCAACGCCAATAGCCCCTTGTTCTATAAGATTTTCCAGACCGCTTACCCCAGTATACCACGCGCAACTTTTTTTTCAAGGGGTTGTATAAAGAATCCCTTCCGGGGTTACAATACCTCCAGAATCTTCCATAGGGAGGTGAGCGTATGTCCAAAAAGAAAAAGGCCAAGAACACGCCGTCCAGACCTGAAGAAAAGTCAACAACGTCCAACCAGGCAAACTAATCGGCGCCTGGGCATAACCATTTCCCCTCAGATCTTTCTGAGGGGATTAGCCTGTCCAAAACCTGCAGGCCCAGGCTGATGACAGAGTCTTTCCCGACCCGAAGCCGCGCAGCGGCGAGTTGTAAAATTCGGAGGATTGGCGCCGCGTCCACGCCCTATCGCGGCGAGATGTTTCGAATCTTCTGGTCGGGAAAGCTTTGGAATCGCGACTGCTGGCCCAGGCTGCTCCTCTCAGACCTTTCTGAGGGGAGTTCATTTTTCTACTGCCCGTATGATTTAAAGCCCCGGCCCAGAACCTCGCGCGCGTTGAGCAGGATGACAAACGCCTCGGGGTCGGCGCTGACGACCGCGCGCTTGAGCTGCGCAAGCTCGTGGTTCCGCACGGCCACGAGCAGCGTCTGCTGCTCGGCATGCGTGTACATGCCCTTGGTGGGAAAGCCCGTACAGCCGCGGCGCATGGTGGTGAAGATTCCCTTCGTCACCTCTTCGGGATGGTTGGTGACAATCATCGCGGCGCTGGCGTGATCCTGTCCGGACAGGATCGCGTCTATCACGCTCGACGACACAAACAGCACAACCATGGCGTACAGCGCAGCCTCGGCGCGCTGGAAAATGGCAGCCGAGATGACAATCACCACGGCGTTGATAATCAGATTGATCCGACCGATGCTGACATGTTCAAGCTTGCGGTGAACAAACTTGGCCAAAATATCGCTGCCGCCTGTCGTCGCGCCCTGCGCGAACACAATCCCCAGCCCCGCGCCGCTGAGCACGCCGCCGTACAGGCAGATCAGCAGCGGGTTGTCGGTGGGCGTCAGGGCGCTCAGATGCGCCGAAAAGAAGTCGATGAGCACCGAGGACATAATCGTGGCAAAGATCGTGCGGATGAGAAAGCGCCGCCCCATGGCCTTATAGGACAGCAAAAAAAGCGGAATGTTCAGCACGAGAATCATGGCGCCCATGGGCAGACTGAACAGATAGTTGAGCACCATCGCCACGCCCGAGACGCCGCCGAGCGGGATGCCGGCGGGCTTGGTGAACATCGCCACCGACAGCGCGTACAGAGAGTTGCCCAAAAGAATCATCAGGTACTGCGCCACATCGCGGGCCTTGATCCGCTTAAGGATGTTCATCCATCATCACTCCAAACAGTTCGGCCAGCCGGGCGGACCGACCGGTAAGATACAAAAAACCAACCAGCGTCTCCAGCGCGGTCGCGGCGCCATAGGCCGCCCGCGTCGCCGCTTTGGGCACGCTGCCCACCTGCGCGTTGCGCCCCCGCCTGTACGCCGCCTGTTCCTCCTCGGTCAAAAGCGGCAGAATTCTCTGGGCCATGCCGGCCTGCGCCGTGGCGTTGACCAGCCGCACGCGCGCTAAGTGCATTGCCCGCGCACTGGGCTCGGCGCACAGCCGCGTGCGCACCATGAGCTCGAACACGGCGTCGCCGACCTGCGCGACGGCAAGCGTGGACATTTGCCCTACCTGAGCGGGCGACATTTCCCCGTATAGCATAGGCTGCCCCTCCTTGTTTTATGCGCGGCGCGCGCCGAGACGCAGCCCCGCGGCGAGGATCAGCAGCGCGTCGGCCGGGTAATGATAGCGCGCGTTGGCCTCCAAAAACAGGAACACGAGCACATACCCGATCAGCGCCGTCACACAAAGCCGAAAGACCTCGTTGCCGGCCAGGTTTTTCCATGTCCGCAGCGGCGCAATGCAGCAAAGCGCCAGAAGCGCCCACCAATAGGCGTTGCTGACCAGCTCCATCGCCGCCTTGTGCGGCTCCAAATCCACTTTTCCTTCTCCGGCGGCCTTGGCCGGGTTCTGCAAAAAGACCATCCAGTACACCATCGCGTTGTCGCGCGACCAGAGTGAAACAAATTTTTTCGCAAAAAGTGCAGGCAGGCTTCCGGTCTTCAGGTTGTCCCCAAGCCGCTCCAGCCCCATCACAAAGTACTCTCTTTGCAGCGCCTTGGCGTCATGGAGCTCGTTCATGCGCTCAAAAAGGCCGTCGGCGTCGACGGTGTTCCAACCGCCCGACGTTTTTATGTTCATGCCGACATACAGGTTCCAGCCGGGCGCGCCCGACGCAGGCGCATGCCCAAGCGCTTTTTGCGTCCCCCAGCCGATCAGCGCCCCCAACAGCAGGTACGCCGCCAGCACGACCGCCCCGCACATCAGCCTGTCCCGCCAGCGCGCGCGCCAGAAAACACCCAGGCACAAAAGCGCGGCGATCAGCAGCACAAGGCCGAGCGGGCGAACGGCGTTGGCCAGGCACAGGGCGGTGCCGAGCGCCGCGCTGTACGCAAGAAGCGGCAGAACGCCCCGATTCTCTCCGCCGGTCAGCAGCACAAACAGCCACACGCCGAGCAGCAGGGCTGCGACGAACAGCGGCTCGCTGCACGGAAGCGGACTGTGCCAAAGGCTTGCGGGGTTTAGGGCAAACAGCAGCGCCGCGCCAAACGCGCCCTCGGCGCAGACAAAACGCTTGACAATCACGAAGATGAGGACGCAGCTCAGCGCGTCCAGCGCGATGTTCAGCCCGTACACAGGCACGAGGCCTTCGCCCGTCAGGCGAAATACAAGGCTGAGCAGCGTTGGATAGCCCAGCAGGTGGGGAAACAGCGCCTGATAATCGGCTTCTGGCGGCGGCAGTCCGCGGGCAAACAGAACCGCCGTATCGTAATACCTCGTAAAGTCGTACGAGGGGACAATGTCGGTCACACAGACAAACACGACGCGCAGCGCGACGGCCAGCAGCGCCGCGGCGGCCGGAAGGACCCACCCCGGCAGGCGGCGCAGCGCCGGCGCGGCAAAACGCAGCGCAAACAGCAGCGCCGCGGCGGCGCACAGACCCAGCAAAAGCTCCAGCCAGAACACGCCTCTGGCCAGCGCGCCGCCGAGCGCGGCAAACAGTGCGAACAGCGCCAAAAACGCACACAGCGCCGCCGAGGCGATGGAGGAAAAACGCGCGTTGGTCTTCAAGATGTCACCTACTTGTTATTTTGAGGCAATGTGGTATACTCTGTTGTGTAGTTCCGAATGCTGACAAACGCAGAAAAAGGAGCGGTGTTTATTGTATTCCATTGTTGTGCCGTTATATAACGAACAGGAGGTCATCGGAGAGACGTATAAGCGCCTTAAGGCGGTTATGGACGGACTCGGCGAGCCGTATGAGCTCATTTTCATCAACGACGGCAGCCGGGATCAAACCTGGCAGCTGGCCTGCGCGCTGGCAGAGCGCGATCAAGCGCTCAGACTCATTGGCTTTTCACGCAACTTCGGCCACCAGACAGCCATCACCGCCGGCATGGACTTTGCGCAGGGCGACGCCATTGTCGTCATCGACGCCGACCTCCAGGATCCGCCCGAGCTCATCCCTGTGATGATCGAGCAGTGGAAAGAGGGCGCTCAGGTGGTCTACGGCAAGCGCGCCAAGCGAAAGGGCGAAAGCGCGTTTAAAAAAATCACGGCCAAGCTGTTCTACCGCACGCTCAACGCGCTGACCGACGTTGAGCTGCCCGTCGACGCCGGCGACTTTCGCCTGATCGACCGCAAGGTCTGCGACTCGCTCAAAAAGCTCCCCGAACGAAACCGCTATGTGCGCGGTCTCGTGAGCTGGGTCGGCTTTAAGCAAACCGCCGTGGAGTACGTCCGCGAGGAGCGGTTTGCGGGGGAAACCAAATATCCCCTGCGCAAAATGATTAAGTTTGCCACGGACGCGCTGGCCTCATTTTCCTACAAACCGCTGAAAATGTCAACCTGGTTGGGCGCGATCGTGGCCATCGCGAGCTTTGTTTTTCTCATTTTTGTCGTCATTCAGCGTATTTTTTTCGCCCATACCGTCAATTTGTCGGGTTGGGCGTCCATCGTGGCCATCATGCTGTTCTTTAACGGCGTTGTCTTGCTCATGCTGGGCATCATCGGGGAGTACATCGGGCGCATTTACGACGAGGCCAAGGGCCGCCCGTTGTATATCGTCGGCCAGACCGTCAATATCGATGCCCCGCAAGATTAACCCGTCCAAAAAGCCCCTCGCGTCCTCGTCCTTTATCGGTTTTCACGCCGAGCCTGGCGGCGCAGCCGGCAGGTCCTCGCTGGAATGAATCCAGGGAAAATAGGAACAACAACGGTTTCGGGAATTTATTTCTCGAAACCGTTTCCCTTCAAACCTCCTTACGGTTTGATCCTATCCCCACTCTGTTAAAGAACCCTTAGTCCTTTGACAGCCTTTGGGCCGCCCCTCCCCCTAGAAGGGGAAGGGCGGCCCGGGCTGTAAGATAGGAGAGAAAATTACGGAGCTGTCACGGTAAACGTAAAGGAATAGCTGGGGAAGAGTCTGGGATACTTGACGCCGGATATTACGATCTTGGTTCCGCTCGCCATCTGCGTGGCGTCATAGCCGAGCACCTCGACCGTCAGTTTGTCGGAGAGAACCGCCGCGTTATAGGCCGTTCCGGCGATCAAAACACAGCCGGCTGTCTTTTTCAGCGTGAGGGCTTCATTGAACCTGATCTGCAGCTTGCCCTCCTCCACAAACGCGTTTCCGGCCCAGATGCCGGTATCGTACTCGACGACGTCAATGTCGCAGGCCACGCTGGCGCTTCCGCAGACGACCACGAGCGCATAGGTTCCGGCCTCCGGCGCGGCGTCAATGTGCATACGGGCGGCGCCGCCCACAACAGGCGCGGGATACAGAAGCTGATCGTTAACGCTGAGATACGCCACGGCGCCGTCAAGGTTCTCGCCGACCACCGTGAGGTTCAGGTTGGCGGGCAGGGTCTCGACGATCGTGGGGGTGCTGACCGAAACGGACGTCAGCACGGGCGCGGCGGACCGGGACTTGGTGGCCAGCCACTCCCAAATGGTGGTCTGTTGTCCGTCGACCTCGGCGACGCATTCGTTGTTGAACACGTACAGCCAGGACCAGTGGCCCATGTACTCATAGGGGTTGCCTTCCGCGTCTTTGTAGAGCCCTGTTGTGTCAAACACGCCGGGGAACTCGGAGACAACCAGATCCTTTGCTCCGGCGGCGATCAAACGGGCAACCGTGGGCAGGGAATACTGCGCGGGGGGCAGCGTTGTGTCGTTGGCAGCCCAGGTCATCCAGATCGGAAGCTCTTTCCAGATGTCGATGGTGCTGTCGGGCACCACGGCGTCCAGATAGCCTTCGCAGATGGGATATCCCGCCGCGTAGAAATCGGGATACTCTTCCAGCAGCTTGAGCGTCATGTAGCCGCCGTTGGAGCAGCCGCCGACGATCACGCGGTCGACGTCAATATCGTCGTTGGCCGCCACGTAGGAGGCGATAAGCTCCTGCAGGGACTCGGTGTAGATGGACTTTCCGTTAATCGGGGCGCCACTTTCGTCGGTCGCCCAAGTCATCCAGGCTCTGGGCGTCTGAGGCGCCAGCACATACGCGCCGTCAAAGATGCCCTGGATTGCGCTGTCGGCAAGCGCGACGGCCTTGTTGCCCAGAATCGAGATCTCGGGGTTGGTGCCGCCTTCGCCGCCGCCGTGCAGCCAGACGATCAGCGCATTTTTCTTGTCGTCGGCGGGCGGGGCGTAGGCCGCATAGGTCAGGGCCGTGCCGTCGGTGGCCGCAAAGGAGTGCTTGGTGAACTCATCGGCGATCGGCAGGGTCTTTCCGGTCGATACGGGGTTGATGGCAAGCTCGTCATACAGTGTAAGCCCGGCGCCCAGCATGGAGCCCGCGGTAAGCGTGATGGCGTTATTGTAGGGATTGGACCAGACGTTGGCCATCGCCCAGGTCTGGAAGTCAATCAGGAAGGTAAACGGGGAGCCCTCTGTCGGAGAGACTCTGAGTTCAAGCGTAACAAAGCTGCTGTTGCCGTCCAGCCGGTTTCCGGCGGCGTCGGAGGTGTAGGCGTCCAGAACCGTTCTGGTCTGCGTCTCAACGCCAAACATGGCCTGCTTGGTCACGACCACGCTAAAGTCGGACGCGTCCACAGAGGTCTGATTGATCTCGTCGTCGAGCGACACAATGATTTTGGGAACTGCAGGGCCCCAGTCGTAGCCCTCGGCGATAAACGAATAGGTGCCGGTCAGGGTCTTGGAGGCGCTTTCAAAGGGCTTGGCGTACTTCGCGACGCGCTCGTCCTCGATTTTTCCGGCCCAGTTCATGCCGAACGCGTAATTGTACGTGCCGCCGTTTTCGTCGGTATGCGCGACCATGTCAAACGGGATATCCTCAAGCTGCTGCTCGACCGTGGTCATGTTGGCCGGCATTTGGAAGGGGAGCAGGCCCTGCGGATTGTACTTGCCCGCAACGACCTCCAGCATGGCCTGATCGCTCGCGCCGAACGCGAGAACGATGCCGTCCACCTGATCCTCAAACTCGTAGAAGCACATCGGGTTCTCAGCCTGTACGGCCACGACCACGGGGACCTGCACGCTGTCCTCGCCCAAACCCACCTTCGCGCGGGACACGGTGTTCAGGATGAGGTCAAGGTCGGACTCGTTGATTGTGGTGGTCGACTTGCCGCCGTAGTAGCGGGACATTCCGGCCTCGCCGCCTGCCGCAACCCATCTGGCGTCCTCGGCCGGGTCATAGGAGAGGGGCTTGGCGCGCACGACCGCGGGATCGGCCGTGTACGGGCGATACTGCAGGGACTTGGGGATATATCCGTTGCTCAGGGGCTCTTCGGCGTCATAGCCGGCCTCGCCGGGGACGTTGCGCTGGCTGGCGAGGTAGCCGTAGCCGCTGAACATGTCGCCGACGTTGGTGGGGCTCGTGACCTTGACAATGGCAAAGTCGACGTCCGCAAAGTCGGTCAGCGCGATAATGTCGTCTGCCTGGGGATTCTCAGGGTCGGCGCCTTCTCTGATGGTGTCGGTCTTGACCACAAAGAAATCATTGGCAAAATCCTCGGCAAACGCTAAGCCGTAGTGCGCCGGAACTGCAGGAGAGGCGATTACGCCCTCGACGATCACAGCCGCCTTAAACGGAACGAGCTTTTGCGGAATGTATACTGTGGGCTTGGTCTCGCGCTCCTGAATGATGCTGTCGCTGTTTTTCAGCATGACAATCGATTTCAGCTGCGCCTCGTAACCGACGTCCATGAACGCCTTTTGGCCGACAAACGCAGCCGACGCTTCAACGTTCAGGTACGGGTCTTCAAACAGGCCCAGGCGGAACTCATTGAGCAGCACACGGCGGGCAGTGTCGCCGAAGCGCTTGTCCATCGTATCTTTGCCATATTTCGTCACGCCAAGATTGTACGCCGCGACGATGGGCGCCTTGATCTGCAGGCCGCCGTACTCATCTAGGCCGGCCATAATGCCCTGCAGAACCATGGCGGCGCCGTCGGACGTGTCAACGCCCCAGGCCATGCCGCCCCAGATCATTATGGGGTTGCCGCCGATGACGCTCCACATGCCGCTGATCAGCCAGTCGGAGCAGATGATGCCGTCAAATCCGAGGTCGCCGCGCAGAACTTCGGCCAGTTTGTAGTTGCTGTAGCCGCTGCCGACCGCTTCACCGATCGACGCGCCGTTTTCATCAATGGCGATGGAGTACGACGGCATTACAGCCGCCGCGCCGCCGGTCTTGCCCACGAGGTCGGCGCTGAGGCCGGCCTGGAACGGCTCTAAATGCGTTTTAAACGCGCCGCCCGGGAACACGGCGTACTTGCCGACGTTGGCGTGCGACTCACGGCCGCCTTCGCCCACGCCGTCGCCCGGCCAGTGCTTGATCATGGTTGTAACCGAATCCTTGCCCCAGCCCATGTCCACGCCGTCCACATAGGTGGACTGGAAGCCGGCCACATAGGCCGCGGTCAGATCGGAGGCCAGAAGCGGGCCCTCGCCGAAGGTGCCGTTGATGCGGTTCCAGCGCGGCTCGGTGCCCAGGTCAATCTGCGGGGAAAGCGCCGTGTTGATGCCAAGCGCTCTGTATTCCTGAGAGGTGATGACGCCGTGCTGCTTGACCACTTCGGGATCAAACGTCGCGGCCAGCCCCAGGTTGCTCGGCCATTTCGACAGCGAAGCGGTGCTGCCGTCATAGTATTCCGAGGCGGCTGCGTTGCTGCGCGGGTCGGAGGTGATGTTGGCGGGAATGCCCCAGCCCAGGCTCTCGGCATACGCCTGAACCGCGTTGCTCCACTTTGCCGTGGTGGCGGTCGTCGCCGTGGTGTCGGCGTTGAGCAGGGAGCGGATGTTCTGGGTGTCGATCAACTCTTTCTGCGCGGCGGTCAGCGCCGGGGTCAGTCCCGACTGGTGCATGCTGACCATCATGAGACCGGCGATCTGCTCAATGCCGTTAGGATCGGCAATCATTTTCCCGGCCAAATCGGCGGCGCGCTCGGCGTCTGTGGCTCTCCAGTCCTCATAGATGTCAAGCGAGCCGTTTTTGTTCAGATCTTTAAATGCGTATGTATTTGCGCCGTCCTGCACGGACAGCAGCTGTACGCCGGAGGTCAGGGAGTAGCTCAGCGTTTCGCCGCCGTTGGGGTTGGTCACAACCGCAAATCCGTCGGCCTCATTAACAGAAATCTCATACCAGCCGGCGTCTCCGGGGGCGGCCAGCGCAAACGGCGCAGCGCCCAGCAGGATCAGAACTGCCAAAGTCAGCGAAAGTACCCTCTTTTTCCAAAGGATCTTTGTCATCGCTTTTCCTCCTAAATCTTTCCTTTTCCTTTTGTGGTCATTCTTCGATTAAACCATATGAGTTCCGCTTCGCGCCCGGCGCAAAAAACATGCCGGGCCACGCTTCAACCTCCTCTCTTTCGGGCCGCTCACACCTCGGCGGAGCGGCATTTATTCTGTCAACCCCCAAATGAGACACGCGCCTCACAAGACAAGTACATTTTACCATTGACTGGTCTTTTCGTCAAGCATGTTGCCCATTTTTGCAAAAAACGCAGTGCTTTTTTTAGTTAATGTGCTAAAATGTTGTTCAGCCGCCGGGCGAGTGGCGCGGAAAAACAAACCGCCCGGCTTGACAAAATTTCCAAATCGCGGTATGAATAGAGAGGTGGATAGGAGGTTGGCTATGGCCTATAATGCGCTCACGGCGGATGAAATCCGCGACATCACGCAGCGGGAGGCCCAGCGCCAGTTTTTGGAGTACGGGCTGGCCAACACGCAGATGAAGAACATCGCCGCGGCGGTGGGTATCGGGCGCAGCACGCTGTACCGCTACTTTCCGCAAAAGGAGCATCTGGCGTTTGCCGTCACCTGTACCCTCATTAACGACCTTTTCCAGCAGACGCTCTACCCGCTCCCCGACAAGACTCTGCCGGGCTTTGAGCAGCTGAGCGTTATTGTTCACCGCTTTATCGAAGTCCTTCCCCGGCATGTGAGCGCGCTGAACTATTTTTCGGAGTTTGACCGCATGTTTGACCGGGGTTTCCCGCAAACCCCCGAGGCCGACCAGTTTGTGCAGGCGATGAACAATACCACCGCCCTGCTCGCGCGGTTTATCGAGGCCGGCGTCAGGGACCGCAGCATCCGCGACGACTACCGCGTTGACGTCATGACCTTGGTGGTCCACAACACCGTGTTCGGGGTGGCGCAGCGCGTTTTGGCCCGCAGCGACCACTACCTGCACGAACACAAAGAGCTTGTGAAACAGGTTTTGACGGCATCATACGAGTTCATGCTCGCGTCGATGAAGGCCCCGTAAGCGCGCCTCGCCGGCGGACGCGCCAATCACAGCTTCGGAGGAGGATGTACATGACCCACAAATGTAAGATCACGGTTTTGCGGCGGGAGCTGTATCCCGACCTTCAAGAGCAGTATTGCGCCGACCCGAACGCGGGAAGGTGCGACCTCTTTTACGACGGCCAGGAGTTCATTCTTGATCAGAACGGCCCCGACGGGTTTTGGCACATGATGGGGGGCAAGTTCTGCAGCGAGGCCTGGGACGCCATCAGTCGGTATGTCTATGCTGCGCTGCAGGGCGGCTCCATCATGAACGGCTGGATGAAGGACGAGAAAACCATGATCACCTGCTGCAACGACGGGACGCGGCCCGTGATTTTCAGGCTCGAGCGCCTTGACGAGGACGAGGATACGCTACCGCTGCCGTGACGCCGTCCAAGCGCTCACAGCCCTCGCCGCTTCGCGGCGGTCAAAGATTGATAACGATTTGGAGCCATGACATGGAACACATTCTTGAGGTTCAAAACCTGGCCAAGAGTTTTTCTGGCAAGGCGGCGGTGGACAGAATATCCTTTGCGGTTAAGAGGCGCAGCCTCTTTGCCTTCCTTGGGCAGAACGGCGCCGGAAAGACCACCACGATCAACATGATCATCGGGCTTTTGCCGCGCGACGGCGGCGGGGTTTTGTACGACGGCTCGCCCGACCTGCTCGCGTATAAAAACAAGATGGGCGTTGTGTTTCAGAACAACATTCTGGATGACCTGCTCACGGTCGAGGAGAACTTGCTGACATACGCAGCCCTGTACATTGAGTCCCGCGGCGAGGCAAGGAAGCGGCTTCATCAGGTCTCGGCGCTGCTGTCCCTTCAGGGCATGCTGCATCAGCGGTTTAAGACCCTGTCCGGCGGTCAGAAAAGGAAGGCCGAGATTGCGAGAGCCCTGTTCATGTCGCCCGAAATCCTGTTTTTAGATGAGCCGACCACAGGCCTTGATCCCCGAACCAGGGCGGACGTCTGGAGCATCATCCATAAGCTCAAGGACGAGGACGGCATGACGATCTTTTTAACCACGCACTATATGGAGGAAACCGCGGCGGCGGATGACGTGGCCATTATCGACAAGGGCCGGATCATCGCGGCGGGCAGCCCGGCGGAGCTGAAATCAAAGTTTTCGTCCGACAGGCTGCTGATTACCCCGAAGGACGCGCAAGCGCTTGAACATGAGCTTGCCCTGACGGAAATTCAGGCCAAAAAATTAGCCGACACCTATGAGATTACGCTTGAACAGACCTCCGCCTCCATTGACCTGTTGTATCGGCTTAAGGAGAACATCCGCTTTTTTGAAGTGATCAAGGGCTCCATGGACGATGTGTTTTTGAACGTTGTCGGCGAAACGCCGAACGGCGACGAGGTGGCGCGATGACGGCTGTATACTCCCTCACAATGCGCAATATCAAGATATTCCGCCGGGACAAGGCCACCGTGTTCTTTTCCTTTTTGAGTTCCCTCATCATTGTGGCGCTCTACTTCCTCTTTATCGCCAATCTTTACACATCCGCCATGGACAACGCCGGCTCGGGCTCAGTCGCCATGCCGCTGAGCGATCAGGCCAAGAACTTCATTGTGTATTTGCAAATGATGGCCGGCGTGTTCATCATCAACTCGTTTTCGACGGCCACCGGCGTCTTCTCGACCATTGCCACGGATTTTGAAAGCAAACGCATTGACAGCTTTCTGCTCACCCCGGTGAAGACCTCGGAAATCATCCTGTCCTATTTTGCGACAGGCCTAGTGGTAAGCTTTAGCATCAACGCGTTTACCTGGCTGATCAGCTTCCTGATCATCGGGCTAGTCACGGGCTACTGGCTCGCCGCCGGCACCTTTTTGATGGTGCTGCTCGTCCTCTTTATCGCCACGCTGGTCTCCAGCTCTGTCATGCTGCTGATCACCTCCCTTGTCAAGTCATCGGCGGCCATCGGCGTGATTTCCGGCGTTTCGGGCACGTTTATCGGCTTTTTGTGCGGGATCTATCTGCCCTACAGCAATCTCGGGGAGGGCGCGAAGGCTGTCGGATCGTTCCTGCCGTTTTCCCATCTCACGATTTGGCTCAAGCAGGTCATGCTGGACGACGGCCTGTCGCAGCTCGGCGTCACGGGAGAACTCAAGAGCATCCTGTACCGCGACCACTTTTCCGCCGAGAGCATTGGCTTCTGCACGCTCGCCGCCCCGCTGTGGCTGACGGTTTTGGTGAGCTGCGCCTTAGGCCTGCTGTGCCTGCTGCTGTCCTTCGGCTTTCTGAACAAACGTATTAAGCGGTAGCGGATAGACGCGAGCCAACCCGCCTCAGCGGTTTTAGCTTGTCAAAAAATCCCCTCGCGTCCCCGTCCTTTTTCGGTTTTCCCTGATTCACTCCGGGAATGCCTTTCTTTACGCGTCTTCACAAAGACGCGATCCTGTCCCCGCTTTGTCAAAGAACCCTTGGTTCTTTGACAGTCTAAAGCCCCCGGCCAAAAATGGCCGGGGGCTTGTTGTCCGCTAAAAAACGCTATTGGGGAAGCTTCGCATGCAAACGAGCCTTGCGGCGCGCCGCGGTATTCTTGTGGAGCAAGCCCTTAGAAACCGCTTTATCAATGGCTCTTTGCGCCTCTATGAACGCGGAGCTGGCCGCCGCGTCCCCTTCCGCCGCCAGAATATGCGCCTTCTTGATGGTTGTTCGTAAACTCGACTTGGCCATCCGGTTTTGCGCCGTCTTATGGGCTGTGACGGAAACGCGTTTCTTGGCAGACTTTATATTTGGCAAGCCGACCACCTCCTTTTCTTTAAAATAGCGGTCCACCCAGACAAGGATGGGCTGCAATTTGTAATTTTAGCATGTCTTGGCCCGAAATGCAAGTGTTTTTTTCCCAGGCGCGCAGCCTGATGGAATCTATGACCAGCGCGCGGCGATTCCAGCCTCTTCCAGGCCCTCTTTCATACGGCGCAGCAGCTCCCGCTCCAGCATGAACTGGTCTCCGGGGCGGCACTGCGCGTGCGCACGCAGCGAGACGCCCGATGCGCCGACCGCCGAAACGCCCAGCAGCTTCGGCGTCTCCAACAGCGCGGGAAGCTCCTGCTTGGCGGTAGCCATCGTCTTCTCAAGCGCCTGCATCGCGCGCTCTATGTTCTCGCCGTAACTAATGTCTGCCTGAACAAACACGGAGCGGTCGCCTCGCGACCGGTTGATGACCTTGGAAATGGAGCCGTTTGGAATAAACAGCAGATCGCCGTCCGCCGAACGCACGCGCGTCGTACGCAGTCCAAAGTCCTCAATGGTGCCGCAGAAGCCATCAAGCACAACCAAGTCGCCCAGGGCGTACTGGTCCTCGATCAGGATGAAGATCCCGCCGATGATGTCCTTGACCAGGCTCTGCGCGCCAAAGCCGATGGCCACGCTGAACACGCCGGCCGCCGCGATAATCGAGGCCGGGCTGACACCAAGAAGGTTTTGCAGGATTTGAATCAGCACAAAAAAGCCGATGAGGTACGACGCCACATTTTTCATCAGGGCGCACAGGGTGTCGGCACGGCTGTTTTGAGACTTTTTCATCACGTGGTTAATGACAAACCGGATGACGCGGATGAGAACGACGGCGAGAACAATGTCCAGCACCAGCCTGAGCGGCAGGACAAGCCAATCCGGAATGCTGTTATAAAACGCGGTGACGGCTTCGATCATTTGACCATCTCCTTGTGGTTCCTCTTTATTGTGCTTCCATCCCGCGAATCAGTCTGTAGACAAGCGGCCTGGGCTCGGGCGGCTCATCGCCGATCGAGACGGCCTCGCGGAAGGCCTCCTCCCCGCGCCGAGCCAGCTCGCCGGACGACGTGTGCAGCAGCGCCAGCGTCTCGCCCTCCCGCACGGTCTCCTCGGTCTTTTTGCACAGGATGATGCCGGCAGCCGGATCGATGCCGTCGGCTTTGGTCAGCCTTCCGGCGCCGAGCAGCACGCTGGCCATGCCGACGCCCTCGGCGTTCATCCTCGTCACCACGCCGCTCCGCAGGGCGCGCACCTCATGGACAAGCTCGGCGCGCGGCAGCCCGTCAGGCTCGCGCAGCACTGCGGCGTCGCCGCCGAGCGCCTCGATCATCTCCAAAAACTTCTCCAGCGCGCTGCCGTCGGCAAGGGCCTTACGGGCCGCAGCTTCGCACCCATCGGCCCGAACCCCGAACGATGCGTCTCTGCCCGCCGCGAGCTCCAAAAGCCGCGCGCAGAGCATCAGGGACACATTCGTCAGGTCCTCCGGGCCGGCGCCGCGCAGGGTCTGAAGCGCCTCGCGAACCTCCAGGGCGTTGCCCACGGCGCGGCCGAGCGGGACGTCCATATCGGTGATCACCGCGGCGCAGGAGCGGGAAGCGCGCGCACCGATGTCCACCATGGCCCCGGCGACGGCCTCGGCCTCCTCGACGGTCTTCATAAACGCGCCCGAGCCCGTTTTTACGTCCAGCAAAATGCAGTCGGCGCCCGCGGCGAGCTTCTTGCTCATGACCGACGCCGCGATGAGCGCGGGGCTGTCCACCGTCGCTGTGACGTCGCGCAGCGCGTAGAGCTTTTTGTCGGCCGGGGCAAGCTCGCCCGACTGTCCGGCGACGCACAGGCCGATCCTTCTGACAATGTCCACGAAGCGCTCTGCCGACAGCGACGTGCTGACCCCGGGAATGGACTCCAGCTTGTCCACCGTGCCGCCGGTGTGCCCAAGTCCGCGCCCGGACATCTTCGCCACCGTCATGCCGCAGGCCGTGACGACGGGCGCGACGATCAGCGTCGTCTTGTCCCCCACGCCGCCCGTGCTGTGCTTGTCCCCCTTAACCCCCTGAAGTGAGGAAAGGTCGAGCGTGTCGCCCGAACGCGCCATCGCCAGGGTCAGAGCAAGCGTCTCCTCAGGGCTCATTCCCTTCAGGCATACGGCCATCAGCCAGGCCGAAAGCTGGTAGTCGGGAATGCTGTCGTCGGCAACGCCGCGGACAAGCCATTGAAGCTCGGCGTCGGTCAGCGCGCCGCCGCGCTTTTTCTTGCCGATCAGCTCCACCATGTTCACGGCGCATCCCCCTCCCGTCCGAGATCCTCCGGCCCGAAGCTGCGCGGCAAAAGCTCCTCCAGCGTAAAGCGCTCGACAGCGTCAAGGTCATCGAGCGGCGCGAGCACCACCGTGAGGGCCGCGCCAAACTCGCGCAGCGTCTGCCGGCACACCCCGCAGGGCGGACAGCAGCGCGCGCCGCCGGACTCTTCCGCGCCGCCCACAACGGCCAGCGTGACAAAGCGCCGGACACCGGCACTCACGGCGCCCGCCAGCGCCGCGCGTTCTGCGCATATTCCCGGGGAAAAGGCGGCGTTTTCAACGTTGCAGCCCGTAAACACCGCGCCGTCCTCGCACAAAAGCGCCGCGCCCACCCGAAAGCGCGAGTAAGGCGCATAGGCGTTGGCGCGCGCCTGGGCAGCCAGACGCAGGAGCTCCCGATCCTCCATCAGTTCTTGGGGTTGACGATGTTGCGCCAGTCCAGATCGCCGCGCGCCAAGCCCTGGATCAGCACCTCCGCCGTGGCCGAATTGGTCGCCACCGGGATGTTGTGCATGTCGCACAGCCTTAACAGCGCAGCGTCGGGCTCATGGGGCGCTGCCGACACCGGGTCGCGGAACAGCAAGATAAGGTCGATCTCGTTATAGGCAATGCGCGCGCCGATCTGCTGATCTCCGCCATGCGAGGCCGATAAAAAGCGCGTGATCTTCAGCCCTGTGGCCTCTGAGACCAGCTTTCCGGTTGTGGCGGTCGCGCAGATTGAATGCTTGGCCAAGATGCCGCAGTAGGCAATGCAAAACTGCACCATGAGTTCCTTTTTCTTGTCGTGCGCGATCAGGGCAATATTCATATGATAACCTCCAAATGATGGGCCAAAGCGGACATGCTACCCGCCAAGGCTCCACTGGCGAATACGCGGGATGTTCACCTTTTTCCCCAGAAGCCGCTCGGCAATGTTGAGGTATGTGACGGCAGCGCCGTTGCGGGCTGCGAGAATCACCGGCGTGCTCCGCGCGGCGGCTGCCAGAACCATCTCGTCCTCGGGGACAACGCCCAGCAGCGACAGCCCTACCTCGTCCATGACGTCGTCGACATTCGGCGCGAGCTTGCGGTGCATCAGGCGGGGCCGCACGCGGTTGAGCACCAGCCTCACCGTGTCATAGCCGTCCAGCAGGGACGCTGCGCGCGCGGCGTCTCTGACCGAGAGCGGGTCGGGCGTGGCCACGACAATGGCCTCACGGCAGGCGCCGGCCGCGAGGCCGAAGCCCGCGTCCAGCCCGGCCGCGCTGTCGACAAACACAAACTCGGCCTGCTCGCACAAATCCTGTACAAGCTCCGCAAACGCGCCAGCGTCAATGGCCGCGGCCTGAAGGCCCGTCGGCGCGGGCAGCAGAAACAGGTTGGGAATCTGGGGATGCTCCCTGAGCGCGTCGCCGAGCAGCTCATGGTCGCGCAGCACGTCGCCGAAGTCCAGAACAGCGCGGTCGGACACGCCCAGCGCGATGTCCAGATTGCGCAGCCCGACGTCGGCGTCCACGCAGATCGTTTTGTGTCCAAGCGCGGCAAGACAGCTGCCCACGCCCGCTGTGAGCGATGTTTTCCCCGTCCCGCCCTTGCCGGAAGTCACCAAGATGGCTCTTCCCATACGCCAAACCTCCCTACTGTGCCCACTCGGAGGGCACTTCATTACCTGAGCAGCGTGTTCTCCCCGGGAACGTCGCGCATCTCCTGCTGAATGCGGAAATACGCGTCTAATACATCCTTGGCGATCGGGGCAATGCGTGAGCCAGCGCCGCCCTTTTCCACTACGACCGTCACGGCGATCTCGGGAGTCTCATACGGCCCGTACGCCACAAAAACCGCGTTGTTCGGTTTGTCCTGCGTGGACTGCACCGAGCCGGTCTTCGCCGCGATCTCCACCGGGTATCCCACAAATGTGGAGTAGGCCGTTCCCCCGGACTGCGCCACCATGTGCATGCCGGTCTGCAGGGCGGAAATGGTGGCGTCGGACAAGCTCAGGTCGTTGACCACCGTAACCGGCGTCTCGTACAGCGTCTGGCTGAAGTCGTACTCCTTGACCTCGCTGAGCAAATGCGCCGCGTGGCGCTTGCCGTCCCCCGCGATCGTGGCCACATAGTTGGCAATCTGCAGCGGGGTAAACGCGTTGTCCGACTGGCCGATCGCGGCGGCCAGCGCCAGGCCGGGATACCACTGCGACCCGATCTGCTTGCTGGTCTCCGGTCCCGCCACATAGCCCATCTGCTCGCCCTGGAGCTCGATTCCCGTGGCCTCGCCCAGGCCGTACTGCCGGGCCCAGAAGCCCTGACGCTCAATGCCCTCCTGCCGGCCCACGTCAAAAAAGAAGTAGTTGCAGCTCTTTTGAAGCGCCTGCATGACGTTGATCGTGCCGTGGTTGCTGGGATAGATGTGGCATTTGGGCTGATAGTCCTTGTAATATGTGTAGACGCCGCGGTCGGTGATCTTGCTCTCGGGCGTGATCAGCCCGTCCTCCAGCCCCGCCGTGGCCGTGACCATTTTGTAGGTCGAGCCCGGCGAGTAAACCCCGGCGATCGCGCGGTTGTAAAGCGGCTTCAGCGGGTCCTCCAAAAGGCCGGCGTAATCCTGAGAAAAGCTCTGAAGGTGAAACGTCGGGTATGAGGCCATCGCCAGCACCTCGCCGGTGCGCACATCCACCACAACAGCTGCCCCGGCCTCGCTCTCCTTGCCCTTCAGCGGCTCGCCGGTCTCCTGCATTTTCAGAATGTGGCTCTCCAGCAGCCGCTCCACCTCGGCCTGCAGCGCAATGTCAACGGTTAAGTACACGTTCGCGCCGGGCTTCGGCTCCTTGGTGTACACGACGTTCTGCACGCGGCCTGCTGTGTTGGTCTCCTCGGTGCGCACCCCGGCCTCGCCGTGCAGCCACGACTCAAACGCACGCTCCGCGCCGTCAATGCCGACAATCTCGTCGGAGGCGTAGCCGAGAGACGCAAATTGCTCAAACTGTTCCTCGGGAATCTGGCCCACCCTGCCCAGCAAATGCGCTGCAAAATCGGTGTCGTACTGCCGGATGGGGACGTTTTCCACGCGGGCTGCCGGAATCGCGCGCTCCAGAATGTTGCTGACAAGCTCCATGGACACGTTTCGCGCGAAGACATACGGCGCGACCGTCGGCACGATTTCCCGCAGCTCCAGCTCGTACAGCACCCCCACAGCCAGACGCGCGTCATGGTCGCCGAGCCTGTCGGGCAGCTTAAACTGCACCCGCAGCCTGTCGATGAGCTCGGCCGCGGTGACGCCCTTCCACTCCTTGCGCTCGAGATACTTCTCCAGCCTGTCCTTTTGGGCGCTCGTGGCCGTGGTTTTGTAGGAAAACGGCACCTGGGTCACCGGGAACTCGTCAACGTACGCGTTGCCGGTCTGCTCGACAAGCCGCACGAGCTCCAAAAGGGCGACCGAAGGGTCGTCCTGCAGCCTCAGGCGCTTGAGGTCGAGGTAGACGTCATAGCTGAGCTCGTTGGTGACCAGCGGCCTTCCATAGCGGTCGAAGATGCCCCCGCGCGCCGCCGGAATGGTCACGGTCCGGACAATCTTTTTCTCCGACGCGATCGCATAATCCGATCCGTTGACAATCTGCATGGTATACAGGCGTACGCCCATGACCATAGCCAGTACAAGCACGAGCGCGCCGATCACGCACACGCGGACATTGAGTCTCATGCCTTCCAAGGGAATCGAACACCTCCTGAACGCCGCGCCAGCGCGTCAAAACAACGGCTGCAGCGCGTGAAACTTCCTGTAAATGCTGCGGATAAACACATAGAGAATCGGAACGGCCGGCAACGTGATCAGCACCTCGGCCGGCGCCACGGCAAGCAGCGCGTCAAACCCGGCGCGCCCGCCGATCCAATAAAAAAACGCAAAGAAAAACACATCCACCGCAATCTGCCCGGCGACAGACCAAAGAAGGCCGGTCAGAAGATTTTTGCGGAACAGGCGCTCGGTGGAAAACCCCACCAGCACCCCGAGCAGAAGCAGCGCGATCGAGAAAAACGCCTCGGACGGCGGAATAAACGCGTCGCACAGGAGCCCGGCCAGCAGGCCAAAAACGCCGCCGCCCTTTGCCCCTTCAAAAACGGCCACCAGAATCGCCAGCGGAATCACCGGAAGCGCGCGGATCTGGCCGATGCGCAGCGGAAGAAACAGCTGCAACGCCATGGTCAGCCAGAGCGTAATCCCATACAACAGCCATTTGAAGACGGCGTTGCGCGTGTCGGTCACGGTTCCACCTCCCCGGAGAAGTCCGTCACCACAAAGACCTTTGTCAGCCTGTCGAGCTCGGCCAGGGGCTCCAGAATGGCGCGCGCCGAAATGCCCGAGGCCTCGGTCTCCATGCCGATGACCCTGCCGATGGGGATATCCTTGGGATACGTTCCCCCCGCGCCAGAGGTGAGGATCTCATCGCCGTTTTGAATGTCGGCGTCCACCGGCAGATAGGAAAGCGCGAGCTTCCCCTCCTGCATCAGTTCAAAGCTCCCCTCGGCCACGGCGGTCAGGTCGGTGCGGAACACACGCGCGCCTATCTGGAGGTCGGTATCAATGACCGAGACGAGGGTCGCCCAGTTGGAGCCGACCTCCCTGACAACGCCCGCCAGATACAGTTCAGAGGTCACGACGCAGTCGCCCACCTCAATGCCGGCGTTCGCGCCCTGGTCGATGGTAAAGGTCCGCGCCCAGTTGGACGAGTCCCGCGTGATGATCTTGGCCATCTCAAACTGCAGTTTGGGCCGGTGAGCGCGCACGTCCAGAAGCTCCCTGAGCTGCTCGTTCTCGGCCATCGCCTCCTGATAGGCCCGCGACTGCCGCTCATACTCTGCGACCTGAACGCGCAGCTGCTCGTTTTCGGCCAGAAGCGAGTCGTAGGCGTATCTGGCGTCATACGACCCCTCGATCATCCCGACAACGCCCGACATGAACACCTGCAGCGGCTTAAACAGAACGCCCAGCGCGTTGGAGACCGGCGTGGTTCCTCTGGACATCAGCGAAGCGACGGCCATTGCCAAAATCAGCGCGACAACGAGGATCGCGATGATTAAACCCCGGTGACGGAGCAGAAATTTCAAGCCTACTCTTCCTCTTCAAACAGATTTACACCCAAATCGGCCAGAACGCGTCCGAGCCGAAAAAGCGGCAGTCCCATGACATTGTAAAAATCGCCGTCCACGCGCTCGCACAGCAGCGCGCCGCGCTCCTGCACCCCGTAGGCCCCGGCCTTGTCCAGAGGCTCTCCCGTGGCGACGTACGCTTCGATCTCCTGTGTGCTCATCGGGCGCATCAGCACCGCGGTGGACTCCACCTCGGTGATGGTCTGCCCGTCATGTATGACCGTAAGCCCGGTGTACACCGTGTGCCAGTTCCCGGCCAGCATCGTGAGCATGCCGAACGCGTCGGCTGCGTCGGACGGCTTGCCCAGCGCGCCGCCGTCAAACCAGACGATGGTGTCGGCCGCAATGACCACGTCCTCGGGCGACGCTGAAACGGCCTCAGCCTTGCGGCGCGACCAGTGGCCGACGAGCTCCTCGGGCGGCATGTCGGACAAAAGCTTTTCCTCGACGCGCGGATCGACAATTTTGCACTGCGTGAGTCCAATTCGCTTAACGAGTTCGGCGCGGCGCGGCGAAGTGGACGCCAAGATGATTCTACCCAAAACAGATGTCATTCCTTCCATCAAATCGCGGTAGCGGCGCTTATGCGGCTCAGGCCCGCGAGCCCGGCTCCACCAGGTAAAACCCCGTGGTGCACTGATTGGGCACATACTTGCCCGTTCCCCTGTAGCGCTCGGCGACCTGAACGCATTCGCGCGCGTTCTCGGTGGTAAAGTTCAGGCGCGCTCCCCAAAGCCCGATTTGCCGCCACTGCGCCCTGTATGGGAGCATCCAGAGCTTCTGCCCGGCGTACATCAGCGTGCGGTGGCCGCTCTCGCGCACGAGCGGCATGCGAAGGCCCTCCTCATCGGTCAGTTCCAGCGGGCTATCGCAGCGGCACAGGCCGCCCGGCGCCTGAATCAGGCAGCGTCCCGACAGCAGCAGCGGAATGCGCCCGTACACGGCCAGCTCTGTGTCCATGTTGTGCGACAGGCCGCGGCAGTCGCCCAGGCTCAGCCCCGGCGAAAGCGTGATCGACAGCAGCCCGCGCTGTTTGTATTCTTTCAGCGTCTGGGAATTGGTGGCCGAAAACTCTCCCCGCACCGCAAACCCTCTGGACACCGCCAGCGGAATGTGCCCGGGGCTGTAGACAAGCGCCTGCCGCACGCCGAGGGCGTGTGCGGCCTCCAGCTGCGCCAGCAAATCGCCGAGCGCGTCGTCACAGATCACGCGCGGCAGCGCCGCGGCAACCGTCAGCCCGGCGGCGCAAAGCGCCGAGGTCTTCTCGGGCGACTCGACGAGCTCGCTCAGCGGCAAATACAGGCAGGCCGGACGCATGGCGCTGAGCTCGGACGTAAGCTGGCGCATCGCCGCCAGCGAAAACGTCAGCACCGGCTCCTCCCGGCGGGGCAGCAGCTTGACTCCGGCGTAAAACCGTCCGGCCTCGCGCTCGGGCGGGGCAGACCGCGACGCGTCCAGCTTGGCCAGAACCTCGCGGCGCATGTCCTGCAGCGCCGATGTGGGCAAGGAAAGCCCGCCGTCGGCGCGCGTGCGCGCCTCCTCGCAGCGGTACGGGGTGCCGCCCAGCCGATACCACTGGGTGTTGGCCTCGGCCTCAAGCGCGTGCGCGCCGGGCATGGCCACGGCCACCGGCCCGACGGTCATCTCTGTGTGACCCTGGTAGTCGTCCACGGCCAGCCGCGCGGGCTCGTCCCGGCGGATCAGGCAGTACATCCGCACCGGCACGCAGGCGCGCTCGGGCCTGTTGGCCATCTCCGACCGCACGCCCGTCAAAAACGACTCAGCGCGCGCCGGAAGCGGCAAAACGGCGGTGGGAGAGCCCGCTCCCGAGTAAAACCAGTCGGTAAACCCGGGCAACCCAAGTTCCGCCGAAAGGGAATCCAGTCGGCGGGGGAGCGGCGGCTCTCCGTCCAGCGCCTCCCGCGCGACCTTTGTCAGCACGCAGGCTGCCTCGGGGGAACGGTCGTCGGACGCCACCTGAATGGCGGTGACGCCAAACTCCTTCAGCTCCTGAAGATGCCCCAGAAGGGAAACGTCCTTATGAAAAAGCGGGGTCCCGTCGGCCGCGGTCGCGTATCCGTAAGGCTTGCGGCAGCCGAGCCTGCATTCGGCGTCCCCGCCCAAAAAACAGGGACCGCTTCCCGCCAGCGGGCAAAGACGGCCAAGCGCGAGCACCTGCAGCTCTATCGGCGCGCGTCTGGCAATGTACTCGATCTGCGCCCTGCCCAGCGTCTGGCTCAGCGCCACGCGCGAACAGCCCAGGGCGGCCGCGAACAAAACCCCTTCGAGGTTGTGTACGCCTCCGGAAAAAAAGAGCTTCGCGTCCGGCGCCGTCATGCGGACAAACCGCGCGGCGCCGGGCTCGGATACGAGCACGGCGCTCAGCCCCCGGCGGTACAGGCGCTGGAGCGGCTTTTCGGCCAGCTCAAGCATTTGATCAGTCATCTGCCCCGACAGGTCCAGCACGGTGGATATTCCCCGGCGGAGGCAATATTTCAGCGTATCGGCCATCTGCTCGCCGGGAGATCCCTCCCAAAAGCTCAGCAAAAGCTCGTCCGCGCCCGACTGGACAGCGGCGACGGCGGCGTCATATCGGCTGGCGGCTGCTTGCAGCTTCAACAGGGCATCCCAACCTTAGTTACATAATCGAGGCTGATGACAAAGACTCTTCCGACCCGAGGCTGCACAGCGGCGAGCTGTAGAGGCTCGGAATACTCCGGGCTTTCCGGTCGGAAAAGCTTTGGAATCGCCACAAGAGAGGTCTGTCCTCAGTCTGACAATCAAGTCTTTCCGGCCTTAAGCCGGAAGATTTCGCGTCTGGCCTCCGCCAGTTCGGCCTTAACCTTCTGCGTCTCGTCCAGACAGTCCTTGATCTGCGCGCGAAGATGCTCGGTGTTGTCGGACGCCTTCTCGGCCTTGTCCGCCAACTTGACGGCCGCCAGGACTGCGGCGTGGGACAGGGACAGATGCGCGCCGGCCGTGATCTCTTTAATCTCACGGTCGACAGCGGCGGCAACTCTGCGCATGTACGCCGGGTCTTCCTCAGATATAAGCGTATATTCCTGATTGGCAACCTCCACCAAAACACGGTTCTTCATCCTGCCAGCCTCCGTTTGCTTGATGATGCCGTATTATATCATAGATCCCTCCGATGGGAAAGCCTTCCTTGGATTTTTACGCCCATCTTTTTGTGACGCGCCGCCGCCGGGGGGCGCTAAATGGCTAGCCAGCAAACCCAACATATGATATAGTAATGAAAACATTATGGGGGAGACTATGCCATGATCAGAATACGTCCCGAGGATATGGGCCAAAGCGTGTTTGACCGCATCGGCAAGCAGTGGATGCTGGTCACCGCGCGCGCTGGCGGCGCCGTAAATACCATGACCGCCAGCTGGGGCGGCCTCGGCATTTTGTGGAACCGGCCCGTCGCGTTTATCTTTGTACGCCCGCAGCGCTACACCTATGAGTTTTTGGAAAACAGCGACCGGTTTACCCTCTCTTTCCTGCCCGAATCGCAGCGCGCCGCGCTCAACCTGTGCGGATCCAAAAGCGGCCGCGACCTGGACAAGATCGCAGCCGCCGGCCTGACGCTCCGCGAGACCAAGGAGGGCTGTCCGGCCTTTGCGCAGTCAGAGCTGACGCTGGTGTGCGAAAAGCTGTATGTGCAGGATCTTCAGGGCTGCGGCTTTCAGCGGCCCGAGCTGCTAAAGCAGTTTTATCCCCAAAATGACCTCCACCGCATGTACGTGGGCGAGATCCTCGGCGTGGAGAGAGAAGACCGGCCCTGAACGTAAAGGAGCCATCTATGGAACAAAAGGAAATTGTGATTCTCGTCGGACTGAAAACACGCGACCCGGACCAATCGGCCAGCGAAAGCACGCTGGATGAGCTTGAGTCTCTTGTGCGCACCGCGGGCGGGGAAGTCGTCGCGCGCGTGTTTCAGCAGCGCGACACGCCCGACGTCCGCTACTATATCGGCGAGGGCAAGGCCCAGGAGGTCGCGCAGCTTTGCCGGACGCTTGACGCCGGCACCGTGGTGTTTGACAACGAGCTCTCGCCCTCCCAGGCCAAGGCGCTGGAGGATCTCCTGGGCGTACAGGTCGTTGACCGCAGCCTGCTGATTCTGAACATTTTCGCCGATCGCGCGCAGTCCCGCGAGGGGCGCGTGCAGGTCGAGCTTGCGCGGCTGAAATACATCCTGCCGCGGCTGGCGGGACAAGGCGTGCAGATGTCGCGGCTGGGCGGAGGCGGCGCGGGCGGAGGCGGTGCGCGGCGCGGCGCGGGCGAGACCAAGCTGGAGACCCAGCGCAGGCACATTCGCCAGCGCATCCACAAGCTGGAGACAGAGCTTAGGGACGTCTCGCACGTCCGGCAGATCCAGCGGCACAGGCGCGTCAAGAACGAGACCCCCACTGTGGCGCTGATCGGCTACACCAACGCCGGAAAATCCACCCTGCAGAGCAAGCTGTGCAAGGTCGACGTACAGACCGGCGACCGCCTGTTTGACACGCTTGATCCCTCGACGCGCCGCTGGCATGTGGCCGGCGGAAAAACCGTTTTGCTGACCGACACCGTCGGCTTTATCCGCAAGCTTCCGCACCATCTGGTCGAGGCGTTTCAGTCCACGCTTGAGGAGCTGACGTACGCCGACCTTCTCTTGCACGTCATCGACGTGTCTCATCCCGAATGGCTTGAGCAGGCTGAGGTTGTCGACGACCTGGTTGAACACCTCGGCGCGCAAAATGTCCCCTGCCTGCGCGTTTACAACAAAACCGATGTATTGAACGCCGAGCTGCTGCCCGCCGGCGTGCGCATCTCGGCCAAACACGGCGCGAACTTCGACGCGCTGCGCGCCGCCGTACTCGAGGCGCTCGCGCCGTGACGTCCTTTCGTGTGCCAAAGGGGTTTGGCCGGTGCGAGGATATCGTCAACAAGAGCCGTTTCATCGGACGGGTCTGGCCGGTCACCACCGAAGCCGAGGCGCTCGGCCTGCTCAAGGGCATTCGCGAGGCCGAGCGCGAAGCCAGCCACCACGTATTCGCCTACCGGCTGCGCGACGAGGGCGTGATGCGCTACAGCGACGACGGCGAGCCCTCCGGCACGGCCGGTCTTCCGCTAATGGAGGCCTTTCTGCGGCAGGACATATACAACTTTCTGTGCATTTCCACGCGGTATTTCGGGGGCGTTTTGCTGGGCGCGGGCGGGCTGGTCCGCGCCTACGCCCGCTCGGGCTCGAACGCGCTCGGCGCCGCGGGGGTGGCCGTCATGCGCCTGTGGACCGAGCTGCGCCTTAGCTGCCCGTACGCGCTTTTTGAGCGCGTGAAGCTTGAGCTTGCCGAACGTGCCGCGCTGATCACGCAGACCGATTACGGCGCCGAGGTGTCCCTCCTGTTTTCCTTGCCCGCCGACCAGACCGAGCCCTGCCGCCTGGCGCTGTCCGAGCTGTCGGCGGGCGCGCTCGCGCCCGAGCGGCTCAGGGACGCCTTTTTGGCGCTGTGAGCTTCCGGGGAGCCGCCCGGGCCTTCCAAATAATTCTTTATCGCAAAAAGAGGGTTTTGGGCAGCCGGCGTCGTATAAGAATAAAACAGGGGACTTTGCGTGAAGGGGGGCCGATGGTCCGCATGACACCTCGTGAACAGGCCGAGCGCTGGGAGCGTCTGCATCTGGCGCCCTGGGCCGCCCATTCCAGGGACTCTTCAGGGCGGGTCTCGTCCGAGGCCCCTTGTCCGGTGAGAACCTGTTATCAGCGCGACGTCGACCGCATCACGCACAGCAAGGCGTTTCGGCGGCTGGCCAACAAGACGCAGGTTTTTTTCAACCCCGAGGGCGACCACTACCGTACGCGCCTGACCCACGTTTTGGAGGTTTCCCGCATCGCGCGCACGGCGGCGCGGGCGCTGCACCTGAACGAGGATCTGGTTGAGGCCATTGCCATGGGGCATGACCTCGGCCACGCGCCGTTTGGCCACGCGGGCGAGCGCACGCTCAACGAGCTTGCGCCGGGCGGTTTTTCGCACAACGAGCAGGGACGGCGTGTCGTCGAGGTGCTGGAAAGCGCCGGAAAGGGCCTTAACCTCAGCTGGGAGGTGCGCGACGGCATTGCCCACCACACGGGGCCAATCCGGCCGGCCACGCTGGAGGGCGAGCTTGTACATATTTCCGACCGCATTGCCTATGTCAACCACGACATGGACGACGCCATCCGGGCCGGCCTTCTCCGCGAACAGGATCTTCCCCTTGAGCTTCAGCGGACGCTGGGCTCGACCTCGCGCGAGCGCATCAACACGCTCGTTACCGACCTGATTTTTCACAGCCTGCGCACCGGCCGCATCCTGATGAGCCGCTCTGTGCTGCGCGCGCTGCTGAGCTTGCGCCGCTTCATGTTTGCGCGGGTGTATAACCATCCGGCTGCCAGAGGCGGAGAGGGCAAGGTGGCTGAAATGCTTGGGGCCCTGTATGCGCACTACCGCCTGCATCCCGACGAGCTCCCCCCCGACCTGCGCTGCATGATCGGACAAGCGGGGCTTGAGCGCGTCGTCATCGACTACATCGCGGGCATGACCGACCGGTTTGCCGAGGAACGCGCGCGGCTGGCTGGAGACAGCCCGCTGTGACGGGTTCAGGTTTTCAGAGAGCCCCCGGGTTCCTGGACAGGGCGAAGGGCATTTGAAGGCGCTGCGAGGCCAGAAATCTTTTGCGGCACGCGAAAATGCTTGATTTTCGGGCGTTTTCGTATAGTAAACCATTGCTTTGGCAAATATATACAAAGTGGTGAGAGAATGGCCTTCCCTGAGCGCTTTTTGGACGAGCTGACGGCGCGCACCGATCTTGTCGATCTGGTTGGCCGTTATGTGCCTCTCGTCAAGCGCGGAAACCGCTTTTTTGGCCGGTGCCCGTTTCACAACGAGAAGACACCGTCCTTCAACGTGCTGCCCGAGCGGGATATGTTTTACTGCTTTGGCTGCCACGCCGGCGGGGGCGCGATCCAGTTTGTGATGAAGATCGAAAACCTCGGGTTTGTCGACGCCGTGCATTTGCTGGCCAAGCGGGCCGGTATGCCGGTTCCGGAGAGCGAGTCCGTTCCCGGCCAGATTCCCCGCGAGAGGCTGCTTGAACTCAACCGCATGGCGGCGCGCTGGTTTTACGACATGCTTCAGACGCCTCAGGGCGCAGGGGCGGCGGCCTATCTCGGCAGCCGCGGCGTGTCGGCCAAGGTGGCCCGACGGTTTGGGCTCGGCGCCGCGCCGCCCGGGCGGGACAGCCTGGCGAGCGCGCTTCTGACGGCCGGAGCCACGCGGGAGGAGCTGGCGCAAAGCGGCCTCATCCAGAAGAGCGACCGCGGCCAAATCCTCGACGCGTTCCGGGACAGGCTGATGTTTCCCATTCTGGACCCCGGCGGAAAGGTCATCGCGTTTTCCGGGCGAAGCCTCGGCGAAGCGCTTCCGAAATACAAGAACTCCGCCGACTCGGCGCTGTATTCCAAGCGGCGCACACTTTACGGCCTGCACAGGGCAAAATCTTCCCAAAGCGATTTTTTTCTGCTGGTGGAGGGCAACTTCGACGTGATTATGCTCCATCAAAACGGCTTTGACTCGGCGCTGGCCACCTGCGGGACGGCGCTGACCTCCGAGCAGGCCAAGCTGATGGCGCGCTACAAGAGCCAGGTTGTGCTCTGCTACGACGGCGACGCCGCCGGTCTTGCGGCCACGCAAAAGGCCATTCCCGTACTCGACGGGGCCGGGCTTAAGGTGCGCTGTCTGCCGCTGCCGGCCAAGATGGATCCCGACGAGCTCATCAGGCAATACGGCACGGCTGCTTTTGACGATTTGCTCCAGGGCGCGCAGGGCCACATGGAGTATCGGCTGGCTCTTTTGTCCGGGCAGTCGGATCTCACGACAGACGCCGGAAAGGTGGACTATCTGCGCGGGGCCGTCCGGCTTCTGCTTACGCTGAGTTCCGAGGCCGAGCGGGACGTTTACGCCGGGCACGTCGCCAAGGCCGCGGGCGTCACGAAGAACGGCGTTTTGGGTGACCTGGAGCGCGCGCTGGGCCAGCGCCGGCGCAAGCAGGAGAAAGAACTCAAGCTGGAGCTGACCTACCCTCGCGATCCCCTGAATAAAGCAGAGGAGCAGGTGCTGGCGCACATGCTGCGCAGGCCGGAGCTGCTTGACCGCGCGCGGGAGCGCCTGACTGTGGAAGACTTTGCCGATCCCCGTCTGCAAACGGTCTTTACGCATATACTAAGGGGAGGACTGTTTAACGACCCTTCGCTGAGCCCGGAACAGGCAGGGCTGATTGCCCGGCTGCTCGCTTCAGCCGAGGAGGCGTCCGAACAGGCCTTTGAGGATTGTGTTTCGCTCGTTTTGGCCCAATCCGCCATGCGTCGCGCAGTGCGCGAGGGAGAGGACGAGCTTTATCTGAAATATCGGCTGCAAAAAGAAAAAAAGAGCTTTGGAGGATAAAGATATGGGCAATGAGGATAAAATCTCGGCGATACACGATCTCATCGAAATGGGCAAGAAAAAGGGGAAGCTCTCGGGCAAGGATCTCGCCGACGCGCTTGAGGAGCTTGACCTGGACTCGGAACAGATCGACCGCATCTATGACCAGCTCGAGAGTTTTGAGATTGAGCTTCAGGTCGAGGACGAGTACCTCGTCGACATCCCCGACGACGTTGCCATCGAGGCCGAAGAGCTTGAGGAGATTCCCCCCGAGGAGCTGGCCGATTCCGAGCTTCTGGCCGAGGGCTTTAACATCGACGACCCTGTGCGCATGTACCTCAAGGAGATTGGCAAAGTTAACCTGCTCTCCCCCGAAGAGGAGGTTGATCTTGCCTGCCGCATGTGCGAAGGCGACGAGGTGGCCAAGATGCGGCTTGCCGAGGCCAATCTGCGCCTTGTGGTGTCGATTGCCAAGCGGTATGTCGGCCGCGGCATGCTCTTCCTCGACCTCATTCAGGAAGGAAACCTCGGCCTCATCAAGGCCGTGGAGAAGTTTGACCACACCAAGGGCTATAAGTTCTCGACATACGCCACCTGGTGGATCAGGCAGGCCATCACGCGCGCCATCGCCGACCAGGCCCGCACGATCCGCATTCCCGTGCACATGGTCGAAACCATCAACAAGGTCATCCGCGTCTCCCGTCAGCTTCTGCAGGAGCTTGGGCACGATCCCTCGCCCGAGGAAATCGCCGAGGAGATGAGCATGCCCGTGGAGAAGGTGCGCGAGATCATGAAGATCGCGCAGGAGCCCGTGTCGCTGGAGACGCCCATCGGCGAAGAGGAGGACAGCCATCTGGGGGACTTCATTCCCGACGAGGATGCCTCCGAGCCCGCTGAGGCCGCGTCGTTTACGCTTCTCAAGGAGCAGCTCGTCGACGTGCTCGGCTCGCTGACCCCGCGCGAGGAAAAGGTACTCAAGCTGCGCTTCGGCATTGAGGACGGGCGCACGCGCACGCTCGAGGAGGTCGGCAAGGAGTTCAACGTCACGCGCGAGCGCATCCGCCAGATTGAGGCCAAGGCGCTGCGCAAGCTTCGCCACCCGAGCCGCTCCAAGAAGCTCAAAGATTTTCTCAATTGACGAGGAGAATTTGACAGATGAGGATCAAGCCACAAACCAGATTGATTGTGACGTCAGACGAACTCCTTGAAAAAAACAGCGGCTTTTACATGGCCTCCAACTTTGAGGAGGAGGAAATTTCCGGCGAGTTTCTCATTGCGGCCCCCATCTACAAGGAGCTGCAGTGGCCTGTTCAGGTGGGCGAGGTGCTGCGTGTCAGCTACGCCGACAGCCGCGCGCGCTTTGAGTGTACAGCCCGCGTCCTTGAGCGCGTCCGCCGCGACGGGCTTGATTTCCTGCGCATGGAGCCCCTTACGGAGTTTGTGCGCACACAGCGCAGGAACGATTTTCGCCTCAACATCGAGCTGGACGTCAAGCTCGACCAGGCCTGGGAGGAGCACGGTCAGCGGCGCGTGCGGCGCGTATCCGGCATGACCATCGACATCAGCGGCGGCGGCGCGTTTGTGCGCTCAAGCATCCGCCCCGCCATCGGCGAGATGCTGGTGATCACGCTGCCCAAGGCGCAGTTTCCGGGCCTGCCCCGCTTTCCCTGCGAGGTTCGCTGGTGTTTTAGAAACGACGAGGAAAAAACAGATCTGAAGTGGAATTTTGGGCTGCGGTTTGTCATAGAAGTGAAAGTAAAGGAAAAGCTGATCAAGCAAGTTTTTGCGCTCCAGCAACAGCAGCAGCAGCGCAAGCAGGAGTCCGGGCTTTAGAGCAAATTGACATATTATAGCCTAAGTTCGCCGGTCTTTTTGCCCACATGCTGCGCGGAGCTCCCTTGCAAGGCACAAAGATTAGCGGCGGTCGCGCCGCTTGCCTGACTACAAAAAACCCGACTCCTTTCCAGCCACCATAAATCAATTTGCTCTGGGCCCGCGTCCATGCTTATAGCGCCAAACCAAATACATATTGACCTCGCCGGCGCTTTGCGCGCCCGGCAACGTCAATTTACGTGGAGGGAACCACTCAATGACCTGGTTAGAGGCCATTATTTTGGCCATTGTGCAGGGTCTGGCGGAGTTTTTACCCATCTCCAGCTCAGGCCACCTTTCGCTTTTCGAGCATTTTTTCGGCATATCCTCGATGGACAACATGCTGCTGTATGATGTGATGCTCCATATGGGCACATTGATTGCGGTCTTCTTTGCCTTCTTCACCGACATCCGCGACATGGTCGCCGAGTTTTTCCGGCTCTTCACCAAGAATGGCCGCGCTGCCCAGACGCCGCCCGCCCGCCGGATGATTCTATTGATCATCATCGGCTCGCTGCCTCTGCTTGTCGTGGTCTTCTTTAAAGACGCCGTCGAGCAGATCAAGCAGATGCCGGTTCTGATCGGCGCGGCGCTGATGCTCACGGGCGTTGTGCTTTTTTTGGCCGACCGCATCCGCGCCGGCCGCAAGGACGAGAAGACTGCCCGCGCCTCTGACGCGCTCTTTGTTGGCCTGATGCAGGCGCTGGCGACCGTGCCCGGCCTGTCCCGCTCGGGAATGACCATTTCGGGCGGCCTGTTTCGCGGCTTCAGCCGGCAGTTTGCACTGCGCTTTTCCTTTTTGATGAGCATTCCCGCCGTCATCGCGGCGACCGTCCTGGAGAGCAAGGACGCCATCCAACAGGGGGTTGACCCTTCGCTGTGGCCGATGATCCTCGTGGGCATGGTCGTCGCGGCCGTCGTGGGCTATGCGGCCATCGGGCTGCTCAAGCGCATGGCCGACAAGGGCAAATTTGGCGTGTTTGCCGTCTACTGCCTGCTTGCGGGCGCAGCCTCCATCATTTTTTTCATTGTTCAAGGGTAGGTGATTGCCAGAATGCCTGCAACACGAAAGAGAAAAGCTCCGGCTGCCAAAAGCAAGAGCGCGGCTTCACCCGGCCCTGTCCGCCGGGAGGTAGGCGCGCTTATATGCTTTTTACTGTCCGTCTTCACTTTTTTAAGTCTGTTCGGCGTCAAGGCGATGCTTCTGGATTTGTTGTCCGACGCTGCCAAGGGCCTCATCGGCCGGGGCTTTTTTGTACTGCCGTTTGCGCTGCTCGCCGCGTCCATCGTGTTGTTGTTTCACCGCGGCAGGCCCGTGCGGCTTCGCCTGACCAGCGTGCTGCTGCTGCCCGCCGTTCTGGGGGCGCTGCTGCATCTGTTTTTGTGCAAGCTTACGCTGAACTGGTCTTTGTCACTCGTTCCCGACCTCTTTAAGGGCGGCGTCGCGCTCACGTCGGGCGGCGTGATCGGCGGTCTGCTCGCCAAGGCGCTGGCCGATACGCTGAGCGTGATCGGCGCCAGCGTTGTGCTGATCATACTCGCCATCGCGCTCTTGATGGTTTTGTTTCATCTGTCCATCGTCAGCCTCTACGACAAGTTCCGCGCGCGGCCGAAATACGAGCGTGCCCCCCCGCCGCCGCGCCCCGAGAAGACCGCTCCGCCGCCGCCTGCTCCCGCCCCCAAGCGCGGCCGCCCGACGGTGGACATTCCACTGTACCTGGACGATCGCCAGCCGCCCGAAGAGCCTCAGCCCGTGGGCAAGCTCGCCGAAAAACCCGACGATGTGCTGACGCCGGCGCAGGCGCTCAGCGCGCAGCCCAAGCCGGTGTCCATTCCGCAGGTATTCTACTTTGACGAGGCCCCGACGCAGCTCGACGCCGAGACCGGCGAGGTGCGACCCGCCGCTGACGCTCCGACGCCCGCCCAACACGGCGAGCCGCCGACCGCCGACGCGCCTCCGGACAAGCATCCCGCGCCTTACCGGTATCCGCCGCTGACGCTGCTGACCCAGCCGCGCCCGGGCCAGGCCATTGACGCCACCGAGGAGCTGCGCGGCGGCGCTTCCAAGCTCATAGAGGTGCTGCAGAGCTTTGGCATCGGCGCGCAGATCGCCGACATTACGCGCGGACCGACCGTAACGCGCTACGAGATAGAGCTCGAGAGCGGCACCAAGCTCTCGCGGCTGACGGCGCTTGCGGGCGATATCGCGCTGGCGTTGGGCGCGCCGGGCGTGAACATCTCCCCCGTGCCCAACAAGATGAGCGTCATCGGCGTTGAGGTTCCCAACAAGCTGGTCAGCACCGTATACATCCGGGACGTCTTAGACACCCCCGAGTTCAGAGACAAGCCGTCTCCGACGACCTTTGCGATCGGCCGCGACATCGGCGGCAACAATATTGTCGGCGACATCACCAAGCTTACGCATCTGCTCATCGCCGGCACGACGGGATCGGGCAAGTCGGTGTGCATGAACAGCCTGATCGTGTCGATCCTCTATAAGGCCAAGCCCGAGGACGTCAAGTTTATCATGGTCGACCCGAAGATGGTTGAGCTCGGCATCTACAACGGAATCCCCCATCTGCTGCAGCCGGTTGTCACCGACCCGAAAAAAGCCGCCGGCGCGCTGGAGTGGGCTGTTTTTCAAATGGAGAAGCGCTTTAACACGCTGATGGAACACGGCAAACGCGACATCGACGGCTATAACGAGCTGGTCCGGACAACGCCCGAGCTCGAGCCCATGCCGCGCATCGTCATCATCATCGACGAGATGGCCGACCTGATGATGGTGGCAAAGAAGGAGGTGGAGACCTCGATTGCCCGTATCGCGCAAAAGGCGCGCGCCTGCGGCATCCATCTCATTCTGGCCACGCAGCGGCCCTCGGCGCAGGTCGTCACCGGCATCATCAAGGCCAACGCGCCGTCGCGCATCGCCTTCGCCGTGGCGTCCAACATCGACAGCCGGATCATCCTCGACGCCTCGGGCGCCGAAAAGCTCATCGGGCGCGGCGACATGCTGTACTGCCCGATCGGCGCGAACAAGCCGCTGCGCGTGCAGGGCTGCCTGATCTCCTCGGAGGAGGTCGAGCGCGTTGTGGACTATGTCAAGCTGGCGGGCGCAGCCCAGTACTCGGACGAGCTTATGGAGTACACCGAGCGCGGCCCGGCCGATAAGCCCTCGCTCACCGGCGCGCCCGGCGCACCTTCTGAGGACGACGGCGCCGAGGACAGCATGCTCCCCGCGGCCATTGACGTCATCATTCAGGCCGGTCAGGGCTCTGTCAGCTTTTTGCAGCGCCGCCTAAAGCTCGGCTATTCCCGCGCCGCGCGGCTCATGGACCTGATGGAGGAGCGCGGCATCGTCGGCCCTTACGAGGGCTCCAAGCCCCGCAAGGTCCTGATCACCAAGGAGCAGTGGCAGGACATGAACACACCGGAATAGCTCTTCGCTTTGACAAGCGGTCTGAAGAACCTCCGGTTCTTTCGTTTTGTCAAAGAACCAAAGGTTCTTTGACAAAACGAAAGCAGGGTCAAACCGCTGAGGCGGTTTGAAGAGAAACTTGCTTTTTTGACAGTCTGAAGAACCTCCGGTTCTTTTGCAATTTGTATGTTTTGAAAGGAAAAATGTATGCAGGATTTACAAAAGAAGTTCGCCTCCTTTGCCGAACTGGCCGTGCGCGTAGGCGTCAATGTGCAAAAGGGGCAGACGCTGGTGATCTCCTGTCCGGTGGACTGCGCGTGGTTTGCGCGCCTGCTGGTCAGGGCTGGCTACGACGCCGGCGCGCGCGAGGTCGTGATGCGCTGGAACGACGACGCGGTCACGCGCCAAAAGTACCTGTGCGCCGACAGCGCTGTGTTCGACGAGTGCCCGGCCTGGGTGCAGCATCTGTACAAGGACTACGCCGCCGAGGGCGCGGCGGTCATCAGCGTGTCCTCTTCCGATCCCGAGAACCTCAAAGGGGTTGATCCCCAGCTTGTTCAGCGCGCCAACCGGGCCACCGGAGCTGCCCTGAAAAGCTACTGGGACGCGATGATGTCCAACGCGTTTGCCTGGTGCGTGATCTCCGTTCCCACGACGGCGTGGGCGCGCAAAGTGTTCCCCGGCTGCGCCGAGGACGAGGCCGTAGACAAGCTCTGGCAGGCCATTTTTCACGCCTCCCGCATCACCGACGACCCTGTGGCTGCCTGGAAAGAGCATTTGGCGGCGCTTTCCTCGCGCAGGGACGCGCTTAACGCGCTCAAGCTCACGCGCCTGCACTATCAAAACTCGCGGGGCACCGATCTGACCATTGAGCTGCCTGAAAAAAGCTGCTGGATGTCGGCGCCCGACAAGACCAAGGCCGGCGTGAGCTTCGTGGCCAACATGCCCACCGAGGAAATTTTCACGCTGCCGCGCAAAGACGGCGTCAACGGCGTGGTTGTTGCTTCGCGGCCGCTCGTGCTTTATGGGGATCTCGTGAAGGACTTTTCACTGACGTTTAAGGACGGTAAAATTGTCTCGGTCGAGGCAGCGCAGGGCCGAGAGCTTCTTGAGCGGGCCATCACACAGGACGAGGGCTCCTCGTATCTCGGAGAGGTGGCGCTTGTGCCGGTGCGCTCGCCCATTTCGGACACCGGCCTGCTGTTTTACAACACGCTGTTTGATGAAAACGCCTCCTGCCATTTGGCGTTCGGAAGTGCGTATCCCTGCTTTGAGGACGCCGACACCGCCTCCATGGAGACGCTGACCGCGCGCGGCATGAACCAGTCGCCGTCAACGCATGAAGATTTTATGGTCGGCACGGCTGATCTCTCGATCATCGGCGTCACAGCCGACGGGCGGGAGGTTCCGGTCTTTTCCGGCGGCAACTTCGCCTTTTAGCGGCAGACGTCACACTCAGGCTGTCAAAGAACCAGGGGTTCTTTGACAAAGCGGGGACAGGATCGCATCTTTGTGAAGACACGTATAGAAACGCTTCCCCGGAGTGAATCCGTGAACGCGTTGTGGTTCTGTCTTTATCGGTTTTCAGAGAAGCGAGGACCTGCCGCCTGAGCCGCCAGGCTCGACGTGAAAACCGATAAAGGACGAGGAGCGGCCCGGGGAAAACACCCGAACATGAACAGAATGAAAAATATGCTCGTAACGCTTCCCATTACGGACGGTGTGTGATAAAATGATCTGAATGATCTACAC
>JAVBOR010000053.1:0-4366 GCA_031550325.1 Oscillospiraceae bacterium
TACGTTCATTAACCTTTTGAACTTCCCTACCCCCCGTTATGTCGCGCAACTTTTTTTCTGGGCGTGGGGGGGCTTTTGCCACCCCCCGCCGACGCCCTGATAAACTGTGGCGCTCCTTACCTGGTGATAGGAACGTTCAACAGTTTAATGACAGTCGTCTGGCAAATGCGGTATACACTGAATTGGGTGCCGGGTTCGGCGACCAGGCGATACTGGGGATTGGCGATGGGATTTCCCTGCGCATCGCACTCAACGAGAGTATAATCGCCCACCATGAGCTGGAAGGTTTTGGTCACGCCGGGGACAAATCTGATGATTGCGCCAGCGGGCGCACTCGGGCCGGTCAACTTGAAGTAGAACGGTCCGGCAGGCGTGGTGCTGTCAATGATCCAAGCGTTTTTCAGGTTGAGGTTGAGGTCAAGGGCCAGCGCGCCGCTGACCGCAAGGGATTTGGCAACGCCAGGCGCAGTCAGGGAGAGGGTGCCAGCCAGGGTTCCGTTGATGCCGCCCAGATATACCGGCACGTCAACAGCGCCAACAGCCGCAACGCCGGCCTTGAGCGTATAGCTCGCGGTCAGCAGAGCGCCGTCGTATGTGTAGTTGAGGCTGCCGATAACGGTGGACTCGTTCAGCGTGTTGCCTGCGATGATGTCAATAGAGCCGGAACCGGCAGCGGCAATCGAGGCGTACTCGGCCCACTGGCCAGACTCAAAGCGTGTGCCGGTCAGAGAGCCGTAGCCCTCGGAATCAAACCCGACATACTTGGTGACTTCGGTGCGGACATAGCGGTACTCGTTGACAAAATTGTACACGCCGGTGGCCACGCCATCACCCGGAACAACACTGATGCCGGCGGGCGGGAGGTAGAAGCGAGCGAGCTGATCGGCAGACAGTTCTTCCTCGATGAAATAGGTCTTGTGCAGCTCGAGGTCGGAGAACGTGGCAACTCCAAAAGCGTTTGTATACTCAGTATACAAAATGTCGCCCGTCTTGTTACCATCTACATCGGTTGCATAGAGGTTAAACTTGAATGATTCTCCAGTAATTAAGCTACCATAAATATTTCTCTTGTAAACGCTGACGTCGCCCAGCTGTTCGGGCTCTGCATAGTACGCCTCAACAGCGTCCAGATCATAGCCGTCGGCGCCGGGGATCGCGGGCATAAAGTCGCGAACCTTGCAGTCGTCGAACATAAGAATGTACTTAATGGTCGAAACCGAGGCGGGGAAATCCAGGGTGTTGTCGATGTTTGTGATGTTGTCAGCTGCTTTGGCATTGCTGACGGTGCCGAGATATGTCCATCCCGAGATGTTGGGGTATGTAAGGCCTTCCAACGAAGCAGCGCCGTATACCCTCATGGCTTCGCGGGGGTAGGGGGGCTGCAGGGGGTTGGTCACTTCTCTGAAGATGATGTCCGGGCCGGCTTCATTGGGAATGCCGTCTTCGGGGAAGCTCAGAAGGAGCCAGCCGTCAAAGCCGAGGGAATAGAAATACTCAGGCTGATTCTCCAGAGAGACCGCTGCCGCGTCAAACGCGCCGAGCGCCGCATTGGGATCGGAACGGAACGCGCCCACTGCGCTGCCGCCGGCCGTCGAGCCCTGATCATATGCGATGACCTCTGTGGCATGCATGGGAAGGACGCCTTCCGCAAGCGCCGAAACGCCCGCAAATGACACAAGCAGGGAAAGCGCTAGGACAATACTCAGCATCTTCTTTACTTTTCTCATGTTTTTCATCCTTTCGCCAAATAGTCAACAATAATGCGTACTATTGGCAGCCGGACGGCCATGGCGGAAAAACCGCTTTAGACTCCAAAGCTTTGCGTCCCAGCCTTTCGGCCGGTTTGCCCTTTACAATGTATTGTTTTCTCGCCTACCACCCCATTTCTACTGCACCTGCAGATTGGCACGACTGAAGAAATCGCTCTATGGGAGTTTGTTCGCAGATACGTATTCACAGCACGCACATTCAATAAAGCACGTGCGGGAACGCAGCATTTTGGGAAAATTGGAAATTTTCCCGTTTTCCATCTTTTTTTTTGCGGTTTTACATGCTAAACTGTTGGTGACACGGCCCGCCAACATGCTTCCCTTTGCCGGCTTGTCCCTTTGCCGGCGCGGCGCCGTCCGGGGGAGAGTGATCCCGCCACGCCTCTCCCAAGCCGCCGTAACGCGGCTTCAGGGGGTAGGCACACCGGGAACCGGCCGCGCAAGAAACTCAAGTGTTCAACGCAGAAACGGCGCTCGCGGCTCGGGGCAACCGCTCTCACAAAGGGAACTCGCCCGAATCGCCGGATACGCTGCCTACTTAAAAGTATATGCCAGGCGGGCGGCGGCCAGAACCGACGGGGACTGCGTGCAGAGCGTGCAGAACGTGCGCAGCTAGACAGGCGCGTCTGTACTTATCCCCGGATTCGACGATGACAATCTCACTGAATGTATCAGTGCCGGGCTGTGGTCTATGCACAAAAGATATTTGTTCTATTTTACCACAATTTTTCCCGATAATCAACCCCACATGAACGAATATTTGCTTTTTTATTTGTGCGGACATTTCCACCGGCCGCACCTCCGCACCCGCCTCTACCTCGGTTCTTGCAACCGTTTTGGCCGTTTCCCGGCGCTCGTATTTATTAAAATTATCCAGTTACCATAACTTTTCAGCAACTTTTTGTAGGCGTTTGCCGCCCGCGAAGCGGGACGGGCGCGCCGCAAAACTGTATGGGGGGATTGGCCAATGGTTTCTCGCATCCGGTCGCTTGGTCTGCGCGGAATTGGCGGGCTGGAGGTCTCTGTCGAGTGCTTTCTGTCCAACGGACTGCCGGGCTTTGACATTGTCGGGCTTCCCGACGCCGCCGTGAAGGAGTCTCGCGAGCGTGTGCGCGCGGCGCTCAAGAACTGCGGCTTTGAGTTTCCAGTGAGGCGCATCACGGTCAACCTCGCCCCGGCGGACATTCGCAAGGAGGGCTCGCTATACGACCTGCCCATTCTCCTTGGATTGCTCGCCGCCTCGGGGAGCGTCCCTCCGCCGCCCGGCGACGCTGCCTTTGTCGGGGAGTTGTCGCTGGAGGGCGGCCTTCGCCCCGTCACCGGCATCCTTCCCATGGCGCTCGACGCGCTGCGCGGCGGCATCACCGAACTTTTTGTCCCGGCGGAGAACGCCCGCGAGGCCTCTATTGCCGAAGGGCTGACCGTATATCCCGCCACCTGCGTGCAGGACATCCTGGCTCATCTGGACTGCAGGCATCAACTGACGCCCGCCCCGCGCTACAGGCCGCACAGCGGCGGCGGCGCATCGCTCGACTTTGCCGACGTCAAGGGCCAGAGCAATGTCAAGCGCGCCCTCGAGATTGCCGCGGCGGGCGGCCACAACATCCTGCTGGTCGGCCCGCCGGGCGCCGGAAAATCCATGTTGGCGCGGCGCCTGCCCTCGATTCTGCCCGATATGAGTTTTGACGAGTCGCTGGAGTCGTCGGCGATCCATTCGGTGGTCGGCCTGACGTCCCGCGAGGAGCCCCTTTTGACGCGCAGGCCCTTCCGCAGCCCGCACCATACGATCTCGGTCGCCGGTCTGGCGGGCGGCGGCACGGTTCCCCGCCCCGGCGAAATCAGCCTCTCCCACAACGGCGTGCTCTTTCTGGACGAGCTTCCCGAGTTCCAGCGCGACGCGCTGGAGTGTATGCGCCAGCCTCTGGAGGACGGACAGGTGACCATCGTGCGCGTGTCGGGCTCACTGACCTATCCCGCCCGCTTTATGCTCGTGTGCGCAATGAACCCCTGCCGCTGCGGCTTCTTCCCCTCCAGCCGCTGCACCTGCTCGCAAAACTCTGTTTCGTCCTACCGCGGCCGCGTGAGCGGCCCGCTGCTCGACCGCATCGACATCCACGTGGAGGTTCCCGCCGTGACGTACTCGGACCTGATCAGCAAGTCGGCCGGCGAGCCCTCTGCCGATATCCGCGCCCGCGTCAACGCGGCGCGCGCCATCCAGCGCGCCCGGTACGGCTCGGACGTGTGCAACGCGCACTTGGACGCCGCCGGGCGGGCAACGCACTGCCGGCTCGATGAGCGCGGCGACAAGATCATGAGCGGCGCGTTTGAGCGCCTCGGCCTGACCGCGCGATCCTATGACCGAGTGCTCAAGGTGGCGCGCACCATTGCCGATCTCGACGGCGGCGGCGACGTCACATCGTCCCACCTGGCCGAAGCGCTGCAGTTCCGCCAGGCGTCTACATAATCCCTACTGAACAAAGCCCAAACTTTTAGGTTGCCGCCTGACGATGAAGCAGAAAAGGCAATCGGCCAGAAAAGCGAACAAGGCGCGCTGAATCTTTCTCAAATTCAGCAAGATCATGCTCAGTGCGATGAGG
>JAVBOR010000032.1:0-44625 GCA_031550325.1 Oscillospiraceae bacterium
AACAGCACGTCGTACCGGGCGAACTGCGTCTCCTCATAGTCGCCGTCCACCGTTTTCCAGTCCACAAAGCGGTCGAATCCGGCGGTGATGGTGCCGACCTTTGAGTCGATGAGGTCGCTGATGACGCAGAAGGCGTTATAGATAAAGAGGGAGGGAATCTCCTTCATGTAGTTCTTGATTTGGCGGTAGCCGTCGAAAAAATCGGTGTCCTCGCGCATACAGGTCTTGAGCTCGACCACCACGAGGGGCAGACCGTTGACAAACACCACCACGTCGGGGCGCTTGGTCTCGTTTTCGACGATTGTCCACTGGTTTATGGCGTGGAAAGTGTTGTTGTTCGGGTTTTGATAGTCGATAAGGCGGACAAGCTCGTGCCTTGTCTCGCCGTTTTTTTGATATGTGACCTCCATGCCGTTTTGCAGCCAGTTCGTGAACCGCTTGTTCTGCTGCACCAGTGTGCCGCTCTCCATATGGGTGAGCTTATAAAGCGCCTCGTCCATAGCCTGCCTGTCCGCCTTCGGGTTGATGCGCGGCAGCCGCTCGGCGAGGGCGTCCATATACAGCGGGCAGCGAAAATCGCGCACGATGTCCGGGCCGTACAGGCGCGTATAGCCCAGCTCCTCGAGGAGCTCCATCACGGCGTTTTCGTAGTTTTGTTCAAGGAAGGACATGGCGGTCACCTCGTGTTAGTAATTTCTTGGTTAATATAGTCGCATACAGAAATAAAGTTTCTGTCAATATCGTCGTTTGAAAACCGCAGCACGGTCAAACCTGCGCCCTCTAAAAATCTTGTCCGTTCCGCATCATATGCCAAGCCTTCTTGTGTATAGTGCTGGCTGCCATCAAGCTCAACAACAAGTCGGGCTTTATGGCAATAAAAATCGACGATAAAGCTGCCGATTGTCTTTTGCCGCTGGAAACGGACTGGGTATTTTGATAAAAAGTCGTACCACAGGTGCTTTTCCTGCGGGGTCATATCCCGACGCAGTTCTTTCGCGCGCGGTATCAACTTTTTGTTGTAGGGCAGTGACATGGTGTTTCCTCCCGTAAGGTTTCGCCGCTTGCGTACTCCCTCCGCCGCCTGCGGGCGGCACCTCCCTCAGAGAGGGAGGCAGGGTTTAGTCCCCTTCGCTGAAGGGGATGTCGGCATCGCCGACAGGGGGAGTTATCTCCCCGCTCATCCCTCAGAGAGGGAGGCAGGGTTTAGTCCCCCTCGCTGAAGGGGATGTCGGCATCGCCGACAGGGGGAGTTATCTCCCCGCTCATCAACTTGGGAAGCAGGGCGTCGCGGACGGCGGCGAGGGTGCGGGATTGCTTTTGGGTATGACCTAAAGCCTTAAATATTGGTGAAACTATTAATTCGAAGTCATTGTATATTTCATTTGGTGCAATAATAACCGGAAGATTATTGAGAATGTCTGTTGTCATACTTGGAACTGCCGAGCCTGCGTTCATGGAAGCCAAATCCCAGTCACACACAAAGTAGTAGACAAACTTTGCTATATTGGGTTGATTCATTTCAGTATAAAACATGGTGTCTACTGTCCAGAATGGCTCATTAATGTATATGACATTGTTTAATGTGCCCTTTCTCGGAATAAGCACAGATTCTTTGTCATATAGAGCTTTTTCCGCATAACGCATTATGCCGCCTGAACCATAAACTGGGATGTTTCCATCGGCTAAACGCTTATGGTCTTTCCCGTATTTTACATTGACAAGCTCCCCCAATTTCCCCACTCGCCAGCCCTTCGGAATCATCCCTAACTCGCTGTCAATAAACTCGCCGTCTTGGAACGGCTCAAAATCCACAAACCAGCTTTTGAAGATGGCTTGCGCCTGTGCCTCCAGATTGGCGTTGATTTTGTTGTTCAGCTCGATTTTGTCGTCAAGGCAAGAGAGCGTGGAGGCAATGGCGCGCTGCTCGGGGAGCGAGGGGCATGTTACGGGCATTTGCCTTAGTGCGCCTAAGGGGACATAGCCTTGTGTAGAGCCTCTCAACTGCGACTGTATATATTCTTTAGATTTTGGACTAAGCAAATAATATTTCAACCATTCACTTTTTTGCTTGTCTCCGCCCATTTTGAAAAGTCCCACATTCTTAATGGCATAATCCGGATGTAAATTTTTTTCCTGATATATTTTCCCAATAGTGCCTATCATGCTAAACAAAATATCCCATTGGTCAACCTTGCTTCTTTCAATAACTTGAAGATAATCTGACATGGAAATCCTATAGGCACTATTAAAATCCAAAGTATAATCTTGTAAATGTTTAGAGGTGATTAAGAATCTGCTTTCTTTTGAGTCAGTCTGTTTTGGGGAATCATGTGTACCATCCCGTACAGACAAGCAATAGTTTTCTGCGGCAACTTCCTTCCACTCAGACCTCATACCCAATCGCCCCCAAACGCTCTTTAATCTCCGCCTCCAGCGAGTGGCTTTGGGCGAACAGCCCGGAGAGCTCGCCGGTCAGCCGCGCCATCTTCTCCTCAAATGGCTCGCCGTCGTCCTCCTGCTCGGCAAGCCCTACATAGCGCCCCGGGGTAAGGATGTAGTCCTGCTTTGCGATTTCCCAGGTGGTCACGGCGGCGCAGAAGCCCTTTTCATCTTCAAGCGCGCCGTTTTCAAACGCCTCAAACGCTCCCGCGATTTTGGCGATGTCCTCATCCGTCATCTCGCGCAGGCGGCGAGAGACCATTGTGCCCATATTGCGCGCGTCGATGAACAGTGTCTTGCCCGGCTGCTTTTTGGCGCGGTTAAGAAACCACAGCGAGACCGGAATCTGCGTGGTGTAGAAAAGCTGGGGCGGCATGGCGATGATGCCCTCCACCAAATCGTCCTCGAGTATCTTTTTGCGGATGTCGCCCTCGCCGCCCGACTGGCTGGAGAGGGAGCCGTTGGCCAGCACCATACCGATGCGGCCTTTGGCGCTCATGTGGTGTATCATGTGCTGCATCCACGCGAAGTTGGCGTTGCCGGAGGGCGGCAGGCCGTATTTCCAGCGCACGTCGCCCAAGAGCTTGTCCGCGCCCCAATCGGATAGGTTGAAGGGCGGGTTTGCGAGGATGAAGTCTGCCTTCATCGTGGGGTGCAGGTTGTTGAAGAAGGTATCCGCCGCTGCTTCGCCGACGTTTGCGTCAATGCCGTGAATCGCCAGATTCATCTTGCAAAGCTTCAGCGTGGTGGGGTTGGAGTCCTGCCCGTAGACCGAGAGGTTCAGGCGGTTATACTGGTGCGCGTCCACAAAGGCGGCGCTCTGCACAAACATGCCGCCCGAGCCGCAGCAGGGGTCATAGACGCGCCCGTTAAAGGGTTTGATGACCTCAACCAGCGTGCGGACGACGCAGGACGGCGTATAGAATTCGCCGGCGTTTTTGCCCTCCTGCTCGGCAAAGCGGCCGAGGCAGTATTCATAGGCGCGGCCCAGCAAATCCATTGTGCCGCCGTTTGCCGCCACCGCGATGTTCGTAAACAGGTCGACGACCTCGCCAAGCCTGCGCTTGTCCAGCTCCGGGCGGGCAAAGGTCTTGGGCAGAACGCCTTTGAGGCGCTTGTTATCCTGCTCGATAGTGGTCATGGCGTCATCGATGACCTTGCCGATTTCCGGCGTGTGGGCATGGGAGGCGATATTGGCCCAGCGGGCGGAGGACGGAACGTAGAAAATGTTCTCCGCTGTGTATTCGTCCTGGTCTTCCTCAAACCCGCCGCCCTCGGCCTTGAGGGCGTCATATTTATGCTCGAACTTGTCGGAGATGTATTTCAGGAAGATGAGACCCAGAATGACGTGCTTGTATTCGGCGGCGTCCATGTTGCCGCGCATGATGTCGGCGGCCTTCCAGATTTTGCTTTCAAAGCCGATTTCGGCGGTGTTGTTCTGAGCCATTATTACTTCTCCTCTGTCTGTTTGGTTTTGCATTCGCACTTCAGCCGCGCATCGGTCGGCTTAGCCGTGCCCTTCGGCAGCAGCCATGTGTGCCCGGCTTTCATCGCGCCGGGGATGCGCCCTTCGTCGCAAAGTATGGCGACACGGCGCTGTGAAATGCCCCAGCTTTCCGCGGCTTCTTTTGTAGTCATAATATCCATAAGCACACCTCAACAAAATATTACATCCATTATATTCGGATAAGGGAACAAAAACAAGGGTTAAACCGCAGTATTTCGACAGCGGAGTTACTCTGACATCAGTCACCAACATGGTGGGTTTTATTTTACAACGCATATGGCGTAAATACAGGCTCAACATTCTTTGAATATTGTTCCATATCAAGTGATATGGAACCGCATAAAACGTGTGACAGCTATACGCTGCCGCCTCTTACATTTACCCTCGTTTTTGGGCTCTAATGATCGTTTCTAAAAACGACCTCTTCTTAAGAAAATATAAAGTCACTCTCGTAAAAACGGTCGAATCCGGCTAAAAACGGGCGATTTCGGCTAATCCGTATCTGTCCCGTCGTTTCTTGTTACTCTCTGCTCATCAGCACAGTTTATCGCAGTTTCTTGCAAACCGTCTCAGCCTCTTATCAGGGTCGTTTTTAGCCCACTTACACCCCTCTCAGCCACCCCGCCGCAAACCCTTGCTATCACTGGGTTTCAGCCCCAAAAACGACACTTGGCGCGGCTCCGGCTACGCCGAATCACGTTTGCATACACGCTACATATCGTGCCCACTCTTTACCCTTTTTTAACCCTCTCCTACGTTCTCTCTTTCTTTCCCGAGATAAAACCGTCCAACGCCGGAAAGCACTTCAGTCATCACAGTCGCCCCGCCCCTCTCTGAATGCTGCCAGCCGACACCTGCCCTAACGCCCAATCTCTCCAGCAGCTGTATCGCCTTAAACAAACAGCGCTCCCAACGCAGAAGCCATCAATTGTCCCAACTCACCAACACATGAAAGCCACGCTGGACAAACGCCCGCACCGCTGCGTTTCGCCTGAAACATATGGGCCGCGGGAGCATTGTTTGAGCTCTGCGAGCCTGACTTTGGGCTTCGCATGAAGAAAAGACGTTGTTTTATCTCTTTATTCAACTCAGATTGAGCTGAATCAGCCGTCCCCGGGACTCGCGTAGCCAAAAAGCCCTACACAGTGTATGTATTTGCCATACAAATGCGCAGTTAAACCTCGGGCTATCTCCAGCTCATCTCATTGTTCCGACCCGCAGCCCAGTGAAAGGATTTATCCCGCTTGGGCCGCAACTATGTAATGACCGTGCAGTACACGGATTTCTTCTTCCCCGAACACGGAGTACGCTATGTGGCGGTCAACGACAGCTGCGATAGCGATAAGGATGACAACGACATTGCCCCTTTCAAGAATATCCTGAACGAAATGTACGCAAAGGACATATCCAAAAAGGTTCGTTCTATGCGACAAACCAGTGCCAAGCATGGGAAGTTCATGGGGAGCAAGCCACCATACGGCTATGTCAAATCCGAGGAAAACAAGCATCAGCTTGTCATAGACCCACCCGCCGCTGAAATCGTCAAGCGATTGTTCCGTGAGTTTGCCGGAGGTGACACAGGACGAAATATCGCCTCCAAGCTGAACGCCGAGGGCGTGGACACTCCCGCCGTGTATTACTTCAAACAGACCGGAAAACGCGCCACTCGCGGCGATAACTGCCAGCAATGGGGAAGCGCAACGATTATCCAACTGCTGAAAAATCAAGTCTACATCGGCAACATGGTACAATGCAAACGCAAGGTTTCCTCTTTCAAGACGAAAAAACGGCTTGTGAACTGCCCTGACGATTGGGTAATCGTTGAGGACACGCACGAGGCGCTCGTAGACAGCTACACATGGGATTGTGTCCAGAGACGCATGGAGAACACCAAACGCGCTCCATCCAATCATGCTATCAAGGTTGACAGCGCAGATGAAATCAATCTTTTCTCAGGGATTATCCGATGTGCTGACTGCGGTGCGGCGATGGCGTTTGTTCGCAGAGAGCGAAAAAACGGCATAGACAAGATGATTTACCGTTGCAGTCGTTACAATAACAGCGGCAAGAATACCTGCTCAACACACACCATCGACGCTGAACTGTTGGAATACATCATCTTGAAAGACATTCAACGCCACGCCGAGGCGGCTATCAAGGACGAGAGCCTGTTGCTTGACCGATTGCTTTCATTTTCAGGGCAGGAGCGGCAAAATGAAAAGGCCGCACAGGAAAAGACCCTGCGCGACGCGAAAAGCCGCATATTGTTTATTAAGGACGCAAGCAAGCGATTATTTGAGGAAAAGATTACTGGCAATGTGCCGGACAGCTTTTCAAGAAAATGTTTGCAGATTACGAGCGGGAGCTATCAGAGCTTGAGGAAAGGGCGGCAGACATTCGGCGCGGAATGCAGGAGGACGAGAGCGGCGAGGACGATGTAGCACGATGGCTGGAACTGATTATGGAGTGCGCGGCGATTGACAAGCTCGACCGGGCGTCAGCGTTCCAACTCATCGATCATGTAGCGGTGCATGAGCAGTTAGAGGACTGCGGCATACGGACGCAGAGCGTTCAAGTCAAGTAAAACTTTGTGGGATGTTTAAGCTGAAAAGGGCCGGAAAAAGCATTAGTGACCACGATAAACGCGGTCACTAATGGATTGGCGGAGAAGAGGAGATTCGAACTCCTGCACCGGTTTCCCGGCCTACGCCCTTAGCAGGGGCGCCTCTTCGACCTACTTGAGTACTTCTCCAAGTCGAAAGCTGTCTTTATTAACGGACAAACACGCCTCATTATTGTACCACATTTTTTTGCGCTGTCAAGTGTAGGATTCCAATCGGAACGTAACAAGTCGTTTTTCATTTGGGCCCGCACCCCTGCTCACAGAAGCCCTTTCCTTTTGAGTAGCACAAAGAGCATGCCCATGACGGCCAGGGAAACTGCTCCCGGAAACCATGCGCTGTTAAACGGTAAAAAGTGCTCAAATCCCACATTCATCCCGTAAAAGCTGAACACAATATTGGGAACAGTAATCAGAATCGTGATACTCGTAAGCACCTTCATGGTGACGTTTAAGTTGTTGGAGATGACCGACGCGAACGCGTCCATCGTCCCCGACAGAATCGAGCTGTAAATGTTGGCCATCTCAATGGCCTGATGGAACTCGATCAACACGTCTTCCAAGAGATCCTGGTCATCCTCGTACAGCTTGATCACGCGTCCGCGCGAAAGCTTCTCCAGCGTCCCCTCGTTGGCCTTGAGCGACGTTGTAAAATACACCAGCGATTTTTCCAAAACCAGCAGCTGGATCAGCTCTTTATTCTTCTGCGATTTATAGAGCTGGCGCTCCACATAGCTTGAGATCTTTTCGATCTGGCGCAGATACTGCAGGTATCGCGTAGCCACGCGAAGCAGCAGCGTGAGAATAAACTGTGTTCTGTGGCTCGTGTTGATGCCCCTGACAAGCCCGTCGGCGACCTCCTGCACGGGCGACACCTCTTTCAGGCACACCGTGACCATGCAGTCTCCGGCGACAACGATGCCAAGCGGCAGCGTGGAATAGGTCACCGCACCGTCCTTTTCGGCCGAAGGCGCGTCGACAATGATCAAAACCTGCCCATCCTCGGCCTCAATGCGCGAGGTCTCCTCTTCGTCAAGCGCCGAGAGAAGAAAGGACCGCTCTATGTTCAGCTGCCCGGCGACAACGTCGATCTCCGAATCCGTGGGCTTGACCATGTTGATCCAGCAGCCCTCACTGATTTCGTTTTGTTCAACCATTCGGCTGTCTATTGTCTTATAAATCGAAAGCATAAAACAGTTCTCCTTACAGTTGAACATTCCCCGCCAAAGGCGGGGAATCAGGCTGGTGATACTACCCTTCGCACTTACGTGCTATAACTGTTTTGCGTCTGGCCTGACGGCATAACCTGCAGGTTCTCGCCAAACCAAAGATACAAAAAGACTGAAACACAGGGCTTTCCCGGATTCACTCAGGGAAAGCCCATCTCGGCAAACCGCTTCGGAGATTTAATCCCCTTTTGTCAAAGGATCAAAGGTTCTTTGACAAAGCAGCCTATTACTTCTTGTTGAAAATGCGGAATATGGACTCAAACGGATCCTCTTCAACCGGTTCTTCTTTGGGGGGCGGCGCGGGCGCTTCAGCGGGCTGTTCATGCCCCTGCGCTGCTTGTCCGCCCGCAGAGCGCGAGTAGAAGCTGCCGTCCTCAAGTTTGCTCTCTTCAAAGCCGGTAGCGATAACGATCACGCGGATCTCGTCCTCCATGCTCTCGTCGATAGCCGCGCCAAAAATGATGTTGGCGTCGTGATGTACGGCGGCCTTGACCATATTCGCGGCGATCTCCACATCCTCCAGGCCCAGCTCGGGATCACCCGTCACATTGATGATCACGCCTCTGGCGCCGTTGATGGTCGTCTCGAGCAGAGGGCTCTGGATGGCCATCTTCGAGGCCTCCTCGGCCTTGTTCTTGCCCGCGGCACGACCTACGCCGATATGGGCGTAGCCGGCGTCGCGCATCACCGCGCTGACGTCGGCGAAGTCCAGGTTGATCAGCTGAGCGGTGTTGATGAGGTCGGAAATACTTTGAACAGCTTGCTTAAGCACGTCGTCGGCAATTCTAAAGCCGGTGGCAAAGGAGATCTTCTCCGTGGAGACAAGCTTGAGACGTTCGTTGGGAATGGTGATCAGGGAGTCCACGCGCGAGCGCAGCTCCTCTATGCCGGCCTCGGCCTGCTTCATGCGGTGCGGCCCTTCAAAGTGAAAGGGCTTGGTGACAATGCCGACGGTCAGAATACCCATTTCACGCGCGATATCGGCCACAATCGGCGACGCGCCAGTTCCGGTACCGCCGCCCATTCCGGCTGCTATAAAGACCATGTCGGTGCCTTCAAGCAGTTTGGACATCATGGCGCGGCTTTCTTCCATCGACTTGCGACCGATTTCGGGATCACTGCCCGCACCCTTGCCGCCGGTCAACTTTTCCCCGATCTGTACCTTATGGGTGGCCAACGTCTTCTTAAGCGCCTGTTTGTCCGTGTTCACGGCGACAAACTCAGCCGACTGCACACCGGCCTCCATCATTCGGTTGACGACGTTGTTGCCGCCGCCGCCAATGCCAACGACTTTTATGCTAACAACACTCTCTGTTCCGTTATCCAATTCAAAGCCCACGCGGAACCCTCCAAATCATCAGTACATCTTAGGTTAGAATCTGTCAGCCGGTCTTGTATGAAACGTCCGTCCCGGCAGCACGGAAAAGGGGAGAAGATCCGCATTTTTTCAAACGTGTACGACGCTCAGCGGACTGAAAGACTTCATATAGTTTACCTTTTTTTTTCAATTCGGTCAAGTGTTTTTTACGTTTCAGGCATAAAGCGCACTATTTTGTCCTGCGCCGACGATAGATCTATTTTTCCGCGGGCATCGGGGTCGAGTTTATCGCCGGTGACTCTCAAAAATGAGAGTTTGTAAGCAATATCGGTCGGCATCCCCAGCGAAACGCTGAGCCTTCCCAAATAGGAAAACTCAACGTCGTAGCTTTTGGACAGGTCAATCTCAGACACGTCCTCCAGCAGCCCGGCACGGGAAAGTTCCTCCAAAAAAACGAGCAGCAGCTCCTGTTTGTCCCTGTCCGATTCGGGAAAGGCAATCAGGCCGCCGCCTTCGGGAGCCAAAAGCTCCACCCCGGTCACAAGGGGCAGGCTGCTGTTCGGGAGGGTCTCCGAACCCAGCAGCTTGCCTGAGTTGTCCATCAGCCAAAACAGCCCGCCGCGCTCTATCTGCGCGGCCGGGAAGGTCTCATCGACCTCGATGACAAGCGTTCCCGGCAAATTCCGCTTAATGCGGACCTCGGCAATGTACGGCAGCGCGTCAAGGATTTTTCGCCCGGCCGAAAACTTGTTGACAAACAACAGGTTTTCTCCCAGACTGAGGCCCGAGGCAGCCCGAACGTCCTCGGACTTGACCTGAACCGTACCGACGACTTCAATGGTTGAAATTTTGAAAAACAACCCCGCGGAAACCGATATGACAAATAAAAGCGCCATGACGACGAGCAATGTATACACAAACCCAAAACGGCCCCGTTCATGTCGCCGCTTCTTTTGTCGGCTTCTCATATATGCTTCCTTTCCAGGGAGGCAGCGCGCACCGCTTTACACCATAACCCGCTTTACATCAGCGCCCAGTTTGCACAGAATGTCCTCCAGGCGTTCATATCCTCTGTCTACGTGGTACAGATCGGAGACGACAGACTCCCCTTCCGCACCGAGCGCCGCCAAAACCAGCGCCGCGCCTCCGCGCAGATCCGTACTGGTCACGCGGGCGCCGTACATGCGCGGAACCCCGCACACCACGGCAACGCGCCCCTCCACTTTGATGTCTGCACCCATACGCGCCAGCTCACCGACGTGGCGGAAACGGCTCTCAAAAATATTCTCAACAAACACCGTCGTCCCCTCGGCGCGCGTCGCCACCGCCATAATCGGCGCCTGGGCGTCCGTCGGAAACCCAGGGTAAGGCAGCGTGCGGATGGGGCGCATCGCGCGCAGCGGCGCGTAGCGGCGAAGTCTTATCATGTCCCTGCCAACCTCAATGGCGCAGCCCGCCTCGGACAAAATCGAGGTCACGCTGGCCAAATGGCCGGGAATCACGTTGGTCACCGTGATGTCCCCGCCTGTGATGGCGGCGGCGGACAGCAGAGTGGCTGTGACAATTCTGTCGGCGATAATGTCGTGCTCGGTGGGATGAAAGTTCTTTGTCCCCTCGATCACCACCGTCGAGGTGCCCGCACCGCTTACTTTCGCGCCGCAGGCGCACAGAAAGCTCTGCAGATCCTCAATCTCCGGCTCGCGTGCTGCGTTGGTGATGCGTGTGACACCCTGGGCGGTGCTGGCGGCCAGCATGATGTTCTCGGTGGCGCCAACACTCGGAAACGTCAGGTTCACCTCGCAGCCAACGAGCTTTTGCGCCTGGCAGATGATGTTTCCGCCCTCCTCGGTAATTCCGGTGCCGAGCTCGCGCAGCGAGGACAGATGCAGATCGATGGGCCTTGGCCCTAATTCGCACCCGCCGGGAAAGCTCATGATCGCCTGACCCGACCGCGCCAGAATCGCGCCTAAAAAGACAACAGATGAGCGCATCTCACGCATCAGACAGTCGGGGATGTCAACCCTGTTCATCTGCGCAGTATCCACAACCACCGCGTCGCCGTCCCGGTAAGCCGAGCAGCCCAGGTGGCGCAGAATGCGCATGGAGGATTCCACGTCCTTGAGCTCCGGACAGTTACGAATCACACTTTGGCCCCCACATAAAATGGTGGCCGCCAAAATAGGCAGGACACTGTTTTTTGCCCCGTGCACCGGCACGGTGCCCGACAAGGGACGTTCTCCACGGATGACAAAAGCACTCATTGTTCCTTCCTCCGCCAAAACAAAGATAGAATAAACCATTTACAGCCTATCTTATGCGTTTTGGCAGGAGGGTGTGAACAAACTCAGCGCGCCAGGGACCCTTTTCTGAACCTTTTGATGAGTTCAAGAATGCGTTCGGTTGAATCAAAAATGGCGGCCCGATGAAGGGCTTCTGCCATCTTATCAAGTTTTTCCGTGTTATGCAACAGGGTTTTCGTCTGTTTCAGCAGCCTTGAAGAATTGAGCCCGCCTTCGGGCAGCACCTCCACCCCGCCGGTCTCGGCGAGTTTTCGCGCGTTTTTTTCCTGATGGTCGGCCACAACATTTGGTGAAGGAATCAAAATGGCCGGTTTTCCAGAAACCGTCAGCTCACTAAGCGTGGATGCGCCTGAACGGCAGATCACAAGGTCGGCTGCGGCCATCAGCGAGGGCATATCGTACGCGTACTCCAGGAGCTTTGCCGGCTTGCCGGCTCCAAAGGGAATGCTCAGCCGCGAAAGCTCCTGCGTCATCCAGGTATAGCCGAGTCTGCCCGTCACATGCACGAGCTGAAAGTCCTCACCCATGTTGCGGATAAAGTCCACAAACAGATGGTTGATGTCCCGCGCGCCCACAGAGCCGAAAAAGCTCGCGACCACTGGCCGGCTGTCCAGCTCAAGCGACGCGCGCGCTTTCTCCTTGTCCATGTAAATAAAGGCCTCACGCACGGGCGTTCCCGTGACGATGACGCGGTCCGGCCTGGGATAGGCGTTCTCCACGCCCTCAAAGCCCACCATGACGCGCTCTACGCGCTTGGCCAGCAGTTTGGTCGTGACGCCCGGAATGGCGTTGCTCTCATGCAGCAGCGAGGGGATCCCCAGCTTTGTCGCCTCATACACCGCCGGAAAGCAGGCAAAGCCCCCCGTCCCCACGACGATGTCGGGCACGAACTCGCGCAATATGCGCCTTGTCTCGCGCAGTGAGGTGCGCATCAAGGCCATGGTGCGCGCGTTCCACACAAACGCCGAAGGGCTCAGGCTGTGGCGCAGGTTTTGCGCCTTGATGACGCGCAGCTCAAAGCCCTCGCGCGGGACAAGTTTGGTCTCCATGCCGTTTTCTGCGCCGATAAACAAAATGGCGGTGTTTGGCTCGCGCCTGCGAACGGCGTCCGCCACCGCCAGGGCGGGATTGATGTGACCGCCGGTTCCTCCGCAAGAAAACACAATTCTCATTTCATCACTCCGTCTTTGGCGCAGGAATCTGCCGCGACACCGCGAGCACAATTCCCATCTCACCGAGCATAACCAGCAGCGACGACCCGCCATAACTGAAAAAGGGCATGGAGATGCCGGTCACCGGAATCAGGCTGGTCACCACCGCCACGTTCAGAAAGGTCTGCAGCGCCAGCAGCGTGGTGATGCCCGTGACCAAAAGCGTGCCGAAGCGGTCGCGCGCGTGCAGCGCAATCCAGTAGCCCCGCAGGATCAGCATCGCGAACAAAAGCAGAACGACCGCCGCGCCGATGAGTCCCAGTTCCTCGCACACGATGGCAAACACAAAGTCGTTGTGCTGCTCGGGAAGATAGAGATATTTTTGAACGCTCTTCCCCAGCCCTTTTCCGAACAGGCCGCCCGAGCCGATGGCAAGCAGCGACTGGATCGCCTGATAGCCCGCGCCCTGCGGGTCAATCCACGGATCCTGCCACAGCGCGATGCGCGTTTTGGCGTGTTCCATAAACGTAAACGCAAACCACGCGCCGACGCCGACCAGCGCGCCGCCGGCGGCAAACCAGCCCAGGTGCACGCCGCCGATAAACAGCATGGCCGCCCCAACGCCCAAAATCAGGATGGTTCCCGACAGATGCGGCTGCATCACGAGCATTGCCGCGAACACCGCCAAAATTACGCCATAGGGCAGAACGCCGTGCCGAAACGTCTTCATTCTGTCTTGATTTGCCGTGATCATCGTCGAAAACATTACAATGATCGCGATTTTAGCAATTTCAGACGGCTGGACGCTGACCCCGCCGATAAAGATCCACCGCGTGGCCCCGCCCTCCTCCTTGCCGATAAACGGCACAAGCGCCATCAGCGCGAGCGCGACGGCCATGAGCGGAACGGACAGCACGCGAAATGTCTGATAGTTAAGCCGGGAAATAATGTACATGACAACAAACCCCGCGAGCATGAACCCGCCCTGCCGCAAAAAGTAGTAGGTCGGAATGCCGAGCTTCTGGTTTGCAGACGCGTAACTGGCCGAGAACATCATAATCAGCCCGATCGTGGAGATGAGCACGACCAGCATGGCAAACGGCAAATCCATCTGCCCGCGCTTTTCACGCGTCATTTCCCGCTTCATCTGCCTCATGTCAACATTTTCCATACAGTTCCCCCTCCTGCGCTAATGCGGATACCGCTCCATGACCCCATAGTAAGCTAAAAGGCACAGGACGATGGTGACGCCGGCAAACACCAGCATGATTTTTATCTCCGACCAGCCCTTCATCTCATAGTGGTGATGGATCGGAGACATGCGAAACAGCCGTTTCCCCCCCGTGAGCTTGAAATACAGTACCTGCAGCATCACCGAGAACATTTCCACGATATAAACGGCGCCAACGATCAAAATCAGCAGCGGCGCGTCAAACACAAAGCCAAGTCCGCACACGGCGCCGCCCAAAAAAAGTGAGCCGGTGTCCCCCATAAACACGCGCGCCGGATGAACGTTAAACAAGAGAAAGCCCGTCAAACCGCCGGCCAGCGCGGCCGCAAAAATGGAGAGTTCAGTTTTGCCCCAGGCAAGGCCAAGTACGGTGAAAAACACGGCAACCGGCAGCGTCACGCCCCCGCACAGCCCGTCAACGCCGTCGGTCAGGTTGACCGCGTTGACCATGCCCGCCACCACAAACAGCGCGATGGCCGCGAAAAGCGGCCAGGGCAGGGCCACCGTGACCTGAACAAACGGAATGTACAGATTGGGCGCGAGATAGCCAAAGTAGCGCAGCAGCGCGATAAACGCCGCCGCCGCGGCCAGTTGCAGCATGAGCTTCTGCAGCGCCGTCAGCCCAAGGTTTTTTTTGCGCCGGATCTTCACATAGTCGTCGATAAATCCGATGGCGCCGAAAAGAAGCGCAAACACCAAAATGAACAAATGGCCGTACATGCCTCTGGCCATGTCCTTCCAGCCCACGAAGACAACCGCTGCGACAATACCCAGCATAAACAGCAGGCCGCCCATGGTCGGCGTACCCTGTTTGGACATATGCCATTTCGGCCCGTCCTCGTAAATGCTTTGGCCAAACTTAAGCCGCCGCAGCACAGGGATGAGCAAAAAAGCGGCTGCCACGGTCACGGCCAGCGCGACGCCAAAGGCCCAGTAGATCATTCGTCCTCTTCACTCCTCCAGAAAGCCGCAACGATTTCCCGTTCATCCATGGGATAATGCTCGCCCAGCACTTCCTGATACGTCTCATGGCCCTTACCGCACAAAATCACAACGTCTCCGGGGCCAGCCAGGCCCAGCGCCTCGTGAATGGCCTCCACGCGGTTTTCCAACACGTGCACATGGCGTCTGTTCTGCATGCCGGCTACAATATCTTCAATAATTCTTGAGGGCGGCTCACTGCGCGGATTGTCGCTGGTCACCACCACCACGTCTGCCAGTTGCGCTGCCACTCTGCCCATCTCCGGCCGCTTGCCGACGTCCCGGTCCCCGCCGCAGCCAAAGACGGCGATAACCCGGCCCGGTGTGCTCTTGCGAACGGCGCTGAGCGCGTTTTCCAGCGAGTCCGGCGAGTGGGCGTAATCAATCAGCACCGTAAAGTCTGCCGGCACCTTCACCACCTCCATGCGTCCCATCACGGGCGGCGCCGTCTTCAGACGGCCCGAGATCACGGGCAGCGAAAGGCCGAGTTCCAGCGCCGTTGCGGTCGCGGCCAGCGCGTTGTATACCGAGAACAGCCCTGGCGTCCCCCAGTGCATGCGGCTGAGCTCCAGCCCGCGCACGGCGACAAACTCCACGCCGCTCGGCGTGAGGTCAACATTTTTGGCCACGACGTCTCCGGCGTCATGGGTCACAGAGTATGTCGTCACGGGACAGGTTGCGCCCTCTATCAGCCTCAGGCCAAACGCGTCGTCATAGTTGATCACCGCGCGCGCACACTGCGAAAACAGCGTCCGCTTGGCCTGGAAATACGACTCAAGGTTATAGTGGTAGTCCAGATGGTCGCGCGTGAGATTGGTAAACACCGCAATATCGTACTCTATACCGGCCACGCGGCACTGGTCAAGCGCATGGGAAGAGACCTCCATCACGCAGAACCTGCAGCCGCGCTCCACCATCTTTGCGAACAGCCCGTGCAGCTCGACGGCGTCGGGCGTCGTGCGAATGGCGGGCAGCTCCTCCTCGCCGATCAGCACATGGTTCGTGCCGATCAAGCCGACCGGTCCGTCCGGAGAGAGCAAGCTGCGAATGATATGCGTCGTCGTGGTCTTGCCGTTGGTTCCTGTGACGCCGATCATGCGCATTTTTCGGCTGGGGTGGCCGAAGAACGCCGAAGCCAGCTTGGACAGCGCAACCTTGCTGTCCGGAACGACAACATGGGGCACGCTCTGGCCCAGCGGACGCTCGCTGACCACGGCCGACGCGCCGCGCTCAAGCGCCGCGGGAATGTACAGATGGCCATCCTGCTGCGCACCTGATATCGCGACAAACAGATCCCCCGGGCGAATCGCTCTGGAGTCATTTTTCACGCCCAGAATCTGCGTTTGAAGGTCGGCGTTTGTCTCCATGGTCTCGAGCTCCATAATCAGATCAAACAGCGTCATGCCATGACCACTCCCCACCTTTTTCTATAGCGCCCACCAGAGCGTGTTCGTATTAGCCCAAATCGTCCCGAATGCTTCCGTCGCGGAACTCCACCTGCACAACCGTCCCGACCGCAACTTCGGTTCCGGCAACAATCTCCTGCCAGGCGGCTGTCACCGAGGACTTCGTCACACTGACGGCGCCGACGGCTTTCATGTAAAGCCCCGCGCTGGCCAGCAGCGTGTTCGCCTGTTCGGGTGTCTTGCCTGTCACATCGGGCACCGTCACTTTTTCTTGCGGCCGTTCTCCCTCTGTGTACAAAATCACCTTGGCAGACATCGGAATCTTCACCCCGGCTGCCGGGATCTGATCCACCACCGTCTCGCCCTCGCCCACTACGGTATAGCCCAGGTCAACATCCTTGACAGCCTGCTTGGCCTGGTCAACCGTCATTTCTTTCACGCTCGGCGTCTCAACGTCACCCACAACCTCTTCTGCTGTGTATTGCGGCGTAACTCCGAGATAGGGAAGCGCATCGGCCAGAACGCGCCGCGCCACGGGAGCTGCCATGTAGCCGCCTGTGCGTAAGTTGCGCGGTCCGCCCGGCTCATCGAGCATGATCAAAACGGCTATCTGCGGATCGTCGGCCGGGGCAAACCCGACAAACGACGTGACGTACAGGCCCTTTTCCTGCGCGCCCACAATGTCTCTTTTCTGCGAGGTTCCCGTTTTGCCTGCCACGCGGTAGCCCTTTACATACGCGTTTGTGCCGGTTCCGCGGATGACGCACTCCTCAAGCATCTCACACATCTTTTGGGAGGTCTCACGCGAAACAACCTGGCGCACCACGGTGGGCGACGTCGTCTCAATCACCGCGCCGTCGGAACCAATGCTGCTTTGAACCACAAAGGGCTTCATGAGATATCCGCCGTTGGCCACGGCCGAGACCGCCGTAATCAGCTGCAGCGGCGTAATTTTAAACGTCTGACCAAACGCGTACACGGCCTGCGCGGCGGCGTCCCTGTGAAACGCCTCCCAGCTCGCGTGCAGCGCGGAGTAGCTTGTCACCTCGCCCGGCATATCGACATCGGTTTTTTCCATAAAGCCGAACGCGTTCATATACTGATAAAACTTTTCGTCGCCCACACGGTTTGCAATGGCGATGAACGCGGGGTTGCATGAGTGCAAAAGCGACTCCAGGAACGTCTGCGACCCGTGCCCGTTTCGGTTGTGGCAGCCGATCGTCCATTTGCCCACTTTCACAGAGCCCGCGCAGGAAAAACGGTCGCTTTCGCTGATCACGTTTTCCTCAATGGCCATTGCAGCTGTGAAAATTTTAAACGTAGAGCCCGGCTCGTATGTATCGCTGACCGCCTTGTTGCGCCACTGCTGCTGCAGGGCCTCAAGCCATGCGTCATTGTACCCTTCCGTGCCCTCCAGCGCGGAGAGCTGCTGGGCAATCGAGGCGTCTTTGAGCTCGCGCGGATTGTTCAGGTCATAGTCCGTTTTGGTGGTCATCGCGAGGATTCCGCCTGTCTTGACGTCCATGACAATTCCGCAGGCCTTGTTGGCCACTTCGTTTTCCACCACGGCGGTCTCCAGGTGCTTTTCCAAAAAGTGCTGAATGCTTTCGTCAATCGTCAGCACAAGGCTCTGCCCGTCGGTGGCGTCATAATACATTTCAAACTCGTTGGGCATCACAGACCCTGCCCTGTCCTTGGCAACAATGGTCTGCCCGGGAATGCCCGTGAGATCCTTTTCGTACATCGCCTCAAGGCCTTCCAGCCCGTTGTTGTCAATGCCGACAAAGCCGATCAGCGTCGAGGCCAGCGAGGCGTTCGGATAATACCGCTTGGAGTCCGGGTCAATGCCGACCATGTTGTAAAGACTGTTTTCAAGGATAAACTCGCGCACCTCGTCGGCTTTGTCCTTCTCCACCTTGCGCATCACAATTTCATAGCGGTTTTTCTTGCCCGTCTGGGTGAGCAGCTTGTCGTAGTCAATGCCCAGAATGCTGGACAGACCCTGCGCGATCAGCTTGGCCTTTTCCTCGGTTTTGATGTTGTTCGGGTCCAAAAAAATAACCTCAGCGCTTGCGCTGGCTGCCAGAACATTGAGATTGCGGTCATAGATCGTCCCTCTGTTGGGTGTGATGACCGACGACCGCGTCTGCTGGCGCACTGCTTTTTCCTCCAGCTCGTCATGCCGCTCAATTTGTATGCTGTACAGCTTCAGGCCGAGCGGAATAAACGCCACAACCCCAAACAGGATCATCAAAATCACTGTGCGCGCCAAAATCGTCTTACTCGCCTTCTGGGACTCCCCCATCGCTATATCGCTCCTCCCATGGAAAGGCGGAGCGGACCCTCATCCGCTCCTCCCACGCTCCAGTCCATAGTAATATATATTGTCCTGTGCGTCAAATAGTACAGCGTCAATCCACGATAGAGCGCACAGAAGCCGCCGCCGAGGCAAAAAAGCCCCGGACACTGTCCCACAGCGTCTCTTCCCCAAGCACTTCGCCGTGGTCCTCCCCGGACAGGTCAATGCCGATGATCTGCGACGAGTCGAGCTTGACCAACCCAAGCTCCTGCACAGCCTGCGCCTCGATCGTCGCAAAATCTATGTGGCTGTCAAGCTTCTTTTGAAGCTCCTTTTCCTCATTGTCCAGCACCTTAAGCTCTGCTTGAAGCGCCGAGGCCTCCACATTGAAGACCGAGATCTGCATATAGCTGTATACAATCAAAAACAGCAGCAGCATGGCCGCCAAAAACAGCGCGACCGCCACGGGGGACACGCGCATACGCGATTTTGGCGCGGCCTTCACCGCAGCTTTTTGAGGCGCCTGCGTCGCGCGAACAACTTCCTTCACGCGCGAACGGCGATCATATCTGGCCAGGTCGTGCGCCACCGAGGGCGCCTGCTTCAGCGCAGCTGAATTTTGCATATCGTCACTTCCTCACTGTTTAAGGGCAGAGCGCAGACGCGCGCTGGACGCCCGGGGGTTCCTCTTAAGCTCTTCTTTTCCCGCCGTCAAACTCTTTAGCCCAACCAGCTGCGGCGTTTGTCCGCACACGCACACCGGAAAATCGGGCGGGCATACACAGCCGCGCGCCAACTGATGAAACACTGTTTTTACTTCGCGATCCTCAAGCGAGTGAAACGTCAGCACCGCGATGGCCCCGTTGTGATCGAGCCTCTGTATGGCAGCTCTCAAACCCTGCTTGAGGGCGGAGAGCTCGTCATTGACGGCCATGCGAACCGCCTGAAACGTTCGTCGCGCGGGGTGCTGTTGTTCCCTGCGGGAGGCCGCCGGCATCGCCGCCGCGACAATATCGGCAAGCGCAGTTGTCGTGGCAACCGGCCTGGCGCGGACGATGGCCTGCGCCACGCGTCTGGCATAGCGCTCTTCCCCAAAGTCGAATAGGATGCGCGTGAGTTCCTCCACAGTCCAGGTGTTCACGACCTCATCGGCGCTGAGCGCGTTTTGCCGGTCCATGCGCATGTCAAGCGGCGCATCGTTGCGGTAAGAAAATCCGCGCTCCGGCTTGTCCAGTTGCAGCGAGGACACGCCGAGGTCGAGCAGCACGCCGTCAACTTTGGAAATGTGGAGCCGGTCAAGCACCTGTTCCAGCTCCCTGAAGTCGCTTTGTACGAGTGTGACCGGGAGTTTTGCCAGCCTTTTCCGGCAGCTGGCAAGCGCCTCTTCATCCCGGTCAAGCGAGATGAGCCGCCCGCCGTCAAGCGCCTTGGCAATGGCCTCCGAGTGCCCGCCAAGGCCGGCCGTACCGTCGACATAAATGCCGTCCCGCCGGATGTGCAGCGCTTCCAGGCACTCCCTGAGCATTACGGGTTCGTGCAGATACTCCATCCTAAAAACCCAACTTGTCCATCGCGTTGGAAAGCGTCTGCTCGTCCAGCGCGCTGGCCTGTGCTTCCCACTTCTCAGTGCTCCAGATCTCGGCATGGTTTCCGAGCCCGATGATGGTGGCGTTCTTTTCAATCTGAGCAAACGCGCGCAGCTTCTGGGTCAGCAGAATCCTGCCCTGCGCGTCCACCGAGCATTTGTAGGCGGTGGGAAAAATGGTGCGCTGAATTTCAATGGTTTGGGATATGGGGAGCGCGTTGATGCGCTCTTCAAATTTTTCCCAGTCCTCGCGGGAATATACAAACAGGCAGCCGCCCAGCCCCTTGCAGACCATAAACGCCTCGCCCAGCTCCTCGCGCAAACGTGAAGGCACGAACAAGCGCCCCTTGTTGTCTACCGAGTGTGAATACTCGCCTGTCATTGCCCTCACCACCATTTTGCCCGTCATTGGGGATTATTAAACCACTACGCCCCACAATTCCCCACATCTGTGTTTAAGTATACCCGACTGAAATGAGAATTGCAAGACCCTATCAAGATATATTCAGAATAAATTATCGTACAACCGTACGTTATTTGACAAAATAGCGCCAAAAATTCAACAAAAAACGTATGTTCTGTATTCCTGTTTCTGAGAGTCTCGCCAAGGCGCGGCGGCACATTTGTTGTTGCATTTATGTTCCGCACCTGATACACTATTTGCGATCAAATGGAATCTACAATGAAAACTATGTGGAGGAAAGACATGAGCGAACTAAAAGGCGCGTGCATTATCGGACAATCCGGCGGCCCTACCGCGGTCATCAACGCCTCGGCACTCGGCGCGATTCAAGCTGCGCTGGCAAATCCCTCGATCACGAAAGTCTATGGCGCTGCCAACGGCATCCGCGGTATTCTCGACGATGTGCTGTACTGCATGGACGAAGAGGACCCCGCCGAGCTTGATCTCCTGAAATTTACCCCCTCGTCGGCGCTGGGCTCCTGCCGCTATAAGATGAAGTCTCCCGACGTGGACGACACGGACTATAAGCGTATTTTGGAGATCTTCCGCAAGTATGACATCCGCTACTTCTTCTATAATGGCGGCAACGACAGCATGGATACCTGCAACAAAATCAGCAAGTTTATGCTGCAAAACGGCTATGAGTGCCGCGTAATGGGAATCCCCAAGACCATTGACAACGACCTTTACGGCACCGACCACTGCCCCGGCTTTGGTTCGGCTGCAAAATATATCGCCACGTCGATCATGGAAGTGTACCATGACGCGCGCGTTTACGACATCGGCATGATCACGGTCATTGAAGTGATGGGCCGCCACGCCGGATGGCTGGCGGGCGCCGCCGCACTTGCCGATATCGGCGGCTGCGGCGCTGACCTCGTCTATCTGCCTGAAGTGGACTTTGACCTGGACACCTTCCTCAATGACGTCGACGCGCTCTTCCGCAAGAACAACAAGGTCATCGCCGTGGTCAGCGAGGGCATTCACGACAAGGACGGAAAGTTCATCAGCGAATACGGCGCTTCGACCACCGCCTCCAAGGACAGCTTCGGCCACACGCAGCTGGGCGGGCTTGCCGCCTTTTTGGCCGAGGCAGCCAAAAGCAAAACCGGCGCGAAGGTGCGCGGCATCGAACTCTCGCTGCTGCAGCGCTGCGCCTCTCACTGCGCGTCGCAAACCGACATTGACGAGAGCTACGCTGCCGGCAAAGCCGCTGTGGACAGCGCCGTGGCAGGCGTAACGGACAAAATGGTCGGGTTTGAGCGTGACATGAGCTCAGGCGCCTACCAGTGCAGAACAAAGCTTTTGCCGCTTGACATCGTGGCCAACACCGAGAAGAAAGTGCCGCGCGAGTGGATCAACTCCGCCGGAAACGGCATGGAACGCGGCTTTATCGATTACGCGCTTCCACTGGTCCAGGGCGAGACTGAGCAGCCCAAGGAGCAGGGGCTCCCGCGTTTTGCGCGTTTAAAAAAGATTTTGGCGAAGTAGACCCATTTATTGGCGATTCCCCTGGAGGAGGACATCATGAAGCGGCGGATAAAATGGCGCAAACCCAACCTGGTCAGAATCATGACGGTATTTGTGTTTGGCACGCTTGTCATTTCCGCCGTTTATTCGGCCGTCCATGTCATCTTTGCCGAAAGCGTGGCCGACGAGGTCTACGAAAAGGTAAAGAGCGACTATGTGCTCATGCTGATCCAGTGCGTCCTGGGGATTATCGTCATGTTTTTGCCCTCCCTGCTGGAAAAACGCTTCAGGCTCGACATTCCCAGCCCGATGTACGTGCTGTTCATCATCTTTCTTTACTGCGCGATCTATTTGGGCGAGGTCCAGAGCTTTTACTACCTCATTCCGCAGTGGGACACCATTCTGCACACCCTGAGTGGCGGCATTCTGGGGGCCTTGGGTTTTTCGGTCGTTCACCTTCTCAATGAAAACGAACGCGTGACGGTTCACTTAAGCCCGATGTTTCTCTCGGTTTTTGCCTTTTGCTTTGCCATGACGCTGGGCGCGCTTTGGGAGATCTATGAGTTTTCCTTTGACGGCCTGCTCAACCTGAACATGCAAAAGTTCGCCCTGCAGGACGGGACGCCTCTGCTGGGAAGGGCGGCACTTTCCGACACCATGAAAGACCTGATCGTCGACATGATGGGCGCGCTGATCGTCGTTATTCTCGGCTATTTTTCCTTAAAGCGCCATTCCGGCTGGTTTGAGAACTTTGAGGTCACGCGGCAGGAGAAAACCTATAAACTTTAGCGTTTTCAGACAAGCCTCCGGCTCGTCTGAAAACGAGGGACGCGCAAAGAACGGCGTTCCCGGAGTGAATCCGGGAACGCCGTGTGTTTATGTCTTTACCGGCTTTTGGTGAGGCAAGGACCTGCCGGCTGCGCCGTCAGGCTCGACATGGTTTAGCGCAAAGCAGTACATACAATACTTTCGCGGATTCATTCCGGGAAAGTATTCCTCTGCAAACCGCCTCAGCGGTTTGTGCTAATCTCCTGCGCGTCTTTGCAAAGACGCGATCCAATCTTCCATTTACAGACAAACCAAAGCTTTGTCTGTAAACGCTAAAAGTAGCGCTTAAGCAGGCCGTTAAACGCCGCGCCGTGGCGCGCCTCGTCCTTGCACATCTCATGGACGGTATCGTGAACAGCGTCATAGCCGAGCTCCTTGGCGCGGGTGGCAATGGCTTTTTTTCCCGCGCAGGCGCCATGCTCTGCCTCAACGCGCAGTGTGAGATTCTTCTTGGTGTCGGCAAACACAACTTCACCCAGCAACTCGGCAAAGCGCGCGGCATGATCGGCCTCCTCAAAGGCGATGCGCTTATACGCTTCGGCAATCTCGGGATAGCCCTCCCGGTCGGCCTGACGGCTCATGGCCAAGTACATGCCCACTTCGATGCACTCGCCCGTGAAGTTGGCGCGCAGCCCCTCCACCACTTCGGCGTCCAGATCCTTGGCAACGCCAATTTTATGTTCATCGGCCCAACTCATGCCGGTTTCCTCGGCAAGCGCAAATTTGGCGCGCGGCGCTTTGCACTGTGGGCAAAATTCGGGAGCCTCTTCTCCATAATGGACATAGCCGCAAATAGAACAGACAAATCTTTTCAAAAAAATCAACCTCCTTTATTTTGATTATAAGTTTATCATAATTATAATAAATGTCAAGTTTTTTTGGTAAGGCGCCGGCGCGGCCTACAGGGCCACTACCATCTCCCGGATTTCGTCCGCCGAATAAAGCGCGCCCAGCACGCCAAACAGCGCGTTGGCCGACAGACGGGCGGGCAGCCCAAGCGATTTCTTCAGCGCGTCGCGGCGCAGGGCGCTGTCCTGTCTCCCCGACAGGCCCCAGGCGTAAAAATCGGCCTTGGACGCCGACGCGCGCGCTTGATCCTCCAGTGTCGCGCCCGCGCGCCTGAGCGCTTCGAGCAGGACCTCGGCAGGCATCCCCTCCACACCAATCTTCCCCTCCTTGCCCGCTGTTCTCTTGCGCCGCTCCTTGCCAAAGTTGTCGGGAATATAGGCGTGCTTTGTTTTGTCCAGCGGCAGAATGCCTTTCAGGTGATTGCGAATGACAAAACCTGCGCCGTCGCTGTCGGTCAGCACGATCACCCCGCGCTCCCCGGCCAGCTTGCGAAAAAGCCCACGCAGCGCCGGATCGTTAAAAACCCCAAAGCCGCCCGTCTCCAGCACCGTGGCGTCCACAACCCGGAGCAGCGCCGCTTTATCATATTTGCCCTCCACGATGATCACTTCTTTGACCCTCACAGCAGTCTCACCAGCAAAAGCTCCAATGCGCGCTCCTTGTCCCTGCCGGACGTTTTCAGCGACCTGTCGGCCTCCTCGCACAGCAGGAGCGCGTTCCTGCACCACTCTATGGACCGTTTGCGCGCGGCCGTCAGCGTAAGCCTGGCCGGGTAAGCGCTGCGGTACCCCATGACCTCCATGAGCGGCTGTACGCCCAAGCCCTTATCGGCAATCAGGCGCGCAGCGTAAAGCGCGCGCAGCTGCCGCCCAATGGCGCCGAGAATCATCACGGGTTCCTCGCGCATCTGCGTAAGCTCGGCCAGGATGTCCAGGGCTTTGCGCGGCTTATTGTCGGCGATGGCGCCTGTCAGGTCAAACACCTGAGCGTCCAGCGCCGCCACCGTGACCCTGTCGATGTCGGCCCGCGTCACCCGCTCCCCGGACACATAAGCCGAAAGCTTATCCACTTCCCGCTTAACTGTGTGCATGAGGTTTCCACAGCGAAACAGCAGATACGAGGCATCGGAGGGCTCGATGCGCTTGCCTTGCGCCTTGAAATGCCGGCCGATCCAGCGCACAAGTTGCGCCTCCTCCTGAACGGCAAAATCCACCACTTGCGCATGTTTTTTGAGCGTATCGGCAAGTTTTGCGCGGCCATCCGGCTTGTACACCAGCACATCATAGTAAAACACGAGGCAGCAGCTCTCAGGAAGCTCCGCCAAAAAGGCCTCGAGGTTTTTCTTCGTTTCAGCGTCCGCCTTGAAGAGGTCAAAGTCGGTAACGACAACCAGCTTTTTGTCGCACATCAGAGGGACGCCCCACACAGCGTCGCGCAGCGTCACAAAGCTCAGTCCCGCGCCGTCCAGACGCTCATCGTTAAAGCATGCGAGGCCCTCAGGGACGAGCTTGCCCGCGAGCTCACGCAGATAGTGCTCGCGCAAAAAAGCCTCTTCCCCGAAAAACACATAGAGTCTGCCGACCTGCCCGTCGGCCAGTTGCTGTTTCAGCCCGTCAACCGTGACGTTCATGCGCTCCCTCCCCTCATGGCACACGCACCAGGATATCCCCTGATTCATAAGTACAGTAGACTTCGCAGTCCAGCCCGTCAAGCCTCTCCAGCAATTCGTCCTCCGGCCCGGCCTTATCCGAGGAGACAAGCACCGCGCCCGGTCGGGCGGCCCGGAGAAGCTCTTGTGTCGTCGCGTCCGCGTCCCCATGCTGTCCCGCCACAAGGAGGCCGCCCTGGGGAAGCTGCGTCCAGCGGGTCAGCCAGCGCTCCCCGGACGCGTTTATATCGCCGGTGACCAGAAGCGAAAAATCTCCCACAGTGACCAGCACCGCCTGCGCGCTCTCGCCGCCCGGCCAGAGCACCGGCAAAAGCGTCAGCTGCGCGTCGCCGAGTGTGAGCGTGCGCTCTGCGCGTTTCTGCGCCGAGTAAACCTCCAGAACATCCACAAGTTCCGCCAGAGTCGCCGCTCCGTCGGTATGGTGTGCGCCGGACTGCGTCAGCACGAGCGCGTCCACGCGCGACAGCCCGCGCGTCTCCAGATACCTAGCGGCCAGCTTTCCGGCGCGGTCTCCCCCGCAGTCGATCACCGCCGCGCGGCCGCGTGAGGAGAGCACGATGCACTGCCCCTGCCCCACGTCCAGCATGGCGATCTCCAGGGAATACTGGCGCGCCGACCAAATATCCAGAGCCAGCGACAGGACCAGCATGCAGCCCACAAGCGCCAGCGGTAGCCGCCACCTCTTGCGCCAAAGCGCAAGCAGCAGCATGGCGTAGGCGAACACCAGCCACGCCACAAGCAGCGGCCGCGCCGTGAAAACAGACTGATGGGGTATGCGCGCAAACAGGCCTATCGCGCCGCGGAACAGGCTCAGACTCAGCCGGGGAAGCCATGCCAGCGCGTACCCGGCCGGCCACCAGACAAACGCGGCCGCCACCGCGAGCGCGCCGGCGATAAAGATGACGTTGACAAGCCAGAGCAACAGCAGATTATAAAGCGGCGAGAGCAGCGCCACCCTGCCCATCCAGAAGGCGGCAAAGGGCGTGGCAAAAACCATGGCCGACAGGGACGACGCCAGCGCCGCCGCCATAAACCGCGCAGCAGCGCCCGGCACACGCTGAGGCATTCGCGCCATAATCGCAGCGCGCAGCTTTCCGGAAAAGAGGATGATGCCCAGCGTCGCTGTAAACGAAAGCTGCGTGGAGGGAAGGTCAATCGAAAACGGATCAAGCAAAAGCAGGGCAAACAGCGCCGCCACCAGCGCGGTGACCCCGCTGTACTCCCGTCCCATGAGCGGCGCGGCAAGACTCATGGTGATCATCACGCCCGCGCGAACAGCCGAAGGCGAAAACCCCGTGACTGCGACAAAGAGCCAAATCAGCACGAAGCAGACAGGCGCCGCCCAACGCCGGTTTCCCACCAGCAGCACGACAAACCCGACCAGCATGGAGACGTGCAGCCCTGACACGCACACAACGTGCGTCATGCCGACCGCTGCCAGGTCTGCGCTGAGCTTGTCCGAAAAGTCCGAACGGTTCCCCAATAAAATGCCGCGCAGCAGCGCGGCCTGTTCCCCCGGCAAAATTGAGCCGATCTGCTGATCAATGGCCTCGGCCGCTATCGCGGGGGCGTACCGGAGCGGCACGCGCTGCGCGCGCTCAACCGAGCTTTCTCCCAAAAGGATCGCCTGGATGTGACTGTTTTGGCTGTGCCGCTCTACGATGCGGGCCCGGCCCATGACCGTGTCGCCAGGCGACAGCTCAAGCTGCGACGAAAAGTAGAGCGTCGTCTTCACATCCATAAAGCGGGCGTTGGCGACCAGCCCACCGGACGCTTTATGGGGAACGCTTTCGAGCAAAAATTCGGCCTCGACCGTTTGCCCGCTGCAATTCAGCGCGTCTGATAAAAACAGCGCGCGGTATCCCCAGCGCCATCCGCAGTACAGCAGGATGGCCAGAGCGATCAAACCCGCGCGCCGAACCATTTCAGCCCATTTGCGCCGTCAATTGACGGCCTGCCAGCACATGAAAATGCAGGTGTCCCACGCTTTGGCACCCATGCGCCCCCGCGTTGGTCACCACGCGGAAACCCTCCGGGTACTCGTTGGTCAGCCGTGCGATCACCGAAAACATATGCCCTACAAGCGCCTCATCGGCGCTCGTCAGTCGCGCGGCGCTGTCAATATGCCGCTTGGGCAGGCAGAGCGCGTGGAAGGGCGCTTTGGGCTCGATGTCCCGAATCACCAGACACTGCTCGTCTTCATAAAGCTTGTCCGAGGGGATCTCAGCATTGATGATCGAGCAAAACAGGCAGTTCATTCCATACTCCTCCTATAGGCTTACTTCACGCGACTCAGAATAAAATCGTCCACCGTCGCCAGCGCGTTGTCCACAAGCATGGCGTCTTTGCCGCCACCCATGGCCAAATCGGGCTTGCCGCCCCCGCTGCCGCCGCAGATTTTGGTCACCTCGCGAATGAGCTCCCCGGCCTTTATCCCGCGCGCGATTGCGTCTTTGCCGCACACGGCCAGAAAGGTGATCTTGTCCCCTTGGGTTGTCGCCACAACGCCCACCAGTTCGGGCGCGCGCTCGGCCATGGCAACCGCCATGGTTCGCATTTGCTCGGGCTCCAGATCGTCGCGGGCAGCCGTCACCACTTTAAGGCCCTCAATCGTCCTGGAGGAGAACAAAAGACGCTCTGCAATCTCATTGCTTTGGCGCTGCATAAAGCCGCTGATCGTCCGCTGCATCCCGCGCAATTCATCAATGACGCGCTCGGCGCGCTCCACCAGATCGTTCGGCGTGGCCTTCAGCGCCACAGCCGCCATCTGAAGCATTCTGGCCTGATATTGGGCATGCTCCAAAACCGCCTTGCCCACGCGCGCCTCTATTCTGCGCACGCCCGCGGCCACCGACGACTCACCGAGCAGCCAAAACGACCCGACCTTAGCCGTGTTGTCCAGGTGGGTTCCGCCGCAAAGCTCAAAACTGTAGTCGCCCATCTTCACCGTGCGGACGACGCTCCCGTATTTCTCACCAAACAGCGCCACGGCACCTTCCTCTCTGGCCTTGTCAAGCGGCATCTCCCTGACCAGAACGGGAAGTCCCATTAAAACGTGGTCATTGACTTCACGGCCAACGGTCTCCAGTTCCTCGGAGCTAAGCGCTGAAAAATGCGTGAAGTCAAAGCGCACGCGGTCGGGCTCCACGAGCGAGCCGGCCTGCTCGATGTGACCGCCCAGCGTGTCGCGCAGCGCCTTTTGCAGCAGATGGGCAGCGCTGTGCGCGCGCATAATCGCCCGGCGGCGCTCGGCGTCGACCTGGGCAGTCACCGAATCTCCCTGCTCAAACACGCCGGTCTCGACAAACCCGATGTGCAGAATTTTGCCGTCCTTGGATTTTTGCACGTCCTTGACCGCAAAGCTGCCGGTGTCAGAGAAGATGACGCCGGTGTCGGCGACCTGTCCGCCGCTTTCGGCGTAAAATGGCGTTGCGTCCAGAACCAGGACGGCCTCTTGCCCTTCCTCAATGAGTTTGACGCTGGCCGTGTTGTCGTGGATAGCCCAGATCGTTCCCGTTGAACTCATCTGTTCATATCCCGTAAAGGTTGTCTGAAGGTCGCGGTCGAGCGCCAGATTCAGGCTCTGCCACCCGAAGTCGCCCAGCGCGGCGCGCGCCTCGCGCGCACGGCTGCGCTGCATCTGCATCAATGCGTCAAACTCGGCCCTGTCGAGTTCGACGTTCTGCTCCTCAAGCAGCTCCAGTGTGAGATCAATGGGGAAGCCGAACGTGTCGTAGAGCTTAAACGCCGTTTCCCCGCTGAACACGCTCATCGTCTTTGCCATGGCCTCGCCAAACAGGCGCAGGCCGGCCTCCACGGTCTGCCCGAACCGCTCCTCTTCCAGCCTGACCACACGACAGATAAAGTCCTTCTTGGCCATAAGCGCCGGGTAAGCCGAACCGCTCTCCTCAACCACCGTGGTGCAAAGATCGTGCAAAAACGGCTCCTTGACGCCCAGGAGGCGCCCGTGGCGCGCCGCGCGGCGCAACAGCCGCCGCAGCACATACCCCCTGCCCTCATTGGAGGGAAGAACGCCGTCACTGATGAGCATGGTTGTGGACCGGATATGGTCTGTAATCACGCGAACCGAGACGTCCTGCCGCTCATTGGCCTTGTAGGTCACGCCGGCAATCTCACACACGCGCTGCAACACACGCCTGATGGTGTCCACCTCGAACAGGTTGTCCACGCCCTGCAAAATACAGGCAAGGCGCTCGAGTCCCATGCCCGTGTCGATGTTCTTCTGCGCGAGAAGCGTGTAGTTTCCACATCCATCGTTGTTAAACTGGGTAAACACCAGATTCCAAAACTCCACATAGCGGTCGCAGTCGCAGCCCGGGGCGCAGCCCGGATCGCCGCAGCCGCTGGCCTCTCCGCGGTCATAGTAGATCTCGGAGCAAGGGCCGCACGGGCCGGAACCGATCTCCCAGAAGTTGTCTTTTTTCCCAAGGCGCACCATATGGTCCTCGCTGACGCCAATGTCCTTTGTCCAGATGTCCCAGGCCTCGTCGTCCTCCAGATAGACCGAAGGGTAGAGCCTCTCCACCGGCAGGCCGACCGTCTGCGTGCAGAACTCCCACGCCCAGGCAATGGCCTCTTTTTTGAAGTAGTCACCGAAGGAGAAGTTGCCCAGCATTTCAAAAAAAGTCCCGTGGCGCGACGTTTTGCCCACGTTTTCAATGTCGGGCGTTCGAATGCACTTCTGGCAGGAGGTCATGCGCTTGGCGGGCGGCGTGACCTCTCCCGAAAAATAGGGCTTCAGCGGCGCCATGCCCGAGTTGATCAGCAGCAGCGACGCGTCGCTCTGCGGAACAAGCGGCGCGCTCTCGGCGCGCAGGTGACCCTTTTCCTCAAAAAACTTCAGATATGCCTCGCGGATTTCGTTGAGTCCCATCATACGCATTGAACTTTTCTCCTTTTCTGGGGGAAGACGCAGCTCTTCTCCCGTTCGCAGTGAAACGCCGCGGCGGTTTGAACCAGTTCCCGCTTTGTCAAAACACTTCGGTTCTTTGACAGTCAGAGAGCCTACCGCTCTCAGTCCCCGTATATCTCCGGGTTATCCGCCAGGACCTTATTGTGCTCGGCAATCGTCTTGCTAAACTTGTGACTGCCGTCACTGGTCATGGCGTAATAGAAATAGTCGGTCTTGTACGGGTAAAGCGCTGCCCGGATGGAGTCAATCGAAGGGTTGCAAATCGGCCCCGGAGGGAGCCCGGGATACATATAGGTGTTGTACGGGCTGTCCAGAGCCAGCTCTTCGGCGCCTAGACGCGGCACGCGCTTGGGCAGAACGTACTGAATCGTGGCGTCGATCTGCAGAATCTTGCTGTCCCAGCGCTCCAGGCGGTTATAGATGACCGAGGCGACGTTCTTGCGGTCCTCAACCTCGCCCGTGGCCTCGGCTTCAACCATCGAGGCGATGATCAAAATCTCTTGCAGCGAATACTCCATCTCCTCGGCGCGATTCCGGTACTCGGCGGTGAGCTTGCTGTCAAAGTTGGACAACAGCTTTTTGATGGCCTTGTCGGGATCCTCCCCGACGTAGAAGTCATAGGTGTCGGGATAGAGGTAGCCCTCCAGCCTTCCCGGCTTATACGGGAGATCGGCCAAAAATGAAAACGTGTAGCGGGTCGCTATTTCGGCGGCGCGGAGTCCCTCAACCGTGGCCACCTCGTTGTCGGCAAGAATCTGAAAAATCTGTTCCTGCGTCAGACCCTCGCGCAGCGTCACGCGAACTTCGACGCGGTGCTCCGAACCCGGTCCCATATTGGTCACAAGCGCGCGGTAATCCCAGTTGGAGTCAACGACATACCGCCCCGGTACGATTTTATTTTTTTCCTCCACCTTGGAGTAGCTGCAGTACAAGTTAAAAAGCCACGGATACTGAATAATGCCTTTTTCCTTTAGTCCGGCCGAAATCTCCCCAATGGTATAATCCTCCGGAACTATAAACTCCGTGACGACTTCGTCTTTCATCAGCGCCAGAAGGTCATTTGCGCATATCCAGCCAAATGCGGCCAGCGCAAAAGACACGCCGATCACTACAATCGCGTACAAAACGCCAGACAGACATCCTGTGTTGGCCCGTTTTCGTTTCTGGAACCGAACCGGTCCCGTTTGCTTCCCTGCAGCCGGCCGCGTATCCTGATTTACAGGCTGAGTTGTGGGCGGCCGACGCTGAGGCGTACGATCTGCCATTGAAAAACTCCTTATCCATTGAGTAACACACTAAAAAGCAATCGCATAGGATGAAGCAGATGTGAGAGGCCGACCGCCTTCCGTCAAATACTATGTGAGGTGACTTCCATGTGTTTTAAGGGCTTGTTCGAAGATTGCGACACCATCCTGCTTGTGATCATCATCATCATCTTGCTGTGCTGCTGCTGCAACGACTAACACCGATTTCTGTACTTAATGGAACCACAACAGCGGGGCAGTAAGCCCCGCTTTCCCCTTTTGGGCGCCAAACAGGCCGTCACGTCAGCACACGGGTGCTCTCGTCAAAGTAAATGGCGCGGCGTACCGACTCACTCGCGTCCCAGCCGCGCAGCATCGCCAAAAGCTTCAGGCCAAATTCTATGGAGCTCCCGGCGGCATGGGCGGTGACCAGATTGCGGTCGTGGGTCACGCGCTCGTCCGTCTGCAAACGCGCGCCATGGCGCAGGAGCTCGTCCTGAACGCTCGGGTGACACACGGCGCGGCGGCCGCTGAGCAGTCCCAGCCTCGCCAGCAGCGCGGGCGCTGCGCAAATCGCGCCGATGAGCTTGCCCTGTTCGGCGCAGGCGCGAATGAGCGCCTGCAGCGCGTCGCAGCCTGACAGCGCTTCAACGCCCGGCCCGCCCGGCAGCACGAGCATCTCCACCTCGCCGGGCGACAAAGCGCCGATCAGACCGTCCGCCTTTACCTCGACGCCCTGCGCCGACCTGACGCTTAAAGACTCACAGCCCGCGAGAGACACCTCAACGCCGGCCCTGCGAAGCACGTCAACGGGCACAAGGGCTTCCATTGTCTCAAAGCCGTCCGCCAAAGCCACGATAACCATGCATGCTCATCCTTTCAGTTGTGCAGTAAATTCATATAAATCGGGAACCGTTCAAACAGCTCGTCCTCCAGTGTTCGGTCTCCCTCAACGCCCCCCAGAATGTTCCACGGGCACCAATTGTCATAAACCGTCTGCGGCACGGGCCGGCCATGTCTGCCGACCGCCGCAAGCAGCGTTGCCGCCTCGACGGCGCGCACACAGCAGGCGCCCGGATGCCGCACAAGCTGCCCGCCCTGAGTCCCCTCCATCCATACATCCCCGTCAAACACGTTGTATCCGTTGTCAAGCAGCTCGACCGTATACTCGGAGAGGATGGCTTTCCACCGCTCGCGTGAGCGCAGTATTCTCGGCGTCTGTCCGAACAAACGCTCGTAGTGACGGTCAAGCGCGGAGATATCGGCGTTTGTCGCGGTGCGGCCTCGGGACGGCTCTATGGGAGGCGTCTGGAACGCGCCGCACTGGCGAAACCCGAACTGCGCATAATAGTCCACCAGGGCGGGCGAGGCCGGCAAAAGCGCCGCAAGCGGAATTTTGCGCAAGTGCAGCTCAAACAAAACCTGCTCCATCAGATCTCTGGCGAGTCCGCGCCCACGGCAGGCCGGATGCGTCGCCACGCCCAGTATGTAGGCGCACTTGAGCTTTTCTCCCCACAGATCGGCGTCCATGACCACCCAATGCAGCATGGAGACCACGTTTTCCCGCTCATCGGCATACACAAGCGCGCGCGCAGGGTCATACTCCCGGAGGAAAAATAGATCTCCCTCCTCATGAAACGCAAGCTGCCAAAGCGTGTTCAGATCATCGCCGGGCTGAGCGTATCGAAGCTCCATTCGACTCTCCCGCCTTCCCTGTGTTATGTGCCCCTGTCAAAAGGCTCCGCGCCCGGCTACCGCGCGGGAGCAGCACTATACTTATTCAAAATCTCGGCCGGATAATACGAAAGCTTGGCCTTTCGCAGATTTTCCAGCCCCATGTCGTCCTCGCGGTTGATCCATCGCACGCGCGGACGCACGCTTTTGGCAAACTCGCGGCAGATCATCGCGTAAGAACCCGGAACGTCATAGTCGGCCTTTTCGATATGGACGTCCAGCCCATCTGCGCCGATCATTGTCCCGGCCGCAAAGGCAACAACCTTGTCATCAACCCGCAGGAGCCCCGAATGCGCATCGAGGGCGGTCAGGTTGTAGATGAGCAGGGCGATGCTCGTCCCCTCCTCCTGCAGGGTCAGATTGGTCGAGCAGTCGTTTTTGCGGCACCAGTTTTCATGGAAAAGCCAGACATCGTCAATGTTTGTGTTGTGGATCGGTTCATAGACCCAGCGGCCCGCGTACTCCCGCTCAAACCGCGAACAGTGATTGCGTTTGGAGTGGTATTTTTTACCCGGAAGATCGGCGAGATCGTCGCACGAATAGAGATAATCGGCCACCTCGCGCCGCTCTGTGAACACAAACGCGCCCGGCATCGCGCTTTCGAGCGCGAGCCTGTCCTCTTCGCTGAGGTCGCACAGGGTGGCCTCAGGCGCATTCTCGCGCATTTCCTCGACCGCCGTTTTCCAGTCCAGCACGCCGACCGGCCGGATCATCGGCGCGTTGTCGAGCGTATAGCGCACATACAGCGCGTTCGGCGTGGGCAGCAGCGCCGAATGGTATTTGTGGTTCCAAATGTACGCGCACGCGAAGTTGGCCTCGACCGTCCGCGCCCCGCCGCGCAGCGCGTACGCGTCAAACATGCTTTTATCCTTGAGCGTCAAAGGAGTAAACTCACCCACAAGTAATGTCCTTTCCAACGGTAGTCATGGTTGTTTTTCTTGCGCCGCCTGCCTACGCACGGCAGACCAAAACTTCGGAATGGCCATCATGCGGCCGATGCGGCTCGGATGACTGATCAGACGATACAGCCACTCCAGCCCCAGCTTTTGGAAAAAGGCCGGCGCGCGTTTAACCTCTCCGGCCCAACCGTCAAACGATCCGCCAAGGCCGACCATAAACGCGTGACCGACCTCGCCCACATGCCCGGCCATCCAGAGCTCCTGCCTGGGCGCGCCCAGACAGACATAGACCACATCCGGCTGGCAGCGCAGCATTTCGCGCAGCGCTACTTTGTCGCTGTCGAAGTACCCGTGCCCTGTTCCGCAGATCACCAGGTTGGGAACGCGCTCTTTGAGTTTTTTCGCGGCTTTTTCGGCAACGCCGGGTCTGCCGCCCAGCAGATAAAGCCGCTTCCCGGCCTTGGCCAGAAGAGGCAGCAGATTCAGGCCAAAGTCGTATCCGGCCACGCGCTCGGGGAGCGGGCGGCCCAGCTTGCGCGCTGCCTTGACAATCCCAATCCCGTCCGCCAGCACAAGATCGGCCTGGTCGACCGCGCTGCAGAGCTCTTTATTTTCATGGCACAGCCAGCAAATCTCGGCGTTGGGCGTGACGCAATAATGCGGTCGTGGTTCAGCCATGAGCGCCATGGCGCGCTGAAGGGCCAGATCCATAGTTACCGCGTCAAATCCCACCCCCAGCACATCTATGCGCACAACAATCCCCTCCCCGCCGCAATATAGGGTATTTTACCACAACGCCCCTTGTTGCGCAACTGCAAAAAGAGACAAGATCCTCTCCCGCACGCCGGGACAGCCCAGGGCTGTAAAAAACCTGCCGCACGAGGCGGCAGGCGGCGTGTCAAAAAGCCTGCGGCTCTTTGACAGTCAGGGTCTGCGCTTCTTCCCCGGCGCGCCTGACGGCGAGCCGCGCGGCCGGATGAGGCAACGCTTTCCATAGCCGATCAGGTCCTCCCGCCCGGTTTCGAGCAGCGCGGCCTCCACCAGCCCTCGGTTTTTGGGATTTCTGACCTGAAGAAGCGCGCGCTGCAGGGCCTTATCCCGGGGCGTCTTAGCCACGAAAACGGGCTCAAGCGTGCGCGGGTCGAGCCCGGTGTGGTACATACAGGTGGACAGCGTCCCGGGCGTAGGATAAAAATCCTGCACCTGCTCGGGATGACAGCCCATCTTGTGCAGCGTTTCGGCGAGATTGACCGCGTCCTCGAGCGTACAGCCGGGGTGCGACGAAATAAAGTACGGCACGAGAAACTGTTTTTTGCCCGCCTTGCGGTTTAGCCTTTCAAACAGCTCTTCAAACTGCCGGTAGGCCGACCAGTGGGGCTTTCCCATGTAGTCGAGCACGCTGTCCACGCAGTGCTCCGGCGCGACCTTGAGCTGCCCGGAGACATGATGCTCAACAAGCTCGGAAAACATCTGCCCGGATTGATCGAGCAGAAGATAGTCATACCGCACGCCCGAACGCACAAAGACCTTTTTCACGCCCGGCAGTGCCCTGAGCGCCCGCAGCAGCCGAAGATAGTCGGTGTGCGAGGAGTCAACATGGGGGCAGGGCGTGGGCGTGAGACAGTTTCGCTTGCAAAGTCCTTGTTTTTTCTGCTTTTCACAGGAGCAGTGCCCCATATTGGCGGTCGGACCGCCCACGTCATGGATGTATCCCTTAAAGTCGTCCCTGCGCGTCAGGGCGGCCGCTTCACGAAGCACCGATTCCCTGCTGCGCGTGGAGATCATGCGCCCCTGATGGTAGGACAGCGAGCAGAAGTGGCAGCCGCCAAAGCAGCCTCTGTTGTGAATCAGCGAAAACTGAACCTCTTCAATGGCCGGGACGGGCAAAGTCGTATTCATCGGAGCGCGCGTGTAAGGAAGCTCGGCCACGGCGTCAAGCTCGGGCGTCGTCAGCGGGCGCGCGGGCGGATGGCAGACAAGCCATGTGTCGCCGTGTTTTTGCAGCAGCGTCCGGCCCCGCACGGGATCATGCTCGTCGTTTTGCAGCATCACGGCGCGCGCAAAGCTCTCCCGGCTGTCGCGAACCTCTTCAAATGACGGACACTCCAGGCCGTTGGGCGGCGTTTTGCGCGTCACGCAGGTGCCGCGGATGCCCTCCAGCGGCGCGCCGTCCCTGAGCCGCGCGGCGATGTCCCTGATGGCGCGCTCCCCCATCCCATAGACCAGAATGTCGGCTTTCGCGTCGAGCAGCGCCGACCGGCGCACGGCGTCCTCCCAGTAGTCGTAGTGCGCAAACCGGCGCAGTGAGGCCTCAAGGCCCCCCAGCACAACCGGGAGGCCGGGAAAACTCTGCCTGACAAGGTTTGCATAGACGATCAGCGCGCGGTTGGGCCGCTTGCCCGCCACGCCACCCTGTGTATAGGCGTCCTGACTGCGCCTTTTTTTGGCGACGGTGTAGTGCGCCACCATCGAGTCCAAGTTGCCCGCCGTCACAAGAGCGCCCAGCCTGGGCCGACCCATACGGACAAAATCATCAACGCCGTGCCAGTCCGGCTGGCACAAAACGGCCACACTGAACCCCTCAGCCTCCAGCACACGGGCGATCACGGCTGCGCCAAAGCTCGGATGGTCGACAAACGCGTCCCCCGAGACAAGCAAAAAATCGCACCGGTCGGCACTGTCAAAGCGGATCATGGGTCAAACCTCTTCTTCATGATGGACAACTTTCCAAACAGCCCGACCTCGCTGCCTTTTTCCAAGAACCCGTGTTTTTGATAAAACCGCCTGGCGCGCTCATTGCCCTCCCAGACGTACAGCTTGAGCGTGTCCTTTCCCATGGCACGGAACACCGAGACGGCCTCGCCGAGCAGCTGCGCGCCCATCCCTTCCCCGCGCAAGCAGGGCTCAAGATAGACAAGCGTAATATGCCCTTCGTTCGGGGCCAAATCGTCCCGCAGAGAAAGCTGAATAAGCCCGACGCGCTCTCCGTCGCGCATGACGAACTGCACAAAGCGCCTGTCAAGCCGCGCCTGCTGTTCCATCTGCGCTTTGACCTCGCGCACGCAGTACCCTCGGTCGGAGCCGTAGACGTCCACCCAGGCTGCCCTCCGGATCGCCTCGGCCTCGGCCAGATCCATGGCCGACAGGGCCGGCGCAAACCAGAGGTTTACGTCCGGGGACGCTTTGCCGGAACGCCACCACGACTGGCGGGAAAACGTGGACAGGTCGCCCAGATAAGCATTTTCGCCGTAGGCTTCAATGCGCGGCGACGCTCCCCACCGTAGCGTGGTCACAGAGGCGTTGTCCAAATGCGGCACCTCGGCGCTGTCGGCCAAGCTAAGGCCCTTGAGCTTGGTCATCAGCAGCTTCAGCGCCATGCCGTGCGACACAACGGCGACGCTCTGCCCCTTGTGGGCACAGGCGATCCTCTCCACCTCGTCCCAGATGCGCCGCTGCACCTGCTCAAATGTCTCGGCGTCCTCGAGCTCAAACGCCGGGGAGCACATGGAAAACGCCTTGTACTTTTCCCGGTCGCGCATCATCAGCTCTCCCCAGGGACGATCCTCCCAGCCGCCGACGCTGATCTCACGCAGAGCGCTCGATTTGGAAAGTTTCAGGCCTTTACAGACAACAGCCTGCGCCGTCGCGCAGGTGCGGCGCAGGTCGCTGGCGTAAACCGCGTCGACAGGGACTTTTTCAAAAAACTCTTTCAGCCTGCCCACCTGCTTGACTCCGTTTTCGGTCAGGGCGCTGTCATACCAGCCATGGCACCGTCTGTACAGGTTTCCCTCGGCCTCTGCGTGCCGGATCAGGTAGAGTGTTGTTTCCATCTCAGTCCTCCCAGGGCAAAGCGGCGCCGGTCAGCGCGTCCAAACGCGCCAGCTGATGGCGCTCGGCATACGTTTCCAGCGCGTGAAGAATTTTCATCGGCGCGTACGGATCGGCAAAAAGCGCCGTGCCTACGCCGACAGCCGAAGCGCCGGCCAGCAGCATTTCCACGGCCGAAGCGCCGTCATGCACGCCGCCCATGCCCAAAATCGGCAGCGATACGGCGCGCGCCACGCGCCATACGGCGGCGAGCGCAACGGGAAGCACGGACGGGCCGGACAGGCCGCCGGTGTTCATGCGCAGAACTGGGCGTCTTGTCTCGGGATCAATGCGCATTCCGACAATCGTGTTGATCAGGCTCAGCGCGTCGGCGCCTGCCTGCCGGCAGGCCACGGCTATGGCGACTATGTCGGTAACATTGGGCGAAAGCTTCATCATCACGGGCGCTTTGGCCACCTTTTTGACGGCTTCCGTCACCAGAGCGGCGTCACGCTCACTGGTGCCAAACGCCAGGCCGCCGGCCTTGACATTCGGGCAGGAGATGTTGACCTCAAGCAAATCCACGCTGTCGCCGAGAACAGACGCCATCTTGGCGTACTCCTCGACGGTGTTGCCCGAAAGATTGGCGATGACGACGACGTCATGTTTGCGCAGTTCGGGCAGCTCATCCTTCAAAAACGCCTCCACGCCGGGGTTTTGCAGCCCGACGCTGTTCAGGCAGCCCATGGGCGTTTCGGCGATGCGCGGCGGCGGATTCCCCTGTCTTGGTAGCAAGGTAAGTCCCTTTACACAGATTCCACCCAAACGCGACAGATCAAAGTACGCGCCGTACTCCCTGCCAAAGCCCACGGTGCCCGACACGGCAACCACAGGGTTCTTCAGGCGCACACCGGCCAGAGAAACTGAATAGTCAGTCATGCCAATCGACCTCCTTCGCGTCGAACACCGGCCCGTCCTTGCAGACGTGGCGGTATTGCCCGCCGACGGCGCAGGCGCACACCAGACACGCGCCGACGCCGCAGCCCATGCGCTCCTCAAGGGAGACAAAGCACTCCGCCCCCAGCGCCGCTGCCTCACGCGCGACAGCGCGCATCATGACCGCCGGCCCGCAGGCAAACACGCGCCGCCAGCCTTTGTCCTCCCGCAGGCGCTCGGCAACGACCTCATGCGGATAGGCCCGCCGCCCCAGGCTTCCGTCGTCCGTGACCACCTCACAGGAGCGAAATTCGTCGTATAGGCAGGCGTGCTGAGATGAACGAAACCCCAGAATGGCGTGGGTTTTTCCCATGAGCGCCCTATCGCAGCAAAGCATCGGCGGGACGCCGATGCCCCCGCCCACCAGAAGCGTCGGCACGTCGTCCACGCAAAAGCCGTGTCCAAGCGGGCCGAGCGCGTCCAGCGCGTCGCCGGCCTTTCGCACAGACAGCCACGCAGTCCCCTCGCCCTTGACGGCAAAGACGATGCGCGCCGTGCTTTCATCAGCGGCGCAAAGGCTGATCGGCCGCCGGAGCAGAAGTCTGGGGCCGCACTTAATGTGCAAAAAACTGCCGGGCGCGGCGCGGCCGAACTCTCCGGACAGCCGCATGTCGTAAGTGTCAAGCGCGATGCGCTCGCAGGAGATCACCTTTGTCAGCATAGGCTACACCATGGAAATCACGCCGCGAAGCGCGTCGCGCATTTCGAGCGCTTTTTGGCGGGCGGCTTCGGCCCATCGGGCCGGGTCATCCTTCTGCCAAGCGCACAGAATCCCGCGCGAGTTGTTGACGATCGCGCCACGCCCATATTTGTCAAACGCGCCCGCAACGTCTTCGGCTGCTCCGCCCTGCGCGCCGTACCCCGGCACGAGGAAAAACAGCTCTGGATAGCGCCGGCGAAGCTGCTGCAAGTGTCCAGGGTGCGTGGCGCCAATCACGACGCCGACTGAGGAATATCCCTGCGTTCCCATCAGCGCGTCTCCTGCTCTGGCGCACTGCTCGGCAATCACGCGATAGAGCGGACGGCCCGCCACGGGCAGTTCCTGAACCTCCACCGAGGAGCGGTTGGAGGTCTTGCACAGGACAAAAACCATTTTGTCATACGCCTTGCAGTCCTCCAAAAAGGGTGCCAGGTTGTCCGACCCCAAATAGGGGTTAATGGTCAGCGCGTCGGCGGGAAAGGCCTCCAGCTCGGCGCTTCCCACACGGACTTTGCCCAAAAAGGCAGCGCTGTATGCCTCGGCGGTCGAGCCGATGTCGCCGCGCTTGGCGTCCACAATGACAAACAGACCCTGCTCGCGCGCGTACAGCGCGCTGTCCCGCAGGCAGCGCATCCCGTCGGGGCCGAGCATCTCATAGCAGGCCGACTGCAGCTTTACGGCGGGGACTATATCGCAAAGCGCGTCAATGAGCCCTTTGTTAAACAGAAAGTACGCGTCGGAAACGGCCTCAAGCGTCTCGCCCTTTTGGGCAAGGGCAGCGTCCATCAGCGCCGGCGGGATGTATTCCGGTCTGGGATCCAGCCCGACCACCGTGGGGTTTTTGCTCCTGGAGATCAGTTCAATCAGTTGGTCAACCGCCATGATTAACAGCTCCTTTCAGAGTTTTCCCGGGAAATGCCGTGTTTTTGGACTTGGACTCAAACTGCCCCACTGTCCACTCAAGCTCGGTGTCGATTTCGATCTCCCCGGCGGGCACCGGCACCCCCAAAATGGCGGCCGGGCGTTCCCGCATCTTGTACAAGAGCTCGCTGAGGCCAAGCTTTCCCGTGTGGTACAGCGCGGTCAGGCACACACCGAGCGCCGTTTCGAGGCCAATCACGCCGTTTGGCGGCTGTGCCGAGCTTTTTTCGGCCTGTGTGTGCGGCGCGTGGTCGGTGACAATGGCGTCGATCGTGCCGTCCAGCACCCCTTCCACGACGGCCGCCACGTCCTCCGGCGAGGCAAGCGGCGGGTTCATCTTCCCGCTTGCCCAGTCAACGAGGTAGTGCGGACAGGTCTCGGCGGTGACAGGCAGGCCGTCAAACTTGGCGCGGCGCAGCGCGTCCACCGTCTCTCTCCGGCTGACGTGGCAGATGTGCACGGGCGCGCCCGTCTCGCGGCAGAGCTCGATATCCCGCCTTGCCAGTTCGGTCTCGGGCTCACAGTGGGAAAGCACAGGCAGGCCGACCTCCTGCGCCAAAAGCAACGCGCTGCGCATGAGCGCGTCGCTGACAAGAGGCATACCGTCGTCACTCACCGCGGCGGCGCCGGCCTTCCTAAGCGCCGAAAAGTCGGTCAGGCCTGCTCCCTGAAGGCCGTATGTCATCGCCGCCACCACATGCACGGTCACCAGGGCGTCCCGCGCGGCGCGCTCGATGATCCAGCGCACGCGTTCGGGCGTATCGGTGACCGGAACCGTGTTTGGCATGCAGGCCACGGCCCCAAAGCCGCCCTTTCGCGCGGCGCGCGTCCCGGACAAAATCGTCTCTTTGTGCTCCTGCCCCGGTTCGCGCAGGTGAACATGCATGTCCACCAGCGGGGCCACGCGGACAATCGGCATGGACTCAGGCCTCCTTAAACTCGTTGATCACCAGTCCCGTAATCAGTTTGGGATAAAAATAGGTGGATTTTTGAGGCATCTTCCCACCGGCGTCGGCCACGGCGGCAATCTGCCCGACGCGCGTCGGGTTGAGCAGAAACGCGCACTGAGCCTCTCCGCTCTCCACTGCCCGTCTGGCCTCATCGGCGTCACGTGTATAGCCTAGGTTCTTCTGGTCTGCCATGTTGGCGGCGTTGATCCCAAACAAGGGCTCCAAAATGTAGTCGTGCAGCAGCGTGACGTCCAGGCCGTCAAAGCTATCGTCCTTGAGCGTCAGGCGGTACGCACAGTCCTTGGTCAGCATCACCACGGCGTTCGGCGCGAGCGTCGAACACTTTTCGACCCAGAACGTGTCGGAGAGTGTCTCAAGCGCCTTCATGGCGTCAAAGCGCTCAAGGCCCGAGACTACGCGGTGCGTGGGAAAAACCACCAGCCCGGGGTCATTCATGTCGACCAGCATCATCATCACGTTGGGCGAAACGGCGTCGCCGAGCTCCTGCCTGACCTTGAGAGAGGTCTCATAGCGGTGGTGCCCGTCGGCAATGTACAGTGATTTGTCCGCAAACGCCTCAGTGATGGCGCCGCAGACAGCGGGGTCGGCAATCCGCCAAAGCCTGTGGACGGCGCCGTCCACGTTCACTTCCACGTCCGGCGCGCGCCCCTGCGCCGTCAGAGCGGCCACCTTGCCCTCCCCGTCCCTGTACAGGCTGTACACGGGACTGAAGTGGCAGCCTGTGGCCATCATCAGCTCGTACCGGTCGGCCTTGGCCTTGGCCAGCGTGTTTTCATGCGGCAGCACAACCCCGTCGGCGTACGGACGCAGCTCGACATGAGCCAGCACGCCCGAAAAGGTCTTGAGCTCTCCCGCGTCGTCAAACTCGATCTCATACCGGTAAAACGCAGCGTCCTCGTCGCGCGCCAGCACGCCGGCGCGCTTCCAGTCCGCCAGCGTTTCGGCGGCGCGCTGATAGGCGTTTGCGCCCTCGGGCTTTTCAAGCCGCACCACATTGTACTCGCTCCTGTTCAGCCAGGTGTCCGTGTCCGAAATGATGTCATAGGGCGGACAGCAGAGTCCTTCGGGGTCGCCCGCCTTTAAGGGATTATACCTCAACGCGTGAAAAGGCAATACAGTCGCCATAATTTACCTCCAGCAAAATGTTATATTTTGTCCATACTATAGAAAGAACCAAAAAGGAGGAATCTATAAACATGCGTGGTAACTCAATGATCAAGGGCGTCGGCGTGGGCCTATTGGCCGGCATTGTCCTCACCGCGACCGTGATGCCGATGGACCGCAAAAAAATCATGCGTTCCGGCGCGGGCAAAACCATCAAAGCCATTGGTCACGTAATCGAAGGCATGACCTTCTGAACGCTCCGGCCGGCGCAAGCCGGCTTACATAGGCTCAAACGCCATCGCGTCAATGTAGCTCTCCTGAAAACGCTCATCTCCCGAAAGCTCCACCGCTCTGCAACGCGCCGCCAGCGCCTCCAGGTTATCCCGCTCTCTTTGGGAGAGAAGCGCCAAACACGCGCCCAGCCCGGCGGCATGTCCGGCGGGACGCACCTCTACGCCCGGCGGCAGTAATCCGATCGCGCGCGCACTGACAATCCGCATGTAAGAGGCAAACCCTCCCGCCAGATAAAGCGCCCCGGGCGCTTGCGCCGCACCAGCCAGCATGCGCATTCCGGCAGACACGGCGGCCTTGGCAAGCTGCAGCTGGCGCACGTCCTGGGGCAAAAGCTCCACTCCCTCGCAGAGCTGAAACGGCGCCTTCATGTATCCCGAGCGTTCAATCACACCTCGCCTGAGCAGCTCGGCCGCCAGATCAAGCAGTCCCGACCCGCACACGCCCTGAGGGGCTTTGCCGCCGATGACCGTGAAGGACAGTGCGTCCCCGTCGGAAAACACATGGCTTATGGCGCCGTCCACAGCGGGCATTCCGCAGGAGATCTCTCCCGCTTCAAACGCCGGGCCGGCCGCGGTGGCGGCCACTAGAATCTGCTCGCCTGTCCACAGCGCCATCTCTCCGTTCGTGCCCAAGTCAAGATACGCGGCTGCGCTCTCGCCTGGCCATACGGACAGCAGTCCCGCCGTGACGTCCCCGCCGACATAGGCGCTCGCGCATGGGCAGTAGTAAACCCCGCCCCGCGTCTGCCCAAACAGGGTTTCGGGCGCAAACGGAGCGGCAGCCAGCCCGACGGGAGAGAGTCCGGAGTGCAGATGCTGCATCACGGTGTTTCCCGCCACAACCGTGTCGACAATCTCGCCCCTGCCGTTCAGGAGCTCTTCGGCCAGCGCGTTAACCTGCCCGACTATGGCCGCTGTCAGATCTTCATGCCCGTGCTCCAAGCAATACAGAAGTCTTGCCACAACGTCAGCGCCATACGTTCTCTGCGCGTTCGGCGCGCTTAAGACGCCCGCAAGCTCACCCGTGCGCATGGAAAACAAGTAGCACACCACAGTCGTCGTGCCGATGTCAACCGCCAGTCCGAACGAGCCTTCCGACCGTCTTCCCGCAGGATCGAAGTCAAACGGGCGCAGAGCGCCGCCCTGCAAAATGACAGAGCCGTCCCGCAGGCATTTCCGGCAGCACCGACAGTCCCCCAGGCACAGGCTCACGGCTTTCCTCCCCCAATCCATGCCAATAACCACAGCAAAAAAACTTCCTGCCTATTGTACCACAATGCATTTGAAAAAGACAGAATAAAAAAACTCAATTCGCACTTGACAAAGCAGGCTGTCTTTAATAGAATGTACTGGCGGTCTCATTGACGTGCGCCCATAGCTCAGCTGGATAGAGCGTCTGGCTACGGACCAGAAGGTCGTGGATTCGAAGTCTGCTGGGCGCGCCAAAAAACCACCCAATTTGGGTGGTTTTTGCATTTTACCATAGCTTTATCGGGAACGTCTCCATAAATGTGTTTCCCCATTAGTCGCTGCCCCTACCCCAGGGTAAGGGGCAGCGACTGATGTATGGGTGTTTGTGCCCATGGCCACGGGCGGGACGAAGCTGCTCAGCAGGGCGGGCATCGGGAACATCCTCAGGCAGGCCGGCATCGAGGCCACCGAGGAGCTTCTCAGCGAG
>JAVBOR010000026.1:0-81357 GCA_031550325.1 Oscillospiraceae bacterium
TTCCGCGGCCTCGCAAGGTCAGATCAAACGCCGGGAACGCGAGAAATCGTCCGTTCGGGCAAAGGTCGGGCATGTTTTCGCGGTGGTTAAAGGGCTCTTCGGGTATCGAAAAACACGATACCGAGGTCTGCGAAAGCAGACAGCCAAACTGCATATGGTGTTCGCGCTGGCGAACCTGCTTCTGGCTGACAGGCGCTGCTTGTCGGCCTAGGACAGCGTTTCGCCCGGCACTGAGCACGGGGGTATCTGCGGGCTTTCGCACTTGCACCTCGTTTGAGTGCTATTCTTCCGTCATGTTGTGCTTGTTGCGCGGTGTTGCCTTATCAAAACCATTCCCAAAATACAAGGCGATTGCGTCAAATATTACCTGCAATCGCCCTTTTTGCGCTCGTGCCCCCGACACTTCCTCCAGTTCTCTTCACTCTGCAAAAAACTGAGGTGGCTCTAACAGAGCGGGGCGGGCGGCCCGTCGCGGCCGCGCAAAAGCAGAACCATCACCCTTCTTTCCCTCCGGCGTATGATAGAATGAAGGAGGTGAATATTAATGGGTTTTGGTTTTGGACGCGGCGGTTGCGATGACGACAACAACTGCTGGTGGATCATCATTGTCATCGCTGTCATCCTGTGCTGCTGCGGCGGCTTTGGTGGCGAACGCAGAGAGAAGTGCTAATACACGCCTAAAAATACATCATATCACCTCATATTTTGAGGGGAGCTGGATGAATCCGGCTCCTTTCTTTTTTGCGCCTTTTTCGTGCGACGCGGTCGTGACAGCGTATCCATGCGCTTGTCCCGTACGACTTTCAAAGGCTGCCGGGGCGCGCGGCGGGCCTATGGCTTTCTGCGCGCTGCCATGGTATACTATGTCGGGCGAAGCAGGCTGTCAAAGAACCATAGGGTCTTTGACAAAGCGAAAGTTTGGCTTAAACCGCTGGGGCGGTTTGCGAAAAAGTACGTTCCCGAAGTGAATCCGTGAAAGAGTTTTGTTTTCATCTTTTTCGGTCGTCGTCATGAAAGCATCTGCCCCCTGCGCCGTCAGGCTCGACGTGAAAGCCGAAAAAGGACGAGTACGCGAGGCGTTTTTGCCATCGGAGCGCATTTGTCAGCCTTTCCCTGACTGGAGGATTGCCGCATGAACAAGAAACGCGTCAAAAAGTTTTTTTCCTACTACAAGCCCTATCGCGGCCTGTTGGCGGCCGACATCCTCTGCGCGCTGGCGGTTGCCGCGATTTCTCTGGTTTTGCCGCTGCTGATCCGGTACATCACCAAAGACATCCTCGAAGAGCCGGTGATCCCTGTCGCCGCGATTTTTCAAACGGGGCTTCTGATGGCCTGCCTGATCTGCGTTCAGGTGGCCTGCATGTTTTTTTACGACTACAAGGGCCACGCGATGGGCGCGATGATGGAAAACGACATGCGTATCGAGCTTTTTCAGCACTTTCAGCGTCTGCCGATGGACTTCTTTAACGCGAACAGGGTTGGCAGTATGATGGCGCGCATCACGAACGACCTGCTTTCGCTCACCGAGCTCTATCACCACGGCCCTGAGGATCTGACGGTGTACCTTGTGAAGTTTATCGGCGCGTTTGTAATTCTGCTTACGGTCAACGCGCGGCTGACGTGGGTGGCGTTTGCCCTGCTGCCGGTGATGATCGTATTTACGCTGCTGATCAACAAAAAGCTGAGCGTGGTGTTTAAGGACAATCTGCAGCGCATCGCTGACGTCAACGATCAGGTGGAGGACAACCTGTCCGGCATCCGGGTCGTCAAATCTTTCACCAACGAGCCCCTGGAGGAGGAGAAGTTTTCCGCGGCGAGCAGACGGTTTTTAAAGAGCAGACTGACCATTTACAAAACGGAGGCGGTCTTTACGGGCGGCATCAGCCTGCTCTCGCAGTTTATCACCGTTTTGGTCGTTGTGTTCGGCGCGGCGCTCGTCTCGCGCGAGACGCTGGACTTGGCTGATTTGATCACGTTTTTGCTGTACGTCGGCTTTTTGGTCGAGCCCATCCCCAAGCTCGCGTTTGTCATCAACCAGTATCAGGAGGGCATTGCGGGCTTTCAGCGCTGTATGGACGTGATGGATCTTGCGCCGGAGGCGCAGGACGATGGGGAAGGGCTGCCCGCCGAGCCGATTTTCGGCGACGTGACGTTTAATAACGTCGGCTTCACCTATCAGGGTGAGCGCGACTGTGTGCTGAAAAACCTCTCGTTTGAGGTAAAGCGTGGAGAGTATGTCGCGCTTGTGGGCTCGTCCGGCGTCGGAAAGACAACACTTGGCGCGCTTTTGGCGCGGTTTTACCGCGTCAGCGAAGGGGAGATCCTGCTCGACGGACACAACATCAATGATCTGAACCTGACGCAGCTGCGCCGAAGCATCGGCGTTGTCTGGCAGGATGTGTTTCTCTTTTCCGGCACGGTGATGGAGAATATCCTCTATGGCTGTCCCGACGCCACGCCCGAAGAGGTGGTGGAGGCCGCAAAGATGGCCGGCGCGCACACGTTTATTTCGGCGCTGGGGCAGGGGTATGACACCGACATCGGCCCGCATGGCGTAAAGTTGTCGGGCGGTCAGAAGCAGCGCCTGAGCGTGGCGCGCGCGTTTTTGAAAAACCCACGGATTCTGGTTTTTGACGAGGCGACCAGCGCGCTGGACAATGAGAGCGAGCAGGTGGTCAAGGAGTCGATGGAGCGCCTGTCCAGGGGCCGAACCACCTTTGTCATCGCGCACCGCCTGTCCACGATCCGGGACGCCGGGCGCATTTTGGTGCTGACCGATCAGGGCATCGTGGAGCAGGGAACCCATGGGGAGCTGCTGGCCCTTAACGGCGTATACGCAAAGCTGGTTCGCGCTCAGTAGAGGCCCGGCGCGCAGAGCCGTCTTGCGGCGCTCAAGGGCAGAAAGCGGAAAAGTGAGGATAACGCATGAAATACGCGCTTATATCCGATGTGCACGGCAACGCCGACGCGCTTTACGCCGTGCTGGCTGACGCCGAGAGTCAAGGCGTGCAGTCGTTTTTGCTGCTGGGGGATTACGTGGAGGATTTGCCCTACCCCAACGAAGTGGTGGACGCCATACGCGCCCTTCCGTCGGCTGTGGTCATCCGCGGCAACAAGGAGGACTATCTGCAGGAGCTTGTCGGACAGGATCAGTCGGCATGGGACAGCGAGCAGCTTGCCGTGATCCGCTGGAACTTCCAGCAGCTCACGCCGCAAAACCTGGAGTATTTGATATCGCTTCCGGCCAAGGCCGAGGTTATAACCGAGCGCGGCACCAAGATTTGGCTCAGCCATTCCTCCCAAACGTTTTACCGCACGCCGCGGATGGAGGCGTTTCACTCCGGCCATTTCCTGACAAAAAAGCTGGAGGCTCCGTTTGACCACGGCCAGTATCTGGAGGAGGCCCGCGAATCCGTGCTGGCGCGCGCCGACGTGATGGCCGAGCTGGCGCTTCTTCCTGAGGGCGTGTACGCGTTTGGACACAACCATCTCCAGTTTCATATGCGGCTTGGCGGGGTATACTGCGTAAACCCCGGCTCCTGCGGTGTTCCGCTCGAATTTGACAGCAGCGCGCCGTACACCATCTTTGAGGAGAGCGATGCCGGTTGGATCGTGACAGAGCGCAGGGTGCCCTATGACGTGGAGGGGGCGATTGCCGGGCTTATGGCGTCCTCGCTGTATGAAAAGGCCGAGCTCTGGAGCAAGATCATCATCTGCCAGCTCAGGACGGGCGGCGACTACATCAGCCACTACCTCCGGCATGTCAAAGAAATCGCGGCCTCGCGGGGAGAGCCCGTGAACCCCGTGAGCAACGACGTTTGGCGCGGCGGCGTTGAGACGTTTAAGCTGCTGGACTTGCGGTGACGTTTTTAAGAGCCTTCGGTTCTTTGACAAAGCGAGGGGCTCGCGCAAAAAGAGATCGACATCGTGCGGCGGGTATGGTAAACTGAGAGTACTTTGCGCTGGGGGCGCATGCTGTGAAAGAAGAGGATTTGCCGATGATCAAACGGTGTTTAGCCGGCCAATGGGGAACAACTGAGAAGAGTTTTCTCGGAGCCGCCGGAGGGCTGTTCGCCATCGCGTAAGGGACTCTGGCGGACTCCAATATCTTTTTGGATACTGGAGGAACCATCATGTCAAAACAAATGACCGAGGGAAAACCCCTCGGCCTGTTGGTGCGCTTTGCCATCCCCTTGATGATGAGCAACGCGTTTCAGCTGATTTATAACGTCGCCGACGGCGCCGTGATCGGGAGACTGATTGGGGTGAGCGCGTTTGCGGCTGTTTCGGCGGGAGGATTTTTATATTGGTTTGTTCTGAGCACCATCCTGGGCTTTGCGCAGGGTTTTGGGGCCATCTTCGCACAACGGTTTGGCGCGAAGGATGAGGACGGGCTGAGAAAAGCCATTGTCGCGGCGAGCTTTCTCACACTCGTACTCGGCGTTTGTTTCACGGCCGCAGGCGTTTTGTTGGCGCGGCCGATTTTGGTGCTGTTGAACACCCCGGCGGACATTCTTGACGACACGGTGTTGTATGTGGGTATTTTGCTCGCCGGCATTTTGGTGACGTTTACGTACAATTTGTTCGGAACGCTGTTCCGGGCGATTGGCGACGCCAAGACGCCGCTGGTGGCGATGATTTTTTCCTGCCTGATCAACATCGCGCTGGACATCATACTGGTGCTCATCACGCCCTGGGGCGTGGGCGCAGTGGCGCTGGCCACGGTTTTGGCCCAGCTTTTCGCCTGCGCGTTTTGTTTCCGCAAGGCCCTGAAGTTCGCCCCGTTTCGAGAAGCCAACTGGCGCAAGATCGATTGGCCTATGGCGCGCGAGCTGCTGCGCATGGGTGGCCCTATCGGCCTGCAGAACAGCGTGACTTCTTTGGGCGGAGCGGTTGTGCAGTATGTGGTCAACGGCTACGGAACGCTGTTCGTGGCGGGCATTGCCGCGCCCAAAAAGCTCTACGGCATTATGACCATCATCGGCGACGCGATTGAGGGCGCGATCGCCACATTTGTGGCGCAAAACTATGGGGCCGGCAAGCTTGACCGGATCAAGAGCGGCGTATTGAGCGCCGTGAAGGTGCTTATGATCAGCACAGCCGTCATTGCTGTCGTGCTGTTTTTCTTCGGACGGCAGGTGCTTGGCCTGCTGATCTCGGGCGATACCGCCGAGGTGGGCGCTGTGCTGGACGTGGCGGTACGGCAGCTGAACATCATGCTGCTGCTGCTCCCGTTCTTGTTCCTGCTGACCTCGTTTCGGGCGTCGATTCAGGGCATGGGCAACTCGCTTATTCCCATGCTGTCCGGGTTTGCAGAGCTTATTGTGCGCTCGTCATCTGCGCTTTTCCTGCCCGCGCTCATCGGGGAGTGGGGCGTTTATTTTGCGGAGTCGCTGGGCTGGCCGGTGCTTTGTATCGGGCTGGGCATCACGTTGGTGGCGGTCTACAGGCGGCGCGCAGCGGCAGAGCGGGCGAGGCTCCCGAATTTCTGAGATCGGAGGCAAGGCGCGCGGGACACATGTCACCCCGGCGCTTTGCGGCCTACACTACGCGTACCGCGCCGACCGGCCTGATGGTCAGCGCGCGGCTGACCGCGCGGCCAAACAGCGCGTCCATTTGATTCATGTAGTCTCCGACAAGCAAGTGCGGCACAAACGCCTGAATGGTTCCGGCAAACCCGCCGCCGTGCACGCGCGTTGCGCCGCTTCCGCTCAAAATGCGCTCCGACATCGCCAGGGCGAGGGCCAACGTCTGCGCTGGCTCGGCGCACACGTTTTGCAGATACATGTACGACGAGCGCCCTGAGGCGTTGATCAGCCGGAGAAAGGCCTTGAAGTCCGTGTCGTCCAGCGCCGCGACCAACTTTTCCACACGGTCGTTTTCGGAAAAGAAGTGGTGGGCGCGCAGAAGCGCGCGGCCGGGGAGCGTCTGCCGGAGCGCGGGCAGCGCGCCATAAAACGCTTCGGGAGAGACGTCCCGCAGGACATGTCCGCCTAAGGCGCGCGCCACGTCTCTCATCTCCCGGGGGATGGCAGCGTATTTGTCGGTCAGCGTGGCATGGCTGTCAAAAGGGCCGGAGATGCACAGCGTATATCCAAACGCCGAAAAATCGACGTCCATTTGCCTGACCACGGGATTTTCCGGGTCTTGAAAGTCTATGGCGATCATGCCGCCGTGCGTGCAGGCCATTTGATCCATGAGCCCCACGGGCTTTCCGAAAAACTCGGTTTCGGCCCGGCGCGCCGATTTTGCCAGACTGACGGGCGGGAGCAGGCCCCGGCCATACAGATGGTCGAGGATCAGCCCTATGAGTACCGTAAACGCAGCCGACGAGGATAGGCCGGAGCCGGAGTCAACCTGCGAGTCCACGCTGGCGGCTATGCCGCCGGGCGGCGTGCCGCCCTCCGAGAGGGACGCTGCCATGCCGCGCACCAGCGCGGCTGACGTACCGCGCTCACCGGCTCTGGGCAGCAGGCTTCCCAGATCGACGGCGATGGCCTTATGGCCCGGGGAGGACACGCGGAAATAAGGCTCGGCGCTGCGCATTGCGACCGCGATCATATCCAGGTTGATCGCTGCTGTGAGAACGCTGCCATGGTTGTGGTCCGTGTGGTTGCCGCCGATTTCGGTGCGGCCGGGCGCGGAGAACAGCATCATATCGCCGTCCCCAAACGTGTCAACGTGCCGGTCGATCAGCGCGCACAGACGCGCGGCGGCGGCTTGCGCCTGGGCGCCGTACAGGCGGCGCAGCCGGACGTCATGCTCCCCTGAGCGGAGGGATTTCATTAGTTGTATGGCGTTCACAGCATGTCCTCCTGCCGATGTTTATCGAGTATCGCCGAGCCGCTTGGCGGGGGATAAGGCTACGGCCACTCCATTATAGTCGGGTTTGAGGCCGAGAGCAAGCCCTGCCCGCATCCCGTATGGGCGGCGGGAAGGGGATTGCGCATTTTGCCGTTATCCCCAAGAGAGAGCGAGCGCCTTGGACAAACCAAAACAAAGGAGGCCGACCATGAAAGCGCTTTTCATCGGGGGAACCGGAACCATCAGCGCAAGCGTGTCTTCACTTGCCGCTCGGCGGGGCTGGGAGCTCTGGCTGCTCAACCGGGGAAACAGGTCGTCGCTCGCGCCGGAGGGCGTCAACTGTATTCAGGCGGACATCCAGGATGAGGGCGGGGTGGCGGCGCTGATCAAAGACGCGCATTTTGACTGCGTTGTCGATTTTATCGCGTTTTTGCCCGAGCAGGTTCGCCGCGACATCAGGCTTTTTGCCGGGAAAACAGAACAGTACATCTTTATCAGCTCGGCCTCCGTCTACAAGCGCCCGTCCGGCAGTGTGTACATCACCGAGGGCACGCCGCTGTACAACCCCTATTGGCGATATTCGCAGGAAAAAATAGCGTGTGAGGAGTGCCTGAAGGCCGAGTATCGCGCGAGCGGCTTTCCGTTTACATGCGTACGCCCGAGCCACACGTATTCCCACCTGACGCTGCCGCTGCCGCTGCACGGCGCGAAAGGTTCGTGGCAGACGGTAAGTCGCATGCGCGAGGGAAAGCCCGTGATTGTTCCCGGAGACGGGTCGGCGTTTTGGACGCTGACGCACAGCGAGGACTTTGCCAAAGCGTTTGTCGGGCTGATGGGAGAGGGGCGCGCCATCGGGGAGGCCTATCACATCACCTCGGACTTTTCCCTCACATGGAACGAGGTTCTGCTGACCGTGGCGCGCGCGCTGGGCGTCACGCCCGATCTGCGGCATATCTCCTCAGACTTTTTGGCAGCCTGCGACAACATGGGGTACGGGCTGCGCGGCGCGCTGTTGGGCGACAAGTCTGTTTCGGCGCTGTTTGACAACGCGAAGATCAAGGCTGCCGTGCCGGGCTATGTGGCCACGATCTCGGCGGAGCAGGGGCTGCGCCGCTCCGTAGAGCACATGCTGGCTCACCCGGAGCTCCAGAGACCGGACGAGGATTTTGACGTCTGGTGCGACAAGGTGGCCGCCGCGCATGAGGCCGGCCTGGCCGCCTTTGGCGCATGAGGATCGTTTGGTTCAAACCTGCTCAGAGGCCAAAACCAAACCTTCGCTTTGTCAAAGAACCCCATCGAGCTCCCGTCCTTTTGCGATTTTCGTATCGAGCCTGACATTATCGATGTCAGGTTCTTGCTGGATCGAAAAACGCAAAAGCGTAGAAACTTCAAGGTGTAGGCGAATTCATTTCGCCGGAATCTTTCCTTTAAAACCTCCTCAGAGGTTTATTCCAATCTCTCGTTACTGTCGAAAAACAAAGTTTTTCAACAGTCCGTGTCAAAGAACCAAAGGTTCTTTGACAATCTGATGCGCCTCCGCCCAAAAATTGATTTTCTTGACTTTGCTTTGAAAACATGTATAATAATATGGTCTGTCTGCTGCTGAGTATGGCAGAACATCCTTGCCTTCGGCCTGACCGAAGGCCATATGTCCAGAAGGAGGTGCAACACTATGGCAAAAGTCACCGCTCAATACGAGACCATTTTCATTTTGGATCCCGCTCTCAGTGAAGAGGACACCAACACCCTTGTGGAAAAGTTCAAGTCGCTTGTTGAGGCCAACGCCACAATCGGCGAGGTCGATCTCTGGGGCAAACGCCGCCTGTCGTATCCGATCAACGACCTGAACGAAGGGTACTATGTTCTGATCAACTTTGAGTCTGTTCCGGATTTTCCGGCCGAGCTGGATCGCGTGTACAAGATTACCGATGGCATCATGCGCAGTCTGATCATCTGCAAGGATGAGAAGTAGGGGGAATTACGATGCTGAACAAGGCCATTTTGATGGGGCGGCTTACAAAGGACCCCGAGCTGCGCCGCACACAGTCCGGTCTCTCTGTGACATCGTTTACGCTTGCTATCGACCGTGATTTTGGCGGCAAGGGCGAGGAAAAGCAGACCGATTTTATTGACATTGTCTGCTGGAGAAACACTGCCGACTTCACGGCCAAATGGTTCCACAAGGGCCAGCTGGTTGCGGTGGCCGGGCGGATTCAGCAGCGCAAATGGCAGGATAAAGAGGGCAACAACCGCTACAGCTTTGAAGTCATCGCGGATGAGGCCCATTTTGCGGAGCGCCGTTCCGACAGCCCTACAGCTGAGAAATATGACGTCCCCCCGCGCACCGAGCCCAGCATGTCCGCGCCGGCCATGAACGCGCCGTCCACCTTTGCCGAACTCGATGAGGACGACGGGGAGCTGCCGTTCTAAACCGCTCTCAATTTGAAAAAGGAGGGTTTCTCTTTGGATATGGATCGTGGATCACGCTCCCGCAAGCGCCGTAAGGTGTGCTCCTTTTGCACCGACCGTGTGGAGCACATTGACTATAAAGACGCCGGGAAGCTTCGCCGTTTTCTGTCCGAACGCAGCAAGATTTTGCCGCGCCGTATGACGGGAACCTGCGCCGCCCATCAGCGCCAGCTGACGCTGGCCATCAAGCGCGCCAGACATGTGGCGCTGCTGCCGTTTGTCACCGACTAAACGCAAGCCATAATGAAAAAGGTCCCTCCGCGCTGTAACGCTGCAGCGCGGGGGGACCTTTCAGCTTGTCAAAGGGTTTTGGTCAGCGTGTCGTCATCAAAAACCCAGTCGCGCACGTTGATCACGTTGTATTGTCCCTCGGATTTACGCCCGATGAAGCGGCTGATGCCGGCGTTAATGATCAGGCGGCTGCACATCGCGCAGGGAAGCGCTTCAATCAGCTCGCCGGTTTTGACGTCGCGCCCGACCAGATACAGCGTGGCGCCGAACATGTTCTCGCGCGAGGCCGAAATGATGGCGTTTGCTTCGGCGTGCACGCTTCGGCACAGCTCATAGCGTTCGCCGGACGGGATGCCGAGCTTTTCCCGCGTGCAGACGCCGAGGTCGCAGCAGTTGGTGCGGCCGCGCGGCGCGCCCGCGTACCCTGTGGATACGATGGTGTCATGATGAACAATGATGGCCCCATAGTTGCGCCGCAGACAGGTGCCGCGTTCCAGAACCGTTTCGGCAATGTCCAGATAGTAGTTTTCTTTGTCGATGCGATCCATGTCGGTCCTCCCAACCACAAAAAAGAGTTTGCCGCCGCCTGCGGCAAGCAGACAGCGGCAAGCCGATGATTATACCATTCGCGCAGTAGAGACCTTGACGCCGGGGCCCATCGTGGAGGCTACCACGCATGAGCGGATATACTGACCTTTGGCGGCTGCGGGCTTGGCCTTGACGATCGCGCCGAGCAGCGTGTCAAAGTTTTCGCCGAGCTTCTCAATGCCGAAGCTGACCTTCCCCAGCGGACAGTGAATGATGTTGGTCTTGTCCAGACGGTACTCGACCTTACCGGCCTTGATGTCGGCGATGGCGCGGGCAACGTCCATGGTGACCGTGCCGGCCTTGGGGTTCGGCATAAGGCCTTTCGGGCCGAGAACCTTACCCAGACGGCCGACCACGCCCATCATGTCAGGCGTCGCGACGACCACATCGTATGCAAAGAAGTTTTCGCTCGTGATCTTGGTGACCATTTCCTCGGCGCCCACAAAATCGGCGCCGGCGGCCTCGGCTTCCTTGGCCTTGTCGCCCTTGGCAAACACCAGAACCCGCATGGTCTTGCCGGTTCCGTGGGGCAAAACAATACTGCCGCGGACCTGCTGGTCTGCGTGGCGGCTGTCGACGCCGAGCTTGACGTGAACCTCAACGGTCTCGTCAAACTTGGCCTTGGCGGTCTGGATGACCAGATCAAACGCTTCGCTGGAGTCGTACTGTCTCAAACGATCGACCAGTTTGGCCGAATCGATATACTTTTTACCACGAAACATATGTCGTCCCCCCCTTACTCTTCTACCACGACGCCCATGCTGCGGGCGGACCCGGCAACCATACGCATAGCGGATTCCACGGAGGCCGCATTGAGGTCGGGCATTTTGAGCTCGGCGATCTTGCGGACATCCTCTTTACTGATCGTGGCGACTTTGGTTTTGTTGGGTTCGGCCGAGCCGGACTCAATCTTGCAGGCCTTTTTGATCAGGACGGGAGCGGGGGGCGTTTTGGTGATGAAAGAGAAGCTGCGGTCGGAGTATACGGTGATGACGACGGGGATAATGAGGCCGACGTCATTTTTGGTGCGCTCGTTAAAATCCTTTGTGAACTGCATGATGTTCACGCCGTGCTGGCCCAGCGCGGGGCCGACCGGGGGCGCCGGGGTCGCTTTGCCGGCGGGAATCTGCAGCTTAATTAATCCGACAACTTTTGAAGCCATTATTGTTCCTCCTGTAAAATGTGGTCGTGTCGACCGGGGCTGTCCCGGTCTCCCACTGCGAGGGAATGCGAGGGAACGGTTTACGCGACTATGGTTTCAACCTGGTCGAGCTCAAGCTCGACCGGGGTTTCGCGTCCAAACATGGAAATGACGACGCGCACGCGGTTTTTATCCAGCGCAATGTCCTCGACAATGCCGATGAAGTTTTCCAGCGGGCCGTCCGTGATTTTCACGGAGTCACCCACGGCATAAGACACAACAATCTCATGCTTTTCAACGCCAAGCGCGGACACTTCGGATTCGGTGAGCGCAACGGGCTTGCTGCCCGGACCCACAAAGCCGGTGACGCCTCTGGTGTTGCGCACAACATGCCAACTCTCGTCGGTCATAACCATCTTCACCAGCACATAACCGGGAAAGATTTTACGGTCAACGGTTTTGCGCACCGAATCGGTGATCTCCGTGACTTCTTCCATAGGGACGTTCACGTCGAAGATCAGATGGTGCAGCTTCCTGTTTTCAACAGTTTTTTGGATGGTGGCAGCCACTTTGTTTTCGTAGCCCGAGTAGGTGTGTACGACGTACCATTTGGCGTTGTCAGACATAGTTTCTATCCTTTTGCAAATGTGTTGATGAGTATTTGAACGAGCTGGGTAAACAGAAAGTCAAAGCAGAATATGATCACGCCCATGAGGAGTACCGCCGCGATGACAATGAGCGTATTGTTAACGACCTGCTTCGGGGTTGGCCATACGACCTTTTTGAGTTCCGAGCGCATCTCGCGGAACCATTTCGCTATCCTTGACCCAAAGTTCACAAAGAAGTTGGGTCTAGGATCGGTCTTTTTCTCAACTTCAGACATCATGCACCATCCTACTTAGTTTCTTTGTGGGGCGTGTGTTTCCGGCAGAAACGGCAGTACTTGTTCATTTCCAGTCTCTCGGGGTCGTTTTTCTTGTTCTTAATGGTGTCGTAGTTGCGTTGTTTGCATTCCTGACAGGAAAGGGTGATTTTTACACGCATGAATCGGCGCCTCCTTATCGTGAAAGCCGCGCGGTGCTCCGGCAGCTTTCCAGCCTCCCTGAATCGGGGCGTCATGCTGTGGAAACGGGAGAAAATCTGCAGCGCGGCTCAGTAGCCGCGCCCGCTCACAGCAAAAAAAAGAACCCCTTACAGGTAAGGAGTACTTTATCACAAATTGCGAATTTCGTCAAGTGTATTCGGTAAAACAGCGCGTTTGGCAGGTCAATAAACGCTATTTTCGGCCGCGGCGCGTACCGCGCTTGTCGGTGTGCTGCCGCAGATCGCTCATTTTGCTCTCCGAGTCGGACATGAACTGCTTGAGTTTATCCTCGAACGTCAGCGCGGCGGGCGCCTGAGCGCGGCGGGCTCCGGAAAAACCCTGAGGACGCTCGGCGCGGGGCGCGGGAACCTCCAGGTTCTTTTTGATGGAGAGATTGGCGCGGCCTTCCGGGTCAATGGCAATGACCTTTACGGTGACCTCCTGACCCTCGGTCAGGTGCTCACGGATGTCATTGACATAGGTGTGCGATATTTCGGAAATGTGAACCATGCCCGTCCGGTTGTCGGGCAAGGAAACAAACGCTCCAAACTTGGTAATCCCGGTGACTTTTCCGGAAAGAACTGAGCCAACTCCAATTTCCATAGACGGCGGACTGCCTCCCTGTAAAGTATCTGGTGGATGCTTTAAAACAAAACTGTGCGGCAAAGAATTCAAGGAGACACATCAAAAAAAACGATCTCACCAGGCTTCACGTATCCAAATTTCTCGCGGGCCAGCCGGGTGATCGCTTCCGAGTCGAGTTCAGAGTCGATAGCTTCCGACAGAGCGGAATTGGACAGTCGCTTCGCCTCCACCCGCTGCTGAAGCTGCTCGGTCATGGCCCTTTTCTCGTTGATCTGAACCTGCAGGACGAGCAGCATCATCGCGCAATAAACCGCGAAAATGGCCACGACCACTTTGGAGAACAGACCCATTCGTCGCTTTTTCACGGCGGGAACCTCCGGTTCTTTTGTGTTCACGGAGACCGACAGCCTCCAAGTCATGGGATGTAGTTTTTATTCTATTCCTTTTTTCAATAAAAAGGAAGTGGTCTTGCGTATTTTTTTTCGAGGAAACGAAAAAACCCATAAGCTTGACGAAGGGACGCGTCAAAATACGCACAGCCGCCATCAGCCAATCGAGAACGGTTGTTCCCACCGCACGGAAAACCCGGGAAAACAGCTTAAAGTACAAAAACGCGCCAAGTACCATGCCGACCATGGCAAATAAGCGAAGTTCGCCGCCGCCCAAATCCATGGCAAACCAAAAAGCGGCCACGGCACACACGGCCCAAAAGACAATATCCAGCAGCGCGGTGACAAACCAGAAGTTTGCGCGCGCACGGATGATGCGCATGATGTCATACAGAACGCCGAGCGCGGCGCCCAAAAGCATGGACCACAGAAACTCCAGGCCCTGCCCGGTAACCGAGACGGTCATTTGAAGACACGCGACCAGAAGCCGCCGCCGGACGGCACATCGTCCTCATATTCCAGAGAGATAATCAGCCCTTCTACGCTGAGTTCACCGCCCTCAATATTAAGTTTATCGATGTGTAAGCCGTTTCCTTTAATAATCAGAGCGCCCTTACTGGTCATACAGATGACACTGTCCTCGTCAAAGCTCTCCACGTCCTCCACGCCGGCAATCGCCATGCGGCTGCGTCCCTCCAAAATCACGTGATGCGGCAGTCCGCGGTTTGTGTCCGCCATCATCGCAGCGCCCCCTCTCAAAACTTGTGTTTGTACAAGTATATGGCCGGGGGCAGGCAAGTATGTCCCTTACATGGGCTCGGAGGGAAGTTCGCGGTAGAGTGTCACGGAGCTTTCACGCGAGACGTGTTCGCTGACAGACAGCACCTCCACGGTCAGGCGGCGCGCGCCGAAGCGTACGGAAATCACATCGCCGACCTTGACCTCGTACGATGCCTTGGCCGGTTTGCCGCCCACCGTGACCCTTTCGTTGTCGCAAGCCTCGTTGGCGACCGTGCGGCGCTTGATCAGCCGGGAAACCTTAAGGTATTTGTCCAGGCGCATTGCCGCCCTCCAAACTGTAAGCATAGCCGTCTCTCTAACGGATTGCCCAAAAGGCAACCCCGTGTAGCGCGTCCCGCAAAAGAGCGGGGGGCGCGAACCGCGGGGGACGCGCAAATGCGCGTCTTCGCTATTGAGACGGCCACGAAAATCATGCCGATTAGTTGTTGACAGCGTCTTTAAGGGCCTTACCGGGTTTAAAAACCGGAGACTTCGAGGCCGAAATGGAGATTTTTTCTTTGGTCTTGGGGTTGCGGCCAACGCGCGCTTTGCGGTCTTTCACTTCAAAGGAGCCAAAGCCAACGAGTTGAACTTTATCGCCGCCGGTCAGGGCATCGGAAACGGTGTCGAATACCGCAGTGATCACGCTTTCGGAGTCTTTTTTAGTAAGACCGGTTTTTTCAGCCACGGAGTTGACAAGCTCAGCTTTGTTCATAGTAGATGATCCTCCTCATGTTCTTCTGAATAGTATGCTAACGGCCAACAAAATCCATACGCCGTTATAGCCAAAAGGTTGCAGGGAAACATTAGGACAGTTCGTCCACAAAACGGCGGCAACGCGCAAGCAAGGCCTGTTCGGCGTCCAGCCCGGAGGCGCAGGCGCGCTTTACAAGGTCAAACAGCTCGTCCCCCAGCTCGTCCTGCGTCATCGAGCCGCTCTGCGTCGGCGCAATGAGCTTTGCCTTGCCGGCGCGCGAGATCAGCTTGCCGGCCTTCATGAGCGCGGGCAGGGTGGAGGGAACGGCGCGCAGCGGGTCGAGCGGCTGGGTTTGTCCTTTGGTCTGACGCTTGATCTGATCCCACTGGGCGAGAACCTCTTGAGAATCCTTGACCTGCGACTGGCCAAACACATGCGGATGGCGCGTGATCAGTTTTGTACAAATTCCCGCGATCACGTCGTCGATGGAGAAGTCTCCATGCTCGGCGGCCATCTGGGCGTGAAACACCACCTGAAGCAGCACATCGCCCAGCTCTTCGCACAGAGCGCCCGTGTCATGGAGCTCTATGGCCTCCAAGGCCTCATAACTCTCCTCCAGAAGATTCGCGCGAATGGACTCGTGCGTTTGCTCCCGATCCCATACACAGCCCTCCGGAGAGCGCAGAATCCGCATGACGGACACCAATGTATTCCAATTTGGCAATCCGTCCATTAGCAAATCTATCATATCTTTAGCCTTTCTTCAAGTGTTTTTTTAATTTCTTACTTTATTCTTAAAAATTTCGCAATATTTTCCCCCTTGGGTATTGACATAAGATCGGATTTTGGCAACGCACGTAACAAAAGCACTAAAACGAAATAACATAAACAGCCCAAAAGAATGGCGCCAAGAAGTGAAATGGTGTTGCCCGTAAAGCGGATGAACAGGAAATAGCTGCCCCGCGCGACAAACGCCATGCCCAATGCGGCGATGAGCGGCTTTATAAAAACCGAGAGCGTGCGCGCGCCTGAGCGCGTGACGCGCAGGATAAACAGCAGATTGAGCACAGAAATCAGGGCGTAGCACAAAACGGTGCCGATGGGCGCGCCGTTAATGTTGATGGAGGGGTTGCCGACAAGCACATAGTTGCAGACGATTTTCGCCAGCGCGCCCACCGCCATGGTGGCCACGGGCAGCGAGACAAGTCCAAGACTCTGCAAAATCGCCGAGGTGAGCGAAACCAGACTGACAAAAATGATGCCGATGGCCAGCGTTGACAGCAGGGGAGCGCCGATGGCGACGCCCTCGGGGTGAGCCCCGTAAAACATCGTGAGGATGGGGTTTGACAGCACCATCATACCCAGCGCCGCGGGGAAGACCAGCAGCGACGTGACGCGCAGCGAAGAGCGGACGGTACTGACGACAAGCTTTTGGTTGCGGTTTGTACGCGCCGCCGAAAGAGCCGGGATGATGCTGATGGACAGCGGGATGATGAAGCCCGGCGGGAAGTTAAAAAACGTAATGGCCCAGGTATACGCGCCGTAAACCTCTTTGGCGGCCTGCTCGGTAAAGCCCGCAGCGCTCTGCAGCCGGCCCAGAACGAGCGATGTGTCAATCAGACTCGTGATGTTGAGTACCGCCGAGCCGATGGTGATGGGCAGGGCGATTTTGAGCAGTGTGGAGAGAATGCCGCGGCGCGAATGGTTTTGGCGCCCTTCGGGGGCGTGAGGGCGCTTGACAAAAAACATGTATACGGCGGCGAGCGCTGTGCCGACGCTGACGCCCAAAATGGCAGCCGAGGCTTGTATGTCGATGCCGAAGGACGCGTTGACGGCGAGGTGGACGAGCAGAAGGCCAAACGCCGCTTTGCCCGCGACTTCAATGATTTGGGACATGGCCGTGGGCTTCATGTTGCCCATACCCTGATGGTATCCGCGGAAAGGACAGATAATGCACACAAAGAAGATCGCGGGCGCGATGGCGCGGATGGGGGCGACGGCGTCCCCGGCGTCGTTCATCCATACGGCGATGACCGGCGCGCCAAAAAACATCGCTAATGATCCCACCACGCCGATGACAAAGAAAAGCGTGGAGGCCACGCGGAAAACCTCACGCGATTCCTGAGGACGGCCCAGCGCTTCGGCCTCGGAGACCATTTTGGAGATGGCCACGGGAAGGCCGGCAGTTGACAGCGCGAACAGCACCGAGTAAATCTGGTAGGCCACCTGAAAATGCGCCGAGCCCTCCTGCCCCAAGATGTTTTGAATGGGGATTTTATAGACCATGCCGATGAGCTTGACAAGCCCGGTGGCGATGGCAAGAATCAGCGCGCCGTGCAGAAAGCTCTGTTTCGCATCCTTTTGGATGCGACGGGATCCGGACATTCAACCACTACCTTACCCAATATCAACTTGCCGCGCAAACAACCGCAGCCGCACTGCAACCATATGACTCCCAAAGCTAAAAAATGCAGGCCGCCTTGCGCGCGGCGTCCATCACCCGCTCGCGGTCGATGGTGGGAAATTCGCCATCTTCATAGAGAACGCGCCCGCGCACCATGGTCATCCGGACATCGCTCCCGCGCGCAGTGTAAACCAGATGGGAGGAGACGCTGTAGCAGGGGGTGAGATGCGGTTTGTCGAAGTCAAGAAGGACAAGATCCGCGTCAAGCCCGACCTCAATGCGCCCGGTCTCATTGCTGCGGCCGGCTGCCGCCGCCCCGTTTTGGGTCGCCATCGCCAGAACGTCGCGGGCAGTGACCGCACAGGGGGATAGCTGCGCCATGGCGGCAAACTTGAGTTCCTCAAACAGGTCATGGTTATTGTTGGAGGCCACGCCGTCGGTGCCGAGGGCGACATTGACGGCGCCGCGCAGCATCGCGGGAATATCGGCAACGCCCGAGGACAGCTTGAAGTTGCTGACGGGGTTGTGCACGGCGGTCACGCCGCGGCCCGCCAAAAGAGCCAGATCGCCTTCCTCAATGAACACGCAGTGCGCTGCCACGCCGCCATGGGGCCAAAGCCCGGCCTCACAAAGCACCTGCACAGGGGTTTTGCCCCCGTGGCGCTGCCTGCACTCCTCGTGCTCGCGCCTTGTCTCTGAAATATGAATGTGCATGCGCAGGCCCTTTTCGGAGGCCAGCTGCGCCATGGGTGCCCAGAGCGCGCCGGTTGACGTGTATTCGGCGTGCACGGACGCGTCGATGCGGATCAGGCCGCGGTCGTGTCCATGCCAGCGCTCGGCAAGTCCGGCCGTCTCATGATAGGCGGCGCTGTCGGGCCAGCTGAAGCCCTCGGGCTGCACGCAGCCACGTGAAAGGTTGGCCTTGACCCCCGCCGACGCCACAGCCTCGGCCATGGCGTCGCAGTGGTCATACATGTCGATAACACAGGTCGTTCCCCCGGCAAGGCACTCCATGAGACTAAGCAGGGTGCCCACGCCGACAAGCTCGTCGGTGAGTTTGGTCTCTGCAGGCAAAATGTGGCCGAACAGCCAATCCTGCAGGTTGAGATCATCGGCAAAGCCGCGCAAAAGCGACATGGGCAGATGGGTGTGCGCGTTGATCAGCCCCGGAATAAGCACCATATGCGGGCGGGCGATGACACGCCCGGCCTTTTCCGTGGGCTGCTCCGAGCCGACATAGGCGATTTTGCCGTCCCGAACGCCGACGTAGGCCGGGGAGAGCACGGAGCCGTCGGGCATAAGCGCCGACACCCCGGAAAACAACATATCCATTTACATGGTCTCCAAACAGCGTAATATCAATTGGGAAAACTTCTTTTTCGAGGCCTCGGAGGTGTCGAGAACCTCCTGCTCGCTCAGCTCATGGGCCTGAAGTCCTGCCGCCATATTGCAAATGAGCGAAAAGCCCAGGATGCGCATGCCCGCGTGGCGGGCGGCAATGACCTCGGGAACCGTGGACATGCCCACGGCGTCTGCGCCTAAAAGGGCGGCGACGCGGATCTCGGCGGGCGTCTCGTACTGAGGCCCCTGGAAGTACATGTACACGCCCTCGCGCAGGGGAACGCCGACAAGCTGCGCCGCCGTGCGCGCGACGTCCTGGAGCGTGGGCGTATAGGTGTGGCTCATGTCGGGAAAGCGAGGGCCGATCGCCGAAAGGTTCGGGCCGCGCAGCGGAGACTGATCGGACAGCTTGATGTGATCGGTGATCAGCATGATGTCCCCTGGCGTGAACGCTTTGTTGACGCCGCCTGTGGCGTTGGTCACGAGCAGGGTGTCGGCGCCGAGCATGCTGAGCGCGCGCACGCCGTGCGCCGCCGTCAAAAAGTCATAGCCCTCGTAGTAATGAAACCTGCCCTGCATGACCGCCACGCGGCGTCCGGACAGACGCCCAAAAATCAGGCGTCCCTGGTGGCCGGGCGCGGTCGAAACGGGAAAGCCGGGGATGGTGACGTAAGGGAAGTAGACAGCGTCTTCGCAGAGGTCGCCCAGCGCGCCCAACCCCGAGCCGAGGATGAGGATGATTTCCGGCGCGAAGGGGATTCGGTCGCGCAGGTACGCGACGCTCGCGTCAAGCGCTTTGGCGTGATCATCCATGGCGCTATTCCATTGACGTGCCGCAGTATCGGCAGTAACGATCGTCTCGGCTCAGCTTCTGGCTGCACTTTGCGCAGATTTTGATCTGCTTGAGCTCGTTGATGCGCTGGTTGATCTCCTGAATCGCGTTTTGGTCCTTGTCTACGGTCGCCAGAAGGTCGTCAACGCTGTCCGTGTCGGTGTTGGGGTCAAGGTGGGCGCTGTACACAAGCTGGCCGATGCTCTGCATGTTTTTGTTGATGTCGTGCTGCAGGTCGCTTATCTGAAGATTCAACCGCGTGATCTCCCACATGTCGCTGGCTTTTTTGCCGGCGGTGTCCAGCGTGCGGCCGGCAGCCTCTCCGGCGATTGAGGCCGTGGATTTGACCTTTTCCAAAAAGTCTTTTACAGTGTTTCCCATTCTCTTTTCCTCCTTTGAAAATGTTGAATCGAAGAGCGCATCGCCTCGCGCCGCGAGAATAAGCCTGCCGCTGCGCGAAAATGCCGGTCGGCTTCGCCGCCCCTGTTTTTCGCCTCCGCTTGGTCTTATTCTCGCTGCTCGGCGATTCGGCTCTTCTTTTTTACAATACTCCGCCGCCGATGAACTCACGCAGCAGGGACTTGACCGACAAAAGCGATATATCGATTGCCGAAAAGGCCTCCAGGCAGGGCCGCACCTGCCGCAGCTCATCCAGCCGCTCCACGGTTTCGGGCACTTCGGAAAACAGCGCAATGGCGTGGTCGCGCAGTACGGGCGTCTCGTACGCCAGCGCCGTGTCAATGGTGATGTCTGCAAGGTGCTTGTAGGGGGAGATGTAGAGCTTCTCTCCGCGTCTGACATTGGCCCAGAGCTGCATTGTGCGCGCCGCGTCCCAGCCGCGGAAATTGTCGTCGCGGATGATGCGGCGCACCAGGCGCAGCCATGTTCCCTTAAAAAACAACTCGCCATTTCTGCGAATGTTTGAGCGCGCGGAGACGTAAACGCGGGTGGCGGCGACGTCGCCCTTGAGCAGGGCCGGATTCAGCGCGTGGATGCCCTCAAAAATGGCGACCTCTTCCGAGCGCAAGCGAACAATTCGTCCCGGATCCTCGGCGCGCATCTGCCGCGTGAAGTCATACCGGGGCATCTCAACCTCATGGCCCGAGGCGAGCGCGGTGAAATGTCGCGTCAGCAAGGGAATGTCCAGACAGTCGGGCGACTCAAAGTCGATGTTGCCGCGCTTGTCTTTGGGGTGCGTCTCGGGGTTCAGGGTCAGAAAGTAATCGTCCATGGACAGGACATGCGCGCGGATGCCGATGTAGCTCAGCGCAAGCCCGAGCTTGCCGGCCGTGGTGGTCTTGCCCGACCCGGAAGGACCGGCCAGCAGGACGACGGGACGCCGGGTCGAGTGGGTGGCAACGGCGGCGGCAGCCATAGCGAGGTTTGTATTGAGCGCTGCGTCGCACTCGGCCAACAGCCCCCTGGGATCGTTGACGGCGCGGCGGTTTATGTCGTTAAAGTCAAAGCTGATCGCCATGTAACGGCTCCTTTTCGATTATAATGCGGGGTTTTGGGACGAAAATAAATCTTCCTGCCGCCAAAATTGATCCAAAAGCGCCAGGCTGCGATCCAGTTTATCACAGTCGGATAAGTATTCCAAGGGAAACTTGGCATGGCAGACGCGCTCGATACGCCCCGTGCGGCCCTCGACGAGCTTGCTCGCGCCGCCCGCGCCAACCGCCACCACGGTGTGAAGCTCTTCCATCATGCACAGATTGTAGAGGCCGAATTTTTCGTCTTTGCGCCAGCCCACGTTTTCAAACCCGCCCGACATAAACTTCTGCCTATAAAGGTAATAGGGGGCGTATCCGGCGCGGCGCAACGACTCGTCCGCGAAAGAGAGCATCTCGCCGACGCCCTGAGCCGACAGGGAGTCATCGTTTTCAAAACGCGAGCCCTTCTTGACGCTGAGGGTGTGTACCGTCACATGCTCCGGGGCCAGAGCGAGGATTTGCTCAAGTGTGCGGGAAAAACCCGAGGGCGTGTCCCCGGGAAGCCCGGCGATCAAATCGGTGTTCAGGCACGCGAAGGAGGCCTCTCGCGCCAGCGCAACGGCCTCAAACACCTGTCCGGCCGTGTGCCGGCGTCCTATGGCCCGCAGAAGCTCGTCGGACAGGGTTTGGGGGTTGACACTGACCCTGTCTACGCCGCGGCGCTTGAGGATAGAGAACTTTTCGGCGCTGACCGTATCGGGCCGGCCGGCCTCTACGGTGAGCTCGCGCAGGGCGCTCAGGTCAAAATGCCCGAACAGCGCGCCGAGCAGCGCGTCAAGCTGGGCGGCGGACAGCGTGGTGGGGGTTCCCCCGCCCACATATAGGGAGACAACGCGGCGGCCGTGCTTTTTGGCCAGCGCGCCGGTGCGCGCGATTTCGTCGAGCAGCCGCTCCAGATAGGGGGCGATCAGCCCGCCGGACTTTTCCACGTCGCTGGACACAAAGGAGCAGTAGGCGCAGCGCGAGGGGCAAAAGGGGATGGACACATAGAGCGAAACGTCATGCGCGCGCAGGCTATCGCGGACGCTGCCCGCGGCGCGGGCGCACTCGGCGGCCATCAGCGCGCGGGAAGGGGAGACGTGATAGCGCTCCCTGAGCGCGCGGGCTGGATCTTTGCCCGCGTCGGCGAGTTTCAGCGCGAGTTTGGCCGGACGGATGCCCGTCAGCGAGCCCCAGGGCGGCTGCTCGGGAAGAAGAGGGCGCGCCGCCGCGTAAAAGCTCCGGCGCAGACCGTGGTCAACGGCGCCGCCCTCGGCCAAAACGCGCGCCACCCCTCGGGAGGACTGTCCATGGAGCGTGATGACGGTGACACAGGTGAGAAATTTCTCTCCCCGGTGCAGCGAGGATACGGCCTCGCCGGCCTCCAGACGGCCAAAGTAGTTAAAGAGCGCCTGCTCCACGGGCCAGCGCCGGTCGTGTCCTGTGAGGATAAGCTTCATTCGCTGAGAGCCTCCAGCATGTTGGCGTTGTAAACGCGTTCACGGGCCAGGGTGGTGGACACGTCGTGCCCCGGATAGACAAGCTTGTCGCCCGGGAGCGCTGCCAGCCGGCGCAGGGAGGCCAGCATGTCCTGATAATTTCCGCCCGGAAGGTCGCAACGGCCGCAGTCGTCCTCAAACAGCGTATCCCCGCTGTAAAGCGCGTCGCCGCAGAGAAGGCAGCAAGAGCCTGGCGTGTGGCCGGGCGTGTGCAGCCAGGCGAAGGAGGTGTCGCCGAGGGTAAATGAATCGCCCTCGGACGCCTGCTTATCGGCCGAAAAGTTCAGCCCGCGCCCGATGCCGACTTTGGACAGGGACAGCGAGGAATGGCGCAGATGACCCGCGTCAAGCGCGTGGATGACAATGAGCGCCCCGGTGGCCGAGCGCACCTCGGGCGCTGCCAGCACGTGGTCAAAGTGGCCGTGGGTCAGAAAAATGAACTTCGCGTCAAAGCCCTCGTCCCGAAGCAGGGCCAGAATGCGCTCGGCGTCGTCGCCCGGGTCGATCACCGCGCACTCGCGCGTTCTCTCATCGGCCACGATGTAGCAGTTGGTCTGAGCGGCCCCGACCAGAAGCTGTCTGTGTATCGTCATCGCAATCCCTCCGCAGTCTTTTTCGTCCGAGCAGCCCTGGAGTCGATCAGCAGGGTGACCGGGCCGTCATTTTGAGAGAAAACCTGCATCTCGGCGCCAAAAATACCCGATTCCACCACAAACCCCTCGCGGCGGCAGAGTGTGATGACGGCCTCATAGAGCTCGGCCGCCTGCTCGGGCCGCGCCGCGCCAGCAAAGCTCGGACGGCGTTGCGACACATCGCCGAACAGCGTAAACTGGCTGACAAGCAAGAGCTGCGCGCCGGTGTCCCTGGGCGAGAGGTTCATCTTTCCTGAGCTGTCCTCAAAGACGCGCAGACCGCATATGCGGTCCGCCATATACTGAGCGTCCTCCGGAGTGTCGTCTAGTCCTACGCCGAGCAGCACCAAAAAGCCCTTGCCGATCGAGCCCGCCACCGAGCCGCCGACCTCAACAGAGGCGTTTTGTACGCGCGTGACCACGGCGAGCACTAGAAGGACACATCCTTTCGGCTGACGCTCAGGACGTTGGGAATGCGCTGAATGCGGGATACAATCAAATCAAGCTGGGTTTTGTCCCGGACGTCAAGCAGCAGGTTGATGCTGGCCTGGCCGTTGTCAAGAGACCTGGCCGTGACGGAAGCCACCGGCACCTTGGCCGCGGTCGGGACGCCCAGAATGTCAAGAACAAGCCCTTCGCGGTTGCTGGCCGAAACCTGCAGCCCGGCATGGTACACATCCTTGATTTCGTCTGCCCAATCCACCGACACCCAGCGGTCGCGCTCTGCCTCGTCGGTTGAGAGTCTGAGCGCGTTCGGGCAGTCGGCGCGGTGAATAGAAACGCCAAAGCCGCGCGTGACATAGCCCACAATGTCGTCCCCCGGCACTGGGGAGCAGCAGCGGGAAAACTTGACCAGACAGTTGTCTTCGCCCTCGACAATCACGCCGGTGGCGGATTTGCGCGGGCGCTTGATGGCCTGAACGACTCTTTCCACGACATCCTTGTCGCTGTGCAGCTTGTTGACGCGGATCAGCTCGTCGCGGAAACGATTGACCGCGCGCGTTGTCGTGATGCCGCCAAACCCGATGGCGGCGTATAAATCGTCCGTGGAGGGAAAGGACATTTTCTTCAGCGCGGACTGAAGAACGGGCTCGCTCATCGCAACCGAGACGGCGATACCCGCGCGCTTGAGCTCGCGCTCCAGATCGGCCTTGCCTTGCTGGACGTTTTCCTCGCGCTTTTCTTTTTTAAACCACTGCTTGATTTTGTTGCGCGCCTCGGAGGTCTTGACGAGCTTGAGCCAGTCGCGGCTCGGCCCGTGCGTGTTTCCCGTGACGATTTCGATAATGTCGCCGTTGTGAAGCTGATACTCGAGGTTTACCATGCGCCCGTTGACCTTTGCGCCGAGCATGCGGTTGCCGACCGCAGAGTGAATGGAGTAGGCAAAGTCAATGGGGTTCGCGCCCGCCGGCAGGTTGACTACGTCGCCGCGCGGCGTGAAGACAAACACCTCGTCGGCGAACATGTCGACCTTGAGCGCAGAGATGAAGTCCTCAGCGTCGGTGTCCTGCTGGCTTTCCAGCAGCTTGCGCACCCATTCCAGCCTGGTTTCCAGACCGGTGTCGCTGTCAATGCCCTGCTTGTATTTCCAGTGCGCCGCGATGCCGTACTCGGCAGTCTCATGCATGGCCCATGTGCGGATCTGCACCTCGAACGGTACGCCCTCACGGCCGATCACCGTCGTATGCAGGCTTTGATACATGTTGGGCTTCGGCGTGGAGATGTAGTCTTTAAAGCGGCCGGGAATGGGCTTATACAGGTCGTGAATAAAGCCCAGCACATTGTAGCAGTCGGCAAGATCGTCGACAATGACACGCACGGCGTACAGGTCGTAGATTTCAAACATGGCCTTGTGCTGGCTGTACATCTTTCTGTAAATGCTGTAGATGTGCTTGACGCGGCCCTCGATGTGCGCCTTGATGCCGACCTCGTGCAGCCGCGCCGAAATGGTGCTCTGCACATGGGCGAGAAGGTCTGCCTGATCGCGCTTGCGCGCCTCCAGCTCGGCTGTGATCTCGTTGTATCCCACGGGGTCGAGGTTTTTCAGCGCCAAATCCTCGAGCTCCCATTTCATGCGCTGCATGCCCAGCCGGTGCGCGAGCGGCGCGTAGATTTCCATGGTCTCATGCGACTTTTCACGGCGCTTGGACTCGACGTGATATTCCAGCGTGCGCATGTTGTGCAGACGGTCGCAGATTTTGATCAGGATGACGCGGATGTCGCGCGCCATGGCCAGAAACATTTTGCGGAGATTTTCCATCTGCTGCTCTTCCTTGGAGCTGAAAGGTACGCGCGTGAGCTTGGTGACCCCGTCGACCAGATCGGCGACCTGCGTGCCGAAAAGAGCCTTGATGTCGGCGTATTCGTAGCCCGTGTCCTCGATCGTGTCGTGCAGCATCGCGGCGATCACCGTGTCGAGGTCAAGGTTCATCTCGGCGACCAAAATGGCCACCTCGAGCGGATGAATGGAGTAGGGCTCGCCCGACTTGCGGCGCTGGGATTCGTGCGCGCGCAGCATAAACTCAAAGGCTGACCTCAGCCTGCCGTGGTCATAGCTCGGCAAATAGCTTTCGACCAGGAGAAAGAGCTTTTCATACAGCGCTTCCAGCTGGGCAATCTCCTGTTCGTTCATGATTCAGTCTCCTTCCGAAACCCGGCACATATACCGGTACAGTGCCGACGAATCCAAGTCGGCCTTATCGCCGTAGTCCCGGACACAGACGGTAAAGCTGTCTGCCCCCTTGGTCAGGGAAACAAGCCCAAGCTCGGCGAAAACCTCCAGACACAAAAGCGTGCGCGCCTGGGACGCGTGCACACCGGGAACAAGGGTGCGCGCCAGCGCGAGCGGCGGCAGACTCAAGGGGTCGGCTGCCACGCGCCTGAGCGCGCGCCATACAGCTGCCAGATCACCGCGGGAGGGGACGACGGCCAAGACATCCCCGCTGGCCGAGTGCGTCAAAAGCTCATGATAAAGGCGCAGTTGGGCGACGCGCCGCTCATGGGCCGGGCGGCAGAGCCTGAGATCCGCCACGTGCAGCTGAAGCTGCGTCTCATGCCGAAAATAGTTGATCTCCAGATGAAAGGCCACGTCAACGCAGTCGCCCTCGCGCACGTCCAGCTCACGCACGTCTGCGCCAAACCAGACTGCCTGAAAACTTCCCTCGTCCGTGAGCAGCTTGGCGCGCATATGCTTGCCGCCGCCGATCGGCACGAGATCAGAGAGAACGGCGTTTTCCAGCACAAACAAGGGCTGCGGATTGCCCAGGCCGAAGGGTTCAAGCGTATTGAGGCTCAGGGCGGCGTCAAGCGTGAGCAACGCCGGGCTGAGCGCGGCGTCAATGAGCAGCTGGGAGGGCGGCGGGGGCGGGAGCGCGGCGCAAATCTGCTCCACACGCGCGGCAAACGCTGCCAGGTTTTTTCTGGGGAGAGAAAAGCCGGCTGCCAGCTCATGGCCGCCAAAATGGTCAAGCAGGTCGGCGCAGCCGCGGAGCACGTCCACCAGGTGAACGCCCGGAATGCTGCGGGCGCTGCCTTTGCCCGTGTCCGCGTCCATACAAATTAAAAACGCGGGACAGTGAAAGCGGTTGACAAGACGGGAGGAGACAATGCCGACAACGCCCGAATGCCAGTTTTCGCCGCACAGCACGACGCAGGCGCTGTCCGGCGCGGCTGGTAGCTGTGCCAGCGCCTCGGCCATGATGGCGTTTTCCAGCGCCTGACGCTGGATGTTGAGCTCGCAAAGCTCGTGCGCGAGTTCCGCGGCGCGGGCGGCGTCCTCGGTCAGCAGCAGACGCACGGCCTGCTCGGCGTTTCCCAGGCGGCCGGCGGCGTTGATCCGCGGCGCCAGCACAAAGCTGATCAGCGCGGCGTTGACCGGGCGGTCCAAAGCCGAGGCCTCGCGCAAGAGCGCGTTGAGCCCCGGACTGCAGTGATGGCGGATGGCATTGAGCCCGGCGCTGACAAGAACGCGGTTCTCGCCGGTGACCGGCATGATGTCGGCCAGCGTGCCCAGCGCGACAAGCTCGGCGTAGTCCTCAAGCGCCGCTTTCGCGTTTCCCGTCATAGCGCACACAAGCTTAAACGCCACGCCGACGCCGGCAAGCGGCACAAACGGATAATCGCTGTCGGGTCGGTAAGGGTTGACCACGGCAACGGCGTCGGGCAAAAGCTCGGGGCAGTGGTGGTGGTCGGTGATGATCAGGTCAAGCCCGATTTGCTTGCAAAGCTCGGCCAGGTCGACCGCGGTAATGCCCGCGTCGACCGTGACCACAAGAGAAACGCCGTCCTCGCGCAGCGAGCGTAGCGCCGATTCGTTTAGGCCGTATCCCTCTTCAAAACGGTCGGGGATGTGGTAAACGCAGTGCGCGTTCTGCCCGCGTAGATAGCGCGTGAGCAGGCAGACCGACGTAATACCGTCGACATCGTAGTCGCCGAACACCGCGATGTGTTCGCCGCGCTCCAGTGCCAGGCGAAGGCGGCGGACGGCCTTGTCCATGTCGGGCAGGAGCATGGGGTCAAACAGCCCGTTGGGCGAGGCGGACAAAAACGCCTTGACGGACGGGGCGTCGCGCATGCCGCGCGCCGACAGCACGGACGCGATGACCGGAGGAAGCCCAAACTCGCTGAGCGCCTCGTGCGCCTGGGGATCAGGCGTTCTGACGGTCCATTGCTCATATCTTGTCATTGCGCCGAACGTCCTTTCCGCATCGCTAAAGTAACCATCATAATATCACAGTCCCGACCGATTAACAAGGGCCAGTGTCCGCGGTGACCGGATCGTTGGAAGCTGCGACGCATAAAGCCGCCCCTCGTTGCACGCAGCACATGAGGAGCGGCTGGAGACGCGATAAGCGATGACCCCGCCGGGAGCCAACAGAGCTCTAATATTTTCCGAAGTCGGCTGTCATGTCGCTGGGCGGAAGCGCAGTATCCTGGTCATACGGCGACATCACGCGGGGCTGGTCGCGCAGCTTGAACTGCTGAATTTGTTCCTGCAGATGGACGCTCTGTCCGCTCATCTCCTGGCTGGAGGCCGCAAACTCCTCGGCAGTGGCGCTGTTTTGCTGCACGACAATGGCCACCTGGTCAACGCCCTTGTTGATGTGCGCGATTTCCTGTGCCTGCTCGCCCGAGGACTTGGCGATGTCACTCATAATCTTGCTGCTCTTGTTGATGCCCTCCACAATTTCCTTCAGCGAGGTGGCCGTCTCGGCCGCGATGCGCGCGCCGAGTTCGGCTTTGGTGATGGAGTTGGCAATCAGCCCGGAGGTGTCCTTCGCGGCTTCTGCGCTCTTGGCAGCCAGCGAGCGGACCTCCTCGGCGACAACGGCGAAGCCTTTGCCGTGCTGTCCGGCCCGGGCGGCCTCGACGGCGGCGTTGAGCGCAAGGATATTGGTCTGGAACGCGATCGAATCGATCACGCCGATGACTTTTCCGATGGAGTTGCTGGCGTCGTTGATTTCCTTGACCGCCTGCATCATCTGGCTCATCTGGGTACTTCCCTTTTCGGCGCTGAGCTTGATGGTGTTGCCGAGCTCCGCGGCCTGGTTTGTCATGTCCACATTTTCGCGGGTTTGACGGTCAACCTGGGAAAGGTACTGGCTCAGGGACTCGACCGTGACCGACTGTTCGGTCGCGCCCTGCGCCAGCGACTGGCTGCCCTGAGCAATTTGCGAAGACGCGTTGGACACCTGAGTGGCCGCGTCCGCAATCGAGTTCATCACCTGATTGTTGTGATCCATCAAGTGGACAATGCTGTTTCCGATGATGTCCTTGTCCGAGCGAACGCCGAAGTCAAAGCTCAAGTCGCCCTCGGAAAGGCGCGACAAGGCCTCGGCCTGCGCCCGGATGCCCGACACCATCTCAGAAAAGGAGGCTTGCAGCGTACCCAGCTCATCCGTGCGGTCGCACTTGATGTCAACTGAAATATCTCCCGTGGCCAGCGTGGCGGCGCCTTTGGCAAGATGCTTGATCGGGGTAATCAGACTCTTGATCACAAAATGCAGCACAAAATAAGTGACCACTGTAAATGAAACGATTATAATGGCCCAGATGGTGTAGATCCAGCCCATGTCAATTTCGGGGATGCCCACGAAGACGATTCCCGTAACGGTTCCGTCCGGGTTGACAATGGGGGTGTAGGATGTGTAGTACGGGCGGCCAAGCACCGCGTTTTTCCCGGTGACCGATTTGCCCGCGCCGATAATCTGTTTGGAGAGCTCTTCGCTCAGCACCGTGCCGACTGCGCGCTGGCCGTTGTTGAGCAGCGTGGTGGCCACGCGCATGTCGCCCGCAAAAATGGTCACGTCGGTTTTGGTCATGTCTTTGATATCGTCGACATAGGCGTCGGTGTCAATTTTAAAGGCGACAAAGGACGTTCCGACCAGAACGCCGCTATCGTCATAGACGGGCGCGCTTGACGTGATGCAGAAGCCCAGGTCGGTTTCGCTCGTGTACGCGAGGGTTTGACCGCTGAGCGCTCCCTGGACAATCGGCAGAGAGGAGATGTCCACATCGGCCGCATCGCCGCCCATGTGAAAGATCACGCCACCCGTCTCGTCCGTCAGATACAGCTCGTCGCAGCCCGCCGATCTGTACAGATCGTCAAAGGACGACTCCAGTTCGGCCGTGTCGCGCGACTCCATCAGCGCCGCAAGTCCGTGTGTGTTGCTGATCACGGTCACACTGGTCTTTGCGTTTGCGAGCGTGCGTGCATTTACTCCCGCAACCGTAGCGGAGGCAGAGTCAATCGTGTTTTCCATCGCGTCATTCACTAAACTGATCGACGTCAACATACTAACGCTGATAAAAGCAGCGGCAAGAACCAGCAAAGGGATCACCGTCAACAAAATAAGCTTGAAGCGAATGGTGTGAACAAATTTCATGATGAGCCTCCATATCATTGTCATAACGTTTGTGCTTTGACAAACGCCCGAACGGCGCATGCCAAAGCACGAATGCACTCCAATGATATTCATCGGCGTTTTACCGGGAGGACTAAAGGCAAAAAACCATTTATCTTCTTGCAAAGAAAAATTGTGGCAAGCGCCTCGAAGCGCGTTTGTCAGCGCGCCGAAAGTCAGTCTGCGCCTGCCTCGGCCTGTGAAAGCGCGTCGGCCAAAGTGCTTGCCCAGGGCCGGTCGGATGCGAGCTGAGACAGGCGGTAGGCCAGCCAGGGCCCGTTGAGCCGCAGAATGTTCAGTACGCGTGCGTCGGACAGCCAGCCGGGCGGGGCGTCGGGCGGGGCGCACAGGATGGCCCGGCGCAGGGAAAACCAGAGCTCGGCCCAAAAATCATAGACCTCCAGCCGGAGAAGCGCGAGCGGATAAAGGGAAAACGCCAACAGAGCGCTTGCTTCGCTGACCGGACGGTCGGCGGTTGCGATGTTCTGGAAGCGGAGCAGATATCGTACGGCGCGCGCGTGACCGGGCTGCGCCGTCAACGTGACCATCAGGCCGTCGTCGCGCGCGATGAACACGTCGAGCCACCGCGCGTCAAGCTGCCGTGAGGAATCCAGCTGCACAAGGTTGAGCAGCGCCTCGCGCAGCACCTCATAGCCCACGGGAATATTCTCCCCGTAGCGCTTGTAGAACCTGCCCGGCGTGTCCAGCTCCAGCGCCAGCGCAATGACGGCGTGCGGGCGGCGCATCCCTGAAAGATGGCGCTCCAGAACCGTCAGGGCCTCGCGCGTACCAAACGCGGCCATCGCGGCCGTGAGAGGCAGCTCCAGTTCAGATAGCGTTGCCGGATCGCCGGAAAAAACGTCGTCGCAGAGCGCCGACAAAAAAGCGAACAGCTCGTCTGTGCGCTCCTCCAGAACCGTCATGGCTGACACCGCTTGCAAGAGCTCCCTGCGGGAAGCTTTGCCGCGCGGGGGAAGGTGGGCGCGCGCCCTCTCCAGCAAGGCCTTTTCAGCCGGGTCGCACCGGGCTTCGGGCTTTGGAGGCTCTACAGCGCCGCCCAGCGCGCGCCGCAGAGCCTCTGTGCGTCTGCGGCCCGGCTCGGTGCGCCGCTGGTCATGAGTGGTGATGAAGGGCAGAAGCTCAGGGCCGAGGCGCAAAAGCGCGCCCCACGCGCGGTCGGACGTTTCTTCCGGGCCGTCCAGACAGGCCAGAAGGTCGGGGACGAGACGCAAATCCGGCGGCGGCGCGAGAGGCGCGTCGGCTGCCGAAATCGCGCGGCGCAGGGAGAGCAGCGTGCGGTAGGATATCTGCTGCCCCTCCTGAGACAGGCCGCCCGGCACGATGGGCGTCGTTTGCCCGGCCTCAGGCCGCCCGGCGCGGGCCCGCCAAAGCGCCAGCGCCTGACCGAGGAGAAGCGAAAAGGCCTCGGGCGACTGTTCGGCGGCAAAGCCGCGGCAGAGAGCCGCGGCGGCGGTCAGCGAGGCGGCCTCCAACTCCGGGACTAGCGCCAGAAACTGCTTCCCGGCGTCGGGAGAGGCGCAGCCGGCCAAGGCCCAACGGCGGCAGTGCTGAAAAAGCGTGTTGACGATCTGCTCCATGGCGCCAGCCCCCTTTCGTTACGTTATGAGTCCAGCCGGAACAGGGAGCGCGCGCCGAGCAGGCAGAGCGGCTGCGCCGTGTACGTTCCGAGCGCTGAAAGGCCGATGCGGACAAGGCAGGCCTCAAACGCGCTCATGTCCAAAAGCTCCATCAGGTCAAGCACGCGCGCCTGGCCCGAAAGCGCGAGCTGCCTGCCGGCGCCGTCGGCCAGCGCAAGGCCGTCCTGCGTGCGGCAGACGCGGGAAAAGCGCGTAAGCGCCACAGGCGGCGTCCAGCCAAACGGGTCGGATAGCCGCTCCCGTACATAGGCGTCAAGCGCCTCAAAGTCGGGCAGAGCCTGCGCGAGCGCGTCACGCAGATGGGCCTGCTCAATGGATGCGGCGCTGAACCCCTTCCACCTGACGCGGTCGTGCAGCGGATAGCGGAACAGCTTCGGGACGAGCGCCACGTCGTGAAAAGAGTCGCTCTCATGGGTAAACCGCGTTGCAGCCAGCGGGCGCAGCGCGGTTGTGAAGACCAGTCCGCCGCCGTCAAGGTCAATCCAGACGCCGGTTTCCTCCAGACGGCGCGCGGCGGCGTTTTCGGATACCATAAAGCTCAGCTGGAGAAGGCGGGCGTCCACCGAAAAGCGTCCGAGCGACTCGAGGTCGCTGAGCGTCCACGCGCGCCCCAAAAAACTGTCAAGCATGGGATCGAGGTGACCGCCGGGACGGCCAAGCTCTTCCAGCGCGCGCCGCCCCAGCGCGTACAGGTTAGTGAGCACTGTCAGGGCGTCGTCTACTGCGCCCGTGGAGTAAAGCAGCGCAAACTCGTCCAGTCGCTCGCGAATCCCAGGCAAACGGGCCTCGGTCAGGGCTTTGCCCTCGGCTAGCAGCGTCTGGAGGGCCTTTGCGTCAAGGGATGAAAGTCCGCGCGCCCAAAGGTCCGACAGCGTGGAGATACAGCGCTCAAGCGCCCGGCGCTGGGCGTCCCGCCATTTCGGCGCGACGGCCGCGTTTTGCATTTCGGAAAAGGTCATCTGCTGATATGTCGCCGTGTCGCCAAACGTTTCGGGCAGCGGGGCGAAGCGGCCGGGATCACGGATGTAGGAGAGCAGCAGCCCGATCGCGTGCTTGCAGGGGGACTGGCGCGAGGGGCAGGTGCACTTGCAGCGCGGCGGCTCGTTAAGCTCGACCGTCACGGCGTAGGGCCGGGACGCGCTTCCCGGACACAGCCCGGAAAGCTGCCCGGCTCCGGCGTACAGGCCCTCAAGGGTGTCCGCGAGCGCGCGGCCGCCCTCCAGCGCGCGGGCGGTCGGCGCCAGCGTCTCCACATAGGCTTCGGTCAAGAGCATGGGCTACAGTCCCCTGCCGGGACTCTTAAACAGTCCGAGTTTTTCAACCGCAAACAGAAGGGGAAGCCCAAGCCCAAAGCAGACGACAAGCTGGCCAAACCCGACCTGCGCCGAGAAGAGGAAAAACGCCGCGTCGGGAGCTTCGGGAACGGTAACGCTCAGCACGGCGCCGACGACAAAGGCGTTGATCACAACGGGCGGCAGCGGCGCGAGCCACCTGAGCTTGATGCGCGCGGTCAGCAGGCCGGCTGCCAGCGTGGCCAGCGAGCCGAAAATGATATCGGGAAGGCCGTTGCCGCCCAATATATTGGCCAGAGCGCAGCCGATAAACAGCCCCCAGGACGACATGGGAAACAAAAAGGGAAGAATGGTCAGCGCCTCGGAAATCCTGAACTGTACGGGTCCGTAGGAGATCGGGGCGAAAAGAAGTGTCAGCAGGGTATAGACGGCCCCGATCAGCGCGGCCTGGGCAATTGTTTTGATTTTCATGAAACACCTGTCCTCTATGGAATCTGCGCGCGCCCGGCGTTGGGAAGCCCCCTCGCGGCGCGCACCCTGTCGATCCAAGGTTTAAACTGGTTATAAAGCGCGCGCTCCCGCGCGGAGCGCAAAAACGGGGAGAAGCCGTACCCCTCGATCCACTCCTTTTCGCGCTTGTACAGCACGTCCATGCGTTTACAGCGAAACTTCGCGGCGGGCGGATGAAGATGACAGAGCGACTCAATATCGCCAGCGGTGCGAATGCCGAGCGCCCAAAGCACACAGGCCGGCGCGAGCAGCCGCGCGGCAAAAATATTCGCCTTATACTCCTCCGGGTGGCGGGTGTCCAGGTCGCCGTCGTTTTGCCGGGTCACGCGCGCCTTTCCCAGGGAGATAAACTGGTGCCCGCACACGAGGTGGCCCACCTCGTGTGCGAGCGTGAAACGGATTCGGTTGTTGTCTTTATGAAGGTCGTTAAAAAAAATGTAACACTGATCGTCAATGGACAGCGTGAAGCCCTCGTTGCGCAGGGCATGCTCATGGAGTCCCAGGGAGTCGATCAGCCCTTGCGCGTCCCGATAGGTGAAGACTTCAATGCCCATGGTCGCTGCCAGCTTGGAAACGCTGAAAGGCAGCTCGTCGATGCCATAGCGCAGCAAGATCTCCCAGGAGGCGTTGCGCGCGCGCTTGTACAAATTGTAAAAGTTTTCCAAAAATCGGCACCCCGCTGAACATTGTGTCAGAGAATTGGCGGAAAGTACAGCCCCAATTCAAAAAAACATTGCAGCGGCCGCGCCCGGCTTTACAGTTTTTCCGCGGCAGAGGGATCGTGCTCATCCTGTGACAGCGCCCTGACAATGCGCCTGAACGTCTCCAGCTGCTCCGGCGTGACATAGATGACTTCATTGTACCCGTCCCGGCCGAAAACTTCAATACGCGTTCTGTCCAAAGGAAAAATATTGCGCTGCGGGTTGACGTTTTCCACCGGAGCGGGATTGTTGGTGCGCCCAAGGATGAAGTCGACCGAGCAGCCGAGCAGCTCGGACAGGGCGATCAGATTTTTGCCTGCGGGGTTCTTTTTGCCGCTTTCCCATTCGCTGACGGTCGGCTGTGAAACGCCCAGCGACAACGCGATTTCTTTCTGACTGATGTGCTTGGCCTCGCGCGCACGCTTAAAATTACTCATAGCTATCTCCTTTCTCATCAATTCTTCCTTTCCCTTGCTCTATGCCGGGCGTTATGCACCCGACTTTATCTGCGACCATTATATAGCCAAAAGTTATAAAAGGCAAGAAGAATATCTTAGCGAAAAGCTATTGACAAATCAAAAAATGGTGAGATAATATAGCCACCAGCGAATATGAGAGGAGAATAAAGATGAGAGTATGGCTAAAGACAATCAGATGCGAGCAGGGGAGGACCCAGCGCGACGTGGCGGACGCCGCGGGAATCCGGCAGGCTGCCTACTGCAACATTGAAAACGGACGGCGACGCCCGAGACCGGACGTCGCCAAGCGCATTGGAAGGAGCCTGAGTTTCAGCTGGACGAGGTTTTACGACGAGGAGGAGGACGGACGTGTCGTTTAGAAAACGCCGTGGCGTCAGGCTCAGCTACAACCGCCAGGGGCTTGTCCACTTTACGTGTTTGGACTATCGCAACCAGCCGACCGAGGTGCGGCGCAAGATCAGGGAGCTTTGCCGGTCGGCCGGCGGCGAGTACTCCGAGGCGCTGTTTGAGGCGCTCACCACCGACAGGTCGGCCGTGCAGATCTGCCAGAGGCACTACATAGCCAGCCCGACGACGCTGTATGAAATGCGCCGAAAGTTCTACGAGCGGTGGTGAGCGCCCCGGAGAAACTGCTAAAACGGGCTCCCCCAGAGCTCTATCAGCCTCAGGCGGGTCGGCGCGTCGGCGTTTTTGTAGTCCTCCCACTGATCGGGCTTCCATACGGCGCGCCGCGCGGGCGCGCGCTGGAGTTCAAAACGCATTTGCGACCTGATATGGTGCGCGATGGCCAGCGCCATGACGCAGTCGTCGTGCGCTCCCGCCTCGGCCTCCGGCCTGAAACTCTTGCCGCGCACAAATGTGAGCATCTCCGAAAGCGTGTCAGCGTCGCACACGAGAGTGGGATCCTCGCGCACGGCGCGAATCAGACCGGACAGGATGACAGGGCGCGTAACCGATGTGGTGCGAAAGCCGTATGCGTGCCCGGCGGATACCGTGAAGCTGTCCTCCCGCTCGCGCACGTACTGGTTCGGGTAGCCGAGCCGGTCAAGCTCTTTGACAGGGTAGGTGGAGAAGTTGGTCTCAATGCCGATGAGGGCATTGTGGTAATGGACGCCGAGACAGAACATCTGCCTGGCGTAAAGATCCTCGTCAAAGCGATGGCGGAGCGTGGCGACCTGCTGTCCGCTGATGTTGTCCAGCACCTGCCCGACAAAGCTGTCCGAGCCGTCTCCCGCCGTGTCACCACCGATGACGTAGGGCCTGCCCGCCTGCGGCGCGGCGTACAACTTGATTGGCCCGCCGATGTCGTCGACCCAGGCGATGGAGCTCAGCGCCTGCCCGTCGTCGCAATAGGTGAAGTAGCCCTGCGCTATGGGTCTGATGTTCATGGCAAGCCGCCCGCTGATGTCGGCTGCCGGGAACACCGTTTGCCCCAACGCTCCCCAACACCCGAGACAGTACACGGTGTAGTAATACTCGTCTGTCTGCTTGAACCCCTCCAGCACGCGCACGGCAGCCTCGTCGAGAAACCGGTTGTCCTTATAGGTGCTGTGGTGCGTCAACGCGTCGGCGTCGATCGTGTCGAAGAAGCGTTTCTTGAGCCAGTGCGTCGCGCTGACCGGGTTAAAGGTGATGAGAATTTGCTTGTACTGCGGCGTTTGCCCGCGCAGGCGGATGTCCAGCTGATGAAAATCTGCCTCCTGCAGCTCGGAGGCCTCCTCAATCCAAATGCCCGTGATGCCGAAGATGGATTTCAGCTTGTCCGGGTCGTCCAGACCGGCGAACACAATCTCTGAGCCGTTGATGAAGGTGATGCGCAGATCGCTTTTGTGGCACCGCGCGAGCTGATCGGCGTAGTGCTCGGCGATCTGCCCGCAAAGCTGCCTAAAGCAGCTCTCCCGCAAGGTTTTTGCCACCTTTCGACACACAAGCCAGCGATGGCCGGGTTCGCCGGTGACGCGTTCGAGGATCTTGCGCCCGGCAAACACGGATTTGCCCGAGCCGCCGCCGCCCATCAGCACAAGATAGCGGTGCTCGTCGGCAAACAGGTCGTAAAACGCTTTGTTGGTCGTCTTCATCAGCGTGTCCCGCCAATGCGCCAGCGCCGCGAGGTCTTTTTCTTCCCTCATAAAACAATACCCCCTGAGCCCAATTTGCCCTGGCAAGGGCGCGGGCTCGGGGGTAGTTTATCATCGGGGACGCGTCGGTTATCACAAAGTTCCTCGTTTTGTCAAAGAACCTTTGGTTCTTTGACAAAACGAGGGCAGGATCAGCTTCACCTTCGGTCTTTATTCGCCAAAGGTTATGCTCGCCAGACAGTCTTTCGGGTCGGCTCCAGTTCAAAACCCATGTCGCCAAGCGCTGTCTCCACCTGGGAGGCACCCTCGCCACTCCAGCCGTGCGAGCCAAACGCGAGGCCCTTGCGGTTTTTGGGGGCAAGGCCGCGCATATAGGTCAAAAACGCGGCGACCTGCGGCATCAAGTTGCGGTTGAGCGTGGGACTGCCCACGGCGATGAACGAGGCGTCCAGAACGGATGCCATGGCCGTGGAGATGTGCGCTGTTTTCAGGCAGACAAGCTCGGGGCGCATTCCGCGTCCCCGGAGCTCAAGCGCCAGACTCTCCGCCATGTCGCGCGTCGCGCCCCACATGGTGTCGTACACAATCACGGCTTTAAGTTGGTCGGTCTCGTTGCGCGCCCACGCGGCGTAGCGGTCAAGCATGTCGCCGATATACGAGCGTAGCACAACGCCGTGGCTCGGACAGACCGTGTCCACAGAGAGCGGCGTAATTTCCCCAAGGAGCTTTTGCACCTGCATGCCGAAGGGGAGCACGATGTTGGCGTAGTAGTCGCCGGCGCGCTCAAGCAGCCTGTCGCGGCCGATTTCATCGTCAAATCGCTCCAGCGAGGCGATGTGCTGGCCGAGGGCGTCGTTGCAAAAGAGTGTTTTGGCGCCCGGAAGATAGGTGGTCATGCTGTCCGGCCAGTGCACCATCGGCATGAGGACAAACGAAAACTCATACTGGCCGGTGCGCAGGGTTTCGCCGGTTTTGACCACATGCACGTCGGCGCCGGCCATGGCCGACGGGTAGTACGCGGTTAATCCTTTGAGCCCGTTGGGAGAGGTATAGATGGCGGCGTTTGGCGCAATCCTGCGCAGTTCAGGCAGAGCGCCGGAGTGGTCGGGTTCGACGTGGTTGGAAATGTGGACGTCAATGCGCGCGGGATCAATCACCTCGCTGATGTTGCGCAGCATGTCCTGCGTGTGCGTGGCCTTGACGGTGTCCACCAGCGTGACGCGGTCATCCAAAATGAGATAGGCGTTATACGTGGTGCCGTACGGCGTGAGATAGCCGTGGAAATTGCGCACATCGTAGTCAATGGCGCCAACCCAGTAGATATTGTCGTTAATTTTGACTGCGCTCATAAAGGATTCTCCTCTTCTCTCTGATGTCACTCTGTCACAAGCCAGTTAGGCCAGTTGTAGAAAGCGTTGGAAGCCGTCGGCGTGAGGCCGGAAATCTTGCCGCGCTGGGTGCACGCAAGCTTGGAACGAAAGCAAACAACCATGAACGGCTGCGTTTCAAACAGCCTGTTGTATACGCGCTGCGCCGCATAAAGTTCCGTTTCGGGCGGGGCCAGGGCGAGCGCTGCCAGACGCGCGTCAAGCTCCTCGTCGGCAAACTTCGGATAGTTCCAAAGGCCGTCGGCTGCCAGCAGGTTTTTAAGCGAAAAGTCGGCCGGAAGCTTCGTTTCGCCGACATACAGGTCGTATTCCAGCGCGCCGAGCGCCGCCAGATAATCGGGATAGGAGAGCTTTTTCACGCTGACCTGAATGCCGAGCGCGCGCAGAGTCTGGGCATACTGCTCGGAAATCACGATGCGCGCGTCACTTTCGGCGTTGACAACCAAGTCAAGCAAAAAAGGCTCTCGCCTGTTTCTGCCGGCGGAATACTCCAGCACGCCGTCCGCGTCATCGTCCGAGAAACCGAGCTCCAGCAGGCGGAGCATGATGGTGTCGGAGCTGTTCGTGGGGGACGGGGTCAGGAGCTTTCCCCGCGCCGAGGCGGGCGGAGCGGGATTTGCCGTCGGTGCGGCAAATCCGCCGTAGGCAAGCTCGGTCAGACCAGCGCGGTCAAGCGCGCTGGCCAGCGCCGCGCGCACCTCGGGGTTGTCCAGCGGCGCTTTGGCCGTGTTGACGCCGATAAACACCATATTCGTCGTGGGAATGTCCCAGGTTTCCATGCTCGCGTGCAGTCCGGGCGCCACGGGATCAAACAGATCAAGCGTCATCAGGCCGACCATGCCGTTTTGAAACGAGTAAACCAAATCGTCCTGCCCGGAGACCGGGGTGAGATCCACGCGGCTCAGCGGCAGGCGCTGATGCCGCCACCAGTCCGAAAACGCCAGCAGGTAGGGGCTTTCTTCCTCAAAGCGCACGGCGTAAGGGCCGGTGCCGGGAGAAAAGTCGGAGGCTGCCTCGTTTGCCGGCACGATGGGAAAATCCAGCAGCGCGACAAAACGGTCCTGCGCCGAAGACAGGACAATCTCCACCGTTTGATCGTCGATCGCCGATACCGAGGACACGAGCGTAAACCGGTCGGCGTAGGGCGACATCTCCAGCATAGCCTGCCCCAGGGAATAGATAACGTCGTTTGCCGTCATGGACGCGCCGTTGTGGAACAAAACGTCTTGCCGCAGCGTAAGCAGATACGTCTGGTTGTCCGCCGTACTCCAGGCAGAGCACAGCAGCGGCTGTGGGTCAAACGCCTCGTCCAGTGCAAACAGCCCTTCATAGCAGAGTTTGCTCCACTCGTCGTTGTAGCGCAGCTTGTCGAGCAGCGGACGGTAGGGCAAGGTTTCGCTCCACGGCAGGCCGAACGTATGCGACCTGGCCGGGCCGGCGGGCAGCACAATATTTGCCGACGGCGTTGGCGTCGGCGATGTGTCGTCGCCGGGCAGGATAAGGCGCACGGAGGGATTGGGAGGGCCGTCCTGACAGCCTGCCAGCAAAAGCAAGATCAGGAGCAGGAGCGCGGCGGTTCTTTTCATAGGCCGATGACGGCTAGCTGCACGCCGCGGTCTGCCTTGTGGCGGCGGTGCGACCAGTAAAGGTCGGAGCTGCAGCAGGTGCAGGCCTGAGAAACGAAGATGTCGCCGACGCCGGCGTCGCGCAGCCACAGGGCGTTGACGCCGCGCAGATCGACATGCGGTTTGCCGCCCGCGTAGGTGACAAAGCCGCTGGCTTCTGCGCCCAGCGCCTCGGGAACCTCGGGGCCGGTCTCATAGCACGCGGCGCATACGCATGGACCGATGAAGGCCTGCATGTCGGCGGGTACGCAGCCAAACCGCGTGGTCATGGCCTCGACGGTTTTGCGCGCGACGCGAAGCGCCGTGCCGCGCCAGCCGGCGTGTGCCGCGCCGATGGCCTTACGGCGGTGATCGTACAGCAAAATCGGCACGCAATCGGCCCACTTGACACCGATAAAAACCCCGGCGCGGTCTGTGATGAGCGCGTCGCCCTCGGCATAGAGGTACTCGGAGTCGACATGCAAAACGGTGTCGCCGTGAACCTGCTCGGCAGTGTACAGCGGAGCGTATCCCATCGCGCGAAGCGTCGAGGCGCGCGCCTCCAAGTCCCTGGGGAGCCTTTTTGAAAAGAAAAGCGTCATGAAACCATCCTTAATTTAATCAGCCCTTGGCCGGGGACGTGACAATGCCTTTCTCAGGGGAGCGGGAAAACTGTGTATACTTGTACTCGGAGTGGATTTGGAGGTTCTCTGGGCCGATAACAATGCGTGTGCCCGCGTAGGCAGAGCCCAATACGTTGACCGTGCCGTATCCGGCCGTGGTCATACGCTGCTCGACGTCGGTGAGCTCCATTTGCAGCGCGACAAGCTTTTCCTGCTGCGCTGCGCGTGTGGCGAGCATTTGCAAGAGCTTGGTCGGCTGGTCTTCGCGCAGACGGTTCTGGGCCTTGAGCGCCTCAAAATAGGTGATCAGGCGCTCCAGATCCCCGAGGTTTTTCTGAACCGCGGTAATTTCCTTGGGCAGCGTGTCCATGCGCAGAAGGTTGTGCGGATCGGAGCCGACCTCCAGTATAGACTCCTGTGTGGCGGTCGCCGAGCCGATGTCGCGGCACTCTATGGAGTTGCGCGCCGTGATGCGGCTGGACAAAATGCCCGCATGCGCGCCGACAATGCGCACGTTGCCGCCGGCCTGAATCGTGCTGTTAATGCACATGCCGGTTTCGATGTTGAGAAAGGAGACCAGCGTGGCGTTTTGTACGTACTTGCAGCGAATGTCGCCCTCGGCCTCCACGCGGCCCACGTTCTTGCCGTTGACGCCCTCCTGAATGACGACATTGCCCCCGGCCTTGATCACGCCGCCCTCCAGGCAGCCCTTGACCGTGACATTGCCCTCGGCATTGACCTCAAAGCCTGAGAACACATTTCCCTTCACCACGACATTGCCCAGAAAATGAATGTTTCCGGTGGAGAGATCGACGTTCTCGCTGACTTCAAAGACGTTTTGAACGCATACGGAGCGGTTGACCTGATCGACCTGACCGTCGGTGGCGGCGAGAAGGCACAGGCCGTCCTGCGAAATGGATGTGTTTTTGCCCACGGGAAGCACGGCCTCGGCGGCCTGCTTCGGCGCGATGGGCTGTCCGGTGACGTCCATACCGGGCGTGCCCGGTGTCGCCGGAATCTTGGTGCACAGCACATCGCCCGCGCGCACATTGTGGATCAGGCCGAGCTGCTTGTAGTCGACCGAGCCGTTTGGCAGCAGCTGCGGGCGCGCCTCGCGCGACCGGGGAAAGTGATACTGCACCCGGCCGGGCACGCCGGCAACAGGCTCAAGGGCGGCGGCTACGAGAATGGGGACGGAGTATTGCGGGTTGGCTGCCGTCTGTGCAACGACATCGGTCAGAATGCCCGTGACAACGCCGCGTTCTGTCAGCAGGGCCTGGAGCGCTGCTGAATCCAAGTCGGCGCCTCCATGCTCGGGCGGTCTGATCTTTAAAAACGCTTTTTTCCGATCCGGGGCAATGCTGATCTCAGCTTTTGCGTCAACCGGAGGGGGCGGGGCGGGAGTTGTAGAAGTTGTGGGGGTAGTGTCCATGTGGTCAAACTCTCCTTTCCTAATCGCGAAGCGCCTCGATTAGGCAGTGCGGGCAATACCTTATTGTATCAATGAACATGGTGCTTGTAAAGAACATTAAGCCGCGCTAGACGATCAAAAGCTCTTTGGGCGCGCGCATCAGGTTTGTACAGCCCTCCTGCGTGAGCACAATCACGTCCTCAATGCGAACGCCGAATTTCCCGGGAATATAGATGCCGGGTTCGGCCGAGATTACCGCGCCCACGGGCAGCGGCTGAACGCTCATCGGGCCGGCGCCGGGGTTTTCATGGACCTCCAGGCCGATGCCGTGGCCAAATCCATGGCCGAAACACTCGCCGTATCCGGCCTTTTCAATGACGGCGCGCGCCGCCGCGTCAATCTCTCTTCCCGTAACTTCGGCGCGCGCCGCCGCGATGCCGGCTGTTTGGGCCTCGAGCACGATGTGATACACGGCGCGCATGTCCTCGCTTGCGTGTCCGATGGCGACGGTTCGGGTCATGTCCGAGCAGTAGCCGTCCTTCACACAGCCAAAGTCCATCGTGACAAAGTCTCCATCGGCCAGCTGCCTGTCGCCCGGAACGCCGTGGGGCAGGGAACTGTTGGGCCCGGAGACGACAATGGGCTCAAAGCTCATGCTGTCGGCGCCGTGGCGCAGCATGCGGTAAATGAGCTCGGCTGCAACCTGCTTCTCGGTCATGCCGGCCCGCAGCACGCCGCCAAGCAGCTCCTCAAGCGCCGCCTCGGCAATGCGTTGGGCGGCGGTCATGCGCTCAATTTCGTCCGGGCCTTTAACAGCGCGCAGCGCTGCCAGCGCGTCCTGCGCCTTGATGAGCTTGAGCCCGAGTTTGTCCAGCCAACCCTCGTGCGCGCTCACGGTCATGGTGTCGGCCTCGAAGCCGACGCGCTTGGCTTTGCAGCGGTGAAGCGTTTCGGCGGTGAGCGTCTGCGCCGACTTGTCCTTTGTGCTCATGTCCACTCTGAACTGGGTCACTTTCTGGCGCGCGACCTCAATGTAGCGGAAATCGGTGAAGAAAAATCCCTCGTCCCTGGTCACCAGAACAACACCGGCCGAGGTCTCCAAACCAGTGGCATAAAAGCGCGCGACAGGCGAGGTGAGCAGGAGCGCGTCCAGCTTCTGCTCGGCGAGCAGTTCTTGCACAACGGCTAATCTTTGCATATTCATCCTCCTAAAAATGCGGTAACGACTCATATACGGGCCAAATGCGGCGGTTTACGCGCCGCGGACAAACTCTTCAAATACGGCGCGCATCTCGGCGGAGTCCTCGGCCTGTGTGCCGGCTGACTCGCAGATGACGACGCCCTCGTACGCACGGGAAGCCAGGTGTGCGGCAAGAGGCCGCCAGTCCGGGCCGAACCCGCCGGTGTCGGCAAACGTCCGGTGGCGCTTTTCCCCCGATGGTCCAAATTCTATGTGGGAGAAGTGGATGTGTATGCGCCTGGCGCGCGAAAGGCCCAGCGCGTTTTCCACGCTGTCCAGCACGCCGGCCATGGCGGAATCGCCGTCGACTGCGCCGAGAGAACGCGCGTACAGGTGGCCGAAGTCGATGCACGGCAAAAACCGTTCGTCGAGCGAGCACAGGCAGAGTACCTCGTCCAGCGTGCCCAGCTGCCCTTTTTTACCCATGGTCTCCAGGCAAAAAAAGGTTTCCGGCCACTGCTCGGCGCGTGCCGTGTCCAACATATGGCACAGCGCGGCGGTGGCGTCCCCCAGCGCGGCGGCGCGATCCTTGCCCGCGCTTCCGCCCGTGTGCACAACAATGCGCGAGGCACCCAGCCAGCCAGCCGCCTCGCAGCATCGGCGCAGGTAATCGATGTTTTTGTCCAGAAGCGAAAGGTTGGACAGGCTGATGTAATACGGCGCGTGAACCGACACGGCGACGCGGCTTGCGCTCATGGAGGCGCCGATGGCGCGGGCCGTGCTCTCGCCCATGGAAACGCCGCGCCCAAACTGCACCTCGTATGCGCCGAGTCCGCGCAGAGCAAGCCATGGGGCGATGTCGGCGGTTTTTCCCCTGTAGCTGTCGCTGTGCCCGGCCGGGCCAAAGATCAGGCTCATGATGATTTTGAGCGGCTGACCACAAGCCGCTCGACTGACATGCGCAGCCGGGTCAGCGGCGAGCTGGAAAGCGGCCTGATAAAGCAGACGCGCATGCCGGCGCGCCGCGCGGCGGGAATGTCGGTAAAGGCGTTGTCGCCCAATAGCACAAGACGCTCGGGAGCGTGGCCGAGCGTTTCGGCCATTTTGAGCAGCGCCTTAGGGCTGGGCTTACGCGCGTTTGCAATGAACGGGACGCCGAGCGCCCGGCAGAAGACGCGCACGCGCTCGGGACTGCGGTTGTTGGACACGACGCCGAGCGCAATAGACGCCTCGCGCAGAGACGACGCCCAGGCCAGCATGGCCGGGCGCGGCAGAGCTTCGCCGTGCGTGCCGAGGGTGTTGTCCAAATCGGCCAAAACGCCGAAAAGGCCGCGCCTTGTCAGCCAGTCGGGGGTGACGAGAAGGACGCTGTCGGCCTGATCGTCGGGAACAAATCGCTTCATAGGATTCTCCTCGCTGGACGCTTGAGCGCAAAGCTTGTGTCCGGACATTCTAAGTTTTGCCACTTGCCCGTATACTTAATCGGAGGCGGCAAGGCCACATGCGGACAAGGGGGAAGAAGGATGAAGCTAAACTATATCTTGTGCGCCGCGCCGGGTCAAACGCGCGACGCAGCCCGCTACGGGCTGCCAATGGCGCATATGGCCTGGCAAATCGGCTCGTCGCTTTCGCTTGTCGAGGGCGGCATCAGCGCGTCCATGCGCGGCGGATTTATGGTGCTGGGGGACGCTTTGTATGACGGAGGGGGCAGGGACCCGGGGCAGCTGATCGACAAGGTGGCGCAGGAGTGCGTGCTGCGGGCGTTTGACGGCGTGGTCTTCGACCTTGAACAGACACGCGGCAAAATGCTTGAGCATTTTGTGTCGGAGGGCGCGCCCTATCTGATCAGGCGCGGGCTCCGCATCTACCTGCCTGAAAAGTACGCGTCTTGCTGCCCCAACGCCATGGTGCTCATCCCCACGGCCATGATGTCGGGCTCGCTGTCCGCGCGTCTGCGCGATGCCGTCGAGCGGTATGGATACCGCGTGGCGCTTGAGATGGAGCGGCTGAGCCGCGACATCGCGCTGCCGTCGCCCAACAGCGCCGGGACGCATCTGCAAAGGCGTGAGCTGAGTGAGTATCTGACCCAGCGGGGCGGCGTGAGCTTTTTTTCGCAGGAGATGTGTTCGCGGTATTTCACGTATAAGACCACGCAGGGCGGGACGCACTTCGTTTTGTTTGACGACGCAGCCTGCATCCAGAAGAAAGCGCAGCTTGCCCAGCGCCTTGGCGTGGAACAGGGGTTTCTGCTGTACCCCGAGGTGGACGATATCCTTCCGGCGCTCGTCGAACAAGGTTAGCAGCCCGCGCGCATTTTCAAGTAGAGCTTTGCCGTGACCATCGCGTCGGCCAGAGCCCGGTGATAGCCCGGCGATTCAATCCCCAGATGCTCGGCCAGCGGCTGCAGGCTACGCGAGGGCAGATGCGGGTAGAGCCGGCGGGCCCAGATCAGCGTATCGTCAACAGCGGGCGTATAGAGTATGCCCGCATCGCGGCAGTAGCGGCGAAGAAACGACATGTCAAACGGCGTGTTGTGGCAGACGACCGTGTCGTCGCCCAAAAAGTCCAGCAGGGTCGGCAGAAGCTCGGCAAAGCCGGGGCTGTCCGCCACCATTTCGGGGGTGATGCCGTGCACCCGGATGGCGTCGAGAGGGATGGGCCCGTCGGGCCGGCACAGCGAGGCCAGATGGAAGTCGATCTCACTGTCCCGTACGCGTACGGCCGCGAACTCGACGACTTCGCAGGTCTGGGAAGAAAACCCCGTGGTTTCAAAGTCAAGGGTGCAAAAATTCATGGCTGTTCCCCCGTTAAGTAGGCATGAAACATTCGAGGCAGATGACAAAAACTTGAGGCTGATCACAAAAACATTTCCGACCCGAAGCCGCACAGCGGTGTTTGTCTTCAATCAGGTTCCGTGGCCGTCTTTCATTTTCCTCCGGCCGGGCGGAGGAAAACCGGAATCCAACCGCCTGTCGAAGCGGTTTTGGCTTGAGAATAAGTCGTCCTGCTGTTGACAGAACAACCTGTTTCAGATATTATAGTATAAATTATCAAACAAGGCAAGTCAATCCCGTTAAGGCTTGCAGCGCAATGTGAGAGAGGCGGTTATCCCCCACGAAAGAGAAAGGTTGTGTGCGTACTTGGTCAACTTCAACGCGGATGAAAAATTTGGCAGAGAAGGCATCACGTTTGACGATGTGCTGCTCACCCCAGCATATAGCGATGTTTTGCCGGTGAACGTCGATTTATCGACAAAACTGACCAAAACGATTATGCTGAACATCCCGCTTATGAGCGCGGCGATGGACACGGTCACGGAGTCGAGACTGGCCATCGCAATGGCCCGTGAGGGCGGCATTGGCATCGTTCATAAAAATATGAGCATTGAACAGCAGTCCGAGGAGGTTGACCGCGTTAAACGGTCGGAAAACGGCGTCATCACCGACCCGTTCTTCCTGTCGCCCCGGCATACGCTGCAGGACGCCGACGACCTGATGGCCAAATTCCGCATTTCGGGCGTTCCGATTTGCGATGAGTCGGGCCATCTTGTTGGCATTTTGACCAACCGCGACCTGAAGTTTGAAGATGATCTCAGCCGCTCGATTGACGAGGTCATGACGCGTGAGCCGCTGTTCACAGCGCCGGTCGGCACGGATCTTGCGCAAGCCAGGCAAATCCTGCGCAAGTATAAGGTGGAAAAACTGCCTTTGGTGGATGAAACCGGAAAGCTACGCGGCCTGATTACCATTAAAGACATTGAAAAAGCCGTGATGTACCCGAACTCCGCCAGGGACGCCCAGGGCCGCCTGCTCGTCGGCGGCGCCATCGGCGCCACGGCCGACGCGCTTGAGCGTGTCGCCGCCCTGATTGGGGCGGGGGTTGACCTGCTTGTGCTCGATTCGGCGCACGGACACAGCGTGAACATTATCAACTGCCTCAAAAGCGTCAAAGCGGCCTACCCGTCTGTCCAGATATGCGCGGGCAACATCGCGACTGCCGAGGGCGCGCGCGCGCTGATAGACGCGGGCGCCGACGTTGTCAAGGTCGGCATCGGCCCGGGCGCCATCTGCACAACGCGCGTGGTGGCGGGCATCGGCGTGCCGCAGATTTCTGCCATTTACGACACGGCGTGCGTGGCCTCCCGGCAAGGCATACCGGTTATCGCTGACGGCGGCGTCAAGTACTCCGGCGACATCGTCAAGGCCCTTGCCGCGGGCGCCGACACCGTGATGATCGGCTCGCTGTTTGCGGGCTGCGAGGAGTCACCGGGTGACTCCGAAATCTATCAGGGCCGCCGCTTCAAGGTCTATCGCGGCATGGGCTCAATCGGCGCGATGCAGCAGGCCAAGGGCAGCCGCGACCGGTATTTTCAGGAAAACCAGCAAAAGCTTGTGCCTGAAGGCGTTGAGGGCCGTGTACCATATAAGGGGTCTCTGTCCGACGCCGTGTATCAGCTCGTGGGCGGCCTGCGCGCGGGCATGGGGTATTGCGGCGCGGCGACGGTTGAAAAGCTGCAAAGCGACGCGAAGTTTATTAAGATTACCGGAGCCGGACTGCGGGAGAGTCATCCGCACGATGTCTTCATCACCAAGGAAAGCCCGAACTACACCCCCAATCTTCAGTAAACGGGCTCCGCCTCGGTATTTGTTTTGCTTTTGGGAGAATAGGAGCTAACCATGAAACTTTCTTTTTCTACTGTCGGCTGTCCCCAGTGGACCTGGAGCGAAATCCTGTCGGCGGCGTCCGATTTGGGCTATGACGGCCTGGAGATCCGCGGGCTTGGGGATGATCTATACCTGCCCGACAACAAGTTTTTCAAACCTGAACGCCTTGAGCAGACGGCGAAGGATTTGGCCGCCCGGAAGATCGGGCTGGCCTGTCTGGCGTCGGACATCTTTTTGCAGGACGCTTCGATCGACGCAGTGTCTGCGCTGCGCGCCTACATCAAGCTGGCCGCCGCGCTCAAAGCGCGCTGTATCCGCGTGCTCGGCGACGCTTGGGCCGAGCCGGGCGAAAATGTAGATGACGAGCTTGTGCGCAGCCGTCTTTGCCAGCTGGCGCCCGACGCGCAGGACAGCGGGGTCATGCTGCTTGTGGAGTCAAACGGCGTGTTTGCCGAGAGCGCGCGCCTCAGGGCGCTGCTTGACGGCGTGGGCAGCGCCAGCGTCGCCGCGCTGTGGGACGTAAACCACCCTGTACGATTTTTCAACGAGCGGGTTGAGGAAACCTATGAAAATATTGGCCGATACGTTCACCATGTACACATCAAGGACAGCGAGTTCGACGGAGGCAAGCTGAAATACAAAATGCTTGGCTACGGCACGCTGCCCATTAAAGAGGCGCTGACGCTGCTTAAGCGCGGCGGATACTCGGAGTTTCTGTCGCTTGAATGGACCAAACGGTGGAATGAGGATCTGGAGGACGCGGGTATCGTGTTTGGGCACTATGTCTATGAGATGAAAAAGATGCTGAGGAGCCTGTGATCGACGCAGCCGCTCTTTTGCGCGCGCGAAACGCGCGGGCCGACGCGCCCGCGCTTGCCTGCGTTCGCGTGTTTGGATGTCAGCAGAACGAGGCCGACGGGGAGAAGCTGCGCGGCCAGCTGCTGGATTTTGGGTATGGCCTTACTGACGACACGGCAATGGCCGATGTTGTCGTGTTCAATACCTGCGCCGTGCGCGGCCACGCCGAACAGCGCGTTTTGGGAAACATCGGCGCGCTTTCGCATACCCGAAAACAGGGACAGATCGTGGTTGTCTGCGGCTGTATGGCACAGCAGAAAGGTGTGCAGGACGTCCTGCGCAAGAGTTATCCGCTGGTCAGCCTGGTGTTCGGGCCGGCGCTGTTGCCGCGCTTTGCCGAGCTTTTGTGGCGTGTGGTTCATCAGGGCGGCCGCCATTTTCACCTGGAGGACGCCACAGCGCCGGTTAGCGAGGGAGTTCCTGTTTTGCGCTCTCCGCCGCCGCGCGCGTGGATCACGGTCATGCAGGGCTGCGACAACTTCTGCTCCTACTGCGTTGTGCCGTATGTGCGCGGACGGGAGCGCTCCCGCGCGCCGGAGAACATACTGGCTGAGGCCTCAGCGCTCATCGCCGACGGGTACACAGAGCTCTTTCTGCTCGGGCAAAACGTCAACTCCTACAGGCCGGACGACGGGACGACGTTTGCCGGGCTTTTGCGCGCGCTCAATGAACTCGACGGCGACTTCTCCATCCGCTTTATGACGTCTCACCCAAAGGACGCCGGAAGCGCCCTTTTTCAGGCGATGGCCGAATGCCGCCATGTCGCGCCCATGCTGCACCTGCCGGTGCAGTCTGGCTCAGACCGTATTCTGCTGGCGATGAACAGGGGGTACACGCGAGAGCGCTACCTCTCTCTGGTCGCCGAGGCCCGCGAGGCAATCCCCGGGCTGAACCTGACGAGCGACATCATTGTCGGATTTCCGGGCGAAAGCGAAGAGGATTTTGATGAGACGCTTTCGCTGGTCAGAGCTGTCCGCTTTGACAGCCTGTTTACCTTTTTGTACTCCAAGCGGGAGGGCACGAGCGCCGCGCGCCTGGAGGACCATACGCCGGAACGAATCAAGAAGGAACGCTTTCAGCGGCTTCTGGAGCTGCAAAAGGAGGTGGAGCATGGCTGAACATACGCCCGTGATGCAGCAGTACACAAGGATTAAGCAGCAAAACCCCGACTGCATCCTGTTTTTTCGCTTGGGCGACTTTTATGAAATGTTCAATGAGGACGCCCGCACGGCGTCTGAAATGCTTGACCTGACGCTGACCACGCGTGACCGCGGCGTTGTCAACGAGGAGGATCGCACGCCGATGTGCGGCGTTCCCTACCATTCGGCCGAGGCGTATATCGCGCGTCTGATTGAGCGCGGCATGAAGGTGGCCATCTGCGAGCAGGTGGAGGATCCAGCCACTGCCAAAGGGCTTGTGAAACGCGAGGTCGTGCGCATCATCACGCCCGGAACCGTTCTGGAGTCAAGCCTTTTGGACGAGGGCCGCAACAACTTTTTGGCCAGCGTCTACCTGGACGCCGACTCGGCGGGCATCTGCGTGGCCGACGTCTCCACGGGCGAAGTGTACACCACGCAGATTCTTGAGGCTGACCGCGTGCAGGGGCTCTTGTGCGAGTTCGGGCGGTTTGCGCCGCGCGAGGCCGTGCTGAGCGGCGGCGCGGCCGGCGACGAGCGCGTGACCGCGTTTTTGCGCGAGCGGCTGAGGTGTCTGGTCCAGGCGGGGGAAGAGAGCAGCTTTGGAAAGGCCGAAAGCGAAAGACTTGTTCTGGCGCAGTTTAAGGCGGCCTCGCTGGAGGCGCTTGGGCTCGGGGACAAGCAGGCAGCCGTGCGGGCTGTGGGAGGACTGCTGTCGTATCTGAGGGAGACCGCCAAGTCCGAGCTGACATTGATGGCCACGCTGCACGTCTATGAACAGTCGCGCTTTATGGAGCTCGACTTCACGGCCAGACGGAATCTGGAGCTTACCGAGACACTGCACGGCGGGGAAAAGAAGGGCTCGCTTTTGTGGGTTCTCGACCAGACGGGCAGTTCCATGGGCTCGCGCCTGATTCGGTCCTGGCTTGAAAAGCCGCTGACCGGGCCGCCTGACATCATGCGCCGCCAGCACGCCGTGGCCGAGCTTTTTGGCAATACGATGCTCCGCGGCGAGCTCCGGGGCATTTTGAAGGCCCTGCCCGATATGGAGCGCCTGATGTCGCGCATCGTGTACGGCACCTCCAACGCGCGGGACATGCGCGGTTTAGCGGCTGCCTGCCGGCGCGCGCCGGGCGTGCTGGAGTGGCTGAAGAGTCTCAAATCAGCCGCGTTTGTCGAGCTTTCGGCGGCGATCGACCCGCTTCAAGACATATCAGCGCGGCTCGAGGCTGCCATTGTGGAGGCGCCGCCGTTTTCCATCCGCGAGGGCGGCTTTATCAAGGACGGCTATGACGGGGAGATCGACCGACTGCGCGCGGTCGTGAGCGACGCGCGGTCGGTTGTCGCGCAGATGGAGGCGCAGACCAAGGCCGACACCGGCATCAAAACGCTTAAGGTTGGCTACAACAAGGTTTTTGGGTACTATTTTGAGGTGTCCAAGTCCTATTTGCATCAGGTTCCGGAGCATTTCATCCGCAAGCAGACGCTGGCCGGTTGCGAGCGGTACATCACCCAGGAACTCAAGGACATGGAGACCCAAATCCTCATGGCGGGGGACAAGCTTGTGGCGCTTGAGTCGGCGCTTTATGAGCAGCTGCGGCAGTGGCTGACCGAAAACGCGCACCGCCTCCAGCAAACGGCACAGGCGCTGGCGAAGACGGATGTGCTGTGCGCGCTGGCCGAGGCGGCGGCGCGCAACAACTACTGTATGCCCGTGGTTGATTACTTCGACAAAATCGACATCGTCGACGGGCGGCACCCGGTGGTTGAGCGCATGCTGACCGACAGCCTGTTTGTTCCCAACGACACCCATATGTCCTCCGAGGCTCCTTCGGCCATCATCACGGGGCCGAACATGGCCGGAAAGTCCACCTACATGCGCCAGGTCGCCCTCATCACGCTCATGGCGCAGATGGGATCGTTCGTGCCGGCGAAATCCGCCACGATCGGCGTCGTCGACCGCGTCTTTACGCGCATCGGCGCGTCGGACGACCTGACCGGCGGACGCTCGACGTTTATGGTCGAGATGACCGAGGTGGCCGACATTCTGCGCTTTGCCACCAAGAGAAGCCTGATCATTTTGGACGAGGTCGGGCGCGGGACGTCCACGTTTGACGGGATGAGCGTCGCGCGGGCGGTTTTGGAGCATGTCCACACCAAAATCGGTGCGAAGGTGCTGTTCGCCACGCATTACCATGAACTGACCGATCTTGAGCAGCAGCTGCCCGGGGTCAAAAACTTTAACATCGCCGTCAAAAAACGCGGAAAGGACATCATCTTTCTGCGGCGGATCGTACCCGGCGGAGCCGACGACAGCTATGGCGTTGAGGTGGCGCGTCTGGCCGGACTGCCCGAAAGCGTCATTGCGCGCGCCCGCACGATTTTAAGGGAACTCGAAGCCGAAGCGCCCGTGAAGGCACGCGCGGCCGCGTCGCGGCAGGGCGAGGACGACCAGATTTCTCTGGAAAGCCTCGCGTCGGAGGAGCTCCGCCGAAAACTGCTCACGCTTGACGCCAACACGCTCACGCCGCTTGAGGCGCTCAACATGCTGTTCGCGCTGCAAAAGAAAGCGAGGGACGGCTGATGGCCCGGATTGAGCGGCTGCCGCCGCAGGTGGCCAACCTTATTGCCGCCGGAGAGGTGGTCGAGCGCCCGGCTTCGGTGATCAAAGAGCTCGTCGAAAACGCCGTCGACGCCGGTTCAACGCTGATCACCGTGGAGATCAGGCGCGGCGGAGCCTCCTTGATGCGCGTGACCGACAACGGCTGCGGCATCGCGCCCGATCAGGCGGGCACGGCGTTTTTGCGCCATGCCACGTCCAAGATCAGGACGCAGGAGGATCTGTTTGAGGTCAAAACGCTTGGCTTTCGCGGAGAGGCGCTGGCCGCGATTGCCGCGGTGTCGCGCATTGAGCTGTTTTCACGCGAGCGCGGCGCGAGTGCGGGCGTCTCGCTGTCGCTGGAGGGCGGCTCCGTCACGGAGCAGACCGAGTGCGGATGCCCCGAGGGGACGACGGTTCTGGTGCGCGAGCTCTTTTTCAACACACCCGCGCGGCAGAAGTTTCTCCGGCGCGACGCCACCGAGGCTGCCCACGTGCAGGAGACCGTGACCCGCGCCGCGATGGCGCACCCCGAAATCTCGTTCAGGCTGATCAAGGACGGGGCGCAGAGCCTGCATACGCCGGGAAACGGCGTGCTGCTCGACTGCCTGTACAGTGTCTATGGCAGCGAGTTTGCCCGGTCGCTGCTCGCCGTGGAAAGTCAGGCGGTCAGCGGTTTTGTCGGAAAGCCCGAGGCGGCGCGCCAGTCGCGCGCCATGCAGTTCTTTTTGCTCAACGGCAGGCCGGTGCGCTCCCGCACCCTGACAGCGGCGCTGGAGGAGGCCTATAAAAACGAGCTTCCCGCCGGACGGGTTCCGGTGTGCGTGCTTCATCTGCACTTGCCCTACGACAGCGCCGACGTCAATGTGCATCCGGCCAAGCTGGAGGTCAGGTTTACCAGAGAACGCGACGTTTTTGACATGGTCTATTTCGCGGTCAAAAACGCGCTTGAAAGTGACAGTTCCCGCCCTGAACTGACGCTGGCAGCGCCGAAAACGGCGGCGCTGAGCTTTTCTGCGCCGCCTGCCGACGCCGGCGCGCCGGCGCTTCCTGGGCAGAGGGCGATGTCCGTGCGCGACCCCTGGACGGCGGGAGAGCCGATTGTTTGGCATGGCCTTGTTCCTCCGCCCGCGCCACAGGCTTCTGTTTTGCCCGGGCTGCGGTCCTGGCGGTACATTGGCGAGGCGCTCGGCGGCTTTTTGCTCGTCGACGACGGCGAGGCGCTTGTGCTCATCGACAAGCACGCCGCGCACGAGCGCATCTTGTTTGAGCGGCTCAAGGCGGCGCAGGAGAGCCCTATGGCCCAAATGCTGCTGTCGCCCGAGGCTGTTGCGCTGTCGGCTGCTGAATGCGATGCGCTGCTGGAGTCGTCCGGCCTGCTGAGTGAGTTGGGTTTTGTTTTTGAGCTGTTTGGGCCGTCATCGCTTCTGCTGCGCGCGCTTCCCGACGTTTTGGAGGCCGAGAACCCGGCGGCTCTGCTGACAGAGCTGGCGGCGCTTCTTTTGAGCGGCAGGCGCAGCGCGACGCTCCGCGACGACGTGCTGGAGCTTGTGGCCTGCAAAGCGGCCGTCAAGCTTGGCGGCGGCGGCAGCGATGGCGATTTGCGGGCGCTTTGCCAAACGGTGATGGAGACCCCGACGCTGCGGCACTGTCCGCATGGCCGGCCCGTCGCCATCGAGCTGACGCGAGACAGGCTGAAGAGGCAGTTTGGCCGATGACAGACCTTTTATGTGTGGTCGGCCCGACCGCTTCGGGAAAGACAGGGCTCTCCATTGAGCTGGCGCTGCGGTATGGCGGCGAGGTCGTGTCCTGTGACTCCATGCAGGTGTACCGTGGAATGGACATCGGGACAGCCAAGCCATCGGCCGAAGAGCGGCGGGGCGTGCCCCACCATATGCTGGACGTTGTGCCGCCGGACTTTGCCTACTCCGCAGGGCAGTACGCAAAGCAGGCTGACGCCTGTGTCCGGGACATTCTGGAGCGGGGGAAACTGCCCATTGTCTGCGGGGGAACCGGGCTGTACCTCAAAGCGCTCTGCGGAGGAATGGCCGATCTGCCCGACTGCCCGCGGCTCGACCACGGGCCGGACGCTTACGAGCGGCTTTGTCAGGTTGACCCTGAGGCGGCCGCCCGCCTGTTGCCCCGTGATCAAAAGAGAATCGGCCGCGCGCTCGACGTCTATTGCGCGACAGGAATCCCGCTGTCCGAGCATCAGAGACAAACCGCGCCGCCCAGCTACCGCCCGCGCTGTGTCGGCATCGGTCTGGAGCGGCAGGAGCTTTACGCGCGTATCGACAGGCGCGCGGACGACATGCTGGCGCACGGGCTTGTCGAGGAGGTTCGGGCCTTGCTCGCCGGCGGCCTTTCCCGCGGCGCGACGTCCATGCAGGCGCTGGGGTATAAAGAGGTCGCGGCGTATCTTGACGGGCAAGCGTCTCTGGAGGCGGCGGCTCTGCGCATCAAGCAGGGGACAAGGCGGTACGCCAAGCGCCAGATGACCTGGTTTTCCCGCCAAAACGACGTTTATTGGATAAAAGGAAATTTTTTCAATAACGTGAATATTTTTGTAGAAAACATATTCCATATATGATATACTACCGACTATGCCGGAGTATACAATGTTGGGGGAAGAGAAAAATGCAAAAAAACACGAATTTACAGGATCTTTTTCTGAATGCCGCGAGACGGGACCGGACACCGGTGACGTTGTTTTTGATAAACGGCTTTCAAATCAAGGGTCTTGTACGGGGTTTTGACAACTTTACGGTTGTTGTGGACAGCGAAGGCAAGCAGCAACTCATCTACAAATCCGCCATTTCTACCATTTGTCCGTCGCGCCCTGTCAAATTGACCGAAGAGGCCGAGGCGGACGTTGAGGCGGTTCCGGTCTGATTCCATGAAAAATCAAGGCGTATGGGTAACGCGCATCACCGCGCTGGTGCTCTGTCTTTTTGTCTGTGTGTTTATGGGCTATCACGTGTTGCGCGCGCTTGCCGAGCCCATTGCCACCGCCACGGCGGTTTTGCTCCCCACCGAGGAAACCGCGACGTTCAGCGGCGTGGTGGTGCGCGACGATGTCCGGCTGGACATGCCCGATGGCGTCATTGACTTGCAGGTGGGCGAAGGGGAGCGCGTGTCCAGAGGTCAGGTTCTCGCCGTGACGTATGCCGATGCCGGTACAAAGCTCATCTATCAGCAGTTGCGCGCGCTTGAGCGCAGCCGCGACCGGCTGGAGACCGTCAGGAGCAGCGAGGTGAGCGTGATGAGCGCCGTGTCGATGGACAAGCTCATCCGGCAGCAGATCGTGCAGGTGGCAGGCGATGTGGGAAAGGGAGATCTGCGCGCGGCGGACGCCTCCGGAGAGCAGATGAAGGCCCTGTTGTTCCAGCGGGAATATGCGTTTGGAAACATTCAGAACCTGGACGGCGCCATTGCGCGTCTCGACGAGGAAATTGCGTTGTTCGAGAGCGATGTGTCGGATGTTACGCAGTCGATGCATGCGCCCGAGGCCGGGCTGTTTTCCACGCAGGTGGACGGGCTGGAAAGCGTCTGGACGCCCGCCGGGCTGGCGGAACTCACAACACAGGACGCCGTTGAAAAGATGAAAGTCGGCGGACAGACCCTGTCGGGAAACACCGGCAAGCTCGTCTTCGGCATGGAGTGGTATCTTGTGACGGTGCTGGACGAGGAGGTTGCCGACGCGCTGAAGCAGAGCGCTTTTATTCGGCTCGGGCTGCCCCTGGAGCTCACGATGCGCGTGGCGTATATGTCGGCTCCGGTTGAGGGAAAGCGCGCTGTCACCTTTGCGAGCAAAGGGGCGCTTGCCGACGTGGCCGGTCTGCGCGTTGCGGACGGGGAGATTGTGCTGGCCGAGAACAAAGGGCTGCGCGTCCCGAAGGAGGGAATGCGCGTCGATGAAGACGGGAACTCCTACGTGTACTGCGTCGTCATGACCCAGGTGGTCAAGAAAAAGGTCGACGTCATCGCCGAAGTCCAGCGGGAAAACTATTTTCTCGTGAAATATGACCCCGGCAAAGGTCTGCAGCCGGGCGACGAAATTATTACGGTCGGAAAAGATCTGTACGATGGGAAGATCATTCGGTGACGCCGGCGCAGGCAGGATGTCTGCGCCGACGTTGCCGCCGGGGTGCTCGCGCTTATGGGGCGGGCGCCTCTTTTCATATCAAAGTTCGGAGGAGGAAACGCTGTGGACAACATTGCCGATCGCGTAAGCGCCGTGCGGGCAAAAGTGGCTGCCGCCGCGCTCAGCGTCGGCCGGGACCCGGCCGAGGTGACTTTTTTGGCCGCGACCAAGGTTCAAACAGTTGACAGAATCCGCGCCGCCATTGTGGCCGGCGTGGACGCTGTGGGGGAAAACCGCGTGCAGGAAATGCTGGACAAAATGGATGCGTACCGGGGCGTGCCGCTGCACTTCATCGGTCGTCTGCAGCGCAACAAGGCCAAGTTTGTGGTGGGGCGGGTCGACCTGATTCAGTCCATCGACTCCTTGCAGCTGGCGCAGACGGTCAGCAGGCTGGCCCAGGAGCGGGAACTTGTTCAGGACGTGCTGGTTGAGGTCAACATCGGCGGGGAGCTCAGCAAGGGAGGGTTTGAACCCGAGGCGCTGCGGGAGGCCGCCATACAGGTTGCGCGCCTTGACGCGGTCTGCCTGCGCGGGCTGATGTGTATTCCGCCCTATGGTCTGCCCGAGCACGAACAGGAAATACTATTTTTGAGAATGCGAGATTTTTTTGTTGACATAAGGCAGAGCATCTGTGATAATACAATTATGGGTTATTCTACACCCAGATCGTTTGATACGCTGTCCATGGGGATGAGTGATGACTTTGAACTGGCTGTACGATGCGGCTCCACGCTGGTGCGTGTGGGCAGCGCTGTCTTTGGCCTGCGTCCCGCGGCCGCTGGCCCGGCGGGATAGAATTGTTTGTTGAATTGGGAGGACCATCATGGGTTTTTTGGACGAGCTTAAGAGAATTACAAAACTGACTCCGGAAGATGACGAGGATACCTTTACAGATTTTACCCAGCCGGAGCCCCGGTCGCGCGCGGCGGCCAATGAAAGCGGACGGTATCAGGACAAAGTCCTGAACATCCACACAACCACGCAACTGCAGGTTGTGCTGGTGCAGCCGGAGCACTTTGAAAGCGCCTCGGACATCGCCGACCACCTGCGCGAACGCCGCACCGTGGTGCTGAACCTGGAAAAGGCGCACCGTGACGCTATCCGCCGTCTGGTTGATTTTCTGTCCGGTGTCGTATACGCGCAGGGCGGGAAGATCAAGCCCGTGGCAAAGAATACATACATCATTACGCCCTACAATGTGGACATCATGGGCGGCGATTTGATGGATGAGCTTGAGAGCAACGGCTTTTACGTATTATAGGGCGCTGCCGGACCGATGTTTAGCAAAGCGCCGCAAAGGCGCCCGCTTTGCCGGTGAGGCGTGTTTTGCCTTACCGTTTCTGGGGAGGGAATCGATATGCTGACGCCGCAGGAAGTTCAGGACAAGAAGTTCAAGCAGGCCTTTGTCGGCGGCTACGACATGGCCTCTGTGGATGATTTTCTGGAGGCGCTGACGCAGGATTATGCACAGCTATATAAAGAAAACGCCGTACTCAAAAGCAAAATGAAGCTGCTGGTCGGCAAGGTCGAGGAATACCGCAGCAGTGACGACACGATCCGGCAGGCCTATCTGGCCATCAAAAAGCAGGCGGATGAAGAGCTTCAGACTGCCCGCGAGGAGGCCAGACGCATTGTCGAGGACGCAAGCGGAGAGGCAGGAAGCGTCAAGGGCAAGCTTTCCGATCAGATCAAGCTGGAGGAGCGCCGCCTGGCGGAGGCCAAAGAGCAGACGGGCGCTTTTGTCGGTGCCCTGCGTGAGCTGTATGCTTCGCAAATGGATAAGTTGAGCTTTATTCCGCTGATGGAGTTTGTCGATACGCCCAAACAGCGTCGCGAGGAGCAAATGCTGAGCGCCGCGCTGGAGATTGAGCATTCGGTTTCCGAGCAGATCAGGGCTGCCGAAGCCGAGGAAGAGGACGAGAGCACACAGACCTTTTTGCTGGGTGCCGAAGAGCCGGCGTCAACAGGCGGAGCCGTGACGCAGGAGGCGCTGGAGCAAAAGCAGGAGGAAATCTTGAACTCGTTTGAGATCAAGTATCCGCCCGGAGCGCTTGGGGAGTACGAGAGCTTCGCGCAGCGCGAGGACGACACCGAGATTCCGCGCCCGAAGTATGAGTTCCCCGGCATTGAGCTCCAGTTTGGCCACGGCATTGATCAGCAGAAGACTGCAAAAAAGTAAGACGACCAATACACGGCATGAGAGTTTCGGTCTTTTCGCCGGAGCCTCATGCCCTTTGTTTTTTTTGCAGAAAAACTTGGAAAGAAGGGTTGATTGAATGTCTATGACGGTTTTGCCCTTGGCGCCGCGCGTGAAGGTGTTCTCATAGACGTCCGGCTGGCGGACCCCTTTGGGAGGGACGGTGAAAAGCTGGCGGCCGGCGCGCACGCAAAATTTGGTCAAAATGTCGTCAGGTGGCTTGGGAAAGGGTTTACAAAGCCCGACTGGGTCTTCGTCTTTGAAGAGCATGGCGACATCGTCGGGGGCGCTGCCTTTAACGAGTTTGAGCCCATGGAGCTCTCTGTGCTGGACTTCACGCTGGACGGCGCGTATAAGAGCGACGGAAGCGGCTTGCTCGAAGAAAGCGTCCGGCTTGCGCTGAGGCCCGGCATGCGCACGGTGGACTATACGCTTTACAACGACACGGCAGATTTTGAGGAGATTCGCGAGATTTTTCTGGCGGCGGGGTTTACCGTGTGCCAGAATAAGCTCTCCTTTGTGTTTACAAAGGAGAGCCTCGACGAGGTTTCGAGCGCGCTGACCATGAAGCCCTTGACGCAGCTGGACGAAATGACATTCGTGCAAGCCGTCGCGCGCGTGACCGAGTCGACTCTCGACGGGAAAATGGCTGCCGACGCGCTGCGCTTCGGCGCGCTGGCGGCTGCCCAGACGTATGTCGACGGGCTCAGGCGGCTTGACAACCGGCCGGAATGGTGGAAGCTTGCCTGCGACGAACACGGCGAGTTTGTCGGGCTCATCGTTCCGCAAAAGCTTGGGGAGCGCGTCGGCGCGATCAACTACATAGGCGTCGCGCCCGAAAAGCGCGGGCGCGGATATGTGCTTGAGCTTTTGCGCGAAGGGACGCGCACGCTCCTGAGCGCCGGTGTGACCAAGGTGATTGCCGATATCGACGTGCACAACGCGCCGATGGACGACGCGCTGCGCAGGGTCGGATACGATTTTGACTGCGAGGAGTGTGTGTTGGAAAAACGCGTAACGGAAGACGAGGGCATGTAAGAATAAAATGGGAGGGTATTGAGATGATCAGACATTTGGTAAGCTGGCGATTTCAGGAGCATCTGACCGAGGAGCAAAAAGGTGAGTACGCGCTGAGCATTAAAGAGAAGCTGGAGGCGCTTTGCGACGTCATAGAGGGACTCGAGTCGATGAACGTGATTACGAAGCCTCTGCCTTCCAGCACCTGCGAAATCATGCTGGAAAGCACGCTGGCCGATCAGGCAGCGCTGGACGCCTATATTAAGCACCCGGATCACCAGAGCGCTGCGCGCTTCATCAACGAGGTGACAACGGGGAGAAATGTTCTCGATTTTGAAGTCCGGGGATAGCTTCGCTGTCTATCGGGGTTTGATCCACGTAGGGCCTGCCGACTAAGGCGGCAGGCCCTACGTGGTTTTACGCAAAGGGACGAGGAACAAACTGCTGAAGTGTCAGACTCGGCGCGGAAACCGATATAGGACGGGAGTGCGAAACACTTTTTGGAGTGTCCGCGAGGGAACAGGCGCACCGCGGCGGCACACTGTTCTTGAAAACTCGGCCATTTTGTGATATAATCTGGCTTGCCACTAATTCGTCGCAGAATCAAAGTGGAGATTCATTTTGAAAGGGTGAGTACTTTGAAAGCAACCCTCAAGCGCGTCTTGACACTCGGACTGGCGTTGTGCCTGTTGGGAGGACTTGCTGCGCCGGCGCTGGCGGCCGAAGAGACGCCTGTTCTGATTTCCGCGCCGCTGCCCGACGTTCTGGTCTTTGCGGGAGAGAATGTTGTCGTGTTTGACGATGTCGGCCCGGAGTTTTCCAGTGACGGCGTGGTTATGCTTCCGCTGCGCAAAGTGATGGAGAGTTTGGGCGCAGACGTGGGCTATGACAACGCCACACGCAAGATTACGGTCAAGCATGGCGGCACAACGGTTTCGTTTGCCATCGGATCCAAAGTGGCCACAGTTTCCAGCGGAGGAAAAACAGTTGATTACACGATGGCGGCCGCGCCGATGTATATCTCTGGGCGTACGCTGGTGTCGGGCAGCATGCTGCATGACTGTTTTCAGTTGATGGTGTCTTCCACAACCGGCATGGTGGCCATAAACGACCTTGGCGCGCTGGCGGCCGAAATTGACAAAGACTACACCATCATGAACAAAATCATGTCTGTCTCCGCCGATCCTATGGCAACGTATAAGACAACCGGTACATACAGCGGAAAGGTCTCAGCCGCGCTCCCGAAGGGAGACGGAACAAACGCAAATCTTTCTCTCCCGCTCGATGGAACCATTTCGATGACCAATCAGGGCAACAACCTTGCCCTGCAAGCCGCGATGAGCGTCGGACTCGACGGCATCGCGCCGCTGATCCTGGACAAAGAGTCTCAGGACATGATCGCGTTGATCGCGCCTCTGCTGAAGGACATTAGCGTTCAGGTGCTGTTTAACGAGCAGGGCACGATGTATGTCAGCTGCCCGCTGCTGATGACCCTCCTGTCCCTCGACGCCGATTGGATCGCCATCGATCTCAAGGAGCTTGGCGTGGACATGTCGCTCATGTCGCCGCAAACCCTTACGTTTGGCCAGCTGATGGCCATGATCATGGACATGGAGAGCCAAGTTACGTTCATGAACTACGACATGCTGCAAATCATGCTGACGATGTTTGACGGCGTTTGTTCGGATAAGCGCTTTGTCGTCACCGGGACAACCGCCCAGCCGACGTATACGCTGACCATGACCACCGACAGCCTGATCAGCCTTATTTTGACCTCCGCCAACAGCATGCTGCCTGAGGAAGAACAGCTCACAAAGAGCGATATCCTTGCAGATCTGGGCGACTTTACGATGAACATGAAAATGTCCTATACCATCACGGGGGCGCACACCTACAAGTCGAGCGTTTCGCTTTCCATGTCGCTTGCCGCTGACGGCAACAAAGTGACCATGGATGTTACGGGAACCCAGAACTTGCCCGGCAATAGCGCCATGAACCTCACGTTTGCCATTGTGACTCCCGAGATGAACGTCTCTGTTTCGATGAAGTATGACCTGAACGTTGTCGAGACTGAAGAGCTGGCGATAACCTCGCCCCCGCCCGGTGCAAAGATTGTGACGATCGAGGAGCTTATCAAGGCGTTGGAGCTCGAGCCTGCCGCCTGAGCAAGCTGGCCTGCGTGTTTGATCTCTACGCCTCGAGCCTGCCACTTTTGCGGCAGGCTCGAGTATTTTTGCAAAGACGCGAGCCCTCCTGCGTTTTGCAGACAAAGAGAGCTTTGTCTGCAAAACGATGATAAAGTGGTCGGCTCTGTGGAGCCTCACAAAGAAAGGCTTTCCCGGAATGAATCCAGGAAAAAGGGTAACAACAACGGTTTCGGAAATTCATTTCTCAAAACCGTTTCCCTTCAAACCGCCTCAGCGGTTTGATCCTGCCCCCGCTTTGTCAAAGAACCCTTGGTTCTTTGACAGACTGATTGCCCCGGCGCCGTTTGGCGCCGGGGCAATCTCTTACGTTTAGGTACTCTTCTTCTTGCCGAGCAGCACGCCCAGCGCGGTCAATCCGGAACCGATGAGGCCCAACAGGCCGAGGTTAAAGCCGCCGGTGTACGGCAGGTCGCCCAAGGGGATATCATCTTTAAACTCGTCATCGTCGGGGAGCTCCGGTTCTTCCGGGACAATGGCGGGGGGCTGAACGGGAATTTCAGGATCGGGGAAGTTGGGTTCAGGTTCGGGTTCAGGTTCGGGTTCGGGGCCGGGAGGTGTGGTCTTTTCGGGTTTGTTGGTCACAGTGACCGAAGCCTCGTCCTTGTTTTGGTATTCAAGTTTGACGTCGGGGGAGTAGGTCACTGTGTAGCCGGTCGGCAAGGACTCAACCACGCCGTAGGTATGTCCAAGCGCAAGGCCATCAAACCATCCGGTCCACTGATTCTGTGCGGTGAGCTCGATATGCCTGTCATTCTGAAGCACACCGTCAATGACCAGGTACACGGTGATGCTGGTGTTGGAGCCGCTGCCGCTCGTCCATTTTTTCACTACGTTCAGTTTGCCCAGCGCATCGGCAAAACGGTTGATGAAGCGGATGAAGACAGGCGAGCCGGTCTCGTCGGACGAGATGCCGCCCTCAGTGATCAGAGCGTCCTGCATATCGCCGTTGGTGCTCTCAATGTCGCAGCCCTCAAACGCCTCGGGTGTGTTCTGGGGCTCTTTTTCCTCCACGACATAGGTCGTTCCCAGCGGGAGTCCGCCGATGCTCAGGTACTGATTGTTGGCCAGCGTGAAGGTGTAGACGCCGTACTCGCTCGTCTGCGTAAAGTTGATGTCACTGAGCGTGAGGTCGACGCGCTGTCCGCTTTCCATGCTATAGGCCGCCAAAGCTTGCAGGGCGCTCAGGTTAAACGGCGCGGGATTGAGCAGGGAGCCGGGGATGAGCTGGAAGTCTGAGTTATAGTCCACGTATTGTCCATTGTCGAGGGTGTCCTTGAGGCCGTCGATACGGTTGATTTTATCAACCACGTCCTGCAGTTCCTTTGCGACGGACGCGTATCTCTGTTCTTCGATGACCGCGGGGTCAAGGTTATAGGCCTCCAGCGCGTCCTGCACGGCCTGATCGATAGCCGCGATGTCCTCGACCTGACCTGCGCCCAGACATTCGCCGCAGAGGGCGCTGACATTGCCGTTTACGCAGTCGCTGCAAGTGGTGCCGTCCTCATCCAGGAGGCCGTCTCCGCCGCAAACACCGCAGGGTTCCAAAACGGTCGTGGCACCGGTGCACGTCGGGCAGGTCATCAAGGGGATCAGCGCTTTCGCGCCGGCTGTGATCGACCCGTTCTCATCCACGGTCAGGCGCAGGGTGTCCAGCGCCTGCTGGCAGGCTGCCTGATCGATGACGATTTCAGCGAGCTCTTTGGCGAGCCGGATTTGCTCCATGGTGAGCGTTTCCGCCGCGGTGGCGAGCTTTGCCAGCTGCTGCTCAATGGCCCACTGGATGTACGGGGTGTCTGCCTCGGGCTGGAACAGTTTCAGCGTAAACTCGAACGGAGCGGTCAACAGGGGAGAACCGGGCGAGGCGATGACGCTCTTGGTCAGGACAATGCTGTTAAAGGGAATGTCGTAGTTTTGCAGGGAGATGACGTCAACCTCGGGACGCAGCTTGGACGTGTCCTCAGAGATCGAGTTGACCACGCCGTCCGCGCCGAGAATCCACGGACTGTAGTGAAGCTGCTGGTCGGGCGTCAGGTCTTCGCTCAGACTGTACGTTGTGCCGACGGGAATGCCCGCAATGGACACAAACGAGTCGTGTTTGACGGAGAAGTTGACGGTCAGCTGGGTGCGCTCGAGATTGAGATCACGGTTGACATCGGGCGCGCCCGATACGGTGAAGTACCCGTCAAGAATGTCCTCCGGCCAGGGGAGGCCGGCTGTGGAGAAGAGCACTTTGACGGCAAAGGTTTCGTCTGCGTTAATATTCTCGGCGTCGAAGGAGAATACGTTCTTGGTAATTTCCAGAGCGCCGGTACGGCGAGTGTTGGTGACGACGCAGTGGCTGGTCGACTGATCGGCAATGACGCCGCTTTCACGCGCGAACCCTGGGGTGTAATAGTGGTTGCCAGGATTTTCGGTGATCTTGTAGCCGATTCCCGCGGGAATCTGCTCGATGGAACCGGTTTGTCCGGCCTTCAGGGTCAGCACAACGCGCTTGTTCTGCGTGTCCAGAACCCCGCCGGTAATTTGTGACGCTGTGAGGAACAGGCTCGGGTCGATGATGGCGCCGTTGTCCGAGAAGGTGACGTAGAAAACATAGTCCTCGGCGTCAAACTCGGGCCCGCTGATTTGTTTGGTCAGATCCAGGCCGCCCGTGAGGCGCTTGTTGGTGAAGACAAACGAGAGGCCGGGGAAGCTGGATGCGGACTTGTCGCCCATGGTGGCGGTGAAAGTGGGGCTTGCCGAGGCGTTTATCAGCGTCTGTGCGCTGCCCTGCACGTCGGAGATGTTTCCGCCGATAATCGTGTACTGGAAGCTTTCGCCTGCAATGCTTTGGAGCGTGTATGTCGGGGGAACGCCGATTTCGGTTACGGTGTAAGTTTCCAGGGTGTCGAGGCCAGTAAAGGTGGCCACCTGTCCGGCGGAAAGAGAGAACTCACCGTTTTGTCCGGTGGGGAAGCTGCCGGGCAGACCGTCGATCGTGTAGCTGATGGGGAAGGACAGGCTGTCGCCGGCGATTTGGAATGAGAAGACATCCTGCGGACTGGCGTATCCATCCACTGCTTTTGCCACGCGGAGAATGCCGCCGTCCTTGCTGTAGGAGTTTTCGCAGATGACGCTGACGCTGGTCTGGTCGGTGACCTCAAAACTGATTGTCCGGTTGGCGGGGGAGACCGGTTCGTCCTGTCCTACCTTGAAGCTTGTGCCGAGGTAGGTAAACCGTGTAATGTCGGGCGGAGTCAGTTCGGTCAGCGAGTAGGTTCCGATGGGAAGGCGGTTGTTGATGTAGCTCAGGCCGCTGGCGTTAAGCGTGATCGTCAGCACGTTCGTGCCGTTGTCGCCGCCTGTCCAGTCTGCCGGGCCGGTGAGCGTGAAGATAAACGAAGCGGTGCCGAGATCCTGTCCGGAGAGATCGCCGCCAAGGTCCTTCTGGAGCTCGAAGCCGGCGCTTTTGGCCACGTACGTGTTGACAAAGTTGGCCTCGGCCACAGTTCCGCCCACAGAGAGCGTGGTTGTGCTGCCGGTGCCGCCGTTGACGGTTGTACTCAGGCGGTACTGCGCGTTGGCGGCTGAGGAGTTCTCGGAAACTGTGTACATGCCGCCCGGAAGGTCACTCAGCAAGAGGGAGGGCGCTGCGCTGGTCAATGTGACTGTGTAGCCGCCTGTGCCGGACGGAGTAAGGCCGGAGCCTGTCCAGTCGGCGGGGCCAATGACGGTAAAGTCATAGCTCCAGGTTGTCGCGCCGAGCTCATCGTCTGCGCCAATCGCTTTGGTGATGAGCAGCGAGCCGGTCTGCCGTGTATAGGTGTTTACAAAAGAGAGCGTGGAGCCTGTCGCGCCGGAGAGCGTCGTCGGTGCGCCGGCGTCGACGCGTATGAAACCGGCCACGGTCTGGTTGCTTTCCACCACAACATAAGTTCCTGTGGGAAGCCCTTTGAAAACGGCCGTTTCGCCGTCACCCAGCAAAAACTGTCCGTCGGCGTTGGTTGTGGCCGAATCGGCGGCGCTGTGGTTTTTCACCAGGTTTGCCGGGGCTATGGAACCAGCGTACAGTGTAAAGGTGAAGCTTTTATCAACGGGGAAGCCCGAAGAGGCGGGGGCATTGACGGTCTTGTTAACCGTCAGATCGCCGGTTTGTCGGGTATAGGTGTTGGTCACGGTGATCGTGGGCGTGCTGTCCAGCGTCACGGAGGCGCTGGCGTCAGTGGGACTCTGAGTCACGACGAGCTGATAGCTGGTCGGCGTTTGGGGCGTTGTTTCGACAACAAGGTATGTTCCCACGAGAAGCCCCGTAAACTTCGCGGTCTCGCTTGCTTTCAGCGTGAACTTGCCGCCGGCGTCCGTGGTGAGAGGCTGTCCCGACTGAATCGTGTAGATCTGATTCGCGGCGGGGACGTTGCCGCCCGTTTCCACGCGGTACAGGGTAAACTCATAGGAGGCGCCCGAATCGGGGAAGGTCTCCCAGGCGGGTACGCCGTTTGTGACGACGGTCTTTTTGACGTTGAGCGAGCCCGTCTTATAGGTGAAGGTGTTGGTAAACTCAAAGCTTATGCTCGAAACTGATGCGGTGATGGACTGGCTCTGCGCGGCGGGAAGGGTGAAGCTGACATCCGCTGGAATGGTCAGGCCGGTGCTCTCCTCGGTCACCGCGTACTGGCCCGCGAGAACTGACGCAAAGGTGGCGGTCTGGCCGGGCAGCAGCGCGAAGGTGCCCTGCGCGCTGGTGATTCCCGAGCCGGTGGGATTGGCCAGCGTAAACGCCTGGCCGCTCAGCGGGGTCGATCCGCGCGCGATCTTGAAGGTGAAGCTCTGTCCGGCAAACGCGGCGGCGGCATTGCCGGCAAGCGCGTTCTTTTTGACCGTCAGCGTGCCTGTGGCGTGCGTGTTGGTGAACAAAGCGGTTTTGGTGGCCGTGGTGACCGTGCCGCTGGTGTCGGATGAGGTGGTGGTGTAATTGTTGTTTGTAGTCTCTGCAAAGGAGAAGGACACGCCGATCGGCACGTTGCTGAAGGTGGCGGTCTCGCCGTTTTTCAGCGTGAAGGTACCGGAGGCGGAGGTCTTGTATGTGTTTGATCCGACCGTGTAATCCTTATTGGCCCAAACGGTGTTGTTGACCTTGACGGTAAAGGTGAAGGAGTCGCCGACGTCCGTTCCGGACACGATCTTCTTTACCGAGATGATGCCGGTCGTCTTGCGTTTGTTGGTGCACTCCACCGTAACGGTGCCGCTTTCGGAAACAGTTCCGATTTGGTTTGTGAAGCTCGGATCATATTCGCTGTCGGCCTGTTCGGTGACCGCGTAGGTTGTCCCTGCGGGGATGCCGGAAATATCGACGGATTTTCCGCCTGTGGAGCCCTTGAGCGTGAAGGTGAGGGTTTTGCGGTCGGCGCTCCAGGAAAAGCTATCTGCGCCGGTCACGGTGGCTGTCGCGGGCACCGCTGTGCCGAAGGTCACGGTGAAGGAAAAGATCTTGTCGGGATCACCATAGCTGTCCAGCTTTTTCGTGACTTTTAATTTGCCGACTTTCAGCGCGTAGCTGTTTGTAAAGGTCAGCTTGGAGCCGCTCGAGAGTGTACCTGTGGCGGTGGCGCCAGACTGGGAGGAACCCGAGCCAAGAACATATGTGGTGGTGCGCGTGTAGCCCGTCAGTTCGGCGGAACTGGTGAGCTCTTTCACCGTATAGACTCCGGCGGGAAGACCGGTCAGCGTGATCGACGTCTTTGCTTTGGTCAGCGTAAACTTGTATGTAGTGCCGCTGACAAACGTCAGGCCTGTAGCGCCTGTCCAGCCCGTAGGGCCGGTGATTTCAAAGTCGATTCCGTTGGGGAAGTTATCCCATGTGGCGCCGGAAAGCAGCTTTTCAATTTCGAGGGAGAGCGTTTTGCGCAAATTGGTAAAGGTGATGAGACCCGCGGTCTGGTTATTGGGAACCGAAACAGTTGAGTTCGCGCTTCCAAGATTGACCGCCCCGCCGGTGATAGAGTCCAGCGTGTAGCTTGTGTTGGCGGTTTCCGTCACGATGACGCTCGCGCCGGCCGGGAGTCCGGCAATGGTCACGACGTCGTTGTGTTTGATCCCCGAAATGATGCCGTTGGTCGTGCTGTAGGACGACGAGTTAACCGTGTAGCTTCCTGAGTACAGCGCGCCGTCCACCCTGACGGTAAAGGAGAAGGTGTCGCCCGAGTCAAGGCCGGTGACCAGCTTTTTGAACTGTATGGCGCCCTTCTGGCGTGTGTATTTGTTGGTGACGGTGGCTTCGCTCTGGCCGTTGTTCGCCACCGAGGCGGTCGCGCCGCTGCCGCTGACGGCAAGCGTGTAGTTTGCGATGTCCGAGGAGCCCGTTTCTGTGACGGTGTATGAGCCGGGGGTCAGGCCGGTGAGTTCCTTAAACCAGTTCCCGTTTTCGGGGAGCGAGAAACTCGTCGTATAGCTGTCAGGGCCCGTAACGCTGAAGGAAAAGCTTCTGCCGACCGTTTGGGTGTTCAGGTCTCCCGTGACCGCTTTGATAACTTTCAGTTTGCCGGTCTGTTTGGAGTAGTTATTTGTATATTTGGCAGTGGCGGTCTCCTTGTCTTTAACGGTTACGCTGCCCGACCAGCCGTCCGCGCCCTTGATGACGCTGCTGCCGTTAAACGAGACCGTGAGATTGAGAAGGGTAACCTCAATGCCGGTATCGCGTTCTTTGACGGTATAGGTGCCGGGAACCAGACCTGAAAGAGTCTCTTTCCAGACGCCGTTATTGGGCAGGGTCACAGTCTTTGTGTATCCGTTGGGGCCGGTGATGTCAAAGATGAAGGACTTTTGGCCGATCGCGGTCAGCTGCTCGGAAGAAAGACCGCTTCCCGTGAGAACTTCCTTTTCAATGGTCAGGCTGCCGAGCTTCTGACGATAGGTGTTGGTTATCAGGGCGCTCTGGGATGCGCCGGAGGTCATGGTGCCGTTGATAATTCCGTTTGCCGGCGTGGTTGTGAGCTCGTAACCAGTTTTGTCCGCATTAAGCTCCTGAACCGAATAGTTGCCGATCGGCAGGTCGGTGAGCGTCTCAGAGGTATGTCCGCGATAGAGCTTGACGGTTTTTTGGTAGCCGTCGCCGCCCGAAACCACAAACTGCAGCGCGTTGTCCTTGTCGGGGAAAGCGTCCCAGCTCAGAGCGCTGTCTGCGCCGAAGCTCTTGGTCAGGGTCAGACTGCCGACCAGATAGGCGTTTGTGAAGGTCAACACCTTTTGCTCGCCGTTCATCGGGATAACGGCCTGCTTGGCGGCTGTATCCATGGTGTACCGTACCGACTGGCCGTTCTCGAGCTCGGTGACGGTGATGACAGAACTGGCCGGGATGTTTTTAAACACGGCGGTCTGGTTTCCGGTCAGCGTGAACTGCCCGTTGGCGTCCGTCATCTTGTTGGCGGGAACAGGGCTGACGCCCTCATACAGCTCGTAGGCCTCGCCGCTGTAAGCGCGCGCCTGCGCGCCCGGGGCGCTTTGCCAGGTGATGGAGAACTTAAACGCCTCGCCGTTCTTTCCAAGCCCGTTATGCAGGGCCTTTACAACCTTTACCGAGCCGGTCTCCAGCACCTTGACGTTGGCAAACCGGTGGGCGTTGGCCGCGGGGACTGCGGCGCCTGAGGCGTCCGTCCAAACAACGGTGTTTTGACTGTTGACCTTGAAATATTTAATGGAAGGCTGTGCGGGCGCCTGCCCGTTCACCGATACTTCTTCGACTTTATAGGCTTTGCCCGCTTCAAACACAGAGGGCGATGTGAACGAGGCATTTCCCTTGATGGTAACGTCATCAATGACCTGCAAGCCGTCAAAGCCGCCGCCGTAATAGGTGAAGCGGAAGACGCTCTCGTCGTCGGAAACCACCGTGTTGGGAAGCAAAACGCCGTCCGCGGAGTTCAGCTTCCAGTCCTTGATGATGCTGACGTTCACAAGGTTTCCGGGCGAAGTCACATTGATGGCGGTCTCAAGCGGAACACGGCTCTTGTCCACGGAGACCAGTGTCTGTGAGGCGGTGCGGCCGCCCTTCGGCGCAAAGAGATACACGCTTTTGACGCCTTCCTGTGCGCCGGAGAGCGTGACGTCAAGCTGCGCACCGATGGGAATGTTCTTAACAACCAGCTTGCCGGGGGTGTGCTCGCTGATGCTGATGGGCATGGCGGCCTGGCCGGCAAGCGTATATGTCGCGGTCGCGTTAATGTCGCTGGGAACATTGGAGGGATCCACGCCGAGGCCGCTGATGGCGTAAAGCAGCGTCACCTGGTAGTTGAAGCCGGAAATCAACTTTGTGACCTCGGTGACGTTGATGTTGGCCATGGCGTCCGGAGTGGTACCCGGACGGGAGAGCAAAAATGCAACGTACTTGTCGACGTTGGTGTTGGTCATTGCGCCGCGCTTGGTGTCAACCTGAATGTTATTGACCAGAGTCCAGATGGCAATCTGGGTGGCCGAAACGATCTCGTCCTTTGTAAGGTTGGGAATCGACGAGGCCGCGCTGAGCTCGGCGGTTGTCGCCCAGAGATCACTGTAGAGCAGTATGGAGCGCAGCTGTGCGGCCTTCTGCGCAAACTGCTCCTCCGTGGTGCTCTTAAAGAAGTCGGATTCCCGCGTTACACTTTCCAGAGGAATGCGGTTGTAAAGGCGTCCCTCGTTGTCGGGGCCTGTGTAGACCTGGGGAGCATTGGCAAAGTCGCTGCAGTATGTCCACAGCGCAAAGCTGCTTTCGCTCGCAAGCAGGCTCTTGACTAAGTACTTGTTGATCTTGGCGTTGTCGCCGCTTTTCAGGACGAGCGTGGACAGCGTGCCCTGTGGGCTGACAGCGTCTCCCGACCAATAGTAGTGGTAGTCAGTGGGCTTTGGCGCCACAGGTGTCCAGGAGTCGGCAAATGCGCTCATGGGCAGCAAAGGGACCAAAAAGAACAGAACCAAGATGAAGGAGAGAATTTTCCTTTGCAGATCAGAATGTGTTCTTTTCATAAAAAGGCCTCCGTTTTATTCAAGATCGAATCCATGTTAACGACTACGGTCAGAATAGCATGAACAAATCTTAATTAAAACTACCCGGAAGGGTTAGTTCATCGAAAATAAAGAATAACTACCCCCTATCCTATCCCTAAAATCTTGATATGTATGCCTTTTTTTCCAGATTCTGGCAAAAAAGATAGAGTTGTTTGTGCGGATGATGAGCTGTTCCCGGCGAGGCCTGACACATCTGTGCTGCAGCGCCGTCCCGCACGGAAAAAAGGCCCCGTAAAATCAGCTCCTGAATGACTAAAACCATTCCCGGAGCTCCGCGAACCTTCCCGGGGTAGAGTTTGGCTCGGCGTAAAACCGAAAAGGGACGGGAACGTGTCAATGCGCTTTGAAGGAAGCGCCGCGCTGAGCGCTTGAGGGGTGTTCGCATTCGTGAGACGAGTGCCTTGTCTGAAACGAGAAACGGGAAATGGAAGAGGATGCGCAAAAAGAGAGTTTTTCCCGGATGGTGTCCGGGAAAAACTCTCTTTTTGCGGACCGACTTGCGGTTTGATCCAAATTTCGCTTTGACAGTGAACTGAGGGCTCTTTGTTAAAGCCGGAAAACCGGAGGCTCTTTGCGTGTTGCGCCACGGCTGCCGCTTGCGGTATAATAACCCAAAGCACAGGCTCGGAACAAAAGGGAGGGCATGGGAGTGGACATCGTTCAGGTTGAGCACAAACACGCAAAATGCTATCTGATCGGCGCAGAACGCCGTTTTGTCCTTCTCGACGCGTGTTGGCCGGACGCGCTCTTTGCCCTGGAAGCGGCGATGAAAAAAAACGGGATCGATTATGCCGACGTGGCGGCCATGATCGTCACCCATTTTCATCCCGACCACGCCGGGTTAGTGCGGCAGCTGCAGGACAGGGGCGTCGCGCTTTGGCTTCATCCGAATCAGGTGGGGTTTGACGCGTGGCTCAATGATTTCTTTGTAAGGCATCCCGACAGATTCTACAGGGCTCCCCGGCAGGACGGCGCGATAGTGGTCACAACCGGGCAGAGCAAGCAACTGCTCGCCGGGCTCGGGCTGCGCGGCGCCCTGATTCCCACGCCGGGCCACTCCAAAGACAGCGTCAGCCTTGTGTTTGACGACGTATGCGCGTTCACGGGGGATCATCCTCATGCCGACTATGCCCAAGGCTTTGGGGATGAGACCATCTCAAAAAGCTGGGCGCGTATCCGCAGCCATCGCGTGTCCCTGATCTATCCCGCCCACGGCGCGCCGTACCGGTTGCCCCAGGCAGGCAGTGCCGGTTATGGGTCGTAGATTTCCTCTTTCAAGTGAAAGCCGTCGGCGATGACTGTTTCATCAAGCGTTTCAAGTGTGACTGGTTTGACGCCGATGGCGATGTAGGGAATGTCGTACTTGCCGTCAAACAAGGTGCGGGTTGTGTCCGGCTTGATTCCCTTGGCCAGTTGCTCGCAGGCGTTGAGCGTGTTCTCCACAAGAATAGGAATGGGTTTGTACACGGTCATGGCCTGTCGTCCCGTCGCGATCCTTTGACAGGCTGCCAGATCGGCGTCCATGCCCGTAACGCTGACACTCTTGGACAGGCGGGCCTCATCCAGCGCGTCGGTCACGCCCCGCGCAAGAGAATCATTTTCACACACGGCGGCCACGAGGTTTGACCGAAAAAGTTCGATGTTGCGGGAGACAAAGTCATAGGCGTTTTCCCGCACCCAGCCCTCTGTCCAGTGCTCCGAGACAACGAAAATGTCGCCGCTGTCGATATAGGGCTGTAGAACCTGCATGTATCCGTCGTAGATCATGAGACTGTTGTTGTCGGTTTTAGGGCCGTTGACCAGCAGATAGCCTCCCTTTGGCGCACGCGCCAAGAGGTCCGCGCCCATCAGGCGGCCGACCTCTTCGCTGTCAAAGGAAATGTAGACGTCCGCGCCGGAGTTTTGAATGAATCGGTCATACAAAACCACAGGCACACCGTTGTTGTGCGCCGCCTGCACGCAGCGAGCCTCCTGAACGGAGTCGTTCGGGGCGATCACCAAAACGTCAATGTCCTGCGCGAGAAGCTCCTGAACCTGCTCGTACTGCACATCGGAATCCTTGTTGGCGTTACGGATTAATACGTCGATGTTCCGCTGCTGCGCCTTGGCAAGAAAAATATCCCGGTCACGCAGCCAGCGGTCCTCCAGTAAGGTCGCCATGGAAAATCCGATGGTGATATGCGCGGCGGGGTCTTCGCTGGTGGTGGGCTGAACGGGACGGCAACCCGAAAAAAGCCCCAGCACCAGGGCGAATAGACATAAAACGCCTGTCCATGCGGAAAATCTATTCTCCATACTCCTGATCCCTCTATCAGCTGTGTCAGCGGACAGTCTCTGTCTGGTTCGGTTTGGTGCGGCTGAGCTCGCGGTATTCGCTGGCGGTGATGCCGCAAACCTTTCTGAACACCTTGGAAAAATAGTTCGGATCATTGTAACCCACCATGTAGGCGGTGTCCTTGATGCTGCTGTTCGGGCGGGCCAGATAGGCCTTGGCCTTTTCCATGCGAAGGTTCAGCAGCTTTTCACTGAAGTTGAGGCCTGCGTATTCTTTGTAAAACCGGCTGAAATAATAAGGGCTGAGATTGACGTGGGACGCGATGTCGTCAAGCGTGATATCCTTGTCAAAGTGACTCTCAATAAATTGATTGGCCTTGCTGATGATGCGAAGCGCCGTAACCGGCGTATCCAGCACCGGATCGTGCTCGGTGGGTGCGACGTCCTCCGGGCCGCTGGTGGCGGCGTCATAGATCAGCACCGAGTTTTGAGGAGGCGTGTCCATGGCCTCCTGCCGGTGTGCCGCACGGAAAGCCTGCGCCAGTGAGCGTTTCATCTCCAGCGCGCCAGGCTGAATGTCTCCCACACCGGCCGTGAGCAGATGTCCCGGGCTGGAGTGAAGCGCCAGAAGAGAGCTGAGTTCGGCAATCAGGCTCATGCGGGTCTTTTCGTCGCCGCTTTCGGAGGACAGAGGTACGTACGCGATGGCCACGCCGGGGCGTACGAGGTCGGTTAGGACGCCCTTGGTCTGGGACAGGGCGTTGACAACCGAGGATAGAGGCGTTGTCTGTTCGCCGGAGCGCTGCAAGATCACCAGCGCGAAGCCCTTTGTCTCCAAAAGCCCGAGAAAGCTTGCGCAGACAACCAGCCGCTCGTCGCTGTTTGACTCGGGAAGGAGCGCGTAGAGGAAATCCTTTCGAATCATCGGTATGGCAAGCTGTATGCGCTCCTGCTGAACAAGCGCGTCGTCCATATCGGCCTTGCGGTCCTGGATATCGTGGATCACCTTGAGCAGCGACTGCGTAAACTCCACCTGCTTGACCGGCTTGAGTAGATAGTCGCTCGCTCCCAGGTTCAGCGCTTCGACGGCATAGCTGAAATCACTGTGTGCCGATAAAATGATAAAACGCATGTCAGAGCTGCGCTCCAAAATGCGGCGTATGGCTTCCAGCCCGTTGATTCCGGGCATTTGGATGTCAATGATGATGATGTCGGGCCGCAGGGATACGGCGGAGGTCACCGCCTCGCGTCCGGAATAGCATTTGCCGACCACTTCCAGATCAGGGCAGGCTTTGCGCGCCATATACGCGGTTGCCTGTGCGGCAATGGGCTCATCATCCACGATCAATACGCGAATCCCCATCATTTGTCGGCTCCTTTCCTCAATATTCTCAGAGCTTTTCAGGCGGCGCGGACGGCAGCGTCAGCGTAACGCGAGTCTCTCCGTTTTCAAAAATAACGGCGAGCGGACGCTGCGTTTGAAAGCAAAGCTGGAGCCGCTTAATCACGTTGCCCAGGCCAATGCCGCTTGCGTGGCCGCCGCTGTCGGGCGGCGGAGTTTCCTTGTAAAGCGCGTCAATCGAGCGCTGGGGAAAGCGTTGGCCGGTGTTGGCGATGACGATCAACACATTTCCGTCCTTTGTGGTGGCCTCCACGCGGATGATGCCGCCTGTTTCGCAGGGGGCTACACCATGGAGAAACGCGTTTTCAACGAGCGGCTGAAGCGTCATGCGCGGGAGTCTGCACTGCCTTGTGTCCACCGAGGCGTCTAAATACTGCGAGTACCGCAGCTTGTCCCCAAATCTGGTGGTCAGGAGCCGCATATAGGCGTCGACATTGCTCAGCTCTTCGGCCAGTGTCGCCTCGTCCAGACCCTCGAGGTTGTATCGAAACACATCGGCTGCGTTCTCCAGATAGTCGCACAGCATGTCGTCGCCCTGCAGCATGGCGAGTTTGGCGCCGATGTTGATCGTATTGAAAATAAAGTGCGGGTTCATCTGCGCGTGCAAAGCGAGCAGCCGCGCCTGCTTCAAAGCGTTGTCAGTTTCCAGGCCCTTGATGCGCTGCTGCGCGAGTTCGCTTTCGAGCGCCTGTTTTTCCGAGAGGCCGTGCAAGTATAACCGCGTATTGAGAATCATAATATTGAAAGCGCTGTACAGGCGGGAGAGCTCGCTGCTGGAATCGTCCTTTCCGATCGTAACAGTGTAGTCGCCCTGCGCGACGTTGTCGGCGTACTCGGCAAGCCGCGTGATGGGCGTCGCCACCTTGTGGCTCAGCGTGGCGACCAGGGCCACCACCAGTACGATTGACACGACAAACAAAAAATAAGATAACACGGTTCTCTGCTGGATGGACGCCTGCATGTTGTCATACTGCAAAGCGCTTTCCTGCAGGTCGGCGGTTAAAATATTCTGGATGTACGCCGAAATATAGCGGTACTCCGTGGTCATATTCTGATAGTAGCTGGCGTACTCGTCGGTTTTCTCGTTGCGCTTGGCCACAATCGTGGCGTCGGAGCTTTGCAGATAGTGCCGGAGCATTCCGGCCAGATTTTTCAGCTTGATGCCGGTTTTGGTGTACTCCACGCCGCGCAGAAGATCCTCGGCGTTGGACTGGACTGAGTTGAAACCGTCATAGTACCGTTGAAGCGATTCAGTGCTGCGCGAAAAAAGATAGAGGTCGGTTTCGTCCTGAACGGTCTGTATGTTGGTTTGAATGGCCGAAAGCTTGCGGCTTGCCGTGACATATGTGGTCATCTCGGCAAGCATCAGGCGGGTTGAGAGATAATTGAACAGCCCAACGGCAAAACAAATGAGAACGGCCAGCAAAAATGTGGACAGCAATGTGCTTCGAATGGACGCCGGTTTTCTCAGGCGCTTCATTCGGACAACCCTCCACTCTGTCGCAGCGTCATAAAGTCGTCGACGTTCTGGTTCGTGATGGAGAAGAGTTTGGTTGTGGTATAGTCGTTTACCTGCTGCTGCTTCAGTTTGGCAGCGAGAAGCTTCACGGTGTTGAAGCCCACGTCAAACGCGTCGGGACAGACCGTGCCGTAGATGATGTTCCGGCGAATGTAGTCCAGCGTCTCCGGCAGGGCGCCGTAGCCAATGAGTTGGATGCCGCCGACCAGACCGGCGTCCAGAAGCCGCTGCGCCAGCAGGGGAGTGGTTTTCTCGTGCAGACAGATGATCGTGTTGAAGGAAGCGTCCGCGTTCAGAATGGCGCTCGTCACCCGCTCGCCGGCAAGCATACTGTCGTCCAGAGAGTAAATCTCCACAATTTCGGCCAATGGCCAGGGCGTAAACTGCTCCAAAATGCCCTGAACCTTCATGTTTTGATACGCGGAAGGGGCTTCGGCCTCAGGTTTATCCAAGATGAGGATGGCCCGACAGTTCTTGTCCATGGCATCCAGCGCCATCTTTCCGGCTGCCATGCCGATGCCGTAGGAGTTTGAGCCCGCGGTCAGTACAGGTAACGGCTGGAGATTTTCGCTTTCGTACATCAGAAGCTCCACGCCGTGCAACTGCGCGACGGGGAACAGCTCGCCCGGAAGGCTCAAATCGCCGGACTGAAACGCGAGGGCGTCCACGCCGGCGTAAATGCCCTGTAAAAGGGTCTGGCCCAAGGTGTCGGGATCCCATTTGTCAATGACCACCATTTCGGCGTAAACCCCGTTTTGGGCGGCTGCCTCCTGGGCGCCCGCCGTAAACTGAGCGTAAAAAAACGTGTCGCTCTCTGCGCTGATGATCTGGATATGCGCGTCTGGTTTCCGGCTGTCGACCGGAACCGACATCGCGCGGTAGGACATAAGCAACTGAACGGACATGACTGCCAATGCCGCCAACAACACGCCCAGCACCCACTTTACTCCTCTGTCCATACAAGTTCCTCCTGTGATTCTAGGCTCAGTCTAACACACAGTTTCCGTGATTGCCATGCATTTGTCAAACTTTTTCTGGAATATTTTTTGAATGTTCAGCAATATATTACAGGTTTTGCAAATGAGAGATAAATCGCACGAATTGATCATGCGAAACAGCAAATATTTCAATTGAGCATAGAGTTCATATCGTTTATCATAAGCTAGAAGGGGAGAAAGCGCCCCGAGAAAAAAATATATTTTGGGAGGTACATGATGAGAAGAATTCTTGCAATTGTACTCGCTGCGGCCATGCTGTCCCTGTGTCTGGTTGGATGCAGCTCCAACAAGGTGGAAGTCGGCATTGTTCTGCCCACCAAGGATGAGCCCCGCTGGCTGCAGGATGAGGCGCAGTTCAAGTCGGTCATCGAGTCGACCGACTACTCCGTCGAGGTTCTGTTCAGCCAGGGCAACTCCGCCACCGAGCGCACCAACGTGGAAACTCTGGTCAACAAAGGCATCAAGGTGCTCATTATCTGCGCAGAGGACGCCGCTGCCGCGGCTTCCACCGTGGAAATGGCTAAGGAAGAGGGCGTCACCGTCATCTCCTATGACCGCCTGATCACCAACACCAGCGCAGTCGACTACTACGTCACGTTTGACAGCGTGGCCGTGGGCGCGGCGCAGGGCCAGTATCTGGTCGACCAGGCAAACGGCTCGGGCCTGTCGCTGTATCTGTACGCCGGCAAGGCCACCGACAACAACGCATTTTTGTTCTTTGAAGGCGCTTGGAGTGTTCTTCAGCCCAAAATCGCCGACGGCACATTCGTGATCCGGAACTCCTCTGAAGCCGTTGCGCTGCAGGACAAGGCCACCCTGTCCCGCGAGGAGATGGCCAAGATCATCGGTCAGATCACCACCGATTGGGATTTCAACGTGGCCAAGAGCAAAGCTGAGACCCACCTGACCGCAGTCGGCGCTGACGAAAAAGGCGCTTGCTACGTCCTCGCCCCCAACGACGGCACCGCACGTTCGATCGCCGACGTGTTCGCCTCCGACGCCGATGTCAGCGAATACTACGTCACCGGACAGGACGCTGAAAAAGCTTCCGTGCAGTACGTCATTGATGGCAAGCAGTCCATGACCGTGTTTAAAGACACCCGCGTTCTGGCCAAAGACGCCATGAACATGGCCATTTCGGTCATTGACAAGAAGACCCCCACCACCGGCGCGACCTATAACAACCTGGTCATTGACGTGCCCTCGAAGCAGAGCCCGATCGTCGTTGTGACAAAGGACAATGTCAAGAGCGCGCTGATTGATTCCGACTACTACAAAGCCAGCGATTTTACCGGCCTGCAATAAACGAGTTAACAGGGCCGATGTATTGCGTTGAGCAATAGATCGGCCCTCTTCTTTTATTTTGGCTCCTGACAGGAGGTGGGTTATGAGCGATATCATTCTGGAAATGCGCAACATCACCAAGCTTTTTCCCGGCGTACGGGCGCTCAGTGATGTGAGTTTTCAGGTCAAGCGGGGAGAAATCCACTGCCTTGTCGGTGAAAACGGCGCGGGGAAATCCACGCTGATGAAGGTGCTGTCGGGCGTTTATCCCCATGGTACCTACGAAGGCGAAATCATTTATAACGGAAAAGAGCAGCAGTTTAAGAAGATCTCCGAGAGTGAAAAAGAGGGGATCTCAATTATTTATCAGGAGCTTGCTCTGTTTCCCGAGCTCTCTATTTATGAAAACGTGTTTTTTGGGCATGAGCTCGTCGATAGAGGGATCATCAACTGGAACAAAACCATCACCGAGTCTCAATCCATCTTAAAGCGTGTTGGGCTGGACGTCAACCCTTCGGTCAAGGTCAAGACGCTGGGCGTGGGGTCGCAGCAACTCGTCGAGATCGCCAAAGCGTTGAGCAAAAACGCCAAACTGCTCATTTTGGATGAGCCGACGGCAGCGCTCAACGAGATTGAGAGCGAGAACCTTTTAAACCTGCTGCGTGAGCTTAAGAAGCAGGGCGTGACGTCGATCATGATCTGCCACAAACTCAAAGAAGTGGTGGAGATCGCCGACACGGTTACTGTGTTGCGCGACGGCACGACGGTCGCCACAATGTTGGACGTGCAGACGAAAAAGCTCAGTGAGCGGGAGATTATCAGGCATATGGTCGGCCGCGAGATTGAGAACATCTACCCACACCGGGAAGACGTCAAGATCGGCGATGTGGTGATGAGCGTTGACAACTGGAGTGTGTTTAATCCGCTTTCCAATCGGCTTTTGCTCGATCAGGTCTCGTTTAACGTGCGCAAGGGAGAAATTGTGGGGTTGGCCGGACTGATGGGCGCGGGGCGAACCGAGCTGGCTATGAGCCTGTTTGGCAACGGGCTCGGACACAAGATCCTGAGCGGTGAACTGACCCTCAACGGAAAGAGCGGACGCTTCAAGACACAGCATGAAGCGATTGAAAACGGACTGGCGTATGTGACGGAGGATCGAAAGGGAAACGGTCTTTTTCTGATTCAGGACGTCAAGTACAACATCTCCATCGCCAACCTCAAACAGTTGACCGAGGGAATTGTAATCAATGAAAACGAAGAGGTTTTGGTGACCGAGCAGTTCCGCGAAAGCGTCAACATCAAGACGCCCAGCATTGAGCAAAAGGTCGGCAATCTTTCGGGCGGAAACCAGCAGAAGGTCAGTTTGGCCAAATGGCTGTATGTGCGCCCGGACGTGCTCATTTTGGATGAGCCGACCCGCGGCATTGACGTGGGCGCAAAGTTTGAAATCTACTCTCTCATGAACGAACTGGTGGCGCAGGGCATGAGCATCATCATGATTTCCTCCGAGCTGCTGGAAGTACTGGGCATGAGCGATCGAATTTATGTTTTGGCCGAGGGCGTGATCACCGGCGAGGTGATGGCGGCCGACGCCACGGAAGAGAGCATTATGACTATGGCAACACGCACGGAGGAGGGATTGGGCAATGGATGAGAAAAGCGGCGGCGCGCCGAAGGGCAGCCTTGGGGGAGAACTGAAGACATTGCTCAGGAGCAATGTCCGCAACTACGCGATGTATCTGGCACTTGTCGCCATCATGATTTTCTTCAATATCCAGACAGGCGGTTCGTTTTTGTCCTCGCGCAATATCAGCGACCTGATCAACCAGACCGGGTATGTCGCGGTACTGGCCATCGGCATGACGCTGATTCTGATCATCAAGCACATTGACTTGTCTGTCGGCTATGTCGCCGGCTTCCTGGGTGCCGTGACAGCCACCCTGCTGAGCTTAGGCCTGAACGTCTACATCGTCATTCCGCTTATTTTGGTGTTCGGCGTGGTCATTGGATTGTATCAGGGCACGCTTGTGGTCAGAGTTGGCGTACCGGCGTTTGTCACGACGTTGGCCGGAATGTTTATCTTCCGCGGGCTTCTCAGCATGGTCACGGCAAAAAGCGGAACCATCATCGTCAAGGACGAGACCTTTAAGGCGCTGAACGGCTTCCTCCCCGATTTCTCCACGGGCAGCTTCCGCGTGGTGACCCTGCTTGTGGGCGTTGTGGCGGTCTTTGCTATGGTTTTTGCCAAACTAAACAATCGCCGCAAGCTTCAAAAATACCAGTTCAAGGTCAACTCCATGCCGATCTTTGTGGTTTCCCTCGCGTTTTTCGCGGCGGTCATCATGCTGATCTTTTGGCAGCTGGCCAGATACAAGGGCCTGCCGATCACTGCGGTGATCGTGGCAATTGTACTGTTTATCTTCAATTTTATTCTCAACAAAACAAGACTTGGCCGCTATATCTACGGCATCGGCGGCAACACGGAGGCAGCTCAGCTTTCGGGCATCAATGTCAAGCTGATTTCGATGTTCGTTTTTGCCTCCATGAGTATGCTGGCGGCGCTCTCGGGTATCCTGTACACATCGCGTCTCGCGTCGGCCACGCCCACGGCCGGCTTGGGCTTTGAGCTGGAAGCCATTGCCTCAAGCTACATCGGTGGCGTCTCGGTCAGCGGCGGCGTGGGCAAGGTGACCAACACCATCATCGGCGCGCTGATCATGAGCAGCCTGACCAACGGCATGAACCTGATGGGCGTGGACATCAGCTATCAGTATGTCATTAAAGGCGCGATCTTTATCCTTGCCGTGGCGTTTGACGTCAAGACGCGCAGCAAAGTATAGTCAGGACAGGTTGACAAAGAACCCCGGTTCTTTGTCAAAGCGAGAATTGGATCAAACTGCTGGAGCAGTTTGCAGAGTAGAGCTTTCCCGGATTGAATCCGTGAAAGCTCTATATTTTTGTCTTTTTTGGTTTCCAGTCCAGCAAGGACCTGCCGGCTTCGCCGTCAGGCTCGACGTGAAAACCAAAAAAGGACGGGGACGTGAAAATTCTGGTGCGGCCAAGGGCTTTTCCTGAGAAAAACCGGGAGAGCCTCTGAAACAGACAGAGAACCCCGGTTCTTTGTCAAAGCGAGAATTGGATCAAACTGCTGGGGCAGTTTGCAGAGTAGAGCTTTCCCGGATTGAATCCGTGAAAGCTCTATATTTTTGTCTTTTTTGGTTTCCAGTCCAGCAAGGACCTGCCGGCTTCGCCGTCAGGCTCGACGTGAAAAC
>JAVBOR010000063.1:0-23501 GCA_031550325.1 Oscillospiraceae bacterium
CTCAATGGGCAGCACATAGCCGCGGAAGGTGTTCGAGGTGGTCATCCACGCGGGCGCCGACCACGCCGAGCCATAGAACTTGGCGTCGGGATTATACTTCTGAATGAGCTTGATCACGTCGATGATGTGATAGTACTCGTCCTTCTCGATCGAGAAATACTCAAGGTCAAAGTCCTCGGTGACGCCCTCGGGGAGCTCGTCATAGGACCAGAACGGGAAATGCTCGATGCAGTCGGGGCTTCCAATTGTGATGCGGAACAGGTTAAAGCCGCCGCCCGTTTCGGGGTCGGCCAGCTCTTTGATCATGGCCTCGCGCTTTTCGGGCGAAAGCTTCCAGATGTTGGCGATGCTGGTCTCATCCAGCGAGGTGCCCATGCCCCAGTACTTCTGGTAGGTGACCTCGGGATTGATTGCGATCGTGGAAAGCGAGGCGTTCTCTTCCTTGGCGTTTTCAAAGGCGACATCCCCAAGCGCGACCCACTTGTTGTTGACACCGGCGGAGTAATTGCCCTTCATGACAACGGCGGGCGTCTCCCTGTCGGCGGTCACGGGCACGGCGGCGGCCGGAAGGGCAGCGCCGAACAAGCTTACCAGCATAATGACGCAGAGGGCCAGGCTGGTACAGGAATATGCTCTCTTCTTAAGCGATCTCATTTGCTAACCTCCTGTTTTTGTTGTGCTTTGAGCAACGCGGCTCTTCCCCCGCGCTACCCAAAACTGTTCTCCATTCCGCGCAAACACGACTTTCGGTCGCAAGCCCTCCTCTCCTCAATTCTTAAAACAGACCTCAATCAACATGCGTTTTCGGATAAACGCCAAAATCACGGGGACATTGGCGACAAGCGCTAATCAGCGGAGGATGCGTTGGTGTTCCTTGACGCAGGTTTCGGGGTCGCCCACGTCGGTAAACAATGCCTGAACGGAGTCAAGATGGACCGCCGCGATGTTTTCATCCAACCCGGTATCCCAGGCGACGACGCCCAGTCGTGTGCCTTCGGCAAGCTTGGCCACTTTGCGCGCAAGATCGGTCAACCTGCTTTCGTCGATGTCGTTGAGCCAGCCCGAAAACCCCTGGCCCGACTCCTGCCGCTCCCTTGCCAGCGTCTGCGCAAGCTCAACATAAAAATCAACGGCCACATCGGGATGCTTGGTGTTTTTATTGATGAAAAACGTGTCGATGAATCCCCCGCAGTAATCGGTCGGCTCTCCTCCTCCCGATGAAGAGAGCGGAATGGCGACGGGAACAATTTTTCCGTCCACCTGCGAGTTGGGATCCACCGAAACACTCTCCGTAAACCAGTTGCCCTGAAGCCGCATGGCTGCTTTGGCCGTAAAGAACAGCGTATCGGCGTCTCCGTTGCCCAGTTCAAGCGGATTGGGCCCGAAAGCGCCTATGGTATAGAGCTTCTGTGTCCGCTCGGCGGCGACAAGATATCCGGGGTCAACAAACAAGCCGGAGCCGTTGAACATCTCGTTGATTTTGACGGCGCCAACTTCGCGAAGCGCCAACGCCTCATATACAAAAGCCGCTTGCCACTGCTCTTTGATACCCTGGGCGATCGGGACAATGCCGCCCGCAGAAAGTTTTTCGCAAGCGTCAATCAGCTCTTCATACGTGGAAGGTATGGTGGCGCCGACTTTTTGAAACAACTCCTGATTGCAATAAAGGACCATCATCCAGGAATAGAGCGGCAGCGCGTACAGCTTGCCGTCGCAAATAAACAGGTCTTCGGCGTTTGGTCTGATGAGTTTTTCAATGTCTTCGGTTATGTAATCCCCCACCGGCAGCAGCTTGTCGGCCCTGGCCAGCTTTGCGCCGCGGCCTCCGCCCCACCAGAAAAATATGTCTATGCCCTTGGCTCCGCCGGCAAACTCGGTGGAGATTTTGGTTTTGTAGGCCTCATTTTCGAGAATGTTAATGTCTATGTGTACCTCGGGATGGCGTTCCATGTACGCGGCGGCGGCACGGCTCGTGGCAATGTTCATGGCGTCGGTCTCGGACGTCCACTCATGCCAGACGTTGAGCGTAATGGTCTTCCCGTTCTGCTGAGAAGAAGACGGCGCGTCGAGCGCAGTCAACATGCAGCCCCCAGCGCAAAAAGAGACAAGCGTGAGCATGGCGACCAGAGCAACTGTTTTGAGCGGTCTGTTCATGTTTGTTCGGCTCCATCCACATCTGTTCACTTGTAGTATAGCACAAAACGCACCGGACCTTGTATAAAATATTTTACTTTTATGTTCAAAAATCTTACCTTGTTGTGCAATATACCGTTAAGCGGCGCGGAGGGCCGCCAAGACGTAAGGACTATTCTCAAAAAAGGGCAACGGGGCGGCTCCAAAGTTGTGACAATTGTTGAAATCGTTTCCCTCCTCCGTGGAAGGCCCGAACTCGGCGGTAGCCCGCCAAAGAGCCCCTCGCGTCAGCGTCTCTCTGCAAACCGCCTCAGCGGTTTGCAGACTGTCAAAAAGCCACTCGCGTCCTCGCCCTTTATCGGTTTTCACGTCGAGCCTGGCGGCGCAGCCGGCAGGTCCTCGCCTCTCTGAAAACCGATAAAGACAGAACCACAACGCTTTCACGGATTCACTCCGGGGAAGCGTTTCTTTACGCGTCTTCACAAAGACGCGCTCCTGCCCTCGTTTTGCCAAAGAACCAAAGGTTCTTTGGCAGCCTGGCAAAAAAGCGCTCAGGGCAGCGTCTCCTCCAGCGCAGTTTCCTGGCGGCGAATATTGGTTTTGATGCGCGTCCATCGCCCGCTTAGGATGTAGATCAGCGAAATCATCGCGCCGCCCAGGCTGGCAAGAGGCACGGAGAGTCCGACGCCGTAGAGGCCCCACCCGGCGGTGAAGCTGAGCAGAAGCGCCAGCGGAATGCGCAGTCCGACGGCGCTGACAAAGCTGCTGATCAGGGAAAACGTCGTATGTCCGGCGCCGTTGATCAGCCCCATAAAGTTAAACGCAAACGGCACCAGTAAGTAGTCCCAGCTGAACGCGCGCATATACAGCACGCCTGCCTCGATGACCTCGGCGTCGGGAGTAAACAGACCCAGAATGGCCTCGGGAAAGAACTGCACGATGGCGAACACCAGTGCGCCAACGCACGACGAGATAAGCACGCCCACCCACATGGTCTTCTTGGCGCGGGCAAACAGGCCGGCGCCGATGTTCTGGGCGCTCATCATTGACACGGAGTTCGAGATGGCGTTGGCCGGCATGATGGCAAAGCCGTTGAACTTCGACGCCACGGCGGCGGCGGCCGACGCCGTCACGCCATAGCCGTTGACGATCGTGGTCAGCAGCAAAAACGACAGGTTCGTGACCACCTGCTGCACGCTGGCGGGAATGCCGAGCTTTAAAATGAGCGCCAGCTTGTCTTTGTGCAGGACAAAACTTCTCAGCTTAAAATCAAACAAAAAGCCGCCGCGCGCAAGATAAACGGCCGACACCACCACGCTGAACGCCTGCGAGATGATCGTGGCAAACGCGGCGCCCGAAGCGCCAAGCCCGAATACGCCCACGAACAGAAGATCCAACACGACGTTCATCACGCAGGCGATGGACACAAAATACAGCGGGCGCTTCGAGTCGCCCATGCCGCGCAGCGTACCGGAAATGGCGTTGTACATAAAGATAAACACAAGGCCCCACAGGCAGATGTCCAGATACCGGTGCGCCTCGTCATAGCTCTCCGCCGGAACCTGGATGGCCCGCAGCAGGACATCATCCAGCAAAAGGAAAACGGCGGTCAGCGCAACGCCGATCAACAGCAGTGCCGTCAGCATGGTCGAGACGGTCTCGGCAAGGTCCTTGTCGCGGCGCGCGCCGTGGTACTGTCCGATGAGAATGGTGCCGCCTACGGCCAGGCCGATGGCCAGAGCCGTGGCCAAAAACGTCAGCTGGCCGCCGTTGTTCACGCCGGACAGGCTGGCCGGGCCGGAAAACCAGCCCACAATCACCATGTCAGCCGCGCCGTAAAGCTGCTGAATAATGGTAGACAACAAGAACGGCACGCTGAAGCGGATGAGCTGCGTCGCCACATGCCCATCCGTCAAGTCGTTTTGGAATTTCAAATACCCAGTCCCCCTTCATGGAGTGAAACTGCCCGGGGAGCTTCACCCATCTTTATAGATTATCATCCACCAGGCGTGGATTGTCAACCAAAACATCAGGCCTTCCCTGACGGGCGGGCAGCGCTAACTACAATTGTTCACAGAAGTTTTGTTGACATCCCGCCCAAAAAACCCTACAATAGCGATACGGCGGCTCATAAGGCAGGGCGTCCCGTTTCGTGGGCCCGCGGACCTTAATAAAGGAGCCATCGAGCGCCGCCGGAAAGGGGGATTGGGTTGAACCGAAATCTCGAACGGTTTTGCTATCGAAACGAACGCCGCGGCATTCCCAATCTGATGAAATGGGTCATCATCATTCAGGGCGCCTCATATCTGATTAATGTGTTCAGCCAGGGCGACGCGTTTTGGAGCCTGCTGATGTTCGAGCCGTCATTGGTACTCCATGGGCAGGTTTGGCGGCTTTTTGGCTTTTTGCTCATCCCGTCGCAGAACAATCTTCTCTTTTTGGCCATATCCTTCTTTTTTTATTACTGGGTCGGCTCGTCCCTTGAGCAGGACTGGGGCCGGATGAAGTTCACGGTGTTTTATCTCGGCGGCTCGCTGTGCTGCGTGCTGTACGCGCTTCTGTGCACAGGGCTGTACGCCGTCAACCTGATCGGCCCGATCGACACGCTGTTTGTCGCCGAGTCGCTCAACCTTTCGCTGCTGCTCGCCTTTGGAACGGTCTTTCCCGATATACAGGTCAGGGTCTACTTTGTCCTGCCGGTTCGCGTCAAATGGCTGGCGGTCGTTGCGGCGGGCATCACCGTTGTCCAGCTCGCGTTCCCGCCGTATTCCTTATATTCGTTTTTCCCGCTGGCCTGCGTGGCCAACTATCTGGTGTTCTTCGCTGCCGACCTGATTGGCCTGCTGCGGCGGACAAGCGTCAACCGCGCCAAAACAGTGTCGTTTAAGCACAAGGTCAGGCAGGCCCGGGCCGAGAAGGGCTATGTGCACAAGTGCGCCGTCTGCGGCCTGACCGACGCCGACGCGCCGGGCATGGAGTTCAGGTACTGCTCTCTGTGTTCGGGCTATCAATGCTACTGCTCGCAGCACATCTTCGCGCACGAGCACAAAAAGGGCTAGCGCCCGGCATATGACAAAACTGGGGCGTTGCGGGATTCACTTCCGCAACGCCCCAGTTTTGCAAACCGCCTCAGCGAGTTGATCCAACCCCCGCTTTGTTAAAGAACCAAAGGTTCGTTAACCGCCTGAAAGCCTCAAAGCCTTACGGGGATACCGCGCTCATGCAGATATCGCTTGAGCTGCCCAATCTCAATTTCCTTAAAGTGAAACAGCGACGCCGCCAAAACGGCGTCGGCGCCGCCCTCGACAATGGCGTCGTAGAAGTGCTCCAAAACGCCCGCGCCGCCCGACGCGATCACCGGAATGCCCACACCGTCTCCAACGCTGCGCAGCATCTTCAGGTCGTAGCCCTGTTTGGTGCCGTCGGTGTTCAGTCCGGTCAGCAGAATCTCGCCGGCGCCAAGCGCCTGGCCGCACTTGGCCCAGGTCACGACGTCCATGCCGGTCGGCTCCCGCCCGCCGTTAATGTACACCTCATACCGCCCGGTCTCTCCCATGGGGTTTGCGTCAATGGCCAGCACAACACATTGGCTGCCAAAGCGCTCTGCCGCCTCGGCGATCAGCTGCGGGCGCTTCACCGCCGCCGTGTTGATGGAAATCTTGTCCGCTCCGGCGCGCAGCAGCGCGTCGATGTCGTCCACAGTGCGGATGCCGCCGCCGACGGTCAGCGGGATAAAGACGGCCTCGGCCACACGGCTGACCACGTCCAGCACGGTGGAGCGCTCATCCTGACTGGCCGTGATGTCCAGAAAGACAAGCTCGTCGGCGCCGGCTGCGTCATACGCGCGCGCGCACTCCACAGGGTCGCCGGCGTCGCGCAGATTGACAAAGTTAACGCCCTTGACCACCCGTCCGTCACGGATGTCCAGGCAGGGGATGATGCGTTTGGTCAGCATGATGTATCCACCGTCGCTTTCATAAAGTTTTTAAGCAAAGCAAGTCCGGTCTTCCCGCTCTTTTCGGGGTGAAACTGCACGGCAAAGAGATTTTTTCGCTCAAAGCCCGCGTCGAAGTCCTCTCCGTACGAGGCCCGGTATCGCGTCACGGGCTCGTCCACCCGGCAGCAATAGCTGTGTACAAAGTAAAAATATGGTAGCTCGCAAAGCCCGCTGAGCAGCACGCTCTGTTCGGGGCGCTCCACTGTGTTGAAGCCGACCTGCGGAACCTTGCGCATGACCGTAAAGCGCGTTACCGTCCCGGATACGACGGCGAAGCCCTGCTCGGAAGGGCTTTCTTCGCTGCGCTGAAACAAAAGCTGCATGCCCAGGCAGATGCCCAAAAACGGCTTTTCTCCCAGGGCGGCGGCGCGGACAGGCTCCCAGAGCCCGCGCGCGCGCAGGTTTTTGACGGCGTGGCCAAACGAGCCCACGCCCGGCAGCACAACGCTGTCGGCTGCCGCGATGTCTGCTGGCAATTTCGTCAGCAGCGCAGCCGCCCCGAGCGCTTCAAACGCGCGCACGACGCTCATCACATTGCCCGCGCCATAGTCCACAACGGCGATCACAGGTCACCGTCCGCCTGGCGGCGGTATCTGTCCATGCTGATGCGAAACAGCTCGGCTGACGAGGGCGGCGTCCAGGAGATCGCGTTGGCGCCGGCCTCGATCGTGCGCCGCATGTCCTCAACGTTGTGCCCGCCTGTGGCGATGATCGGCAGCTCGGGAAAGAGCTCGCGCACCGCCGCCACAATGGTCGGCGTCGCCGCCGCGCCGGAGACGTTGAGGATATCCGCGCCGGCCTCCACGCGCGCCCTGATGTCGGTGCTGGTGGACACCACGGTCACGACGACGGGAATGTCGATGTTGCGCTTGAGCTTGGACACAATTTCGTTTTCGGTCGGCGCGTTGACCACCACGCCCAGCGCGCCCATGTATTCGGCGTCCACGGCCAGGCTGATCACGCGGTCGCCCTTGGTCACGCCGCCGCCCACGCCCGCGAACACCGGCATGTCGGCCGCCGTCATGACGGCGTGGGTGATGGCCGGCTGCGGCGTAAACGGATAGACCGCGATGACTGCGTCGGCGTTGATGTTTTTGATGACCGCGACGTCGGTGGAGAACACCAGGCTCTTGATCAGCCTGCCGAACACACGGATCCCCGACGCCTCCATGATCACCTCGGGCACGTCGATGGTGTGGCTGCGCAGGATGCCTTTAAACTCGGGTACTTTCAAGTCATTCACCTCGGGATTTTTCCAAAACAATGTTTCGTAAGCAAAGCGAATAGATCAGCGCGGTCAGGAGCCCTGTGGGGATCGCCACCGGCAGCAGCAAAAGCAGGTAGCTGTATAGCCCGGCGCTGCGCATGAGCCCCATCGCAACCAGGACTTGTCCCACATTGTGCGCAGCAGCGCCCAGCATGCTCACCCCGTAAACCGACATCGCGCGCGCGCCCATCGAGGCGCGCATGACCAGCAGGGCCAGCAGGCCGCCGGCCAGCGCGAACATAAACCCGGTCAGACCGGTAAACAAAAGCGCGGACAGCGCGCACCGGCCAACGACAATCAGCAGCGCCAACCGGTCGGAAAGCCGGTACAACGCGAACAGCGTCACAATATTGGCCAGCCCGAGTTTGACTCCCGGCAGCGGCAAAAGCGGCGGCAGTACGGCCTCCAGCCAGCTCACGGCAAGGGCTGCCGCCATGAGCACACCGGCCAGCGCGACCCGTTTGGCGGCCGTCATCGCAGCACCACGTCCACTTGGCTTTCCCCCTCAACCACCAACAGCACGCCGTTGGGCACGCAGGCTGCCGGTCTGCCCGGCAGCGAAAGCCAGCCGCTTTTGACGCAGACCTGGTCGGGACAGTCCGCGTGTAAAAACCGCGCGCGGCCGCCGCCCGCCTCGATGTCAACCGGCCCAAGCGCGCCCTGCACGGTGTATACGCGCGGCGCGGCATCAAACGGCACGGTCAGCACCGTTTCGCCGTCCACGCTGACCACTGCGTACGCGCCCCCGGCCGCCGGCCTGAGCGCAAAAAAAAGCAAAATGGCCTCGGCCGCCAAAATGGCCGCAAGCACGATAAAGTCGCCCTTTTTCAATCTGTTCACCTCTCACACTTTATCATGGGAGATCACCGCTGTCAAGAAACCGCAGCCAAATCAGCCCTCGCGCAAATCCGTCCCGGCGCTTGTTTTTCGGCGCGGAATATGATAAGCTTTTCCCAGCTCCTGAACGGCGGGGAGGGCTTGGCTTGTCTGATTTTGTGCATCTTCACCTGCACACCGAATACAGTTTGCTGGACGGCGCGTGCCGCATCGGCAAGCTCTTTGAGCGCGTCAAAAATCTGGGGCAGACGGCCTGCGCCATCACCGACCACGGCGTGATGTACGGCGCCGTGGATTTTTACAAGGCCGCCAAGGAGGCCGGGGTCAAGCCGATCATCGGCTGCGAGGTTTACGTCGCGCCGCGCACGCGCCACGACCGCGTGCACGAGTTTGACGCCGACCCGTATCACCTGGTGCTGCTCTGCGAAAACGAGCTCGGCTACCAAAACCTGTGCAAGCTGGTGTCGCTCTCCTTTACCGAGGGCTTTTACGGAAAGCCGCGCGTGGACTTCGAGCTTCTTGAGCGCTACCACGAGGGCCTGATCGCGATGTCGGCCTGCCTGTCGGGCCACATCCCGCGGCTCTTGCTGGCCGACCGCCTGAAGGACGCCAAGCAGGAGGCGATGCGCATGAGCGCGTTGTTTGGCAGGGATCACTATTACCTGGAGATTCAGGATCACGGCATCCCTGAGGAAAAGCAGGTCACGCGCGCCATCCTCAAGCTGGCCGCCGAAACAAAGCTCCCGCTCGTGGCGACCAACGACGCCCACTATCTGACCCGCGAGGACGCCTACTCGCAGGACGTCATGCTGTGCATTCAGACCAACAAGACCATTGACGACCCCGACCGCATGAAGTTTTCCACGCAGGAGATGTACGTCAAAAGCGAGGAGGAGATGGCGGCGCTGTTCCCCGCCGAGGCGCTGGCCAACACGGCGAAAATTGCCGCCATGTGCGCGTTTGACTTTTCGTTCGGCACCTATCATCTGCCGCGCTTTGCGCTGCCTGTGGGCGAGACGGACAGCGAGGGCTATTTGCGCAGGCTCTCCGAGGCGGGCTTTGCCGAGCGCTACCCCGAGCCCATGCCGGGCTACCGTGAGCGGCTTTCATACGAGCTCGGCATGATCGCGCAGATGGGCTTTGTGGACTACTTCCTGATCGTCAGCGACTTTATTGCGTTTGCCCGCTCGCAGGGCATCGCGGTCGGGCCGGGCAGGGGAAGCGCGGCGGGCAGCATGGTTTCGTACTGTCTGCGCATCACCGACGTGGACCCGATGAAATACGCGCTGTATTTTGAGCGCTTTTTAAACCCTGAACGCGTCAGCATGCCCGACATCGACATCGACTTCTGCGTCCTGCGCCGCCAGGAGGTCATTGACTACGTCATCGCCAAATACGGAGCGGAGCAGGTCGCGCAGATCGTCACATTCGGCACCATGCAGGCCCGTGCGGCCGTGCGCGATGTAGGCCGCGCGCTCGGCTACAGCTACGCCGAGGTTGACGTGGTGGCCAAATCCATCCCGTTTGCCATCCACATGACGCTGGACAAGGCCATCGAGATCTCGCCCCAGCTGCGTGACATGGTGGAATCAGACGAGCGCGTGGCCCGGCTGATCGACACGGCGCGCGCGCTGGAGGGCATGCCGCGCCACGCCTCGACGCACGCTGCCGGCGTGGTGATCACCTCCGAACCCGTCTGTCTTTTTGTGCCGCTGGCCAAAAATGACGAGGCCGTGGTCACGCAGTTTCCCATGAACACGCTGGAGGAACTCGGCCTTTTGAAAATGGACTTTCTGGGCCTGCGTAACCTGACGGTTTTGCAGGAGGCCGAGCAGCTTGTGCGCGCCAGCTTCCCTGAGTTTAACGGCATCCCCGAGGACGACCATAAGACCTTCGCCATGCTGTCGGCGGGCAAGACCTCGGGCGTTTTTCAGTTGGAGAGCGCCGGGATGACCGGCGTGTGCGTCGGGCTCAGGCCGCAGTCCATCGAGGACATTACGGCCGTTGTGGCGCTGTTTCGCCCCGGCCCGATGGAGTCCATCCCGCGCTTTATCGACAGCAAGCACCACCGCGACCGGGTTCGCTACAAGCACCCGCTGCTGGAGCCCATTCTCAACGTCACCTATGGCTGCATCGTCTATCAGGAGCAGGTTTTAGAGATTCTGCGCAAGCTTGCCGGCTTCACGCTCGGCCACGCAGACATGGTGCGCCGCGCCATGAGCAAGAAAAAGTTCGACCTGCTGGCGCGGGAGAAGACCGCTTTTTTGGAGGGCTGCGCACAAACAGGCGTCCCCGAGGGCGTCGCCGAGTCCATCTTTACCGAGATCATGGACTTTGCCAACTACGCGTTTAACAAAGCGCACGCCGTGGCCTACGCGGTGATCGCCTATCAGACCGCGTATATGAAATGCCACTATCCCAGGCAGTATATGGCGGCGCTGCTGACCTCGGTGCTGGACAGCACCTCGAAGGTGCAGGAGTACATCGCCGAGTGCCGTGAACAGGGCATCGGCGTGCTGCCGCCCGACGTCAACGAGTCCCAGGCGGGGTTCACGGTGTCGGGAGCCGGCATCCGGTTTGGCCTTGTGGCCGTGAAGAACATGGGGCGCGCCTTTATCGCCTCGCTGGTGCGTGAGCGCAGATCCGGCGGCCCTTTTGCGTCATTTGAGGATTTTTGCCGGCGCATGGTAGGGCAGGACATGAACAAGCGCGCGCTCGAGAGCCTGATTCAGTGCGGCGCGCTGGACAGCTTCGGGCACCGCAGGAGCCAGCTCCTGCAAGTGTTTGAGCAATACCTTGACTCCCTGGCGTCCGAGGCGCGCAGCGCGCTCGAGGGCCAGGGAAGCCTGTTCGGCGAAAACTCCGCGCTGCCGTTGCACATGCCCGACCTGGACGAGCTTCCGATCCGCCGCCTGCTGTCGATGGAGCGCGACATCACGGGGCTCTACCTGTCCGGCCACCCGATGGACGTCTACCGGGCGGAGCTCAGCGCCATCAAAACCATTCCGATCAGGCGCGTTGTGGGGGATTCCGAGTCCGGCGCCGAGGGTTATTCTGACGGGGCGCAGGTGCTGCTGGCCGGAATGCTGTCCGGCGTAAAGACCAAATCAACGCGCAACAATTCGCTCATGGCGTACGCCACGCTGGAGGACACGACCGCCGCCGCCGAGCTGCTGATTTTCTCGGGCGTTTTGGGCAAGGGCGGGGACTGCGTCAAAAACGACAGCGCCGTGGTCGTGCGCGGCAAGGTCAGCCTGCGCGAAGACAAGCCGCTGCAGATCGTCGTGGACGAGATCCGGCCGCTTCACCAGATGCAGCTCAGCGGCGACGAGAAGCGCGCGCCCGCCCATAAGCTGTATGTCCGTCTGCCCCAAGAGGACGGGCGCCACGCGCGCCGCGTGCTTCCCATGCTGATGATGTTTCCGGGCGACGCCCCCGTGGTCGTCTACTATGAGGACACGCGCAAACGCGTGGGCTCAACCTGCCAGCTCCATCCGAGCCTGCTGCGTGAGCTCGGCGCGCTGCTCGGTGAGCAAAACGTCGTACTGCAGTGACAGCTTATTCCATACGATAACCATACAAGTGACCAATGTGTTTGAAAGGGTGATTCTTTTTGGCTATTCGCAGAATCGGCCTGCTGACAAGCGGCGGAGACGCGCCGGGAATGAACGCCGCCGTCCGCGCGGTCGTTCGTACGGCCGTTTATCATGACATCCAGTGTCTGGGCATCCGGCGCGGGTACAATGGGCTGATCAACGGCGACATCATCGAGCTCAGCGCCGCCAGCGTCAACGGCCTGACCAACCGCGGCGGCACCATGCTGTACACAGCGCGCTGCCCGGAGTTTCAGGAAGAGGCCGGCCTGCTCAAGGCGCGCGACACCTGCAAATATCTCGGCATGGACGGCATCATCGCCATCGGCGGCGACGGCACGTTCCGCGGCGCGCGCGATCTGGCCAAACTCGGTGTTCCCGTGTTCGGCATACCAGCCACCATCGACAACGACATTGCCTGTACCAATTACTCCATTGGCTTCGACACAGCCTGCAACACCGCGGTGGAGTGCATCGATAAGCTTCGCGACACCATGCAAAGCCATGAGCGCTGCTCGGTGGTCGAGGTCATGGGGCGTCACGCGGGGCATTTGGCCGTCTACGTCGGCATTGCCTGCGGCGCCAACGCCATTTTGGTACCCGAGCGTGAATTCAATTTTGAACGCGACATCATTGAAAAAATCAGGGACGCCCGCATTCAGGGACGCTCGCACTCTATTATCATTGTGGCTGAGGGCGTATGCCCGGCCTCGGTCATCGCCGAAAAAATCCGGGAGACCATCGGGCTTGACCCTCGCGTGACCATCCTCGGACACATTCAGCGCGGCGGCACCCCCAAGGTGCGTGACCGCGTCACGGCCTCCCGCATGGGCAAATACGCCGTGGAGACGCTGATGGAGGGCAAGCAAAACCGTGTTGTCGGCATCATTGACGGCAACATGCAGGACTTCGACATTGACGACGCGCTGAACATGCACAAGGATCTGCAGGAGACAATGTATGAAACGGCGCGCGTACTGACTATGGGCTAGAGTGATCTTGTTAAGGGGCCGTGCTTTCGCTTTGTGAAAGCACGGCCCTCAGCCTGTAGACAAAGGCCGCCTCTTCGTTCCTTGGCGCAAAACCACGTCGAGCCTGACGCCGAAGGCGGCTGGTCCCTGCTGGACTGGTTGAGCGCAAAGCATGGAAGCAAGTGACTTTCACGGATTCACTCCGGGAAAGTCACCCAATGCGCGTCTTCACAAAGACGCGTTCCTGCTCCCGTTTGTAGACAAATCGAAGGTTTGTCTACAGTCTCACGGCCCCTTAGGCTGTCAAAGAACCTATGGTTCTTTGACAAAACGAGGGATTGGATCAAACCGCCCCAGCGGTTTGAAGGGAAACGGTTTCGAGAAATGAATTCCCGAAACCGTTGTGGTTCCTATTTTCCTGGATTCAGTCCAGCAAGAACCTGCCGCCTGCGGCGTCAGGCTCGACGCGAATCCGAGAAAAGGACGAAGGGCAAAACGCTTTTTTGACAAGCTGAGGGCATTCCCGGTTGGAATCCGGGAATGCCCTGCGTTTTGGATGTTGGATCTGTCTTTCGTTTTGCCAAAGAACCGGGGGTTCCTTTACCGCCTATAAATGCTCTCCCAGTACGCGGTCAAAGATGTCGGCGCAGGCGATGGAGTCGCGCCAGGGCATCACCGGGCTTTCCGCCAAACCCTGTGAGAGAAGCTCGCAGACATGTCTGATCTGAAACACAAAGCCCTCGGGGTCGTCAAACTCGACGCTGTCGACCAGAGTCCCCTCCTTGTTGTACAGCTCGCACCGGCGCGCATCCCAGAACTTTCCGGGCAGGACGATCTTGCCCTCGGTTCCGTAGACACAGGCATCGCTCGGCATGTTGACCGTGAGCCCGCAGCGCAGGCCGGCCACCGCGCCGCCGGGAAACTCAAGCGACAGGGCCACGAAGCAGTCGGCGCCGGTCGGCGCGCGCAGCACTGTCGCCGCCTGGCTGATTGGGTGCTCGCCCAGCAAAAAGAGCGCGAGCTCTATGGGGTATACGCCAAGGTCATACAGCCCCCCGCCCGCGAGCGCGGGGTCGTACATGCGGCTCTCGGGCATATACGGCACGTCGATGCAAAATCCGGCGTCCACATAGCAGACCTGCCCCACCGCGCCCTGCTCCACAAAGCGCCTCGCCTGTTTTACGGCAGGAAGGAAGTTTGTCCACATGCCCTCCATGAGCAGCGTGTTCTGCTCCTTTGCCAGCGCCGCCAGCGCGCGGGCGTCGGCGCCGTGCAGCGTCATCGGCTTTTCGCACAGCACTGCTTTGCGGCTCCTCAGGCACTCTGCGGCAAGCTCTGCGTGCGTGTTGTGCGTCGTGGAAATGTATACAATGTCCACATTCTCGTCGCACATCAGCTCATCATAGGTCATTGCGCGGCAGCCGAACTCCTGTGCAAACGCGCGCGCCTTGTCGGGCGAGCGCGAAGCCGCAGCGGTGAGCTGAGCGCCGTCCACCATCGCCAGAGCCCCGGCAAACCGCCGGGCGATTCTCCCCGGGCCGAGGATTCCAAAACGGGTCATATGCGTTCCCCCTTTCCAACATGTTTGTGTTTTTCCCGAACCGGATTGGGCTCAGCACAGCAGGCGCCGAGGCAGCTCCAGCGAGCAGCTTTGGAGAAAGCTTTCGTCGGACAGCAGCTTGTGCGTCTCGCCGTCGGCGGCAATGCGCCCGTCCCGCAGAACGATGACGCGGTCGCAGACGTCCCAGATCAGGTCAAGGTCGTGCGAGGCAATCAGCTTGGGCTGCTCAAGAGAGGCCAGCAGCCCAATCAGGTTCCGGCGCGCGCGGGGATCAAGCGAGGCCGACGGCTCGTCGAAGGCGAGAAGTCCGGGTTCCATGGAGAGAACGCTGGCGATGGCGGCAAGCCGTTGTTCTCCGCCCGAGAGCTTATACGGCGCGCGGTCAGAAAGCGCAGAGGCCCCGCACCGCTCAAGCGCGCGGCGCACGGCCCTGTCGACCTCCGGCTCAGAAAGGCCCATGTTGCGCGGGCCAAACGCGACGTCGTCATAGACGCTTTGCGTGAACAGCTGGTCGTCCGCGTGCTGAAACACCAGTCCGACGTCGTGGCGGATGTCGGACGCCGCGGTCCTGCTCAGCGCGCGCCCGCCGATCATAATCTCGCCCGAGGTCGGCAGCAGAACGCCCGGCAGAAGCAGCAAAAGCGTTGACTTGCCCGCGCCATTGGCGCCGACCAGTCCGAGTGAGCGCGACGCGCCCAGCTCGAAGCTCACGTCCGAAAGGGCGCGGCGTCCATCCGGATACGCAAAGGACACGTTTTGAAAGCTCAGTTCCATCCGGTTAACCCCTTACAAACAGGCCGCCAAGCACCTGGGGAATGTCGACAAGCCGGGTCAGCACAAAAAAGGCGCACCAAAAGGTCAGATACAGCGTGTCGGCAAACTCCCATCGCCGCACCCGGGATGAGGGCAGCTCGCCCCTGTAGCCCCGGCACTTCATCGCGTTGTACAGCCGGTCGGCGCGGCGGAGGGTACGCAATAGCCACTGTCCGGCCAGCACGCCCCATTCACGCGGCGACGGCGCTTTTTTGCGCGGCGCGCGCAGGGAGTAGGCGACCGAGATGCGCTCGGCCTCCTCGACAAGCGTTTGAATGTAACGATAGGTCAGCACAAACAACGTCACAAACACGCGGGGAACACGCAGCGTCCGAAGCGCCGCCGAAACGCCGTCCACCCCGCTGACCGCGACCAAAAGAAGCGCCACCGACACACATAGCACGCCGCGCAGCGCGATGGACGCAAAGGAAACCACCCCGCTCCAGACAGAAATGCCCGGGAGAAACTCCACCGGCACGCGGTCAAAAAGCGGGTTAAACAGCCCAATCCCCAAAATGAGCGGCAAGGCGGGCAGCAGGCGTCTGACCAACAGGCCCGGCGGCACCTCCCCGACCGAAAGCACAAACAACGGGTAAAACAGCATGGGCAGCATCGCGCCGACCACATAGCGGCCAAAAGAGGCCACGGTGATTAAGCAGCAGAGCGTCACAAGCACGACAGCCACTGGGTGGCGCCTGTGAATAAAGGATCGCCCCGCCGCGCACGCCTCGAGTGCGCGCATATGGGACAGCGCGCGCAAGGACTGCCCCATGTCAGGGGACGCGGCGCTTTTTGCGCCGGGGGATGTACAGCAAAAGTCCGGCCAACGCGGCGAGCCCCAGCGTGAGCAGGCTTCCCACCACGCCGGCGACCGAGGTTCCCCCGCCGGAAACGGCGTCAAGCGAATAGTCGGGCATCAGCGCGGTCTGATCCTGAAGCGCGGCGGCCGCCGTGTGTGCGCCCGAGCCGCCCGGAGAAAGTTCCCCGGCCAGCGCGCCCGTCGACCACTCCAGCCCGTCGGGACTGCCCGAGGCAAGCAGGGACAGCGCGCCGCCGCAAAGCACTGCCAGCACCGCGATGCCCACCAGCACGCGGGACGGGACGGCGCGTTTGGACAACGACCTGGCGTCGGTGAGGGACTCTGGCGAGACCTTGTTAAGGAAGATCAGAAGCGCAGCGGTGACCAGTCCCTCACCCAACCCGATGGCGAGGTGAATCGGCTGCATGAGCGCGGTAAACGCCGCAAAAGGAAGCTCGGTCAACCCTGAAAGCTGCGTCTCCAGTACAACGGCAAACGAACCGAGCTGAAGGCCGACGATGCTGGTCAGCACCGAAGCAGCGGCAATGCGGCCGGGCGTCACGGCTTTGCGCAGCAGCGGACGGAAGATCAGCGGGTAGGCCGCCAAACAGGTCAGCGCCCCCATGTTAAAAATATTCGCGCCAAGCGCGAGCAGACCGCCGTCGGCAAAAAACAGGGCCTGAATGGCCAAAATGACGGCCATAGTCAGCAGTCCCGCCGACGGCCCAAGCATGGCCGAAAGAATGACGGCTCCGCAGATGTGACCGCTGGAGCCCGTGCCCGGAATGGTGAAGTTGATCATCTGTGCGGCGAACACAAACGCGCCCATCACGCCCATGAGCGGGATCTTCCCGCTTTCAAAAAGTTCTTCTTTAGCGGTTTTCTTGATCGAATATACCATCGTCCCGGCTGTGGCAGCCCACATGACGCCGCCCACAACCGGGGAGATTAACGCGTCGGACATGTGCATAAACTGCTCCCCCTTCTTTTTTGTGGGCCCTCACAGAAAAACGCCACAAAGGCTCATCCGCTCCCCGTGAGGGCGGCAACCTTCGTGGCTGCATCGTCTGCGCTTAAAACACAACTTAACGCCGACCTTCGTGATCGGTTATACCATAGTATATAGTGCGCGGGAGAATTTGTCAATTGCGCCTCGCCGGCGGCGGGCGCGGGTTTGGCCGAAAAAGCGCCGCAAGAATCGACATATAGAGGCCATTGTCAAGCGCGCAGATGTGTGGTATACTATGGCGGCAACAAAGGAGGATCGGCGGCCCGGAGGGAGTGTTTTTGTTGGCGGAACGCAAGCTGGCGGCTGAGAATCGCAAGGCGCGGCATGACTATTTTATTGAGGAGCGCTTTGAGGCCGGCATTGAGTTGTATGGCACCGAGGTCAAAAGCGTGCGGCAGGGTACGGTACAGCTCAGGGACAGTTTCTGTGCCGTTAAAGGCGGAGAGCTCTTTATACACGGCATGCACATCAGCCCCTATGAAAAGGGAAACATATACAACAAAGAGCCCCTGCGCGTAAAGAAGCTGTTGATGCACAGACGCGAGATTATGAGGTTAAACGCGAAGGTCACTCAGGCGGGATATGCGCTCGTGCCGCTGTCGGTATATTTCAAAGGGCCGTACGTCAAAGTGGAAATTGCCCTGTGCAAAGGCAAAAAGCAGTATGACAAACGTGAGGATGAAGCGCGGCGTGACGCTCAGCGCGAAATTCAACAAAAGTTAAAGGAGCGTAACGCATGAAAAAACTGTGGCTGATGATTATATTGGGGGGAATACTTATGCTTGGCTCATGCCAACCCAGTGACAAAATTGAAGGCTCCGGCGACACCGTTGTGTCGCCCAGTGACACCGTTGTGTCGCCCAGTGACAGCACTGCTCAAACCGGCGAAAAGATCGACAAGAATCCACAGGCGACCATTGAAATGGAAAACGGGGACAAGATCGTCATCGAGCTTTTCTTTGACAAGGCGCCCAACACGGTGCGCAACTTCGTCTCCCTCGCACAGGACGGGTTCTTTGACGGGCTGACGTTTCACCGCGTTATTTCCGGCTTTATGGTTCAGGGCGGCGATCCTGAGGGTACGGGCAGCGGCGGGCCCGGCTACACCATTGAGGGCGAGTTTAAGAAAAATGGCGTAGACACCGGCATTTCCCATGTGCGCGGCACGATCTCCATGGCACGCCAAGGGGACCCCAGCGGTGTTGACTCGCGGGATCAGGCGTATTACAACACCGCCAGCTGCCAGTTTTTCATCGTCCACAACGACTCGACGTTTTTGGATGAAAAATACGCAGCTTTCGGCAGTGTGATTGAGGGGATGGACACTGTTGACCGCATCGCCGCCGCAGAAACCGACGCGCGTGACAAGCCGGTCGAGCCGCAGGTGATGAAACAGGTCACGGTTGAGCTCTTTGGTCAAACGATTGACAAGCCTACCATCATCAAGTAACTCCGCGAAGTTACGATAATTCTCTTGTGGGCGGCAGAGCCGCCCGGCCTCCGATATGGGGGCGTACCGGTTTCGACGGGGACGTTGAGACAGCGTAAGCGGGCCGTGGCGTCCACCACGTTAAAAGGGCATCTTTATAAATTAAAGAACAACAATAACACTGAACTCGTAGCCGCTTAATTCGGCTACCGTCCCGCCGGATAGTCCCACGGATCCGGATGTGGGCGTGACTTAGTGGGGACCGTGAGGCGGGTAAGCTTTGCCCCGCCCATGCATCATGAAGCTACTAAGCCCTTGAGTCTGACGGCCGACGCCTGGGCAAGGGAACGCAAATAACCGTCTTCGCCCGGAGAAAGCACTGTGGAGATGTTTTCGGACAGGGGTTCGACTCCCCTCGCCTCCACCACGTTTAGACCTGTCCGCTGACTAAGCTCAGCGGGCGGGTCTTTTCTCAATTTAAAGATATGTAAGGCATCCTGCCCGCCGTTATCGGCGGGCAGGAGCGCATTTTCCCTCGTGGGATTTAGGTGATTGTTCGGGATATTATTGAGCATGATTTCAATGTGTTCCGGGTAGACGTCGATGCGGTTGATGTAGAGGTTCAGCAGCTGCTTTTTCTGCGGCAGCGTTCCGTTCAGAAACATTTCTTTCGCGTGCTTGAATGCGGCGATGATCTCCTTTTCATTCAACGTGTTGGAAATGAGCCTGCTTTCCTCGTCGCTGATTTGGATTTCGAGCGCCGCTTTTTCGCCTTCGAGCTTTTCGAGAGTGGACAGCAGCGCCGGACTGCCGGTTTGAGTGATGACGCTGACGATGTTGTCGAGCTTCTGCTGAGCCGCTTTCAAATTGGCACGCAGCAGTTTGAGCTTGCTCTCGCTGTCGCCGATCAGTTCGCCGCAGGAGTCGTAATAGGTCTGTATCAGCTGCGGAATGCGAGCCGGATTGAACACGATTTTTGCGACCTCTTTGAACACAATATTTTCGATATACAGCAGATTTACCGACTTGTTTACGCAGTGCGCGTCGCCGTAGTTGTTCTTTTTCGCGCAGCGGTAGGTCACGTGCTTCAGCTTGCTGCGCCCCGTAAACTGGCGGCAGCCGACGTACGCCGAGCCGCAGAGCCCGCAAAAAATCTTACCGGTCAGCATATATATCTCTTTGGCGTTGCGCGCCGGAGCCACATGACTCCGGCTTTTGATGATCTCGGCAACGCGGCTGAAGGTCAGCTCGTCGATGATGGCGGGCATCCCGCCGGGAATACGAATGACGTCGTCCAGCGATTTGCTTTGATGGTTGTTGCGCTTGCCCTCGGCGTTTTTGGCGAGGGTGCGGTTGAAAATGTAGATGCCGATGTACTTTTCGTTGCGCAGAATCTCGGTGATGCTGTTCTTGCCGAACGGCTTGTTCGTGGCGGTGCGGTAGCCAAGGCGGTTTAATTCGCTGATGATTTCCGAATAGCCGACGCCCTAGACGACGCGGCTGAAAATCAGCTTGACCGCCTGCGCCTCGCTCTCTTTAACCTCGTACCGGCAGGTCTGCGGGTTGATCTGGTAGCCATACGGCGGCTTGCCGCCAAGCGGACGGCATTGCAGCGCCGACTCCTTCATGCCCTTCATCACCTCGCGGGCGAGGTTTTTGGAATAATATTCACTCATTCCCTCGAGCACGCTTTCCAAAATGACGCTCTCGGGGCTGTCGTCGAGGTTTTCGAGCACCGACAATACGGCGACATTGCATTTTTTGAGCTCCTTTTTATAGTGCGCTGAATCGTAGCGATTGCGGCTGAACCGGTCGAGCTTGTGGACAATCACGAAGTCGAAGCCGCCGTTTTTGGCGTCGGCGATCATCTGCAAAAACTCCGGGCGGTCGTCGGTCGTGGCACTCTTGGCGCGGTCGCAGTACTCACGGATGACGATGATGCCATTGCGTTCGCAGTATTCGTGTATGGCGCGCAGCTGCGCTTCAATGCTTTCCTCCCGCTGGTTGTCGCTGGAGAAGCGCGCGTACAGCACCGCCTTGGGGATGATGCCCTTTTGCTTGTATTTCTGAATGTTTGTCATCGTGTTGTTCCTTTCTATGCAACCTGTTTCGGTTCGTCTTTCTCGCAGATTTGAAGCAGTATCTTGAGCAGCGCTATAAAGCTGTGTCCGCAGCTTTTTCAGCTCTGCTGTAAGAGCATCACGTTGACGGCAAAGCTCATCGTAATTCTCGGGTCGGCTTGAGCGGCGCAGCATGGTACAAATTTGTTGACGCAGCGCGGTTAGTTCTTCAATTTTGCTTTTGGTGCCATCCATAAAATCGTACAGCTGCTCCGCTGTGTCTATCTTGTTTTTAGCAAGCAGTGACACCTGCCGCACCAACGTGCGGAAATGCCGCAGCTCCTCGCGCATGACCGGACTGAGCGGCTGGCGGGTCGATTTCTTCGGTATCTTACCGAGTAGATAACAGTAGTGCAGATAAAGCGCCCGAAAGCCGGTTATCTTTCGGGTTTTTGAAATACTGCCGGCAAACGTCATGTGTTTAACAGTCGACTTAATATACTGCGGTCTGTCGAATCGTTTGTTTTCCAGAATACGCCACTTGATCGCCTCCTCGGTGTAATTCTCACCCAGCGTTTTCAGGCGCGTGGGCTTGGCGCTGTCCGGCGTGCGGATGGTGAGATATTTGCGGTTTTGCCCTAAGTTCAGGACGTAACCCTTGCGCTCCATCGCCTGATAAAAGTGCCGCATGGTGAAGCTCTGGCGGATTGCCTCGTCAACGGCCTGCCGCATGAGGTTGTACCGCGTGGGCTCTCCGGCTTTTCGGCCTCCCAAATCTTGCGCGGCGTTTTCGTCGGCTTCGGATTTTCCACTACTGACAGCCGGTACTCACGGCAAAGCCGGTCAGCGGTCTGCCGCATCCGGTTATACTCGGCGTTGGTGCGGTCGTACTTTTTTCCGTCGAGGGACGACACCGAGTTAACGGCGAAATGGCAGTGCAGATGCCCTTTGTCGAGGTGGGTGGACACGACGACCTGATGCCGCTCACCCCACATCTCCCGCGCCAGCTTCATGCCGATTTCGTGCGCCTGAGTCGGATTTGTCTCGCCCGGGCGGAAGCTCATGTAGCCGTGATACGCCAGCCGCCCGTCCTCCTTGGCGAACTGCCGTTTGGTGATAATCATTTCCTGCACGGCGATTTCGGGCAGACAGTTGATGCCGGAGACGAACAACTTTTGCTCGGTTTTCTTCGCGTCGGTCGTGTAGTTGAGAACGTGATTCAGCTCCTGCAAAACTGTGTCCTCCGGATTAAGCGCCGTCTTTTCGGGGTTCTCGACATACCGGATGAGGTGATCAATCCGCCCCTTGATCGCCCACAGGCTCGTGACCGCCATTCGCCTCACTCCTTTCGGGCAGCAGCATTCGCCGTTGAAAATGCAAAATGACCGCCCTGAGTTTGGCGGCCATTTCGTCGTCCTTGATTTGATTGTGTAGCTCGTAAAGTAACTCCAGGGTCTCGCGGTAGGCTCGGTCGGGTATCGGTTTCGGCTGCCGGTTTCGCAGTTGAATCCGGCAGAGCTCCACAACGGTCAGCCCGCATTTGCGCGCGGTTTCGGTCGCCAGTTCGTGCTCCTCCTCTGTGAAATTGATTTTAATCGGGTGATAGTTTTTCTTCATAAATCGCTCCTTTCGCTCGGTCGGGGTGTGAGGGGCGGAGCCCATTTTGCAGGGCTGTGACGGGTCACAGCCCGTTGCTCGCTAATCCATTACTGTCTGCGCTATTCCGCCTCCCGAATGGCGGTCAGATAGATGCCGCCGCTGGGGTTTTCGCTAAAGGTCAGGCGGACTTTCGCGCCGGTTTTGATGTCGCGCACACCGAGATAATTGTGCCAGTACTGGGTGACGGTAATGATTCTGCGCCCGTCCTCCAGCGTGTAAAAGCTGCGAAGGCTGCCTTTTTTAGCGTAGGCCTTGAGGTCGAGCGTCGCGGTAAACTCGCCGGCCTCGGTGGTGTTGAAATGATAGTCGCTCGTGATGATTTCAAGCTCGCGCATTTGGTTGACTGTGTAAATTTTGTCCTGCATACGGTTCACCTCCTTTCGGCGCAAAAATGAAAACCGCCGGATTTCGGCGGTTTTAGGGATGGATGTTGAGTTTTCGGCGGGTTTGAGGTATACTGTGGACGGAAAGTATTTACATATTGTTCGGAGGCGCAAAATGAGTGACGCAGTCGATAATAAGTCTCTTATAGAATTTACAAAGCAATTTTTTCTGTCGTCCCAATGGGTATTAGAAGCAGGAAACGAAAAAAATGAAAAAATAAAACCTGCTTTAAATGAATTTATGAATAAATATGACGGTTTTCCTCCTCACAACCCTTCTATTTTTATAGCACAGGCCTATATGTTGTTTTTACTCCCAAAGGCAGTAGAGCATAAGAAAATGGAAGATTCAGGTGTTTCAACGGAAGGTTTCATAATTGAAAAACGCGGTGATCTTTCAAAACCAGTACTTAATAGAATTAGAAATTCATTTGCTCATGCAAAAATGGAGTATGATCCAGTTGAATGCAATTTAACTTTATGGGATGATAATCATGGCAACGATGTGTTCAAAGCGTCAATACACATGATGGCTTTCTCAGATTTTATACTTAGTTATTATAAAAAGTTTATTGAAATCATAAAGTAAGATATCGACTCATTGCTATCTTATACTATAAGCATTCGTGAAAAAATCAGCCCGGATCTTTGAGCGGGGCTGACTCTTACCTGTACACAACCTCATGCAGGACGATTTCCTCGGCGCAGGCGATTGTGTTTTGAGGGATTTGCGGTATAATTGAAACGTATAGTATTTTTATTTTGGAGGAGGTTTTTGTTGTGATTACACCTTATCTTGTATTTAACGGTGACTGCCAAGAAGCGTTGGATTTTTATCGCTCGGTTTTCCCTTGTGGTGAGCCAAAAGTTATGAATTATGGAGATTATATGCCGGAGGGATCAAATACTCCGCCTGAATTACTGCGAACATGGGTAATGCACGGTGAAATGGAGGTCTGCGGTACAAACATTTGGTTTGCCGATGAAGCG
>JAVBOR010000005.1:0-26818 GCA_031550325.1 Oscillospiraceae bacterium
GCATGAAAAAGAAATGCAAAATAAAATCATTACCATTACAAACAGTTCAAGCAAGCCGATTGAGCTTTCAGAGGTGCTTACACTTGGGTTTACGAGCAAAAAAGGACATCAAGGCGCCGGGCTTATCAATGTGAAAAAAATAATAGATAGATACCCGCATTGTGAGTTGGAAATAAGGAACGCTGATCGTGAGGTCGTAGTGTCGCTCAAACTTACCTGTTCAAAATAAAAATACGGAATGTGATATGCGTTTTTACAAAAAAGTGTTATACTCTTCTTGGCAACAATCTGGCAACAAAAAACCGGATAGCCCTTGCGCTATGGATAATAAGGACAATCAGGATACCACGAACCATATAATCCAAACAAAATCGTTTAGATTACGCTCCTAGGAAGCGAGTGGGAATAAAGTCTGCATAAAAAAAATTGTCAATATTACAGTTTGAGGAGAGGTATTATGGAAAGAATGAAAAAGTACTTGGCGGAACTGATCGGTACAATGATCCTGGTTTTTGTCGGGTGTGGAAGCGCTATGTTCCTGGGTTGTGAGCCTTCTGGAGGCCATCTGGCTGTTGCCTTGGCTTTTGGGCTCGCAATTGTTGCCACAGCATATGTTATTGGAGGAATTTCCGGTTGCCATATTAACCCTGCAGTTTCACTGGCGGTATTAATTCGAAGAAAAATGAGCGTTACTGACTTTGTCGGCTATGTGATTTCCCAGATCATTGGTGCAATTATTGGTGCGGGCCTTTTGAAAATTCTACTGGGATTCGGCCTCACCGATTTGACAGGCGGGCTTGGGTCCAATGGCGTGGCTAATGCAGGCGGTTCTTTCGGCGCGTTGATTGTTGAGATTATCCTCACATTTATTTTTGTTTTTACCATTCTCGGTGTAACTTCGGACAAAGACAAGAGCAGCGTGGCCGGAATTGTAATCGGCTTGACATTGGCATTTGTACACATTATAGGGATTCCGTTAACGGGAACCTCTGTAAATCCAGCGCGTAGCATCGGTCCTGCCTTGTTCGCAGGCGGGGATAGTCTTGCTAACGTATGGGTGTTCATCGTAGGCCCTCTGGTAGGAGCTGTTATTGCGGCAATTCTCTTTGGTGTTTTGCGCGGCAAAAAAGCTGACTAAACTGCACATGTGTTCCGTTTTGACAGGCCCGCGCATCCTCATGTCGCCACATAAGCTTGATATCAGCTAACGCCATAGAGGGCGGATACCTGGTATCAAATTGAGTAAGAAGGCGATATGAACTCTAAGCACAATTGTTTAGAAAGAGCTTTGAGCTCGGCAAGTGTGCCTGATCAGAACAATCCCGAGAACTCGCTGTTTATGCAGATTTATGCGTTTGAAAACTCCCACATGGAAACGGTTTGGCAACATTGATTTTTTATCCATAACGTAAAGAGCTAACTGATTAAAAGTGTCAGTTAGCTCTTTTTTGCTTTGTTGTATCCATACTGCCATCATTCGTGCTGTTTTTCAACTTCCAAAGCACTCAGGACAGTCTGCTTTTAAAGTCCTCATACCCAAAGCGGCGGACGACGCGGCAGTCCCCGTCGGGAGCGCGCAGCACGAGGTCGGGCAGCGCCATGCCGTTAAAGGTGTTGTTCTTAACCATCGTGTAAATGGCCATGTCCTCAAACACAAGCCGGTCGCCTGCATTTAGCGGCTTGTCAAAGGAATAGTCCCCGATGATATCGCCGGCCAGACAGGTCATGCCGCCCAAACGGCAGGTATACGCCTTCTCGCCGGGCGCGCCGGCACCCATCAGCGGCGGATGGTACGGCATTTCCAGCACGTCGGGCATGTGGCAGGCCGCCGAGGTATCCAAAATGGCGATATCCATGCCGTTGTGTACAATGTCCAGCACCGAGCAGACCAAAAAGCCCGCGTTCAGCGCGATGGCCTCGCCGGGCTCGAGGTAGACGGTCAGTGAGTAGCGCTCGCGCATCTTTGTGACCAGGCGCTCCAGCCGCGCCAAATCGTATTGAGGCTTCGTGATGTGGTGGCCTCCGCCAAAGTTAATCCACGAAAGCGTCGGGAGAAACTCGCCAAACTGCGCCTCTACGGCGCACAGGGTCGTCTCCAGTGCGTCGGCGTCCTGTTCGCAGAGCGTGTGAAAGTGCAGCCCGTCCACAAGCGCCATCGTCTCGGCGCTCAGCGTCGCGCGCGTCGCGCCGAGCCGGGAATACGGCGCGCACGGGTCATAGATCGCGTGGCTCTGGGTGGAGCACTCGGGGTTTACGCGCAGACCCACGCTTTTGCCCGCGGCGCGTGCCTTTGGGCCGAAGCGCATCAGCTGTGAAACGGAGTTAAAGACCACGTGGCCGCAAAGCGACATCAGCTCGTCAAACTCCTCGGGGCGGTACGCCGGGCAAAACACATGCGTCTCCCCGCCCATTTGCTCTGCGCCGAGCCTTGCCTCAAAAAGGCCGCTGGCAGCCGTTCCGTGAAGCGAGGCGCCAATCATCGGATAAAGCTCAAACATCGAAAACGCCTTCTGCGCCAGCAAAACGCGGCAGCCCGTGCGGTCGGCCACACCTTTGAGCACGGCGAGATTGCGTCCGATGAGCGCCTCGTCCACCACATAGCACGGGGTGCGTAGCGCGTCAAATCTCATCAGTCCACGAGCTCCGGACTGTCGCTCTCCTGCACGGGCAGGCCCCACTTGTTCAGCGCGTCCATAAAGGGATCGGGATCAAACTCCTCCATGTTGTGCACGCCGGGCTTGTTCCAAACGCCTGTGAGAACCATCATCGCACCGATCATCGCGGGCACTCCAGTCGTGTAGGCCACGGCCTGCGAGCCGACCTCGCGATAGCACTGCTCATGGTCGCACACGTTGTAGATATAGTGTACGCGCGGCTTGTCGTCCTTTACGCCCGTAAAAATGCAGCCGATGTTGGTCTTTCCCTTGGTGCGGGCGCCCAGCGAGGACGGATCGGGCAGCACGGCCTTTAAAAACTGGAGCGGCACAATCGGCCGGCCCTCGTACTCAATCGGCGTGATCGAGGTCATGCCGACGTTTTCCAGACATTTCAGGTGGGTCAAATAGCTCTGCCCGAACGTCATGAAAAACCGGATGCGCCTGATGCCGGGAATGTTCAGCGCCAGCGACTCCAGCTCCTCATGGTGCAGCAGATACATGTCCTTCTCCCCGATTTGGGGGAAGTTGTACACGCGCTTGATCTCCATCGGTTCGGTCTCGACAAAGCTGCCGTCCTCCCAATAGCTCCCCTTGGCCGACACCTCGCGGATGTTGATCTCGGGGTTAAAGTTCGTGGCGAACGGATACCCGTGGTCGCCCGCGTTGCAGTCTAAAATGTCAATCTGATGAATCTCGTCAAAATAATGCTTGAGCGCGTATGCCGAAAACACACTCGTGACGCCCGGGTCGAAGCCGCTGCCCAGCAGCGCAGTGATGCCGGCCTGCTCAAAGCGCTCCCGATAGGCCCACTGCCAGCTGTATTCAAACTTGGCAGTGTCCTCGGGCTCGTAGTTGGCCGTGTCGACATAGTGCGTTTTGGTCGCCAGGCAGGCGTCCATGATGCTCAGGTCCTGATACGGAAGCGCCAGGTTGAGCACGACGTCGGGCTTATAGCTCTCGATGAGCGCTATGAGCGCCGGGACGTCGTTGGCGTCGACCTGCGCCGTGGAGATCTTGGTGGCGGTTTTGCCCTCCAGCTTCTCTTTCAGCGCGTCGCACTTGCTCTTTGTGCGGCTGGCAATGCATATGTCTTCAAAAACAGCGCTGTTTTGGCAGCACTTGTGCACACAAACGCTGGCCACGCCGCCGCAGCCGATGATGAGTGTCTTTCCCATACTAACATGTCCTCCTTTATTTGCCGAGCGCCAACAGCGTCTCCCGCACAAGCTTGCAGGCAGTGGCCGTGGAAACACCGCTGGCGTCATAGGCCGGGGCAAGCTCCACCGCGTCCAGACCCACGATGTTGGCCTTTGCGCAGACCTCCCTGATCGCCTCGAGCAGCGCCAGAAACGTTACACCTCCGGCCTCGGGCGTTCCTGTGCCGGGAAAAACAGACGGGTCGAGCACGTCGAGATCCATCGTCAGATAGACCGGCGCGCCGCGCATCCCGCCGACCGCCGCGCTGAGCCCTGTAAAGTCAAATTTATTCATGGACACATGGCCCTCGGCTGCCCAGGCAAACTCCTCCCGGTCGCCCGAGCGGATGCCGAACTGCGCGATGCGGCCGTCCCCCAGGAGCTCCCAGCATCGCCTGATGACACAGGCGTGGGAGAGTTTTACGCCCAGATAGTCCTCGCGCAGGTCGGTGTGGGCGTCAAAGTGAACAAGGCGCAAATCGGGGTGCAGCTTCACAAGAGCACGCACGGCGCCCAGCGTCACCAAATGCTCCCCGCCGAGCAAAAACGGAATTTTCCCGGCGGCGCAGATGCGCCCGGCGTATCGTTCAATCTGCATCAGCGCCGCCTGCGCATCGCCGAACGGGAGTTCGAGATCCCCGCCGTCAAACACATGTAGGCAGGATAAGTCCTTGTCCTGATAGGGGCTGTAGGTTTCAAGCCCAAACGACTCGTCCCGGATGGCTCTGCTTCCAAAGCGCGCCCCCGGCCGAAACGACGTTGTGGAGTCGTACGGCGCGCCGTACAGCACGACGGCGGCCTCATCATAGGAGCTGTCGGCGCCCAAAAACGCCCGCTGATTATTCCACATCTCTGAGCAGCGCCTCCACGTAAGCCGGCAGCGCGAACGCGCCGACATGCAGCCGCGTCGTGTAGTACCTCGTGTCAAACCCCAGCATGTTAAACGCCACGGCGTTGAGGTCGCGCACCGGGTGATATTTTTTGGAGGAAAAGCCGAACAGCCAGTGTCCCGAGGGATAGGTTGGGATATGGGCCTGATAGACGCGGCTGATCGGGAAGCTCTGCACAATGCGCTTGTGCGCGCGCTGCATGGCCACGGCGTCTTCTTCATAGAACGGGCTCTCGTGCTGATTGACCATGATGCCGTCCTCGTGCAGCGCCTTGTGGCAGTTGCCGTAGAACTCGCGCGTAAACAGGCCCTCGCCCGGCCCGAACGGGTCGGTGGAGTCGACGATGATCAGATCGTAGGCATCCACCTTGGAGCGGATAAAGCGCATGCCGTCCTCATAGTGAATCGAAACGCGGGGGTCGTCAAGCCGGCAGGCCGTCTGCGGCAGAAATTGCTTGCAGACCTCCACCACCAGCGGGTCAATCTCCACCAGATCAATGTGCTCGACCTTGGGGTAGCGCGTCAGCTCGCGCACAACGCCGCCGTCGCCCGCGCCGATGACCAGAATCTGTTTGGGGTTGGGGTGCACCGACATGGGCACATGGGTGATCATCTCGTGATAGATAAACTCGTCCTTTTCGGTGAGCATCATATAGCCGTCGAGCGTGAGAAAGCGCCCAAACTCCTTCGAATCAAAAACGTCAATGCGCTGGAACTCGCTTTGACCGCTGTACAGCTGGTGGCTGACGCGAATGGAAAACTGCGCGTTGGGCGTGTGGCGCTCAGTGTACCACAGTTCCATTTCGGCTTACTCCTCCTTCAACACATTCAGGCGCTCTATGTCGGGATCCTCCGGCCCCGTCATGGAACAGCCCTTGGCCTTGGCGTACCGGATGTAGTCCAGAATATCCGCGGTGATCTCCTCGCCGGGCGCCAGAATCGGGATGCCGGGCGGATAGCACATGACAAACTCGCTGCACACGCGTCCCGCGGCGTCGGCCAGAGGCACCGACTGCTTGGGCGCGTAAAACGCTGCCTGAGGCGTCACAATGACGCGCGGGTCGATGTACTCCTGCCGCATGAGCCCTGCCTTGTCGCGCTTGTACCGGCGGCGAATTTCCGCAAGCGAGCCGATCAGCCGCTCCACATCCTGCTTCCGGTCGCCGATGGAAACGTACGCCAGGATGTTTCCCAGGTCGCCGAACTCAATCTGGATGTCGTACTCATCGCGCAGGATGTCGTAAACCTCAATGCCCGCCAGGCCAATATCCAGCGTGTAGACAGAGAGCTTTGTGGCGTCAAAGTCAAACACGCTGTCGCCGTTGATGAGCTCGCGCGAGTAGGCGTAATAGTCGCCGATGGCGTTGATCTCCTCGCGCGCGTATTGGGCAAGCGCCGTCACCTGCGCGAACATCTGCCTGCCGCGCAGCGCGAGGTTGCACCGGCTGATGTCCAGACTGGCCATCAGCAGATAGGACGCGCTGGTCGTCTGCGTCAGGTTGACGATCTGGCGCACATAGCCCTGGCTCACCTGCTGCCCTGTCAGCAAGAGCGAGCTCTGGGTCAGGCTGCCGCCAGACTTGTGCATGCTGACAGAGGCCATGTCTGCGCCAACGGCCATGGCCGAGGGCGGCATATTCTCTCCAAAATAAAAATGCGTGCCGTGCGCCTCATCGGCGAGCACCAGCATGCCCCGTTTGTGCGCCATGTCCGTGATGGTCTTCAGATCCGAGCACACGCCATAATACGTCGGGTTGTTGACCAGAACCGCCACGGCGTCGGGATGCTCGCGCATCGCCCTCTCCACCTGCTGTGTTTTCATCCCCAGAGAGATGCCCAGGCGCTGGTCAACCTCGGGATTGACATAGATGGGGCGCGCGCCGCACAGCACCAGCGCGTTAATCACGCTGCGGTGCACATTGCGCGGTAAAATCAGCTTATCCCCGGCCTTGCAGACCGACAAAATCATGCTTTGAACCGCGGACGTCGTACCGCCCACCATCAAAAACGCGCCGGCAGCGCCAAAGGCCTCGGCAGCCAGCTGCTCGGCCTGCCTGATGACCGAAACGGGATGGCACAGGTTGTCCAGCGGACGCATGGAGTTGACGTCCAGATTCACGCAGCGCTCCCCCAAAAAGGCAGTCAGCTCGGGGTTTCCCCGGCCGCGCTTGTGCGCGGGGACGTCGAAGGGCACAACACGCATCTGACGAAAGCGCTCAAGCGCCTCGTAAATGGGCGCGCTGGCCTGCGAGAGATTAGTCATTCCAAACCCCCTTAAAAGACGTTCCGGCCGCTGAAAATCTCAATCATTTCACGGCGAAGGCTATGGGTGATCGACAGCCTGTTCTTGGGGGGCAGCTCATAGACGTCGGTGTTGAACAGATAGTTCTGCAGGTCGATCTCCTTGATCAGCATCTTGGTGTGAAAGAGGTTGGCCTCATACAGATTGATGTCGGCCGCGTCGTATTTGCGCAGCGTCATTTCGTCAATATAGTCCTGAATGGACGTGATGTGATGGTCGATGAACAGCTTCTTGCCCTCGACGTCGCGCGTGAAGCCCCGGACGCGGTAGTCCATCGTAATGATGTCGGAGTCAAAGCTGCCGATCAGATAATCCAGTGTAGACAGCGGCGTGACCTCCCCGCAGGTGGCCACGTCGATGTCCACGCGGAACGTGGCGATCGAGGTGTCGGGGTGGTATTCAGGATAGGTGTGCACGGTTACATGGCTCTTGTCGAGGTGCGCCACCGTGGTCTCCCCGCCCGACGGGATCATCGAGCCCTCGGCGATCAGCAGCGTCACGCTGGCTCCCTGCGGCTCATAGTCCTGGCTGGAGATGTTGAGCACCTTGGCGCCGATCATGTCAACAACGTGGGTGAGAATGCTGATCAGTCTCTCCGAGTTATACTGCTCGTCAATATAGGCGATATAGTCCTTCTGTTCCCGCGGCGTTTTGGCGTAACAGACGTCATAAATGTTAAAACTCAAAGACTTGGTCAGATTGTTGAATCCATACAGCTTGAACTTCTCCGGCATCCCATTCCCGCCTTTTTATATAGTGTAAAGTAAACGACACAAGCGAAAAAAGCAACATGCTGCTTTTCACACTTGTGTCGGCTTGATCCCGATCTTGTCGATCAACGCGAAAAAAGACGAGGGAAATAAAGCGTCGCTTTTCACCGTTTAAGAATTCAGACAGGGGGGCTTGCACGTCGAGTAGCAAACATTTTACTTTAATTAGCTTATTGACTGTTTCACAAGTTTGATGCGCCGGACGCGCACTGGTTATGAAGTAACCAACTTATAAAATATGAGCTCTTAACTCCATCAATAAGGCAACGAAGTTGCCGATCGGCAGTCGACCCGGCTGTCCGCATGGCCTTGACTCCTCCGAAAAGGAGTGGTCGAAAAACATTTGCATGCTCCGGACAACAGTTTGCCCGGATTCAGTAGAAAGTATAGCACGCGCAGGCGTGGAAGTCAAGAACAAAGCCTTCATAGGCCGGCAATTATTTTCGCTCTGACAAGGAACCTTCGGTTCCTTGTCAGAGCGGGGATGGGATCGCGTCTTTAGTGAAGACGCGTAAAACAAAGAGAAGCGCCGCTGGCGCGTCGCTTCTCCGCAGACTGTCAAAAAAGCGCTTTGCGCCTTCGTCCTTTTCCTGGATTCGCGTCGAGCCTGACGCTGCAGGCGGCAGGTTCTTGCTGGACCGAATCCTGGAAAAATATGAACCACAACGGTTTCGGGAATTCATTTCTCCAAACCGTTTCCCTTCAAACGCCTCAGTGGTTTAATCTGAGCTCCCGTTTGTCAAAGAACCGAAGGTTCTTTGACATGGTCTTACTCGCTGCGATCGGAGACGAGATGGTCCACATCAAGCAGGAGCTTGACGCCCGACGCCGTCTTGCCGATGCTGCGGATATAACGGTTGGAGGTTGCGGCGGTTCCGCTGCCCGACGGACTGGTGATCTCCTCCGCCGAGATGTCCATGACCTCCCGCACGGCGTCGATGATCAGGCCAATCGAGTTGGCGTTGATGTCCACAACGATGATGCATGTGCGGTCGTCGTACTCGCGGGTTTCCCTGTTAAAGCGCAGGCGCACGTCCATGACGGGCAGGATCTTGCCGCGCAGGTTGATGATGCCCTTGATATAGGCAGGGATTTCAGGCACCTCTGTGATGGCCTGCATCTTAATGATTTCGGAGACATGGGTGATCTCCAGTCCGTAGTCCTCATCGCCCACCGCAAAGGTGAGATATCGGTCGCGAATGCCGCTTTCGTCATTTTGCGACAGTGTCACTTCATCCATCCAGAAACTCCTCCTTCAACACTCAATGCGGTCACTGGGTCAGGCTCTTGACGTCAATAATCAGGTCAATGTTTCCATTGCCCATGATTGTGCAGCCCGAAATGCCGTGGATCTGCCCGATGCGCTCGGTGATAAACGACGGAATGGGCTTGACGACGGCCTGCTGCTCGGACACCATCTGATCGGCAAATACGCCGGCCATACGGCCCTCGTCCTCGATCATGATCATAATACCGTCCTCAAAGTTAACAACGTCGGTCTGCACGCGGAACAGCCGGTGCATCCGGACAATGGAATAACACTCTCCGCGGAACATGATCATCTCGTTGCCGTCGGGGTCGACGATGATGTCCTCACGCTTGGGCTTAAAAGCCTCGCGGATGTTGAGCGTGGGAATGAGATAGTAGTTCTTGCCCACCTTGATTTCAATCGACGCCAGAATGGCCAGCGTGAGCGGAATGCGGATTGTGACCGTCATGCCCTTCCCGGGCGTGGAGTCGAGCAGCGCCGTACCGCCGACCTTTTCAATGTTACGCTTGACCACGTCCATGCCCACGCCTCTGCCCGACAGCTCGGTGACCTGCTCGTTTGTCGAAAAGCCCGGCAGCATGATAAACTGATAGATCTCCTTGTCGGTATACTCATACTCGGGTCTCGTCAGCAACCCGTTACGCATGGCCTTTTCCAGGATGCGGTCGCGATTCAGGCCGCGCCCGTCGTCGGTGCAGGAGATGATGACGTCGCTTCCTGAGTTGCGCGCCTCCAGCACAATATGGCCGACCGCGGTCTTCCCGGCGGCGATGCGCTCTTCCCGCGTGTCCTCCAGCCCGTGATCCAGGGAGTTGCGGATGATGTGCATCAGCGGGTCGGACAGGTTGTCGATGATGTTTTTGTCCACCTCGGTTTCCTCGCCGAGTATGACAAGCTCAACCTCCTTGCCGAGCTTTTTGGAGGTGTCGCGCACAATGCGGTTCATCTTGTGGAAGGTGGAGGAAATCGGAATCATGCGCACCGACATAATAATTTCCTGCAGCTCGTTGGTGTTCTTCAACAGCTGCGAGGCAGCCTTTTCAAAGTTGTCCAGCTGCAGCCCGTTCAGGTCGGGACTGCTGACCACCATGGACACCGAAATGACAATCTCTCCCATGAGATCCATCAGCTTGTCCAGCTTCTCCACATTGACGTTGATAAAGCTCTGCTTGATTTCCACCGGGGCGGCCGGCGCGCCGACCTGGACAGGAGGCGCCTCCGCCACGGGCGGTGCCTCCGCCTCGACCGCGGGCTGCCCAGCCTTCTTTTTCGCCTTTGACGTCTTTGCGGCGGGCTTTTCAGCGGGCTTCTCGGCAGTCTGCTCCAGTTGGGTCAGCTCAAATTTTTTCACAAAAAGCGCGTCGGCGATGACCTTCTTCAGGTTTTCGGCCGACAGGTCGGTATGCAGGTCAATGGTCACGCCGGCGGCGATAATCTCGTCGCTGCAGTCCTCCAGCAAATCCGGCGGCGTCGTCTGGATGCTGTGGGCCACGTCGATCAGGCTGTTGACGATCTGATAGGCGCGGATGTTCTCCATCTTGCAGCCGTCATCAAAGAAAATCCGCAGGCGGTAGCCTGTCCCGCCGCTCTCGGCGGAGGCATGCGCACGCTCTGCCGGAGCGGGCGCCACCAAGGGGGACGCGTCCGGCCGGGCAGTTTTTCCCGTGAGGATGCTGACGTAGGCGCGGCAGCGCTCAAGCAGCGCCGACATGTCCCCGTCCGAACGACCGCCCGATGAAATTTTGCCGATCTCTCCCTTAAAGAAGTCACAGGCGACCAGGCAGATGTCGGCGATCTCTCCCCAGTCAGGCCGGGCGTCATCGTGCTCTCTGATATAGAAAAACATGTCCTCCAGCGCATGGGCGAGTGTGGAAATCTGTGTAAACTCCATCATCGCCGCCGAGCCTTTGATCGTATGCATGATGCGAAAGATCTCATTGATATGCTCGGAGTTGAAGCCGCCGAGCTGCTCGCCCTCGATTAGGATATCCTCCAACCGTTCGGTGAGCTGAGCGCTTTCCATGACATACATTTCAAGCATAGGGTCGTTGCTCATTCACATAACACCTACCCAATCTGTAAACCTAAACTGTTTGAGACAGAAATATTGATGAATCCGTAATAGTATATCGATCGAAAAAAGAAAAGTCAAAGCAAAATATCAAATATTTAATAATTTCCCAAAATTTTTTGGTCTTTTTTATGCAACGTTCTTCCTTTTTTCCCAATAAAAACCGCCGCACTCCCCAATTTCCCCTGGGGGTGCGGCGAAAAAAATCTTTCATCCGAGCCCTGCGGTGATTAGGGCTCGCCAAAGCGCGAAACGTAATCGGCGATCAGCAGGCTGACAACGCGCGAGTAGCTCTGCACGCCGTCTGCTTGCCCCATGGTCTGCAAATAGGTGTCGTTGACCTCCTCGGAAAACGAGGACACAGCCTCAAGCAGCTCCTGGTCCAGCTGCTGATCCTCCCGACGCTCCCAATAGTAGTTGACGTCGTCCCACACGGCCTTCGGAACCGCCGCGTACAGCGCCTCACGCGCGCCGGCGTCTTCAACGCTTGACAGGCAGCTGAACAGCGCGGACAGGATCCCCGAATAGCGGATCTCGGCATACGGGCTGGCCAGGCAGGTGCGAAAGGCCATGTAATTGGCGTCCTCCTCGCGCGCAAACCCCAGCCGGTGGGCCATTTCATGCGCCATCGTATGGGGAAGGTAGGCGTCAATGGTGTCGGGGTTCACGTTGCTCTCGCCGGTAAACGGCATATAGATCCCCGAAATGCCCGCGTAGGTCATCAAAATCCAGTTGGTCACGCGCTTGGGCTTTGAGGTCCCTCCCCCGGCAAACAGGCCGTCCTCCTGCATCAGCGCCTCAACCGTCGCGGGCATGAGATCGCTCAGTGCGTTAAACCCTCCGGCATCCATCTGCCCCTGATCGCCGCGCCTGACCTGACCTGCCTCGTCCTCTATCAGGCCCATCAGCCACCAGGAGGTCTCGATCAGCGCCTGCTCGGGGCGGTCGCGCACATCGAGCTTCAGCAGCTGCTCGCAGGACGGCGCGTAATAGTTCAGCCCCCAAAGCGCCAGGTATAAAAACAATCCGGTGCCGGCGGCGGCCAAAATCGACGCCAGAAAACCAAGCAGATGCCACAGCCCGCCGGGGCGCGTGAACGTGTGGATCAGCGTGATCACAAGGCTGGCAAGTATTCCGGCAATCGCTATGTAGATGACAAACTCCGCCACGGAAAAGCGAGCGAAGGAAAATAACATACCCAGCACGCGGGATATCCAGCGTGAAAACGGGCTGTAAACATCAAAAAAGCGCTCTGCCATCTTCGCCGAGAGTAGGCGCAAGACAGCAGACAGCGCAAGCATGACGACACAAACAAGCCCTTTTACCGCCACGGCGCGTTTCATCGCGTGACCCTGCGGCACAACCATCACCTCCCGTCGGCAAATACCATTAAAGTATACCACGGCAGGGAATCCTATGCAAGCAGCACGGGCGCTCCCCGACGCGGGAATGTATGGAAACGCCGCCTCACCGCCGCTATGCGAAGCCGGCCGAAAATGGACAGAAAAAGAGCTCGCCGACACAAAGTGTCTTCGAGCTTATGAAGATGGGTAAAGAAGAATGGAGAAAAGCAGAAAAAGAAAAAAGCAAAAGTAATGAAAGGGGAACCGCTCCGTGCCGATTCGAAAAGAGAAACCCTAATGCGGGCATTAAAAAACTGCATGCCTTCCCGCCTCGTGCCGAGAAGAAATGCAGACTTCCACAGTTTCTTCGGCAACTGGCTGCCATACCCTGTAACAGGTTAAGGCCCTTTAGTTTTGCGCCACAGTCTTTCGAACTGCTTTGCCCTTATCGAATCAATCACTATGGTCATAGTATAATCGTTTATTCCTAGTTTGTCAATACATTTTTAAAAAATTTCTATACGAATCTATTTTTTGTATAACAGACACCAACGTTTTGATTGTTTCCGAGGATTTTCGAGCGTTTTGTACAAAAACAAGTCCGACTCTCATCCAAATCCCCCGTTTTTACGACGGGCGGGGATGAGAGCCGGACCACATGTCTCCCTCTCGCGGCGCTGGCGCCGACTCAGTTGGTCAAGAGTTTCAAGGGGTTAATTCTGGTGGTGTCCTTGCGAATCTCAAAGTGCACGTGCGGCCCCGTCGACCGGCCTGTGCTGCCGACCTTGGCAATGAGCTCGCCCTGCGCCACCATTTGCCCTACGCTGACCAGCAGTTTGCTGCAATGCGCGTACGCCGTCTTATATCCATTTTGATGGTCGATGATGACAATGTTCCCGTAACCGCTCTGCTGCCCGGCGAAGACCACTTTTCCGCCGTCCGAGGCGACGATGGGGCTGCCGTTCGGTCCGGCAAGGTCGATGCCGGGATGGAAATCCAGTTTTCCAAAGACATACCGGTTGCCGTAGTTGGAGGTCAGCATGCCGTTATAGGGCCTGATAAAGCTGCCCACTGCGTAACGCACGCGCGTTCCCTTGGCCTCAACCTGCGTCACAGGCTCGCTGACGGTCTGCCTGCTGAGCACGGTTCGGCCGACCTCTTTGCCGTTGAGCAGTTCAACCTGAGCGCTGACGAGGGTTTGCCCCTGCACGCCCTCGGTCACGATCCGCGTATCGCCCTCAAACATGGTGTCGTCCTGAATGGTTTCAACTGGAAATTCGATCTGCTCGCTGTAGGTCACCGTGCCCGTCTGGCAAACCGACAAAAACGGGATCTCTTCGTTCACCACAAGGGCCGTGCCCACCGCAAGCTCTGACTGATCAAGCCCGGGGTTGAGTTCAGCGAGCGTTTTCACGCTGATGCCAAACCGCTGAGCGACGCTCTCGCGCGTGTCGCCCGCGACGGTCTCATAGGTTTCGGCGTCGCGCACATTGGACTGGAGCAGGTCCAGCATCTCCGCGTTGCTCATCGCCAGCGTGGTACTGGTCAGCTTTTGCTCAATACGCACGTCCTGATAAAATGTCACTTGGTCTGAGGCCGAGGCGCGCGGGCCGGCTGAGAGCACACGATCCAGCGCCCCGCGAATAGCCGAATAATCGGCGCTCGCGCCGATGTCCTGCCCGTCCACGCGCAGCACATACAGGTTTTGAATCTCGCCAATCTGCGCCAGCAGCTTGGCTTCCACCTGCCGCTGATCAAAGATCAGGTTCCGGTTGACCACGGAAAAATGGTATTCGGCATTGGGAAAAATGACGTATGGACGTCCCAAAATTCGGCTCGCGCTCGCCGAAGCGCCGCTGACCGCCGACTCAAACTGCTCCGTGCTGGTGACGTAGCCAAGCGATTGTCCGTCCAGAACAACCTCCAGGCCGACCCCGTAAAATGAGACGAGCATCAAAACCACGGCGGCGGTGCAGAAAAACAGGGCAGCGTTCAGGCGAGACGGCTTGTGGGCTCGCAGGGCGCCGACGGCGCCGATTGCCCTCCCGCCGACAGTCTGCCTGACCCGACCGCCGACGTCGACCACCGCTTCCCCCGCGATAGCCGCAGCAGGGGCCAACAGCAAAAGAAGACGCATGGCGGCCTGCGCCGGAACCGCGCAGATATCCCGCACGGCAGACTGTACTGTATGCCAACGCTTTGAGTACGCGCGCATGCTCACGGACAAATGCGCCCGTGAGCAAATCAGAGCATACCGAAGCGAAAGAGCTCTTGTATGAATTTTGCCCGATGATTGCCTTACAGCGCCGGCGGGCATAGACCGTCGTCTGTCAAGTATGCCTTCCGTCATAGAATCCCCCCAAGAGTGACCTTGAAACTCTGTCTCCGGTAGAAAACGAAAACAGTTTGGTTACAAGATCGGTTACATTTCGGTTACAGCGCCATCATCATACACCCATGTTTTCCATTCGTCAAGTGTTTTTTGTAGAGCCATCCAGCCGTTCACGGCGTTATGATGTCGAATGCCGCCAGACGCCGGGCGTGCGGGCCAGAGAACTTGCATGGCTGCGGGGCGGCAAACGCTGAGGCCACCAAGCGGCAAACACCGAGGCTTTCTTGACAAAGCAGGGTCGTTTAGATAGAATAAGAGGGCCGATGCGCACGGGCAAAAGCCCTGTGAAACGACTCCGCCCTTTTGTGGGCGGCGTCCTGCTTTTGACGCTGCCGCGCTGGAGGCACAGCTTCGAGAAACGGCGGTTTGATATGAAGGTACTGCATTTGATTGGCGGCGGCGACGTGGGCGGCGCGAAGACCCATGTGATTACGCTGCTTACCGGCCTGTCCAAGTCGATGGACGTCACCCTGGTCAGCTTCCGCGAGGGAGAGTTTGCCGCCGAGTGCCGCGACGCGGGCATTGACGTACGCGTCGTCGAGGGCGGTATTTTTGACGAACTCAGAACCGTCCGCTCTCTGGTCAAGGGCTACGATATCATTCACTGCCACGGCGCGCGCGCAAACCTCGTGGGCATGCTGCTGCGCCGCAAGCTGGGCAAGCCCATTGTCACGACCGTCCACTCGGACTATCGGCTGGACTACCTCGGCAGGCCGCTGGCGCGGCTGACGTTTGGTCAGATCAACTCCTTCGCGCTGCGCCGCCTGGACTTCCACATCGGAGTATCCGACCCGACAAGCGAAATGCTTATCACACGCGGCTTTCCGGCCGAGCGCCAGTACACTATATATAATGGCATTGATTTCCACATCGACGAGTTCGATTTTGACCGCGCCGCGGCGGCCAGAGAACTGGGTCTGCCCTTTGAGGAGGGCGATATCGTGGCCGGCATCGCTGCCCGTTTTGACCCCGTGAAGGATTTGCCGACCTTTATCCGGGCGGCCGCGCGGCTGCGCCGGAACTGTCCCCGTCTGCGCTTTGCCGTCGCGGGCAGCGGCCCGCAGGCCGACGAGCTGCAAAAGCTTGCCAGAGAGCTCAACGCGCCCGTGCATTTTTGCGGCTGGGTTTCAGACATGAACGCCTTTTTCCGTCTCACAGACATCAATGTACTCACCTCCCTCTACGAGACCTTTCCCTATGTTCTCACCGAGGGTACGCGCATGTCCTGCGCCACCGTGGCCACGGCGGTCGGCGGCATTCCCATGCTCATCGACCACGGCATCAACGGGCTTCTGTTTCAGCCCGGGGACGATATCGCGCTGGCAGCGCACCTTCAGGCGCTGTACGACGATCCCGCTCTGATGCGCCAAATGGGGGACAAGCTGCACGAAAAGGCCATGAGCATGTATTCCATCGAGGCCACGCTGCAGCGTCAGAAGCAGATCTATCAGGATGTCCTCCGGCGTTGGTCGCGCCCGCGCAAGCCGCGCGACGGCCTGATCCTCTGCGGCGCGTACGGAATGGACAACGCCGGGGACGACGCCATTCTTGAGGCCATTTTGCAGGAGATCCACGAGCTGGACCCCGACATCCCCATCCGCGTTCTCTCCCGCAACCCCATAGAAACGCGCATTACCTACCGCGAGCACGCCTTCCACACGTTTAACCTGTTCGCGTTTACCAGAGCGGTGCTCCAAAGCGGCATCTACCTCAGCGGCGGCGGCAATCTGGTGCAGGACACCACGTCGCGCAGATCTCTCTGGTTTTATCTGTTTACGATCTTCTGGGCCAACAAGCTGGGCTGCCGCGTCTTCATGTACGGCTGCGGCGTCGGGCCGGTCAACTCCCCGTTCAACCGCCGCCGGACGGCCGATGTGCTCAACAAGCGCGTGGAGGTCATCACCCTTCGCGAGCGCATGTCCAAGGCCGAGCTTGACCGCATGGGCGTGTCCCGCCCCGCCATAGAGCTCACGGCCGACCCCGCGCTGATTCTCACCCCGGCAGACGCCGAAAAGGTGGACAGCCTGATGCTGCGCCAGGACATTGCGCAGGACGGCCGGTATATCTGCTTTGCGCTGCGCAACTGGCCGGGCTACGCCGAGGCTCTTGACAGCATTGGCGCAGCCGCCGATTACGCCTACAAGGTGTATCACCTCACGCCCGTGTTTATCCCCGTTGACCGCAAGCAGGACGTGGAGGCGGCGCGCTGGGCGGCGCAGCACACGACCTGCCCTCATATTCTCATGACCGAGGCCGGCTCGGCGCGCGTGACCATCGGGCTGCTCAGCCGCATGGAGATCGTGGTGGCCATGCGCCTGCACGCGCTCATCTTTGCAGCCGGGCAGGGCATTCCGCTTGTCGGCATTTCTTACAACGAAAAGGTCAACGCCTTTTTGGAGTACATTGACCAGAACATCTCCACCCCGCTCGCTGACGTCACAGCCCTCAAGCTCATGCGCGACATCGACAAAGCTTACGCAAGCCTGCCCGACCGGGAACGCCGCCTGGAGGCCGTGGAAAAGCTGCGCACCAATGAAAGGCTTAACCGCATCATTTTATCCAAGATGCTCCCCCAATGATTTTGGTAAGCGGCGGCCATCGCCTTTCGCCGCGGAGGTTTTTGCCATGAAGCAAATTGTCTGTCTGGCCGACACTCCGTGGTCGGACGTGCCGGGTCGGGAGCAGCGGCTGATGAGCCTGTTGCCCAAACACCGCATCTTATACTTTGACCCGCCTCCGGCGTCCGAGCATACCGGCGTGAAGGCGTTTACCTACCGCGACGAGGGCCGTCAGCCGATGAAGGGCGTCACGCAGCTTGCGCTGCCTCCGTCTCCGGCGCCGGGGTTCATGCAGCGTTTCGGCCGGCGCAAAACCGCGCGGGTGATCCGAAATCGCATGGACGAGGTGGCCTTTTCCTCGCCGGTTCTCTGGCTGACCGATCCCTCTCAGTCCTGGCTCATCGGCGAGCTGGACCACAGCGCCGTCGTTTTCGACTGCATCGGGCCTGCCGACGGCGCGCTCGACCTTGCCCGCTCCAGCACGGTGGTCTTTTGCCGGAGCGCTGCGCAGCGCGGCGCGCTGTCGCAGGTCAATCCCAACACGTTTTTGCTGCAGGACGGCGCGCTGTTCGAGCTGTTCCACCAGGCTGCCCGCGAAGATCTGCCCTTTCCCGACGGGCTGTTCAACGTGCAAGGCCCAATTCTCGGCCTGGCCGGGAGGCTCTCGCCTTCTTCCGAGCTGGGGTTTGTCGAAGCGGCAGCCAAAGCCCATCCCGAGTGGTCTTTTGTTTTTTTGGGGCCTAAATCCGGTAACGCCGACCTTTCGCCGGTGGAGGGCTTGAAAAACGTCCGGTTTCTGGAGCAGATTGCTTTTACGGTCTCTCCTGTGTATATCAGGCAGTTTAACGTCTGCCTCTACTTAAGCGGCTCGGGAGAGTATCCCGCCACTTTATTTGATCTTCTGTCAACGGGAAAGCCTATCGTTTCCACCCCGCAGGCCGAGCCAGCGCTGCAATACGCCGACGTCGTCCAGCTCGCGGGCACCAAGGAAGAGTTCATCGAGTGCTGCCGCCGGGCGATTGCCGAGCACGACGCCTGGAGGGTCAAGCAGCGACTCGCTTACGGCAGGGCTGCCTCCTGGGAGGCAAGGGCGCTGGAAGCCGAACGTTTTTTACAGGAGAAGGGTGTGTTTTAGTTGAAGAAAGTCGCAGTATTGATGGGTTCGGACAGCGATCTCCCCGTTATGAAAAAAGCTGTGTCCACGCTGAAGCAATTTGGAGTCGAGGTCGAAACGCACATATTTTCGGCGCACCGCAGCCCTGAAAAGGTGCGCGCGTTCGCCTCATCCGCCGAAGGCGCGGGCTTTGGCGTCATCATCGCCGGCGCGGGCAAGGCAGCCCATCTGGCCGGCGCAGTCGCCGCCCAGACCACGCTGCCGGTGATCGGCGTCCCGCTCAGCGCCTCTGTCCTCGACGGGATGGACGCGCTGCTGTCCACCGTGCAGATGCCCGCGGGCATCCCGGTGGCGACCGTGGCCATCGGCGGGGCCGAGAACGCCGCGCTGCTGGCCTGTCAGATTTTGGCGGTTTTTGACTCGGCGATGGCAGCCCGCCTTGCCGAGCACCGCCGGGCGATGACGGCGCGCGCCGAACAGGCCGATCAGATTTTGCAAAGCGGCGCCGAATGAGCGGCGGACAGAACCGCTTTGCGCACATTTGGGGGGAAGAATTGTTTTGGACAAAGTGCTTGACCACTTTCATCCGCACGAGGAGTGCGGGCTCTTCGGCATTGTAAACCCGCAGGGCGCAGACGATGCCGCAGGCGACGTACACAACGCGCTCTACGCGCTGCAGCACCGCGGCCAGCACTCGGCGGGCATTGCCGTGAGCAACGGCGCAACCATCCACTGCATCAAGGGCCCGGGGCTCGTGTCCGACGTTTTTGACAACAGCAACACTAAGTCGCTGTATGGCGGCATGGCGATGGGGCATGTGCGGTACGCCGCCGACGGCGGCACGTCGCCTCTCAACGCCCAGCCAATGGTTGTCGAACATCGCGACCGCCATTTGGCGCTTGCCTTCAACGGCAGCCTGACCAACACGGCACAACTGCGCGCCGAGTGCGAGGTGCGCGGCGGCGTGTTCCAGACCTCGGGCGACACTGAGGTCATGCTCAACATCATCGTGCGGGAGATGCTCAAGTCGGGTACGGTAGAGCAGGCGCTCCTGCACGCCATGCACCTATTTAAGGGCGCCTATTCGTTGCTCGTGATGACAGAGGACAAGCTTTACGCCCTGCGCGATCCGCAGGGATTCCGGCCGCTGTGCATCGGTCGCATGGGCGAGGCCATGCTGTTTTCCTCGGAGAGCTGCGCGCTGGACGCTGTCGGCGCGACCTTTGTGCGCGACGTGCACCCCGGAGAGATCTGCGTCTGCGAGAAGGGCCGCATGACCACGCTGGCCAGCGGCATCAAGGCCACAGAATCGCTTTGCGTGTTCGAGTTTATCTACTTCGCCCGCACGGACAGCGTGATTGACGGGCTCTCCGTCGAGCTGGCCCGGCAGGAAGCCGGCGCGTGTCTGGCCAGGGAGGACAATGTGGAGGCAGACGTCGTGGTGGGCGTCCCCGACTCCGGCCTGAGCGCCGCCATGGGATACGCGCGCGAGTCCGGGCTCCCGTTTGTCAACGGGCTTGTCAAGAACCGCTATATCGGACGCACGTTTATCCAGTCCACCCAGAGTCAGCGCGAGCGGTCTGTCAAGCTCAAGCTCAACGTGCTTTCGGCGGTGGTCGCGGGCAAACGCGTGATCATGGTCGACGACTCCATCGTGCGCGGCACGACCTGCGGGCGTATTGTCTCGATTCTGCGCGAGGCCGGTGCTTCCGAGGTGCACATGCGCGTCAGTTCGCCTCCCTTTTTGCATCCCTGCTACTTCGGCACCGACATCCCTTCGCGCAAGATGCTGATCGCCCACAACCACTCTCTGGATGAAATCCGCAGCATCATCGGTGTGGACACGCTGAAATACCTGTCCATGCCGTCGCTCACCACCCTGACCAAAGGCCTCAGGTGCGGGTTCTGTGACGCCTGCTTCTCGGGCAAGTACTCCGTTTCCGTTCCTGTGGAAGAAAAATAGTGAGGAGTGACGCGCTGTGAATCAATCTTACGCGCAGTCCGGCGTTGACGTGGAAGCCGGGTATGAGGCAGTCAAACTGATGAAGACGCATGTAGAGTCCACCTATATAAAGGGCGTTCTGGGCGCTTTCGGCGGGTTTGGCGGGCAGTTTGAGCCCGATCTGTCGGGCTTTGCCCATCCGGTGCTCGTCTCGGGCACCGACGGCGTCGGCACCAAGCTCAAGATGGCTTTTTTGGCCGACAAACACGACACAGTCGGCATTGACTGCGTGGCCATGTGCGCCAACGACGTGGCCTGCGTCGGAGCGCGCCCGCTGTTTTTTCTGGACTATATCGCCTGCGGCAAAAACGTCCCCGAGCGCATTGCCGCGATTGTGGCCGGCGTGGCCGAAGGCTGCCGGCAGGCCGGCGCGGCGCTCATCGGCGGTGAAACAGCCGAGCACCCCGGACTCATGCCCGAGGACGAATACGATCTGGCCGGTTTTTGCGTCGGCCTGGTGGACCGCGACAAGCGCATCGACGGCTCGGCCATCACCCCGGGCGACGTGCTGCTCGGACTGCCGTCGTCGGGCGTCCACTCCAACGGGTTTTCCCTCATCCGCAGGCTCTTTCCGGCGCCCGACAGCGGCCTGCTCATGGAGCTGCTGACGCCGACAAGGATCTATGTGCAGGATTTGCAGGCCCTCACCCAGCTCGTAACCGTCAAGGGCGCGGCGCACATCACGGGCGGCGGCTGGATCGAGAACATTCCTCGCATGCTGCCCCGCGGCCTGACTGCCAGAATGTCGCCCCACGACGCGCCGGAGCTGTTTGCCCGCCTGCAGCGCCAGGGAAACATCACGCGCGACGACATGTACAACACGTTCAACATGGGCGTGGGCATGGTCGTGTGCGTATCCCGCGATCAGGCCGAGCGCGCGGGCTATCCGGTCATCGGCGAGGTTGTCGAAGGGACCAAGGGCATCGAACTATGGTAAACATCGCTGTTTTGGTGTCGGGCGGGGGCACAAACCTGCAGGCACTGATCGACAGTCAACCGGACTTCCCAGAGGGAAAACTCGCGCTTGTGCTGAGCTCGTCGTCCGACGCCTTCGCGCTGGAGCGCGCGCGTCTGGCGGGCATTGACGCCTGTGTGCTCGTTCCCAAGTCGTTTGACACGCGCAGCGCGTTCACACAGGCTGTTTTGGACGAGCTCTCCCGGCGGGATATCGGGCTGGTGGTGCTGGCGGGCTTCATGTTCATTTTGGAAGGCTCCTTTTTTGAAGTCTACCGCAACCGCGTACTCAACGTGCATCCGGCGCTCATTCCGGCGTTTTGCGGCAAGGGCTTCTACGGGCTCAAGGTGCACAGGGCCGTGCTGGACTATGGCGTCAAGCTGACCGGCGCGACCGTGCATTTTGTCGACGAGGTTTGCGACGGCGGACCGATTGTCCTGCAAAAGGCCATCGACGTGCTGCCCGGCGACACGCCCGAGAGCCTTCAGCTGCGCGTCATGCGCGAGTGCGAGCATAAGCTCCTGCCCGAGGCGGTTTCGCTGTTCTGCCAGGGGCTGCTGCGCGTGTCGGGGCGGCTGGTGGAGCGGCTTGCCAAGCCTGGGAAAACATGATATAATTCGACAAAGAAATGAGTAAAAGGCGGTCTTACCGTCGCGATGGGAAAAGGGAGGGGACGCACCATGAAACGCAGGGCTTTGTTCAGCGTATCCGACAAGACGGGTGTCATTGAGTGCGCGCGCAGAGTGGCAGCGCTCGGGTACGAGATAGTCTCTACGGGCGGTACACAGCGGGCGCTGGAGGCCGGCGGCATTCCTGTGATCAATGTGTCGCAGATCACAGGGTTTCCCGAGTGCCTCGACGGGCGGCTCAAAACACTGCATCCCGTGGTACACGGCGGGATTCTGGCCATTCGGGACAACAAGGACCACATGGCGCAGCTTGAGGTGTTGGGCATCGCGCCCATCGACATTGTTGTGATCAATCTTTACCCCTTTAAACAGACCATTCTCAAGGAGGGCGTCAAGCTCGAAGAGGCCATTGAGAACATCGACATCGGCGGGCCGACGATGATCCGCTCGGCCGCCAAGAACTGGCAGGACGTCGTGGTGCTTGTCGATCCCGAGGACTATGACGAAACGCTGACCGAGCTGGAAAGCGGCGGGATCACCCGCCAAAAGCGCTTCAGACTGGCCGCCAAGGTGTTCGAGCATACCGCGCACTATGACGCGCTCATCGCCGAGTATCTGCGGCGGGAGCAGAATGGCAGTCCTCCCGAGTATCTCACGCTCACCTTTGAAAAGCAGCAGGAGCTCCGCTACGGCGAAAACCCGCACCAGTCGGCGGTGTTTTACCGCGAGGTCGGCGGTCTGGGCGGCACGCTCTGCGAGGCCGAACAGCTGCACGGCAAGGACCTGAGCTACAACAATATCGGCGACGCGGCCAGCGCCATTGCGCTGATCAAGGAGTTTGAGTCGCCCTGCGCTGTCGCCGTCAAGCACGCTAACCCCTGCGGCGTCGGCCTGGGGGACAGCATTCTTGAGGCGTACCTGAACGCCTATGAGGCCGACACCGTGTCCATTTTCGGCGGCATAGTCGCGCTCAACCGCATCTGCGACGTCGAAACTGCCGCCGAGCTTTCCAAGATTTTTTTGGAGATTGTTGTCGCTCCGGGCTTTACCGACGAGGCCCTGGAGGTGCTGACCAAGAAGAAAAACCTGCGGCTTTTGCTGTTGGAGGACATCGCGCAGCGCCCGCGCCATGACGCCCCCGATATGAAGAAAATCCCTGGCGGGCTTCTGGTGCAGTCGCCCAATGACATTTTGCTTGACGGCGACCTCAAGACGGTCACCGAGCGCGAGCCCACCGAGGAGGAGCTCGGCTCTCTGCTGCTGGCCTGGAAGATCTGCAAGCATGTGCGTTCCAACGCGATCGTTCTGGCCAAGGGAAACCGTTCTGTGGGCATCGGCCCCGGGCAGACCAACCGCGTCACGGCCGCGCAGCTGGCCATCCAGTATGCCGGCGGCGAGGCGGCGGGCTCAGTTCTGGCGTCGGACGCTTTTTTCCCGTTTAACGACACTGTGGAAGCTGCGGCGGCGGCGGGCGTCACGGCCATCATACAGCCGGGCGGCTCGGTGCGCGATCAGGATTCCATCGACGTGTGCAACCGGCATGGCATGGCCATGGTGTTTACTGGTATTCGGCACTTCAGACATTGACCGCTTTCATCGAAATATGTAGTATAGTTTGCGCTTGCCGACGGTTGCCTTTTTCCGTTCTGCGCGGAAGTGGGCAACCTCCCTGTGTGGAACAGAGCCGTGATTCGAGGAGTTTTGAGTTTTGACAGTATTGGTGGTTGGTTCAGGGGGACGCGAGCATGTCATATGCGCCAAGCTCGCCCGGAGTCCTCTTGTAACAAAGCTTTTCTGCGCGCCGGGAAACGGCGGCATCGCCAAATTGGCGCAATGCGTCCCGGTTAAGGCGACCGATGTGGACGGTATGGTGGAGTTCGCCCGGCAAAACAGCATCGATTTTGTCGTGGTCGCTCCCGACGATCCGTTGGCGCTGGGCATGGTAGACGCGCTGCAGGCCGCGGGCATCCGCGCCTTCGGCCCGACAAAGCAAGCAGCGCGCATTGAATCGAGCAAGATTTTTTCCAAGTCTCTGATGAAAAAATACGCCATTCCCACCGCGCGATGGGAGGCCTTTACGCAGCTGGAGCCCGCACTCGACTATGTCCGGCGGCAGGGCGCCCCCATCGTTGTCAAGGCCGACGGCCTCGCGCTGGGCAAGGGCGTTGTTGTTGCGCAAACGGTCGGGGAAGCGCTTGACGCCGTGCGCGATATGATGGAAGGCGGCAAGTTTTTCGAGGCCGGACGCCGCGTGGTCATCGAGGAGTACTTGAGCGGCCCCGAGGTCACCGTACTCGCCTTTTGCGACGGCAAGACGCTGCTTCCCATGCCGGCCTCGCGCGACCACAAGCGCGCGCTTGACGCGGACATGGGACCGAACACCGGCGGCATGGGCGCCATCTGCCCTGTTTCGGATTACGGCGAGGCGCTTTCGGCGCGCTGCATGGAGACGATTTTTCGTCCGACGGTTGACGCGCTGCAGGCAGAGGGATGCCCGTTTCAGGGCATACTGTACTTTGGACTCATGCTCACGCCCGACGGGCCGAGTGTCATTGAGTATAACGCGCGCTTCGGCGACCCAGAGGCTCAGGTTGTGCTGACGCTGCTGGAAAGCGACCTGATGGAGATCTTTTTGGCAGTTGAGGCCGGCTCTCTGGACTCAGTTGACGTGCGCTGGTCCTCCCGGCACGCCGCGTGCGTGGTCATGGCCAGCGGCGGGTATCCCGGCGCGTATGAAACCGGCAAGCCCATTTCGGGTCTGGACGCACTTCCCGGCGGCGTGTGCGCCTACCATGCCGGAACGGCGCTTCAGGACGGTCGGACGGTCACGGCGGGCGGACGGGTTTTGGGCCTTACGGCCGCCGCGGACTCCCTGTCCGGCGCCCTTAAGCTTGCCTATCTCGGCGTGGACGCCGTCTCCTTCGAAGGCGCCCATTTTCGCACAGATATCGGAAAGAGAGGTTGACGGTATGAGGCTCTTGACGCGCTCAGATTTTGACGGATTGGTTTGCGGTGCGCTGCTCAAATCCCGCGGCGTAATCGACACCTGGCATTTTGTCCACCCCAAGGACGTGCAGGACGGTAAGATTGCCGTGACCGAAAACGACGTGCTGGCCAATATCCCCTATGTTCCCGGCTGCGGCATGTGGTTTGACCACCATGCGACCGAAATCACCCGCATGGGCAAGGACTATGCCTGTCCCGGAGAGTGCCGCCTCGCGCCGAGCGCCGCCCGCGTCATCTATGAGTACTATGGCGGCGAAGCCCAGATGCCTCATTTTGCCTCGCTTGTCCAAAGCTGCGATAAAGTCGACTCGGGAAACCTGACGGCTGGAGAAATCCAGCATCCCACCGGCGGCGTCCTGCTGGGCTTTATTATGGATCCGCGCACCGGTTTAGGCAGGTTCCGCAACTTTTCCATCTCCAATCTGGATCTCATGGTCAGGCTGCTGGACTGCTGCGCGACCATGAGCGTACAGGACATCCTTGACCTGCCCGACGTGCGCGAGCGTATCGACCTTTATTGGGAGCAGACGGAGCTTTTCAGAAAGATGCTCCTGGAGAAGTCCCGCGTTGAGGGCAATGTCGTGGTGACCGATTTGCGCGGGGTAGACGTGATCTACTCGGGCAACCGGTTCCTCATTTACAGCCTGTTCCCCGATCAGAACGTCTCGGTCTGGGTGGTCGACGGCCGCGGCGGCCTGAACACCTCGATCGGCGTGGGCTACAGCGTGCTCAACAAAAGCTGTAAAAGCGACGTTGGCGCACTTTGTTTCCATTACGGCGGCGGCGGGCACCGGCAGGTTGGCACCTGTCAGGTTGACTGCGCCGAGGCCAGCGGCGTCATCGGCGAGATCGTCTCGCTTCTGGTCATGGATGAGAATACGCTATAACCTTGCTTTGACACAGGCCGCCTCTTCGTCCCTTTGCGCAAAACCACGTCGAGCCTGACGCCGAAGGCGGCGGGTCCCTGCTGGACTGGTGGAGAGCAAAGCATGGAAACAAGTGACTTTCACGGATTCACTCCGGGAAAGTCACCCAATGCGCGTCTTCACAAAGACGCGTTCCTGCTCCCGTTTGTAGACAAATCGAAGGTTTGTCTACAGTATCCCCTTGCTTTGACACAGGCCCGAAGGGCCTGTGTCAAAGCAAGGGATTAGATCAAACCGCTGAGGCGGTTTGCAGGGGAATGCTTTCCCGGAGTAAATCCGGGAAAGCATTGTGGTTTTGTCTTTTGCACAGCCCGATCCAGCAAGAACCTGCCGGCAAAGCCGTCAGGCTCGATGCGGGCAGTGCAAAAGGGACGCGGGCCGGAGCTTTTTAGACAGACGAAATTGTCCTCCATAGGCCGTTAGGCCTTTGGAGGACATCAGCCTGTAGACAAAGGCCGCTTCTTCGTTCCTTTGCGCAAAACCACGTCGAGCCTGACGCCGAAGGCGGCTAGGCCCTGCTGGACTGAAATAAGAAGAGCCGAGCGCCCGAGCAGGGAGGCCTGGAGCCTGGAGGCGTTTTGAAGCGCACGCGCCCTTAAGGGGCGACCGGTTCAAAAGCCGCAAGGCGAAGGACGACCGCCCGCGAGGACGAATGAGGCTTGACAGGCGAAAAAAATTAGAACCACAACTCTTTCACGGATTCACTCCGGGAAAGTCACCCAATGCGCGTCTTCACAA
>JAVBOR010000067.1:0-6184 GCA_031550325.1 Oscillospiraceae bacterium
ACGAAGACCCGTTTACGGGTAGCAAGTAACAAGCCCCACGCAGATGGCAGACCGTAATGCGCCTTAAGGCGCTGCTAGTATCATAGCCTTTAAGGCGTTACAAGAAAAGCCACCCGCTAAGCGGGTGGATGATTACTGCAAACCGCCACAGCGGTTTGTTTCTGCCCCCGCTTTGTCAAAGAGCCTTCTGCTCTTTGACAGCCTGCGCAATCTGGCCGGCCACCACGGAAACAAGGATGACCGCGCCGCCGAGGATCGTATACAAATCCGGCTTCTGGCCGACAAAAACCATCACCCAGAGGGGGTTAAGCACCGGCTCAACCGCCGTGATCAGGCAGGCCTGAAGCGGGGGCGTTCGGACAATGCCGATCGAAAAGAAGATATAGGCCAGCCCAACCTGCACAACGCCCAGCCCAATGACCGCCGCCCACGCCACAGGATCGGCGGTCACCTCAAAAAACGCAAACGGCAGCCCAATCACCGCGTTAATCAGGAACCCGATCAGCAGGGACTGGCGCGGGTCAGTTCCCGGCATACGGTTAAAGAAAAACACGCCGGCAAAGCTCAGCCCGCTGACGATGGCCAGTACGTTTCCCAGCAGTCCACCGTCGGCCAGACCGCCGAAAAAGAACAGCGTCATCCCTCCAAACGTGACCAAAACAGTTATTACCTCAAACTTCAGCGGTTTTTTTCGCAAAAACACCGCGCTCAACATAAGGATGAAGATCGGCGCTGTGAACTGCAGCAATATCGCGGCGGCGGCCGTTGTCAGCTTGTTGGCAAACACAAACAGCATCGTCGTGGCGGACAAGCAGGCTCCGGCCAGGACATTGCCGCCCGTCCAGGCAATCGCGACGCGTTTTTCCGTTTTATACAGATACAGCGCAAACACACCTGCAGCCAACACGGCGCGCAGCCCGATAATGGACATCGCGCCCCAGGGAATGAGTTTGATTCCCAACCCGCCCAGACTCCAAAGCAGCGCCGCCAGCAGCATGTACAAAGAACCGCTCTGTGGTGTGTTTCTCAATGTAATAGAGTTTCTCATTTTTAGATATTCACATCTTTCGGATATTTATCATTCTTATTATCGAGAATGCTGTGTATATTCCCCAGATTTTTCTTAGTGTCTATGCAAACGCTCCACGGACGTCATTTTTGTCCGCAAAACAAGAACAGGCAGAGTATTGCGTGTTTCTTTCATTTTTTGGCTGTGCTTTGTAGTGGCATACCAGTATATTACGCATGTGATAGTCCGTAAGAAATTTGAGAAACTCTTATTTTTCAACCGTTACAAGTCTCATCTTTTTTTGTCCTCTTATGCCACTGTGCATTCTCATTATCGAGAATTTTAAGCTATATGAGGAATCACTGAGATTCTACGGGCAACTCGCATATTTCATGCGAGCGGATAATGAATAGTTATTCACATCAACCATTTCGCCGTTACCACCCCTCTCCACTGATCCATGGCCATTTTCCCGGAGGGTTCACGCGCCAAATGGCGCGGATTTCATCTCACCCGCATGGCCAGCGCTGCGTAAGAGCGCCCCTTGGATATGGCCGGCGGGCGCAAACACCACCCTATTCGCTGATTTTATGGGCGTTTCAAGCGTTGAGCCTATGCAACAAACGCTGGCAACGCATTTGTGCCGAGACCTCATCGACTGACACACGCGGCGGGCCGATCACGCGCAGGCCGGCCACGAGGCCATACAAATTTTCCGCCTCAGCATCCCTCCCGTGCCGTATACGGCGCGTGCCGTCGCAGCTCGCGCAAAACGCGAGGCGGCTGTCCGGCGCCTCGCCCGATTTATCGCGCGTGACTCTTTCCCAGAACCGGCCTTTGCGGATTCAATGCGTCGGCACCATGCGCCCGGCCCGTCTCTTTTCACTTTCTCACATTTCCAGGCCATCGGGAGGTTTACCTGTTCTGTAGATAAGTGGTAAAGGCTTATGATACCCTAAATTTTTCCATTTTTCTATTCTTTCAGGCTCACTTATTTGCTTGTGCCGCCGACACCGAGCGTTCAAGAGACCACAGCGCTTTTTCGCTAATCCTCTAATCGCTGCGGCACAACAGCTTTGAGCGTTTTGGCCTTCACGCATATGGCGCTTCTCAATATTGAAATGTGCTTGTCCTCTGGTTTATTGGTTCCTTAGTGTACTGCTTTGCTTTAACGCTCTTTTTCGCCGCTTTGCGCGGCAGCAGGGCGGTTTTCCCCTGAATCTGGCTGCGGCGCAAGGCGGAGGACATACAAATTTTTCAAAACTATTGTAAATCAATCCCCCATCGTTTACAATAAGAACAGTTTATCTCCATGAAATCTTCATAAGAATGGACTACAATGGAGAGACAATATTGTACGCGTTTTTGCAAGGCAAAAACGGAGAGAGAGGATGAAGCGCCATGAGTGCATCGCGCGAGAAGAAACTTCGTCAGGAATCCCGCACGGACCCTCAAAAGCATCAGAAAAATAAGAGGTCACCGGAGAGCGCGGACAAGTTTAGACGCAATATCGTCATTATCATTGTTGTTGTGCTTGTTCTTTCCCTGGCGGCCGTATTGTTCGTCAACTCCAGCCTGCCGCAGCAAATGATGACCGCTGTGACGATTGACCGCGAAAAAGTGTCTGTCGCCGAGTACAACTATATGTACTACCGCGTTCGGGAAAATCTGATGCAGACCTATCAGCAGTACGGCATAACCGTCCCTGCCGACACGGACGAGTATGATCCCACCGCAGGCACGACCTTTTCCGATTACTACGATGAGGAAGCCCTTGCCCAGCTCAAAACCATCATCATCAGGTATGAGCAGGCACTGGACGCGAACATTGCCCTGAGCGACGAGAGCATTGCGACGATTGACAACTATATGGTACAGCTGTCCAGTGCGGCAAAATCCTATGACATGTCCGCCAATGATTTTCTGAGCGCCAATTACGGCAGAGGCGTCACGGAAAGCGTTCTGCGCCGTTTCCTCGAGAAATCGCTTCTGGGCGACCAGTGGACACTGGCCACAACGGAGGCCTACACCTATACGAATGAGGACTATGAGGCTGAGTATGCCGCTGCGCCCACTGACTACGACCTGGTCACCTACCGTTCAATGTCGTTCAGCACCGCCGTGACCGATGACACTACCGAGATGACAGAGGACGAACAGACAGCCGCTACTGAAGACGCCAAGGCCTCGGCCAAGACCGCAGCCGACTCCATGCTGTCTGAACTGACCACATGGGACGACTTTGACGACGTGGCCGCCGCGTACGCGGATCCCGCGGCAGAGCAAACTGACGCCGCCTCTTCGCTCAAAGAGAACGTTGCTTTTGGCAGTCTGTCCGCTGCGCTTCAGGAATACTTGTTTGACGAAACGCGCAAGGTTGGCGACAAAGCCGTGATCGAAGACAGCTCGGCCTATGTGGTCGTGATGTTTGACCACATCGCCCGCAACGAAACGCCCAGCGTGAACGTGCGCCACATCCTGTTTATGGCGGCCTCCGACAGCGACGTGGACATGGACACCGCGCGCTCCAAAGCCGCGCAAACGCTTTCCGATTGGAAAAGCGGTGCGGCCACGGAAGACAGCTTCGCCGCGCTGGCCAATGAGCGCACGGAGGACACAGGCTCGAACACCAAGGGCGGGCTCTATGATCGCGTCACTCCGGGAGAAATGGTGCCAAACTTCAACGCCTGGTGTTTTGATTCCTCCCGCAAACCAGGCGACACCGGTATTGTGGAGAATAAGGGCAATTACAACGGCGTTCACGTGATGTACTATATCGGCACGGATTTGCAGACATGGGCGGTTCAGGCCGAATCCAAGCTGTCCGAAGCTGCCTATACGGCGACGCTGAACGCCAAGCTTGAGCCCGTTGAACCGAAAATCAGCAGTTTTGCCATGCGCTTTGCGCACACCACGCGCGCCGTCTGACCTTCATCTGAGTTCTGCGTTGAGCCTGCCCTTGACGGGCAGGCTCAACGTGCAGACACACCTTCGGTTCTCTGGCAACGCGGAGATTGGGTGCAAACCGCGGTGGCGGTTTGCCCCCCATCTCCGCGGTGCCAGAGTCAATCCAAAAAAACATTTGGGTTTACCCTATTTCGGTTTTTGTCCAGCCGGGGCATACTCGGCGACGGCCTTGCTTTGCGCCGCGCCAGAAGTTCTGGTCAAAACAGAGAACTTTTCTGCCGCTTGATGCGCTTGCCCGGCGGGCAATTTCCCATTTATCGGACGTAGAAAATCACTCTTCCGAACGCTCCGCGCACATTAGGGTGTCAACATACACTAGTAAAGACTGCTGTCAAGGAGGGGGAAGCCGCATGACATATGTGTTGGGCATTGACTTGGGTACCTCGGGCATGAAGGCGGTTTTGTTTGACCGGGCAGGTGGGCGCGTATCGTCCGCCACGGCTGAATATCCTCTGCTGCAGCCGCAAAACGGCTGGGCCGAGCAGGATCCCGAGCGTTGGTGGTCGGCGGCTGTCCTGACCATCGGCCAGGTTCTGACAGAGAGCGGCGTTGCACCGGGTGACATCGCTGCCATCGGCATTTCCGGGCAGATGCACGGGTTGACGGCGCTGGACAGCGAAGGCCGCGTGCTGCGCCCCGCCATTTTGTGGTGCGACCAGCGCACACAGGCGCAATGTGCCGAGATCACTGAGCGCGTCGGCGCGGAGCGGCTCATCGTCATCACGGCCAATCCGGCGCTGACCGGGTTTACGGCCTCGAAAATTCTGTGGACGCGCGCGCATGAGCCTGAGGTCTACGCGAAGATCAGACACATCCTGCTTCCCAAGGACTATCTGCGCTACCGCCTGACCGGGGACTTCGCCACAGAGGTCTCGGACGCGTCGGGCATGCAGCTTCTGGACGTCGGGCGCCGCCAATGGTCCTTAGAGGTCTGCGCGGCACTGGAGATCAGCCCTGATCTTCTGCCAAGCGTTTATGAGTCCCCTGAAATCACAGGCACAGTGTCCACCGAGGCAGCCGCTCTCACGGGGCTTCGGGCGGGTACGCCGGTCGTGGGCGGCGCGGGCGACAACGCGGCCGCCGCCGTGGGAACGGGCGTGGTGCGCGAGGGGACGAGCTTTACCACCATCGGCACCTCGGGCGTTGTGTTCGCGCACACCGACAAAATGAAGATCGATCCGCTTGGCCGTGTGCATACGTTCTGCTGCGCCGTTCCCGGAAAGTGGCATGTCATGGGCGTAACCCAGGCCGCCGGGCTCTCGCTCCAGTGGTTTCGCAATCAGTTTTGTGCAGCCGAGAGCGCCACAGCAGCTGCCCTGAACTGTGACGTTTACAAACTGCTCGATGACGAGGCAGCGCAATCCCCGCCCGGCGCGAACAGACTCTTTTATCTGCCTTATCTCATGGGCGAGCGCACTCCCCATCTCGATCCTTTTTGCCGGGGCGTATTTTTCGGCCTGTCGGCAATCCATACGCGCCGTGACTTGCTGCGCGCCGTGATGGAGGGCGTCGGCTATTCCCTGCGCGACTGTGTCGAAATTCTGCGCGGCATGGGCGTCTGCCTGTCCGACACCGTCGCGTGCGGCGGCGGCGGGCGCAGCGCGCTCTGGCGGCAGATGATTTCGGACATCTGCGCCATGCCGGTCATGACATCGCAGTCCTCCGAGGGCCCGGCGCTGGGCGCGGCGCTGCTCGCCGCCGTCGGCGCCGGGCTGTATGACAGCGTCGAGGAAGCGTGCGACGCGACCGTTTTGGCCGGGGAGGCCCAGTCGCCGCGGGCAGCCGCGCAGTACGAGCCGCTGTATCGCTTTTATCAGTCTCTTTACGAACCCATGAAAGAGCGTTTCAAGGCCTTGAGCGGGCTATAGCTTCGACTCCCTCAAACAGTCAGAAAAGCGCTTCGCGCCTTCGTCCTTTTCCTGGATTCGCGTCGAGCCTGACGCCGCAGGCGACAGGTTCTTGCTGGACCGAATCCAGGAAAAACAGGAACCACACCGGTTTCGGGAATTCATTTCTCGAAACCGTTTCCCTTCAAACCGCCTCGGCGGTTTGATGAGACTGTAGACAAACCTTCGATTTGTCTACAAACGGGAGCAGGAACGCGTCTTTGTGAAGACGCGCATTGGGTGACTTTCCCGGAGTGAATCCGTGAAAGTCACTTGTGGTTCTAATTTTTTTCGCCTGTCAAGCCTCATTCGTCCTCGCGGG
>JAVBOR010000059.1:0-33174 GCA_031550325.1 Oscillospiraceae bacterium
CCCGCGTCTTTTCAATATCCTCTTTGAACACGTTGGCCGTCAACGCGATAATCGGGATTGTCGTTGCATCATCCTTGCCAGAAGCCCGTATCCGCGTGGCAGCTTCGCATCCGCCCATAACGGGCATCTGCATGTCCATCAGGATCACATCGTAATACCCGGCGTCAGATGATGCAAACATGTTCACAGCGATCTCGCCGTTCTCGGCTTCCTCCATCTCGAAACCGGTGTCGGCGAACAGCTCCATCATGATAACGCGGTTAATCTCAACGTCATCAACAATAAGCATCCGCTTTCCGGTGAAATCCATGCCTGTAGGGTGGAGTATCCGGTTCTGGTCGAAAGGATTGAACTTTTCGCTCTTGTTCGCGACCACCAAATCTATGTCGGCCAATTCTGTTCTTATGTCAAATATAAACGAGCTGCCCTTGCCGAGTTCGCTTTCGACGCTGATTGACCCATTCATTTTTTCAATGATGCTCTTTGAAATCACCAGACCGAGCCCTGTGCCGCCGTATTTGCGAGTAATGCCCTTGTCTGTCTGTGTGAAGGACTGGAACAGCTTCTGCATGTCCTCATCGCTCATGCCGATCCCGCTGTCGGTAACTGTAAATCGATATGTATGCAACCCACCGTCGTTATTATCAGTCGTTTCCTCAACGGTGAGGGACACCGAACCGCCCTTGGGCGTGAACTTGATGGCATTTGTCAGCAGATTGATTATCACCTGATTCAGCCTGAGCAAATCGTTGTTCAGATAATCATGGGATAAGCGGAGAACAGTTTCCAGAGTTATATTCTTTTCTTTCGCTCTCGGCGCCAGCAGGGATTTTACAAAACCGATGTTATCGCTAAGAGAAAAAGGTTCGGGGTTCAGTTCCAACTTGCCCGCCTCGATTTTGGACATATCGAGGACATCGTTGATGATCCCGAGAAGATGCTGTGACGATGCTTCAATCGTTGTCAGGCAGTCCGCTATTTTTGGGAGATCGCTGGTTCGTCTGGCAATTTGGGTCATGCCGATAATGGCGTTCATTGGGGTGCGCATCTCATGGCTCATATTGGATAGGAAATCGCTTTTTGCTTTGTTTGCGGTGTAAGCCTGTTCAAGCGCCGCCTGCAACAAGCTATCCTTATGTTCACTTTCTGTTATATCTTTTAATAAAACAACCTTGCATAGCGCATCATTGTATTTGTCATTTTCCACCGCAAGCAGCATATCGCAAATACGAGTGCCAAGAGGCGTTTCTACCGTTACTTTTTCACTTGCAAAGTCATTATTAAAAAAAGACTGTTCAGGTGTTATTTCACCTGAATAAACAATCTCGGATACATTTTTCCCGATCACACTAAGGCCAAGAAAATCAAAAGCGGCCGGATTTTCAAGCCTGATGGTGTTTTTTTCGTCAAGCACCAAGGTTGGCATTGTAACCGTACTAAATACATATCCCGAAGCATTAGGTACCGTGATACTGAGGGTTTTGTATTTTCTCAATGAGAAAAAGTATGGCAAGGAGGCCGGCAAAAAACATATTGACGCCAGCGGAATGGCTGTACTATCTGCAAAAGCCGGCAGAATATAATCGGCTGCGAATCCAATCGGGGCGATTAAAGCTGAGAGAAGAAGGAATAAAAGTGCCTGCACCCGGTCACGCTTCATTACAGCTTCACGCCACCGCCGGAAAAACATTATAAGAAACGCAATCATCATTACGGTTATATAGATAATGGCAGCTATGAAAAAGGGGCTGTTTTGATAAGAAAACTGAATGCCGTATCTTGTTGTGATAAAAACGGTGTCATTTGATAAAACGCATAGAATACAAACAAACGCAGTCAAAACGGATGCCGCGCTGATCATGCGTCTTGCGTTTTTATGCTTGAGCTTCACCATATCAGACGAAAATAAAAGCCATCTCGAAAAAAACAAACAACCGAAAGTAAACCCTGCAGCCCAAAAGGACCGGATCAGCGTATCATTTGCGGCTATTGTCATCAAACCATAGAATAGGCTGTAGAAAGCAAGACACCAACCCGCTGACAAATAGTCGTTCCGCGTTATAGATTTTGTATTGTTTGTAATCGTGGCAACGCAGAGGTACACATAGCACCCGCTCACAAGAAAAAACAGAGATGCTATCAGGAAAGCCGGATTTATTTCTGCAAACATCCTCTTAATCCTCATAACACCCGTCACATGGGTGTTTGAATGTAAATTTTCTCTTCGGTTTCCGAGCGGCTTGAACGTTCCCCGCTCCGTTGTGTATATATGCTATCAAATTATAGCACGAACGGGCAATCGCCGCAACAGATGAGAAAATTGAGGAGTGTCCCAATGTGTTGCCATATAAAAAATACCTTTGAGAGGGAGTATATTGTAATGAAAACCAATCAGGTGCCTCCTCCTGCATACAGAGTTTTTATTAGCTCAACATATGTTGATATGATTCCGTATAGAGATGCCTCGCAAACCGCGATTACAAATTGTGACGCCGTCGCATACGGTATGGAAAGATTTGTTCCCGCGCCGATTAGACCTCATTTAATTAACGCCTGAAAGATACAAAGGGCAAGAAGCCATTCTCCGCGTCCGCATGGATGGCCGATATGGTGATTCTCGTTTGAGAGAAGAAGTTTATGAAGCATTTGATATGCCTATTGGTGATGCTTTGTATTTGAACGACTTGTTCGTTTTGGGATCCGCTATTGATGTTGAACAAGATGGCTGGCTTATAGATGCATGGGCAGAGGGTGAAGTCGCGGATTGGTTAGATGAAAATGGAGTTACTACCGGTACAACCTTTGAAGCGAAGCTTCGCTTTGCACATGAGATTGTTAAAAATGGAGGACGTATTCCTGGAGGGGCGCCTCGCGATGTTTATCATGCAAAATTGATAATGCTTGAAGGGATTATGGTTACCGAAAAAGAACCGAAAAAGCCAAAGAGTAGTAGAGCGAATAAAGAAAATGAATCTATCATACTTTCCACAAAGGATATGGATAATATGCCATCAGATATATTGGAGACGTTACGTACTTTGTTAATAAATTCCTCAAATGAGTGATTTGCGTCTATAACTTTACGAGCTTTTGGGTATCGGATATATATCAAATACATGGGTTTGAAAAGAATGGTAAAATACGCTACCCCATTAGGGTAAGTGACTCCTGATGGGTGAAAATGCACTATATACCCAAACAGGTTTGGTATGGGTAATCGCTTGTAAATTAAGACTTTGTGAAAATTATCCCGCGATGGTCTTGTTCTTATTTTACTCTCTCGCCAACTTCACGTCCGACACTCACTACCCATCTCGTTGGCAATCGAGGGGCGGTATATAGTTTTCATAGTAATCACACATATTCAACGAAAAGATATATTGAGCGATATTCTTGAATCTTTTCTTCTTCGTTTTGTAGTAAATACTGCTCATTGACCGCGCTAAAGCCGTTGATATTACTGGACTTCTAAAAAAAAGTTCTGTATCGCCACTCCGACCAGGACTGGAATCGTTTGATTGACGGCTCCAGTCTTTTCTTTATGCCCCTTTCAAACCAAAGGGCGCAAAAAAAGCAGAACACTTTTGGTCTGCTTGATTTGATGTGTTTCTTGTCCGCAAAAGGCTCACGTCGTCTCCCAACCGGGGAGCGGAAGCCGTTTGATGGCGTTGAAAACCTGGCTTAACGCGTCGCCGCCGCCGAGCGTTTCCAAAAGCTCTTTGGCCTCCTGCCTCTTGGTGTGTCCGTTTGCCGGGCAGGGATTGAACACGACCGGCAGTTCGCGGGCGGCGCGGCGCACCTCGCCCTCCTCCACATAGAGAAGCGGCCGCAAGAGCGTGACATCCATCCGGTCGAGATAAGTCACGGGCTTAAAGCAGGAAAGCCGGCCCTCATAGAGAAGCGACAGCATAAACGTCTCGGCGGCGTCGTTTTTGTGGTGCCCCAGCGCAATTTTTCTGCAGCCAAGCTCGCGCGCCGCAGTGTGCAGGCTGCCCCGTCTGAGCTTGGCGCACAGCGAGCAGGGATGGGTCTCCTTGCGGATGTCAAACACAATCTCGGCAATGCGCGTCGGCACAATGGTGTGCCGCACACCAAGCGTGCCGCAAAATCTTGTCACCTTGGTAAAGTCAACGCCCTCAAAGCCCATGTCGATGGTAACTGCCTGAACGGTGAAGGGAACGGGAAAAAACTCGCGAAGTTTGGCCAGCGCCGCCAGCGTGAGCAGGCTGTCCTTGCCTCCCGAAACCCCCACGGCAACGCCGTCCCCCGGCGCGATCATGTTATAGTCCTCCACGCAGCGACGAACCAGACTGAGAATGCGTTTGATGTCCATGAAATTACCTCGGCTCGTTTGTTTCTTTTTTATCCTCCGGTTCAGCCGGCCTGCTTGGGATGAAGAAGTCGAGCCATCCCCACTCATACATCTGCTTGAGCGTGATGGCGATGATCGGAAACAGAATCATGCCCAAAATACCCACAGCGCGGAAGCCGATGTACATGGCCACCAGCGTGACGAGCGGATTCAGGCCAAGCTGCTTCCCCACAAGCCTGGGCTCTACAAAGCTGCGCACCAGGTTGGCCACGGCGTAAAGCACAAGCATCCCCAGCCCAAACCATTTGTCGCCAAACAGCAGCGACGTGATGCCCCAAGGCAGCAGAAACAGACCGATGCCGATCACAGGCAACGCGTCAAGGGCGGCGACGATCGCGGCAATCAGCACGGCGTAGTCCACGCCGAGAATCAGGAAGCCTGTGAGCATTTCGCAAAAAGTGAGTAGCATGATCAGGCCCTGGGCCTTGAGCCACTTCCCCACCGTTCGGATGACATGATCCTTGGTCTGAAGAATTTTCATACGCAGTCCGGCGGAAAAACGGAGCATGAGCCAGCGCGAGAAAGCCGGGTAGTCCCGGGAGATAAAATACGTTGACAAAATCAGCGCCACCCAAAACAGCATGACGCGCGGAACAGCGCCCGCCGCCGTGCCGATCCAGCCGGCCACCGTGGCGTACATGTTCTGCGGGATCGTAAACCCTTCGCTGATGATTCGGTCGAGAGAGTTATATAAAAAGTCCTGGATCGAAACGGGCGCTGCCTGAATCCAAAAATCCAGCCGATCCCGCCACTGCGCCGACAACTCGGGGATCCGGGAAACCCAGTCCGAGACCCTGCCGCTCAGGCTGCTCAGCTCCCCGACCAGCAGAACGCCCAGCCAGATGATGGCGCTGGCGATGGCGCCAATGACGAGCACCGTCAGCAAAAAGGCGCCTACACCGCGCGGCAGGCGCAGCTTTTCATGGAGATTGCGCACGGCGGGTTCCATGAGATGCGCCGCCAAAATCGCCAGCAAAAACGGCGAAACAAGCGGAAAGAGATAGCTGAAAAACAGCCAAATGCCCAGAATGATGAGCGCAAAAACTGCAATCTTCCATAGGACCCGCAAATGTTTTTTTTCAGGCAAACCGATTCCTTCTTTCTCCAGCGCCATTCACGCGCTTCTCCGCCGGCCAGCCGGACAGCGCCTGTCAAGGAGATGCGTTTGCGTCTTTTCATGTTTCTCTTGAATCGGACGGTGTCTTTGTGATATGATATGAAAACACAAAAGTTAAAGAAATGGTGGTTTTGGGTTATGGCTTCAGTCGCCATCCTGGGCTTCGGCGTCGTCGGTTCGGGCGTTGCCGAGCTTTTATGCGGAAGCGCCGATCACATCGCCGACAAGTTGTTCGAGCCTGTTTCTCTCAAATACGTGCTCGATATCCGCGATTTCCCCTCGGAACCCTATCCGTTTATCAAAGACTTCTCCACGATTGTCGACGACCCCGAGGTACGCGTAGTGGTGGAGACCATCGGCGGGAAAGGCGCGGCGTATGACTTCACAAAGCGCTGTCTCAGCGCGGGGAAAAGCGTGGTGACCTCCAACAAAGAGCTGGTGGCCGAGCACGGCGCAGAGCTGCTCGCGCTTGCGCGCGCCAACAACCTGAACTATCTGTTTGAAGCCAGCGTCGGCGGCGGAATCCCTATCATCCGCCCGATCAGCCAGTGCCTGTCCGCCAATCGCATCAGCGAGATCTCCGGCATCCTCAACGGCACGACCAATTTCATTTTAACCCAAATGTCTGCGCGGGAAACAGACTTTTCGCAGGAATTGCGCGCTGCGCAGTCGCTGGGCTACGCTGAAACCGATCCGAGCGACGATATCAGCGGCAAAGATACCTGTCGGAAGATTTGCATTTTGGCCTCTCTTGCGTTTGGACGGCACATCTATCCGCGTTTTGTCCATACACAGGGCATTGAGTCGGTCACGCTCTCCCACATCCGCGCCGCCGAAGCCGCCGGCTATCGCATCAAGCTCATCGGCCGGGCGCGGCAAACTGCCGACGGGCGCGTTTTCATCATCACCGCACCCTATCTTGTTCCTTTTTCCCATCCGCTGAGCGCCATTTCGGACGTTTATAACGGCATCGTGGTTGTGGGCGACGCTATCGGCGAAACCATGTTTTACGGGCAGGGCGCGGGCAAAATGCCCACAGCCTCGGCGGTCGTCGCGGACGTCATGGACTGCGTCAAGCACCTACATGCCCGGAAATATCTTGATTGGGATGACGCGCAGGAGGACATCACCGCGCCTGAGTCGTCGTTTGAAACGAGCGTATATTCCTTTGAAGACGGACTGCAAATGAGGATTCTGTCATGATCCGCGTCAGGGTTCCCGCGACCTCGGCCAATATGGGCAGCGGGTTTGACAGCATCGGCATCGCGTTTAACCTGTATAACACCTTCGAGATGGAGGAGTGCGACGGGCTCAAGCTCTCGTGCGCCACGGGACAGGTTCTGCCGAAGGACGACCGCAACCTCGTCTACGCCTGCGCCAAGCGCGTGTGCGACGAGACTGGCAAGAATCTGCGCGGCCTGCGGCTGATCGAGCACTGCCACATCCCCATGACGCGCGGTCTGGGCTCATCCTCTGCCTGCACGGTCGCGGGCGTCATGGGCGCAAACACGCTTCTGGGCCATCCGCTGTCGCGTCAGGACGTCATCAACCTGTGCGCCCGCATAGAGGGCCACCCCGACAACTCCACTCCGGCCATTTTGGGTGGCTTTGTGGCGGCGCTTTTGGAAGACGGTCAAGTCTGGCAGGTTCGCGTTCCCATTTCGCTCAAGGTGCATTTTGCCGTGTTTGTTCCCAATTTTGAACTACCCACCGAGCGGGCGCGCGCTGTTCTGCCCGACAATATTGCGCGCAAGGACGCCATTTTCAATCTTTCCCGCGCGGCGCTTCTGGCCGGTTCCCTTGTGGCGGGCGATCTGCATAACCTGAATGTGGCCACCCAGGATCGCCTGCACCAGCCCTATCGCTTTCCGCTCATCCCCGAAGGCCAGACCCTTCTCAGCGCCGTGCAGGAACTGGGCGCGCTCGGCGCATATATTTCGGGCGCAGGCCCAAGCCTTGTGGCCATTGTTGACGACCTCGGATTCGAAACCAAGGCGCGCGCTTTGGTTTCGGAGCGCTTTCCCCGTTGGGAAGTGCTCATGCTCCACTGCGACGAAGTCGGCGCGGTGGTCACCAGCGGCTGACAGGCAAAATTGTATCAAGGAGTGATTTCATGGGACTCATCGTGCAAAAGTTTGGCGGCAGCTCGCTTGCCGACCAGGAAAAGATCCGCCATGTGGCTTCCATCATAGCACAGACGGTTCAAAAAGGCAATCAAGTCATCGCCGTTTTATCCGCGCAGGGCGACACGACCGACGAGCTGGAGGCCAAAGCGTTTGAGCTCAATAAAAGACCTTCCAGGCGCGAAATGGACATGCTGCTGGCCAACGGCGAGCAGATCTCCATCGCGCTTTGTGCGATAGCCCTTGAGGCCATGGGGCTCCCGGTGGTTTCTCTTACGGGCTGGCAGGCGGGCATCTTAACCGACTCCAGCTACAGCAACGCCCGCATCAAAAAGATTGATACCGAGCGCATGTCGAACGAACTGGACAAGAACAACATCGTGCTCGTTGCCGGCTTTCAGGGCATCAATCGGTATGGCGACGTCACCACGCTGGGCAGAGGCGGCTCCAACACAACTGCCGTGGCCATCGCGGCTGCCATGAAGGCCGATCTTTGCCAGAACTTCACCGATGTGGACGGCATCTACACCGCCGACCCGCGTATTGTGCGCGGCGCGCGCAAACTCGACGAGATCACCTTTGATGAAATGCTCGAGCTTGCGTCGCTCGGCGCGCAGGTTTTGCACAACCGGTCGGTGGAAATGGCCAAGCGCTACAATGTCCCGCTGGAGGTGCTGTCAAGCTTCACGCCCAACACGCCAGGCACGATTGTCAAGGAGGTTGTAAAAATGGAGAATATGCAGGTTTCGGGCGTCGCGCGCGACAACAACGTGGCGCGGATTGCTCTGATTGGACTGACTGACCGGCCGGGTGTGGCCTTCCGGATTTTTTCGCTGCTGGCCCAGAATAAAATCAACGTAGACATCATCCTTCAGTCGATCGGCCGCGAGGAAACAAAGGACATCAGCTTTACGGTGGCCAAGAACAATATGGAGCTTACCCGTGAACTGCTGGAAGCCCATCGCGACATGGTCGGATTTACCGATATCGTGCTGTCCGACACGGTCAGCAAGGTGTCCGCGGTCGGCGCGGGCATGGTCAACAACCCCGGCGTCGCCGCGCAGATGTTTGAGGCGCTGGCCAACGCCGGCATCAACATCCATATGATCTCGACCAGTGAAATCAAGGTCTCCGTGCTCGTCGACAAGGCAGACTCCGACCGCGCCGTTCAGGCCATTCACGACAAGTTCTTTTCCTAAGCCCCGCGCTTTTCAGGAAACGTCGGCCTCCCCGCTCCTTTGCACAAAGAGCAGAACGCCAGAGGCCTCCCCGGAGTTACTCCGGGGAGGCCTCTGCATGTCAGAACAAGCCCATCGCGTCCTCGTCCTTTTTTGGGTTTTACTTGAGCAATGCATTGCCTTGCGCGCCTTCCTCCGCACGATCCTCCTACTATTTTCTGAGACAGGCGCATAGCATGTCTGGAGGGGGGATTGAGGCAATGGAGAGAAAACAGTCGATTGTTTACGGCGCAGTATTGCTGACATGTGTCAACCTGTTCGGTCAGGTTTTGGGGTTTGCCTACCGCGTCTGGCTGGCGCGCCTGATTGGGCCCGTGTCCATCGGCCTTTATCAGCTGGTGATGTCGTTTTACTCCGTCATGATGTCGCTGTGCGTCTCCGGCCTGACCGTTTCAGTCTCGCGCATGACGGCTTCCTATTCGGCGCTGCACAACCAGCGGGCAGTCCGCCAGGTGGTGCGCTATGCGCTTCTGGGCAGCGTACTGCTGATTACCGGCTTCAGCGCGGCGCTGATCCCGATCAGCGACTTTGTGTCGGTCTCGCTCCTGGGGGACGCGCGCACACAGATGGGTCTGCTGCTGCTGCTTCCCTGCATGCTGCTGACCGGCTGGGAGAACGTGCACAAGAACTATTTTTACGGCAGCAAGAACGTCATTCCTCCGGCCGTGTCCGAGGTGCTGGAGCAGATCACGCGCGCCACCGCGATTCTGGGCCTTTTGGTGATTCTGAGCCCGCGTTCGGAGGAGCTGCAGGTCGGCATCATCGTCATCGGCATGATCATCAGCGAAGTGTTCAGCGCGACCCTGCTCACCATTTGGTACAGGCGGCGCGCCTCCAGACTGCCGCTCACCGGCGAGCCCATTGACTCTCTATCCAAAAAAATACTGGCGATCGCCGGGCCGGTGGCGCTGGCCAACGTCAGCACCAATCTCATCGGCTCCATCAATACAATCATCATCCCGGGACGGCTGATTGTCTCGGGCATGGACGCCACAGAGGCCATGTCGGCCTATGGGGTCGCATTTGGCATGACCATGCCGCTTTTGTCTCTGCCCATGGTGTTCGTCGTGGCCATCAGCCTGGTCACCCTCCCCCGCCTGTCCGAAGCTGTGGCGCTGCGCGCCCGCGCGTCCATTCACAAGTACATCCGCGTCTCGCTGACGCTCACAGCCGTATCCACGATGGTTCCGTCCGTCTTTCTCGTCTTCTTCGGCCGCGGGCTTGCCGTAACGCTGTTTCAAAATCCCAACGCCGGCTCATTTTTGACGGAGCTTGTCATCGCCACGGTGTTTACGAGTTTTGAGTATGTGCTGTCCAGTCTGCTCAACGCCATGGGCAAACAAAAAAACGCAGCCGGCAATCTCATTGCCGCCGGCTGCGTTCAACTGGTGCTGACCTGGTTTTTGGTCTCGCGTCCCGAGCTTCGTCTGCTCGGGTTTGTGTATGCGTATATGATTGGCAACCTTCTGGGCGGACTGCTCAATCTTCGCGACGTCAAGCTGACCGTCAGGGAGTTTGACAACCTGGCGCTCAGCGCGTAACCCGCACCGGCTCCCCCAGTTTCCCCAAAGCGCTGGAGCGCCAGCGCGCAAGGGCGGGCACCGCCTGCTCGACGTGAGAAATATAGTACATCGCCTGCAGCATCAGCAGCGGATAGACAAAAAACTCGTACAGCTGCATGAAGGGGAGCGCCAGCCACAAAAGGCCCAGCACGCCCAGCATCATCAGGGCCAAAATGATCTCGGTCGGATTTCTCAGGCGCAGCGGGGAGAACTGGCGTGCCACCCCGACAAAAATTCCGACAAGGAGCGCTGTACCCACCAGACCAATCTGAATCACAACCTGCAGCGGCATGTTGTGCGGCTTCAAAATATCCTGCTCCATATAAAAGCCCACGCCGAAGACAAGCTCACGCGGATGTCCGCTAAAAAAGGTCAGGTCACGTTGGAAAAGCTCGTTGCGGCTGGTCGTCAGGGATGTCGCGTCACTGACGGTTTCCATCCTCTGGGTAAACACGTCCAGCTGCTCATCAAACAACCCCGACGCGAAAAAGACAATGGCGAGCGCCCCGATGATCAGGACAAGACCCACCTTGTAGCTCAGCGGATAGCGCTGCATCATCAGATACAGCAGGGCCATGGCGGCTGCAAAGATCACGCCGAGCATAAACATCTTTGAACCGGACATCGCGCCGAAATAGAACTCACCGATGGCGACGGCCAGCGCAAACAGCCGGACGCTCGTCTTTTTTTCCATGCAGACAATGACCAGCAGGCAGGTTATGGCCATCAGCATCAGCGAACTGTAAAAATTCGGGTCGTTGGAAAGCCCGGAAAAGCGCAGGCCGGTTGTCGCGCTATCCTGCGCGGCAAAGGCAGCGAGAACCGTGTTATCCGTATAAAAGGACATGTAGAGGGACACCAGAAATGTGCTCAAGCCAAAAAACAGGCAGCTCGTTCTAAACGATTTACGCGCCTCCTCCGACTGGGCGATCAGAACAACGAGCATCAGCATCAACACAATTTTAATTAAGTTGTTCTCAAACAGCGCCGTATCCCGGATGACACGGACGACCAGCAGATACAGGGCAAGCAACACAACGCAGATGGTCGGCGCGGCGGGAACGCCGCGCTGAAACAGCACGCGGCGGAAAATCAGAATCAGCACAACAAAGGGCAGGATATAGGTAAACCATGCGGTCTGGCCGAAGCTGAATTTGACTATCATCAGCCAGGGAATAAAAAACAGTACGGCGCCCATCAAAAGGCTCTCGTCCGTCAGCAGCAGAAGGGCTGCCATCAGCAGGATTCCCAAGACAACCAGCGGCGTGGCGTAAAGGTGCCCAAAAAAGATCATGGACACGCTGAGTGCGCACAGTATAAGCGCCAGAAACCTGTGATTCTCACGAATAATACCCATTCAGATGTCCTCCATCAGCCTTTTATGGTGCTTTGCGGAATCACGCCCAGAAGCATGTCGCCGGGAAGCGACTGCACGTTCTCAATGCGCACGCGCGTATCCACATAGAGTGTTGTAAACAGGAGCACCATCAGACCAGCCGCCAGACCGCACAAGGGGATGATCTGCCAAAGCGAGCGCTTGTAGTTCTGCCCGGAAAAGCTCAGCCTGACGTTTACCGCCTCTTCCATGACCATCAGCAGCTGGGCCTCAAAATTGGTTTCCACCATAGAGAGCACCGCGTCAGCCGCCGCGTTGGCCACCGGCGCGCACAGCGCGGGCTGCGCCGACGTCGCGCTGATGTAAAGCGCGGAGGTCAAAAACTGCGAGTTGGCTTCCATTTCTTGTTCGGAAATGTACACGGAAATGGACAGCATATCCCTGATTTCCTGTAAGCTCACGGTGTACAGCCCGAGCTTTGTCTGAATTTCCCGCGCCACCTGCTCGCTATTTACGGACTCAGCCGCCATATACAGCGCCGCGTGGCCTCTATAGTCGTTCACGCGCAGCGCCAGGCGGTTCACGGTCACGCGCACCGAAGAGACATATTGGTTGGGCAGTGGTTTCCACGTCAGATAAAAAGTCAGAAGACTGCCCAGGGCAAGTCCTATGACCAGATAGTACCACTTCTTTCGCAGACAGTGGAATAAGTACGTCAGCGCCGGTTTGTCAATGAACATTAACTCACCCTCTTCTGCAGCGTCACCGCCATGATTTCGGGAGGATTGAAAATCCGGGGCAGAGATGCTGAATTGCCCAGGCCGCGGCTGACCACAAGCTGTGTTCCGTCCTCCAGCGCGTATAGCCCGGCGTCATACTCGGGGAAAAGCGTCCGTTCGGGAGACAAAAGCCCTCCCACGATCGGAAGCCTGATAACGCCTCCGTGAAGATGTCCGGAAAGAATCAGATCGACGTTCAGCCCAGTCAGCTCGTCGGCCTGGTTGGCGCGATGGTACAGCAGGACGGCGCATTCGTCCTTTTGAAACGGGTCCGGCCTGACATGGGCCAAGTAGCTCTCCACATAGTATCTCCGGCAGCACGTCCTGTGGTCGGAAATGCCGTACAGGGAAATGCTCTGCCCGCCCCTGAAGATTTCGGCCCGCTCATTTTCCAGACAGATGACACCAGCCCGTTTAAGCGCAGCGACCGTGTTGAAAAACAACTGCTGGCCGTCAAGATAGCCGTCTCCGCCCTCGTGATTGCCGGAAACACTGTAAATGGGCACTTCAATCTGCCGAACAAGCGAGAGGGTCGGCTCTAAATCAAGCAGGAGGTTGTCCTGCATATCTCCGGTGAACACCACAATGTCCGGGTTTTCCCGCTCAAGCTTTGTCATGAGCTCCGACTGCTCCCCGCCAAACCAGGCGCTGTGCAGATCGGTCAGTTGCACAATTTTGAACCCCTCAAAGCCGTTCGGCAGGTCGTCTATATAAACGGTGACATGGGTCACGCCCACGGTGTTGTTAAACGCAAAAAGCAGAACAGCCGCTATCATAACCACCAGAAGCACGGCGATGATAGGGCCGCGCTTTCTGCCAAACCAAGTGCCGGTGTTTTTCATTTCTCTTGCCCCAGATCGTCAAACAAGCGGGAAATCCCAAGCCAGCTGAGCATGGATCTCTTTGAGTCCACGACCTTCCGCCGCTGCAGCAGCGCGCGGAGCAGTTCGCCCAGCGCAGCGTGCTCCTTAAAGACCACATAGACGGCGCGATGCACCCAGGCTGCCGGCAGCAAAACCGGACAAGCCTTTAGGTAGGCGTACTGACGCTTGCCCCTCATGCGTTTCACCGACGGGAAAGCCTGCCTGAAGAAAAACCTCACCCTCGCGCCCTTTACCACCGATCGTCTCCGGCGGATGTTCAGCGAGGTGATGCTCTCAGCGCTGTACCCCGGATTATCGCGGTTGAGCAGGTAGTAAAGCGTCTCCGTGATCATTTCGTCGCTGACATGCACGGGCGTCCATCCCTCAGGGGGTTCAACGTCAAGGTAACGGCCCGCCAGCGCAAACAGGACGTCGGTGAAGTGCTTCAGCGAAAGGACCTCCATGCGGGCCTGCACTGAAGCCCAGTCCACGCTCTCAAGGCGCGACATCAGCGCGACGTCCAGCAGCATGCGCAGCCCTGCGCCCTTGAACTCCATATGTTTGGCAAAGTGCTGCACCACAAAGATAAAGCACTCCTCGTCATGGAGAAAAAGGCCGTGCCGAGACAGCTCGGGGTCGGGACGCGCGTAAGACCACGGGGATGTAAACATGGGATCCGTGCCCGCCACATAGCTCACCGAATCCAGCGCGATCGAGTGAAGCTCCAGAAAGCCGCTTTTCGGAATGCCTATGTTCACAGTGGTGTCTCCGATGTCCGAAAACTCAAGGGTATATCCCAGGCGTTCGGCAATGGCCAGCGCGCTCTCCCGATCCTCTTCTCGCACAAACAGATCCACATCTGACATTTGCCGAAGGTATGGATGGGGATACAGTCTGCGCAAATACGGCCCTTTGAGGATCAGGCACTCTACGCCGGCCTCATGCAGCTTATCGACAAAAGCATCCGCGTCAAACAACAGTTTATCGGTATACATGCCTCGTTCGAGCATTTTATTTTTCAGCACCCTTTGGGTTTCGGGCGGGGCGGGCGGCTCCAGACCGTCCAGACCAAAGCTGATCACGCCGGCCATGCGCTGCACGTAAGCCAAATGACAAATCTCGCTCCAGTTCGGGTCGCACAGCGTTTGCGCGGGCAAATGCAAGCTTCTCCGCATCAATTGAATAAAATTGTTGATGGAAACATCGATTGTCTCGCCGTCTCTGCGCTGTTTGGACACTTTCGACATTTACCCACCTCTTTCCACCAGATAGCGCGCTGTATAGGACGGACAGCATATAGCATCAGCTTCACTGCCGCTACCTTATATTCTACCATAAGTGTCAAGACAAAAAAACAGAAACCTCTCCATTATCTCCAAGTTGACAGCGTTTGGCGGAAGCCTTACCAATGTTTCTTTTTTATGTAATAGAGGAATAATTATCAAGGATTGGAAAACAATAAGCGGGCGGCAGTTCAAACAAACCACTATAAGGAGGATTCCCCTTGAGAACAAAAGCTATCGTTCTTGCGTTTGCCCTTCTCCTGACCCTGCTCCCCCTGACGCAGGCCACCGACTCGGACCCTTCAGAGCCGCTTGATCTCAGCGTGGCCGGAAGTTCGGGACAGGCGTACCGGTTCACGGCGCTTGACTTCATGTCGGCCCTGCCCGAAGAGCAGGAACTGCAGGGCATCATCATCACCTCCCTCCCGACGACAGGCACGCTTCGTTTCAGCGGCAGACCGCTCATGGAGGGCGAAGCGGTAACCGCAGCCACATTGGATCTGTTGTCGTACATGCCGGTCAACGACTATGACGTGGACACCAGCTTTTCGTTCCTCCCCGTCTACGCCGGCGGCGTCAGCGAGCATGTGCTGTCTGCTGGCATTGTTCTGACACACAAGGAAAACAATCCGCCCATTGCACAGAATATGGAGCTCAAAACGTATAAAAACATTGCCATCTCGGGCATGTTTGCGGCAACGGACCCCGACGGAGACGCTCTGACCTTCCGTATTACCACCAAGCCCCGGCGCGGCGATATGGTGATTCACGAGGACAACAGCTTCACCTATACACCGTTTCAGAACAAAACCGGCACAGATACCATTCAATACGTTGCCATCGATGTGTTTGGCAACACGTCGCCCGAGGCGAGCGTCACCGTAAAAATTGACAAACCCTCCACCAAGGCCACCTATGCGGACATGGAGGGCCACCCTGCTTATTATGACGCGCTGTGCCTGTTGGAAGCCGGTGTATTCACAGGGGAGAACATGTGCGGCAGGCTCTATTTTAGTCCCGACTCGCCGGTGTCACGCGCAGAGTTCATTACCATGGCGCTCAAGGTCGTCGGCGTTGACAACGTCACGCCTGTTGTGATCACAGGGTTTGCAGACGACGCCAGCATGGCCGGCTGGGTTCGCCCATACGCGCAGGCGGCGCTGAAGGCGGGCATTATCAGCGGCGTGGAAACCGCGGACGGGCGCAAGTTTCTGGATGCGGACAGGCCCATCACGATGGCCGAAGCGGCGGTCATATTAAACAAAGCCATGCAAATCGCCAATGTCAAGCAGACCGCTATTGAGCTTGGGGCCGTCCCGGCCTGGGCCGAGCAATCCGTGATCAACATGGACGCGGTCGGAACCGTTCAGTCTGAGCTCGTCGAAAACTGGCAGGTCTCGGTGACCCGCGCCGACGCAGCCTCGATGCTCAACCGGAGCATTGAGGTCTATAGCGCCAAGCAGGAAAAAAGCGGCCTGCTGAGCTGGGTCTTCGGCTGGTAACCTTCCGGCGGCGCGATTGCCTGAGGGCGCCCTGTTTGGGGCGCCCTCAGGTTTAGACTGTCAAAGAACCTTCGGGGTCTTTGACAAAGCAAGGGTTGGATCAAACCGCTGTGGCGGTTTGCAGAGAAAGGTCTCATCTTTTGCGGTTGTTATCCCAGCAAGCACCTTGCGGCTCCAACCGCAAGACTCGGCGTATAACCCGCAAAAGAATGCGAGCGCGTAGGGTTTGTCATACAAGCTCCGACAAAACATGAAAGATTTGGACAGCTCCGCATATACTTTTGGTAGAGGCCTTTCAGCCGTCGCCGGTGTGCAGAGCGCCAAAGGCCAATCTGATCAAGGAGTGTGTTCATTATGAAAAGCGCGAGATGGCTAAAGCTCTTCATCGGCGTTGTCATAGCGGCGGCCGGAGTGCTCTCATTGTTCCAACCAAAAAGCTTTATAACGGCGCTGGTCTGGGCGGTTAGCTGCCTGATTTTCGTTGCGGGCGTCCTGCGGATTGTCTCCTTTTTTCGGCTGCGCAAGGAACCGTACAGCTTCTTCTTCCTGATTCAGGGTTTGGTTGACGTCGCCCTAAGCGTGCTTTTCCTGAGTTCCGCGCTCGGGTGGGTCGTCATCGAATGGGCTCCGCTGTTTGGGCTCTGGGCCATCGTCACGGGCGCCGTGCGGGCCGTCGAGGGGCTTTCCAGCATGAAAAGCAGGCCCGGGCCGTTCTGGAGCATGCTATTTACAGGCGTCAACGGCATTTTGCTGGGCGTTTGCTTCTGGCTGACGCCGGTGTTCAGCGCGTTGACATCCGGGGTCATGATCGGCATTGCGCTCTTGGTGATCGCCCTGTTCTCGGTTCTTGACTTTTTCACAAACTAGAGCGGAACCAGCGCAAACAAAACCGCGAGCTCTTCAGCCTGTAGACAAAGGCCGCCTCTTCGTTCCTTTGCGCAAAACCACGTCGAGCCTGACGCCGAAGGCGGCGGGTCCCTGCTGGACTGAAATAAGAAGAGCCGAGCGCCCGAGCAGGTAGGCTTGGAGCCTGGAGGCGTTTTGAAGCGCACGCGCCCCAAAAGGGCGACCGGTTCAAAAGCCGCAAGGCGAAGGACGACCGCCCGCGAGGACGAATGAGGCTTGACAGGCGAAAAAAAATAGAACCACAACTCTTTCACGGATTCACTCCGCGAAAGTCACCCAATGCGCGTCTTCACAAAGACGCGTTCCTGCTCCCGTTTTGTAGACAAATCGAAGGTTTGTCTACAGTCTCAACCGCGAGCTCTTGCCGCCCACAGGGGGTGGCAAGAGCTCGCGGTTTGACGTCCATCAAGAGGGGAACCCATTCGTGGGCCCTGCTCCCGGCCGCCTGTTTTGCGCTAGGCCGTCTGGAATATGCTCTTGAGGTCCTCCTCGGGCGTTGTAATATGCTTGATGGCGAAGGTATCCACGAGAAACTGCAGCACATTCGGGCTCAGAAACGCGGGAAGAACCGGCCCTAAATAAATGTTCTTGACCTGCAGATACAAAAGCGCCAGCAGAACCGCGACAGCCTTTTGCTCATACCACGAGACTATCATCGAAAGCGGCAGGTCGTTGATCCCGCAATGGAACGCCTCGGCCAGCGCCTGGGCGATCTTCACCGCTGAAAAGGCATCGTTGCACTGCCCAACGTCCAGCAGCCGAGGGAGCCCAGCCACCTCGCCAAACTCCAGATCGTTGAAGCGATACTTTCCGCAGGCCAGCGTCAGAATGATACAGTCCTTGGGCAGCTGCCTTGCGAAATCCGTGTAGTAGTTTCGTCCGGGACGCGCGCCGTCGCAGCCGCCAATCAGGAAAAACCGTTTGATTTTTCCGTCCTTCACGGCGTTTACAATGGTTTCGGCATGGCTGAGCACCGCGTTGTGTCCAAACCCCGTCGTGATCTCCCTGGGCAGCTCGTCCTCCTTGAAGCCGCCAAGCTCAAGCGCCTTGTCGATGACCGGGGTGAAATCCTTTTTGCCGTCGCTTCCTCTGGGGATATGTTGAATCCCGTCATAGCCCACGACGCTTGTGGCGAAGATGCGGTCCCTGTAGGACTCCTGTGGCGTCATCAGGCAGTTGGTCGTCATCAAAACGCAGCCGGGCAGGTTGTCAAACTCCTTCTGCTGGTTCTGCCACGCCGTGCCGAAATTCCCGACCAGATGCCGATGCGCCTTCAGCTTTTCATAGCCGTGGGAGGGCAGCATCTCACCGTGCGTGTACACATTGACGCCCTTGTCCTTTGTCTGCTCGAGCAGCAGCTCCAGGTCATAAAGGTCATGCCCGGAAACCACGATGAACGGTCCCTTTTTGTGCTTTGTGTTGACGCTTTGGGGTGAGGGGGCACCAAAGGTTTCGTTGTTGGCCCTGTCCAGCACCGCCATAACTGCCACTGCCTTTTCGCCGGTCTCCAGCACAAGGCCGATAAGTTCCTGAAGTGTAAGCGTATCGTCCGTCATCGCGACAAGGGCGGTACAGTAAAAATTGTCCACTCCGTCATCGCAGAAGCCAATCGCCCGCGCCTGATGGCCGTAGGCCGCGATGCCCTTCAGGCCATACTTTATGGTTTCGCGCACAGACCGGATGTCGGCGTCCAGCTCCTGATCAAACATAATACCCGCCTTTTGGGCGTCCTCCAGGATCTGCGTCCGGTCGGCCCTCAGGTTGAACGCTGCCTCCTGGCGGCTCACAGGGGCAGGCGCCTCTTTGCGAATTTTTTCCTTGAGCTCCTGGGACTTTTGGAGCATCACCATATGCTCCAACTCGTTAAAGTTAACGTTCGTCAGCGTCTGGAAGAGCGCGTCCTCTATGAAGGAAACATATTCCTTCGGGACGCTCCCGTCCTTTTTCAGAAGCTGTACCGCATACAGCGCGATGCCCTTCAGCTGATAGATAAGCAGATCCTGCATCGCGGCGATTTCCGGGCTCTTCCCGCACACGCCCCTTTTGGTGCATCCCCTGCCGCCCGCCGTCTGCTCGCATTGGTAACAAAACATCAAATCCTGCATATTTCTTACCACCTTTCATCTGTATTGTCTCCAAAGCCTCTGAGAATAAACAGCAGCAGAGCGCGCGTCATAAAATGCGCGGACGACTTGCGTGCTCAGCTGCCCATCGCGTATTCGTAGCTCGCGCCCTCACTACTCCCCTGAAACAGAACTTCGCCGTCCGATGTGAACCGAACCTGCACGGGGCAGGCGGCGCTTTCATGGATCATGCGGCTCATCGCCCCCGCCTCGGGCGCGAAGAGGTGATGCCCGCAGGTGGTTTCCACAGTGATCTCCAGCCGGTATTTCCCCTGGCAAAGCACCATCCTCCCGCGCCGGCAGCATTCAATCACCGCGCCCTTATAGGTGGCCAGCCGGTACTCCCGCCCCTTTAGCAGCACAACGCAGATACTGCCCCAGAAGCGCATGCCGGCCAGCGGGATACGCGCCACCGACGCCACAAGAGAGCAGTCGCCGTCAAAGGCGTTGCACTGCACCCACGCGTAGCTCTCGGGAAACGACCGTCCGCGGTCCCCTTCAATGTAGCCTGTCGCGCCGTCAAACCGCATCGCGTCGCCGTTGAGCGTCACGCTTCCCTGCACGCCGTGGCGCATGCTGATGACGCTGTGGCGGCATTCCATCGGGAAAAAGCGGAACGGCCCCATGATGTCGCCTTTGATCGGGGTGAACCCGGTGTATCCCAGACGCCCTTTCAGCGTCAGCTGGTCGCTTTGGATGTTCAGCGCGCAGCCGCTTTTGGAAAAAACGCTGTCGCCCACCCGCAAAAAGTCCCCCTGCCGGTAGTCCTCCGGCGGGTAGGGGACGTTGTACGAGCGCTCGCCGGTGATGACCTGGATAAACGCCCCGTCGCCGCTTTGTCCGGGGATGAGCGCCAGCGTCCGCCCGCCGCCCTGATGCTTCAGGTAAATACCCTCAAAGGTCTTCTTCATCGTTTAATCCCGCGCTTTGCCGGGTTGTCGATCACACGCCCGTCTTCGTCGAACCGCGACCCGTGGCAGGGGCAGTCCCAGGTCTTCTCGGCGCTGTTTAAGTGCAGCTTGCAGCCCATGTGCGCGCAGCGCGGCCCGCCGACGCTGAGCAGTCCGGCGGCGGACGAGGCAATGTTTTTGAAAAGCTGCCCGCTCAGCATGGAGCGGCGCGGGGAGAACAGGGTTTCCAGCTCGCTTTTTCCGCCGACCATGAGGTCGCGGAGCAGGCGCGCCGCCACCATCGAGCCCGTCATCCCCCATTTGTTAAAGCCCGTGGCGACATACAGCTGGGGCGAGCCAGCCCTGTGCCTGCCGATATATGGCAGACCGTCCAGCGTCATGCAGTCCTGCGTCGCCCAGTGGAAGCGCTCCTTTGCCAGAGGGCAGTATTGTTGGGCGAGACCGCGCAGCTCGGCAAACCCGCCGCCCTCCTTTCCGCTTTTGTGGTCGCCGCCACCGATCAGCAGCAGGTTTTGATAGGTTCGGAAGGAGTGCCCGTCCTGCCGCTCATCCACGTACATGCCGTCCAAAGGGGGCGCGTCTTCCAGCGCAATCACATAGCTTCGGTGCTGGTACAGCTTCAAAAAGTATAGGCCGGGGATGTTGATCATCGGATAGTGCGTGGCAAGCACGATGTGCCCGGCGGTAATTTTGCCGCCGTCCGTGACGGCCGTCCGGCCGTCGATCGACCTGACCGGAGTGCGCTCGTACACGGTCACCTCCCTGGCCAGCGCCGTGAGCAGCTTGAGCGGGTTGAACTGCGCCTGGTGCTCCATGCAGAGCGCTCCGGCCGTGGGAAACGGCAGCGGGGGCGTCTCCTCCAGACGCGCCGCCAGCCCAAGCTTGTGGTACGCCGCCGCCTCGCGCTCAAGCGCCGCCCTGTCGGAGATGGAATAGACATAGGCGTTCTTTTCCTCAAAGTCGCAGGGATAGCGCTGGGAGAGTTCGCGAAAGTCGCCGATCGCCTGCGTATGGGCGTCCAGATACAGCTTTGCAGCCTCCGACCCGAGGCGCTCCAGAATCTGCGCGTACAGCAGGCCGTGCTGGGCAGTAATTTTAGCGGTGGTGTTCTTCGTGATCCCGCTGCCCACCGTCTGCGCCTCGGCGATGACGCAGTCCATCCCGGTCTGCTTTAGCCTGTAAGCGGTCAGCACCCCGGCCATGCCGCCGCCGATGACCAGCGCGTCGGTTGTGATGTCATGGCTGAGCGGGGCTCGCCCGACACTCCCGCCGCTCACGCTTTCGCCCCAGACGGACAGGTTCACAGCGACACCGGCTCGTTTTGCCGGACAGAGCGCAGAACGGCAAACACCAGCTCAATGTCGCCGAGCTCTTTTTCGGGCGTCGAAACAATCTCCTCGCCGTTTTTGAGTGCGCCCCAGAAGTTGACAAGCTCCCTCGCATACCCCGCCGCGGGCGTAAAGGGCAGCTGCTCGGTCCTGCCGTCCCTGTGAAACAGCTGCAGTCTGCCGCACTCCTTGCTCTCCAGATAGATCTCGCCGTCGGTGCAGTAGATGCGCAGCCCTACGGGCGGCTTCATGAGCTCGGCGCAGGAGGAGAAGTAGGCGTACTGCCCGGCGACGCCGTTTTGGAAAGAGAGCTGCGCGCTGATTGTCCTGTACGGGCAGTACGCCTTGTCGTGCGGCCTGCCGGCTGCAAAAACTCTGTCGGCGTCGCCGAACAGGAAGCGCATCCGGGCCATGTCGTGGATGCCGCCGTCCAGAAAGATGCCGCCCTCAAAGGTCGGATGCTGCCTCCACTCCTTGGCAGCGAACGTGTTCTCCTTCTCGTCCTTTTCAAAATCGGCCCCGGTGATCTGCGTGAAGGACAAAGCCTCGCCAAGCGCCCGCTCGGTCAGCAGGCTCTTGATGACGGTGTTCTCCTCGTCGTACCGGCAGTTCTCTGCCACGATGACCTTGAGCCCCTTGCTGTTTTTGAGGTCGATCAGCTCTCTGGCAGCCTCGGGAGAACCGGCAAATGGCTTTTCGGCGATCAGGTGCCTGCCCGAGGCCAGCACATCGCGCGCCACCTCGAAGTTTTCGCTGATGGGCACCAGCACGTCTATGGCGTCCAGATCGCCGCGCCCGAGCATCTCATGGTAATCAGCGTATACGCGGTCACCGGGCAGCCCGGTCGCGTCCGCAAAGCCCTGCGCCTTGTCAAGGGTTTTGTTGCAGACCGCCCCGATCTCATATTTGTCGGTCAGCTTCTGTAGCGCGGGCCAGTGAAGCCTGTCCCAAGCCATCCCCAGGCCAATTACGCCCAGCCTGATTTTTTCACTCATTGCCATCCGCCTTTCTCAAAAAATCCAGGATTACTCTCTCTTCCGCACGTCTGTCCGCGCCTGTGCGGCCAAGGCGGTCGCACAGGCCCAGCAGCGCGATATCATGGACGTCGACCTCTCGTCTCATCGCCTCCAGCTCGGAGAACCGCTCGGATTTGGTGACGTACAGAATCTGCATGTGCCAGCGCACAAGCGCTGCCACCTTCGAGCAAACCGACTCCGGCTCAAACTCTTTCAGAAATTCCCGCGCCAAAACCGCGCCCTCCTTGTCGTGATCATAGGCGGTGATTTTTCCTTTGCGGTACCTCGTCGCCACGGCCTTTCCGACGTCATGCAGCAGCGCCGCCCACATAAACACCCGGCTGTCGCCCGCCCTGCCTCTCCGCTTTGCAGCCTCGTCCAGCACCAACATCGTGTGGTTCCAGACGTTGCCCTCAGGGTGGTGAATCGGCGACTGCCCGACCTTTTTCAGTCCTGACAGTATGTTAAACGGGCGCATAGACGCCGGCGCCGAGCCGAAATCAAGCGCCTCCATATACTGAGACGGCCTCTCGTCCCGGCAGATGTGCGCGTCCATGTCCTGAAAGAGCGCTCGTTTTTCGTCCATGTCGTTTTGTCCTCCGGCCCGCGTCCCTTGTGGCTTATTGACCGCGCGGCACGGCAAAATTAGAATCCTGGCTTTCACCGCCGCCAGTATAGTATGATCTTCCCACCGCAGAATAATTCTTTTGAACGGCCCTTCCCCGAAGTCCGCTTTCCCTGAAACCAGCTCGTTTCAGCTGGCATAAAAGCCCTCTCGCGTCCCCGTCCCTTTTCGAGTTTCTCATAAAGTCTGACGCACCAGACGGCAAGTCCCTGCCGGACTGAACCTTGAAAAAGGCAAATAATAGCCATTCCCGGATTCACTCCGGGAATGGCTCAGGCTGTCAAAAAACCTTTGGTTCTTTGACAAAGCGTGGACAGTGTCGCGTCTTTGTGAAGACGCGTAAAGAAAGGCTTCCCCGGAATGAATCCGTCTTCGCAAAGACATGGTCTTTCTCTCGCTTTGCTAAATAACCTTTGGTTCTTTGGCAGCCTATTGCCTCAGCGTACTCAGGCGCTGCATGGCCTCCTCGACGTCCTCTCTCTTTCCAAACGCCGTCAGGCGGAAAAACCCTTCGCCGCCCTGCCCGAATCCCGCGCCGGGCGTGCCGACAACATGCACCTCGTTGAGCAGCTTGTCAAAATACTCCCAGGAGGACAGTCCGTCGGGACATTTCAGCCAAACGTAGGGGGAGTTCTGTCCTCCGACAAACCAGATGCCAAGCTTTGACAGGCCTTCGCGCAGGAGCGCGGCGTTTTCCAGGTAATAGTCGACGTTCTCCATGGCCTGCGCGTAGCCCGTCTCGGAAAACACGGCCTCGGCCCCGCGCTGGATGACATAGGAAACGCCGTTAAACTTGGTGGTTTGCCGCCGCAGCCAGTATTTGTTCAGCGAAACGCCCTCGCGCATAAGCTCTTGCGGGACAACGGTGTACCCGCAGCGCGTTCCGGTGAATCCCGCCGTCTTGGACAGCGAGCTGAGCTCAATGGCGCACTGCTTGGCGCCCTCAATCTCATAGATGCTCGTGGGCAGACCGGGGTCGCGCACAAAGGCCTCGTAGGCCGCATCGACGAGCAAAACGGCGTCGCGCCTGATGGCATAGTCGACATACTCTTTGAGAAGCTCTTTGGTATACACGGCCCCCGTGGGGTTGTTCGGCGTGCAGAGATACACGATGTCGGCGTCCAGGTCAACAGGCGGCGTCGGCAAAAAGCCGTTTTCGGGCGTTCCGCGCAGATAGACAAGCCGCCTGCCCGCCATGATGTTTGTGTCAACGTAGACCGGGTATACGGGATCCGGCACAGCCACGGTGTTGCTTTCGCTGAAAATGTCCAGAATGTTGGCCAGATCGCTTTTGGCGCCGTCACTGATAAAGATCTCGGTCTCATCCAGGGTAACGCCCTTTTTCGCGTAATAGCCGGCAATGGCGCTGCGCAAAAATACGCATCCCTGCTCTTCCCCGTAGCCGCGGAATGTCGCGGCGTCGCCCATCTCCTGTGACGCGGCGCTCAAGGCCTCCACCACGGCGGGCGGCAGCGGGCGCGTGACGTCGCCGACCCCCAGCCGGATGAGCTTTGCCTCGGGATTCACATCCAAAAAAGCTTTGATGCGGCGCCTGATCCCGGAAAACAAATAGCTGTCCTGCAGATTGGCGTAGTTAGGATTCACCTTCATAATGACCCTCCATAGATCAGCGGCATATGGCGTTTGTGTTCGCTCACAGCGTGGTGGCGGTCAATGACCGCCCTGTCGCGCTCATTGGCGGCGCCATCCAGTAAGAATCCGTCAATGGCGGCATAAGTGACCCCCAGCTCCTGCTCATCGGTCTGGCCGTCAAACAGTCCGGCCGACGGCGGCTTCAATAAAACATTCTTCGGCGCGTTCAGATAACCCAAAAACTCCAAGACCTCGGTGGCCGTCAGATCGGCGATAGGGTTCAGGTCACAGCCGCCGTCCCCCCACTTGGTAAAATACCCCAAGTACAGCTCGCTGCGGTTTCCCGTGCCCACCACAAGGCGGCGCTCACTCGCTGCGATGGCGTAAAGCGCCGTCATGCGCAGCCGGGGCGCAAGGTTGGCGGCAGCCTCTGGGCTTAGCCCTGTCTCCCGCCCCAGGGTCTGCAAAAGCTGGTCGCGCGCGGCGGTCAAATCCACTGTCCGGCTGTCAATGGCGTATTGCAGCGCGATGGCCAGCGCGTCGACCGTGTCCTCGCGGTAGTTGCGCTGCGACCCGCAGGGCATGATGATGCCCACGGTGTCGGCGCAGGCCTTTTTGCATAAAATGCCGGCCAGCGCGCTGTCCTTTCCGCCGCTGTTTCCAAAGACAAGGCCGGTGCAGCCGCTTTCCCTGAGCACTTTCTGAATAAACTCCACGCGGGAGGCGAGCTCAAAGTCAAAATTCCTCAAATCTCCACCACTCCCTCGAAGACCTTTTCGGCGGCTCCGGTCATCAGCACCCGCTCTTCGGTAACCCGAATGGTAAGCTCCCCGCCGAGCAGAATGACGCGGACATCCTCATCCTTGCGGCAGTAACCATTGAGCACCGCCGCACAGACAGCCGCGCACGCGCCGGTGCCGCAGGCGAGCGTCTCGCCGCTGCCGCGCTCCCAGACGCGCATCTTCAGGGTGTGGTCGTCAATCACCCGCACAAATTCTGTGTTCACGCGCTCGGGGAACAGGGGGTTCATCTCAAATTTAGGGCCGATGACCGGCAGATCGAACCGGGCCTCGTCCTCACAAAACACCACGCAGTGCGGGTTGCCCATGGAAACGCATGTGATGTGAAAGGTCTCGTCCTCCATGCAAAGGGGATAGTTGACCACCCGCTCGGCGTCAATGCTGACCGGGACAAGCGACGCCCTGAGCTCGGCCTTCCCCATGTCGACGGTCACCCGCGACACCAGGTTGTTTCGGACAAACAGCCTGAGCTGCTTGATGCCGCTGAGCGTTTCAATGAGCATGTTCTGCTTGGAGACAATCGCGTTGTCGTAAAGGTATTTGCCTACACAGCGAATGGCGTTGCCGCACATCCGCCCCTCGCTGCCGTCCAGGTTGAACATGCGCATCTTCGCGTCGGCGACGTCCGAGCGGCAAATCATCACCACGCCGTCTCCGCCCACGCCGAAATGCCGGTCGGAGAGGAAGATGGACAGCGACTCGGGGGAGTTGACCTGCTGGTCAAAGCAGTCCAGATAAATATAGTCGTTCCCGCAGCCCTGCATCTTCACAAACTTCAGCAGCTGTTTTTGAGGGCGCAGCTGGTTGATGTCGACAAGCTCGGTGTTGATCTCGCTGTAACGGCTCATCAGGCTGTCCGCCACGGCGCCGGCGGTGTCGAGCGAGGTCAGGCAGGGGATGCCGAGCAGGCTGGCCTTGCGTCTGATCTTCACGTCGTCGCGTGCGGGGTCGCGGCCTTTGGCCGAGGTGGACAGAATATAGCCGATCTTGCCGCCCTCCAGCAGCGTCATTGTGTTCTCGCGATCATCCTCGCTGATCTTGTTGACCAGCGTCACGGCCAGCCCAACGCGCTCCAGAACAGCCGCCGTACCCTTTGTGGCGTAGAGCGAAAAGCCCAGCTTGTCAAACTTCTTGGCGATATCGGCAATTTCGTTTTTGTCGCCGTCGCGCACGGTGAGAAAAACGCCGCTCTTTTTCAGCATCTTGTATCCCGCGGCGGTCAGCCCCTTGTAAAGCGCTTCCTCCAGGTTCTTGCCCATGCCGAGCACCTCGCCCGTCGACTTCATTTCCGGGCCAAGCTGGGTGTCCACGTCGGTCAGTTTTTCAAACGAGAACACCGGAACCTTGACGGCGGTATAGGGGGAGATCTTATAAAGCCCGCTCCCAAATGTAAAGTCTGTGAGCTTTTCACCCAGGCTGACCCGCGTGGCCAGCTCGCACATCGGCACACCCGTGACCTTGCTCAGGTACGGCACGGTGCGCGAGGCGCGCGGGTTCATCTCGATGATGAACAAATCGTCGTTCTTGATAATATACTGCAAATTCACCAGCCCGACGGCGCCGATGGCCAGGCAGAGCTTTTTTGTGGTTTCGAGAACGCGTTCGGCAAAGGCGTCGTCGATGTGCATCGCCGGATAGACCGAAATGCTGTCCCCCGAGTGAATGCCCGTGCGTTCAATATGCTCCATGATGCCGGGGATCAATATATCCTCGCCGTCACATATGGCGTCGACCTCAATCTCAATGCCGCCGACATACTGATCGATGAGAACCGGGTTGTCGCCGCTCTGGCGCAGAATGATGTCCATATACTCCAGAACGTCCTCGTCGTTAAAAGCAATGATCATGTTCTGCCCGCCCAGCACATAAGAGGGCCGGAGCAAAACAGGATAGTCCAGCCTGTTCGCGACCTCAAGCGCCTGCTCTACGTTCAAAACCGTGTCCCCGCGGGGACGCTTGATGTCCAGCTCCTCCAAAATCGCGTCGAAGCGCTCGCGGTCCTCGGCCATGTCGATGCCGTCGGCCGAGGTTCCGATCATGCGCACGCCGTGTTGATGGAGGACCTTGGCCAGCTTGATAGCCGTTCCGCCGCCAAACGCCGCCACAACGCCAATCGGCTTCTCGAGCTCGATGACGTGCAGAACGTCCTCGGCCGTGAGAGGCTCGAAGTAGAGCCGGTCGGCCGTGTCAAAATCGGTCGAAACCGTCTCGGGGTTGTTGTTGATGATCACAACCTCATACCCCAGGTTTTTCAGCGCGCGGACGCAGTGGACGCTGGCGTAGTCAAACTCGATGCCCTGTCCGATTCGGATCGGCCCTGAGCCCAGCACGACCACGGTCTCCTTGCCGGTGTTTCCGATAAACTGGCAGGCCTCGTTTTCCCCGCCGCGCTCCGGCGTGTCGAACGTGGCATAAAAATACGGCGTCGTCGCGGCAAACTCCCCGGCGCAGGTGTCCACCATCCGATAGGTCGGCGAGATGCCGCACGGCAATTCACAGCCGCTGATGCGCCGCAGCGCAGCGTCGGGATATCCCAGGCGCTTGCCATCGATATACGTCTCCTGCGACAGTCCCTCGGCGCGCAGCCCGCGCTCGAAGGACACAAGATGCAGCAGCTTGTGCAAAAACCAGCGGTCAATCATCGTGGTCTCGTAGATCGTTTCCACCGAAATCCCGCGACAAAGCGCCTCAAACACGACGAAAATGCGCTCGTCGGTCGTCTGCGCCATGATGTCCATGAGCTCCCCCTCGGTGTACTGCGCCAGCTTGGGAAGCGACAGGCTGTCCACGCCGAGCTCCGCGCCGCGCACGGCCTTCATCAGCGCCATTTCAAACGAGTCGGCAATGGCCATGACCTCGCCCGTGGCCTTCATCTGGGTGCCGAGCTCGCGGCGCGCGTACACGAACTTGTCAAACGGCCACTTGGGAAACTTCACCGCCACATAGTCAATGGACGGCTCAAACGCGGCGTATGTTTTGCCTGTGACCGCGTTGACAATCTCGTCGAGCGTATAGCCGATGGCAATTTTAGTGGCAACCTTGGCGATGGGGTATCCGGTGGCCTTGGAGGCCAGGGCCGACGAGCGCGAGACGCGGGGGTTTACCTCAATCACCGCGTACTCAAAAGAGGCCACGTCCAGCGCGAACTGGCAGTTGCAGCCGCCCTCGACACCCAGGGCCTCAACGATGTCGAGCGCCGCCGTGCGCAGCATCTGGTACTCCTTGTCCGAGAGCGTTACTGCCGGGGCGATGACGATGCTGTCGCCGGTGTGGATGCCGACAGGGTCAAGGTTCTCCATCGAGCAGACCGTAATGGCGTTGCCATGGCCGTCCCGGATGACCTCAAACTCAATCTCTTTCCAGCCTGAAATACACTTTTCAATCAGCACCTGATGAATCGGCGAAAGCTGCAGACCGTTGCGCGCGACCTCCAGAAGCTCGGCCTTATCCTGCACAATGCCGCCGCCCGTGCCGCCAAGGGTGAACGCCGGACGGACGATGACGGGATAGCCGATCTCCTCGGCGAACAAAACCGCGCTGTGCGTGTCGATGACGACCTTGGAGGGGATGCAGGGCTGTCCGATCGCCTCCATCGTGTCCTTGAAGACCTGCCGATCCTCGGCCTTGTCAATGGTCTCCGGGGACGCGCCCAGCAGCCTTACATGGTGCTTTTCCAAAAAGCCCTCTTTGGCCAGCTGCATGGACAGCGTGAGCCCGGTCTGACCGCCCAGACCGGAGAGAATGCTGTCCGGCTTTTCCTTTTCAATGATGCGCTTGAGCGTGGTCAATGTCAGCGGTTCAATATAAATCATGTCGGCCATCGCGTTGTCGGTCATGATGGTCGCAGGGTTTGAGTTGACCAGCACGATTTCAATCCCGTCTTCGCGAAGCGCCCGGCACGCCTGTGTGCCGGCGTAGTCAAACTCGGCAGCCTGCCCGATGACAATCGGTCCTGAGCCAATGACCAAAACCCGTTTAATCTCCTTATTGAGCGGCATGTGTTGTTCCCTCCATCATCTGGATAAACCGGTCAAACAAAAACTCAGTGTCTCTCGGGCCGCCGCAGGCCTCGGGGTGGAACTGCACCGTCAGCGCGTTGGCGCAGGTATAGCGCAGGCCTTCGCACGTGCCGTCGTTGACGTTTCGGAACAGCTCGGCGGCGCTTTGGGGAGAGACGCTCTCCGGCACAACCGTATAGCCGTGATTCTGGCTTGTGATATACACGCGCCCCGTCAAAAGATCCTTTACAGGCTGGTTTTCGCCGCGATGCCCGTATTTGAGCTTGACGGTGTCAAACCCGGCAGCAAGCGCCAGAAGCAGATGTCCCAGACAGATGCCAAAGAGCGGAACGCCCGCCTTGAGAAGCGCCTGCAGGTTCTTAATAATGTCGGGGTTGTCCTTGGGGTCGCCAGGGCCGTTGGTGAGCACAATGCCGTCGGGCGCGAGACGCAGAATATCCTCCGGTGCGCTATGTCCCGGAAGCACCGTCACGTCGCAGCCGCGCTTGATCAGCTCACGCAGAATATTCTGCTTTAGCCCGAAGTCCAGCACGCAGACCTTGCGGCGGGCGTTCTCGGCGGAGAGATGGTAAGGCTCTTTCGTGGAGCTTGAGCGCACGAGGTCGTGCGCCCTGTATCGCCCGAGCGCACCCAGATCCACCGCCGCGGGATCGGCCGTGACCGCGCCGTTCATGACGCCGGCCTCGCGGATCAGCTTTGTCAGCGCCCGCGTGTCAATGTCGTACAGGCCCACGACGCCCCGCGCCTTTAAAAAAGCGTCGAGATCGCCCTCACTGCGAAAGTTCGAGGGTTCCCGGCACCAGTCTTTGACAATATACGCCGATAATAACGTGTTGTCACTTTCAAAGTCCGCAGGGATCACGCCATAGTTTCCGATAAGCGGAAAAGTTTGCACGACAAGCTGGCCGAAAAAGCTCCGGTCGGTCAGCGTCTCCAGATATCCGGTCATCGACGTGGTAAAGACCGTTTCCCCCATCACTTCGCCCACGGCGCCGAAGGACTTCCCTTTAAATACTTTTCCGTTCTCCAGCACTAAATATGCTGCTGTTTCCACGCTTCATTCCCCCATAAACTGTGTTTTGCGGCCTGCCCCGCCGCCGGACGTCCTCACACGTGGATGTCCGGCTCGGGAATGCGGACTTGCGCGCTTGCGTCAAGCGTCGGGCGAACAACGGTGCGCAAAAACAGTTCGCACTGCTGCTCCGCCAGTCCGGTATACTGCTCAAAATCCATCAATGTGTCCAGCTCTTCACGCGACAGGCCAAACAAGGGGTCGGCCGCGATACGGTCGAGCAGGTCGTTGGGCCTGCCGTGGAGCTTGATCTGCTCGGCTGCCCCAACCGAGTGGTGCCGAATGGCTTCATGCAGCTCCTGCCTGTCGCCGCCGTTTTCCACGCAGCGCATGAGAATGTTTTCGGTCGCCATAAACGGCAGTTCCTCACCAAGATGCCGCTCCATCATCTTAGGGTACACCGTGCCGCCGTAGACGACGTTTTGGTACAGCGACAAAATGGCATCAACGCTCAAAAACGCCTCAGGAATGCTGATGCGCCGATTGGCGGAGTCGTCCAGCGTGCGTTCAAACCACTGCCCGGCCTCGGTCAGCGCGGGGTTGAGCGCGCTGACGACGACATAGCGCGAAAGCGAGGCCATGCGCTCACTGCGCATGGGATTGCGCTTATAGGCCATGGCCGAAGAGCCCACCTGCTGCGAGCCGAACGGTTCGTCGAACTCTTTCAGATGGGAAAGCAGCCGGATGTCGTTTGAGAACTTCGCGGCGCTTTGCGCGATGCCGCTGAGCACCGCCAGCACCTGCGCGTCGACCTTGCGCGAATAGGTTTGTCCGCTCACCGGATACACCTGGGAAAACCCCATCTTCTCGGCGATCATGCGCTCAAGCGTATACACCTTCTCGGCGTCGCCGTGAAAAAGCGTCAAAAAGCTTGCGCAGGTTCCGGTTGTGCCCTTGCAGCCGAGCAGCTTCAGCCCCGACAGGGTGAAGTCGAGCTGCTCCAGATCAAGCAGCAAATCGTGCAGCCAGAGACAGGCGCGCTTGCCGACGGTAGTCGGCTGGGCGGGCTGAAAGTGCGTATACGCCAGCGTCGGCTGGGCCTTATAGCGCTCGGCAAAGACGCTCAGCGCGTCGATCACGCCGATCAAAAGCGCCTTGACCTGCTCAAGGCCGAGCTTCATGACAATGATGTCGGTGTTGTCGCACACATAGCACGAGGTGGCGCCAAGGTGCAGAATGCCCTTGGCGGCCGGGCACTGCTGGCCGTAGGCGTAGATATGGGCCATGACGTCGTGCCGCGTCTCGCGCTCGCGCCGGTCGGCGACCTCATAGTTGATGTCGTCCACATGGGCGCGCATCTGCGCAAGCTGCTCGTCTGTGATGGGCAGCCCAAGCGCCTGCTCGCTCTCGGCCAGCGCGATCCACAGCCTGCGCCATGTGGAGAACTTCATATCGTCGGAAAAAATCCTGAGCATCGCGTCGCTGGCATAGCGCTTGCCCAGCGGGCTTTGATAGACATCGCTCATCACAGCGTCACTCTCCGCAAAACCTCCTGATAGGCGTCCAGGATATTGCCCAGTCCGCGCCGGAAAAGATCCTTGTCCAGCTTCGCGCCCGTCTCGGCGTCCCACAGGCGGCAGGAGTCCGGGGTGATCTCGTCGGCGAGCAGGATCTTACCGTCGGGCGTGCGGCCGAACTCAATTTTAAAGTCAATCAGGCGCATCCCGCTTTTGGCAAAAAACGGGATCAGCAGCTCGTTCACGCGCATGGTCTGCGCGGCGATCTCGCTGAGTTCTTCTTTTGTCGCCAGATCAAGCGCCAGGATCTGCATGTCGTTGAGCGGCGGATCGCCCAGCGCGTCGTCCTTGAGGCAGTACTCCAAAATCGGCATCCTCAGAGGTGATCCCTCTTCCACGCCAAACCGCTTGGAAAAGCTGCCCGCGGCGACGTTGCGCACAATCACCTCGAGCGGAACAATCTCCACGCGCCGCACCAAAATGTTCAGATTGTCCAGGGGCTTTACCAGATGCGTGGGAACGCCGTTTTGCGCGAGCATCTCATAAATCACATTGCAAATGGCGCAGTTAAGCTCCCCTTTGCCCGCGATATTGTCCTTTTTAGCGCCGTTTCCCGCCGTCACATCGTCCTTGTACTCCATCACATAAAGATCCGGATCGCTTGTCGAATACAGGCATTTTGCCTTTCCCTCGTACAGCAGAGTCTCTTTCATCTTTTTCACTGCCTTTCTCTCGTATGACCTTGACTGCCCCCGACGAACAAAAAAGCGCCCATCAAAAAGCGCAAGCCGCAAGGTTGATCACCTGGGCTTTCACAATCTGATGAACACCTTTGTTCACGCCTATAGAGTATACATCAAGAAGAGAGACAGTGTCAATAGAACCAAAAAATTTTGCGCGCCGAACCCGGCTGCGCGGTCAGACGCCCCAAAAATGGTTTGGCCGAAAATGAAAGATTTGGCCGCGCTTCATTCACCACGAAAGCACCCGCCGCGCGTTCTCCGCGCAGCTGAGACTGTAGACAAACCTTCGATTTGTCTACAAACGGGAGCAGGAACGCGTCTTTGTGAAGACGCGCATTGGGTGACTTTCCCGGAGTGAATCCGTGAAAGTCACTTGTTTCCATGCTTTGCGCTCAACCAGTCCAGC
>JAVBOR010000044.1:0-39168 GCA_031550325.1 Oscillospiraceae bacterium
GCTGGGTTCAGAACGTCGTAAGACAGTTCGGTCCCTATCTATTGCGGGCGTCGGAGATTTGAAGGGAGCTGTCCTTAGTACGAGAGGACCGGGATGGACGTACCTCTGGTGCACCAGTTGTCCTGCCAAGGGCACAGCTGGGTAGCTAAAGTACGGACGGGATAAACGCTGAAGGCATCTAAGCGTGAAGCCCCCCCTAAGATGAGATCTCCCACACCATTAAGGTGGTAAGGCTCCAGAAAGACCATCTGGTTGATAGGCCGGAAGTGTAAGCACAGTAATGTGTTCAGCTGACCGGTACTAATAAGCCGAGGGCTTGACTTACTACAAATGCGGGCATTCACTTTTTTCCTCTGTCCACTAATCATTCCCCTTTATTCAGTCTTCAGGGTGTGATCCCTGCAGTCGGTGTCAATGGTGGCGAGGGCCCACCCGTTCCCATTCCGAACACGGAAGTTAAGCTCGCTTACGCCGAAAATACTTGGCTGGAGACGGCCCGGGAAGATAGGTCGGCGCCGACACAACAAAGTCCCGGCAGTGAATATTTTCACTGCCGGGACTTTGTTGTTGTGTCAAAGAACCTTAGCGCACTTTGCGTTAAACACGGAGGATGACCAGTCTGACCATCATTAAAAAACAAGGAAAAAAACGGGGAAAATATAGCCAAAAGTCATCCACAGTCTTTTTCGGAAGTCAAGAAAAATTCCATCTAAAGTCGACATAATGCGTAAGATAATTTTTTATAACGTACAGTTATTCACAATTTCCACCAGGTTATCCACACGGTGAAATGCCTGCGGTCAAAGGAAAAAAACTAGTATTGGGAAAAGATGGAAGTCCGTACAACTGAATTTCGCCCGTTTCCTTTTGCTCTTGCTGAGTTGTCATAATGCTTCCCAAGGACGCGAAGGATCGGCGGTGGCGCGGGCGTTACAGCGCATGGAGGCCGTATGTCCAGCCAGCGCTTCATAGTAGGCCTGGCTGCCCACCATGGCCGCGTTGTCCCCGCAATACTCCCATAAAGGGATACGCAGCGCCTCGCCAAATTCGGCGGCCAGCGCAGCCCTGAGCGAACGGTTGGCGGCGACCCCGCCGGCCAGGACAAGTGCATGCGCGCCGAGCTCATCAAAGGCCTGACGGGCGCGCACGACAAGGGTGTCGCATACGGCTCGCTCAAAACTGGCTGCCATAGAGGCCGAGTCAACGGGGCTCCCGCGCTGAGCTGCGTTGTGTACCTGTTGCAGCACCGCGGTTTTCAGCCCTGAGAAGCTCATGTCGAGTTGCCCGGCCATGGCGCGCGGGAGACTATACAAACTGTTATCACCGCGCTCGGCAAGCCGGCTCAGCGCCGGGCCGCCGGGATAGCCCAGACCGAGAACACGCGCGACCTTGTCAAACGACTCCCCGGCGGCGTCGTCAACCGTCGAGCCCATCACGTCCATGTTGGTGTAGTCGCGCACATTCATCAAGAGAGTGTGCCCGCCCGAGACCACCAGCGCCAAAAAGGGAGGGGTGAGATCAGGATGGGTCAGATAGGCGCCGGCGATGTGCGCGCGGATATGATGCACGGGAATAAACGGCAGCCCGCGCGCCAGCGCGAACGCCTTGGCAAAGTTGACGCCCACGAGAAGCGCGCCGATCAGCCCGGGTGCTGCCGTAGCCGCGACGGCGTCCAGCGGCGCTGTGCCGATGGCCTCCAGCGCGCTGCGCGTCAGCGGGCCAATGGCCTCCACATGCTTGCGGGAGGCCACCTCGGGAACGACGCCGCCGTAGACGGCATGCAAGTCAACCTGAGACGCGACAAAGGAGCACAGCACCTCCCGGCCGTCGCGCACAACGGCCACGGCGGTCTCGTCACAGGAACTCTCAAAGGCCAGAATGTTCATTCCAAAGTCCCCCGTCCAAGGTCAGCGTCATCAGCAGCGCGTTCTCCCTCGGTTTTTCATAATAAAAGGGCCGTAACCCTACGACAGCGAACCCGTGCTTTGCGTACAGGCTCTGCGCCGACAGGTTGCTCTGCCTGACCTCAAGCGTGAGCAGCGCAAGGTTGAGGGTTTTGGCGCGCTCGATCAGCGCGCGGAGAAGCGCGTCGCCCACGCCCCTGCGCCGGAAGAGCGGATCGACAGCGACGTTGGTGATATACCCCTCGGGCGCGATCACCTGCATCCCGGCGTATCCCGCCACAACCGCGTCCAGTTCGGCGGCAACGTAAAAGCCGATGGAGCTCGACAGCTCGGCCTCGAGCATCGCGCGCGACCAGGGCATGGAAAAGCAAAGCGCCTCCAGCTCGGCCAGCCGGTCAATATGGGAAAACTGCGCGGGAAGGATGGTCATAGGGCGTCCACCAGCGCGGATATGCGTTCGGCGCAGCGCGCATAGACCTCGGCGTCCTCACCGAAGGGGTCTTCAACGTCAAAGAGCGGCCGGAGCTTGTCCGACCACTCGGGATAGAGCCCGCGCAAAAGCGCCGCGTGCGCGCCCGTCATCGGGACGATGACGTCGCAGCGTTCGCAGTCTGTCGCCTCAAGTCGGCGGGATCTGTGCAGGGAGAGGTCTCCGCCATAGCGCCTGACGGCATCCTGCGCGTTTGACGAGGCGGGAAGCGCGCCCGAGACCGACAGCCCGGCCGAGCGAACAACCCAGTCGGGGTGGCGTACCCGGCAAATGGCCTCAGCCATCGGACTGCGGCAGGTGTTGCCGGTGCAAACAAATAAAACAGTCAAGTTTCATACACCTCAGGAAAAATCATTTGGCGTCAGCCCAGCTTTTGCCCGTGTGCGCCTCTGCCACAAGCGGCGGATCCAGCAGATAAACCTGCTCCATTTCCTGCCGCAGAAGCGTCTGAACATAAGAGCCCTCGGAGTCCGGGCACTCGACGATCAGCTCGTCGTGCACCTGAAGCAGCAGTCTGGCCTGCAGGCGTTCCTTGCGAAGGCGCCCCGCCACGGCGATCATGGCCATCTTGATGATGTCGGCCGCCGTGCCCTGAATGGGGGTGTTGAGCGCGGCGCGCTCGCCGAACGAGCGCAGGTTGAAGTTGGCGCTCGTCAGCTCGGGCAGCGCGCGCCGCCGGCCAAAGAGCGTGGTGACGTAGCCGTCACGCTTGGCCTTGTCCACTATGTCTTTCATATACGCGCGCACGCCGCTGTAGCGCTCAAGATAACTGTCGATATACCGCTTGGCCTCGGCCACGGAGACGTCAATATCCTCGGCCAGCGAAAAGGCCGAAATGCCGTACACGATGCCGAAGTTTACAGCCTTGGCGTGCCGGCGCATGAGCGGCGTGACCTCCTCAAGGGAAACGCCGAAAACCTGCGCCGCCGTGACTGAGTGGATGTCGTCGCCGCGGCGGAACGCGTCTTTCATTGCCCTGTCGTCGGCGATGTGGGCCAGCACGCGAAGCTCAATCTGAGAGTAGTCGGCGTCGACGAGAATCCAGTCCGGTTCGGTGGGGATGAACATTTCACGCAGCTTTCCGCCCAGTTCGCTGCGCACGGGGATGTTTTGCAGGTTGGGATCGGTTGAGCTGAGCCTGCCCGTGATGGTTGCGGTCATCTGGAACGTCGAGTGGATGCGGTCTTTTTCGTCCATGACCTTCAGAAGCCCATCCGCGTAGGTGGACTTCAGCTTGGCAAGGCCGCGGTAAGCCAGCACGGCGTCCACAACAGGGCTCAGGTGGCGCAGGCGCTGAAGCGTATCGGCGTCGGTCGACCAGCCCGTCTTGGTCTTTTTGCCGTGCGGCAGCCTGAGCTTTTCAAACAAGAGCTCTCCGAGCTGTTTGGGCGAGTTGATGTTCAGCTCGCCGCCTGCCTGCGCAAACACTTCGGCCTCGGCCAGCGTCATGCGCTCGCTGAGGTCGGCGCCGTAGGTCTCCAGGGCTGCCCGGTCGACCTTGATGCCGAGATGCTCCATGTGCGCAAGCACCTCGCACAGTGGCATCTCCACCTCGGTAAACAGCGGCCAGAGCCCCAACTCGTGAAGCCGGGCCTCCATATTACGCCAGTCCTCCTCAGGGGATTGGAGCAGCCACGCGGCAATGTCGACATCGTATTTACAGGGTGCAAGAGGCCGTCCGGCGTCCAGATCGGCCCGCCACGCGGCCTTGACGCCGCGCCCCACGCCGTCGGGCAGAGTTTGGGGCTCGCCGGGCAGGCGGAGCTCCTGCTGCGTTTCAGGCATCCACTGATTGAAAAGGCGCATAAACTCAAGACGCGTAAACTGTTCGCGCAGCGCCGGGGCGTCCGCGCAGCGCCTGATGTTCTGACTGGGCGTAAAGTCAACCGGATACTCCCGCAAAATGGTGGCCAGCGTCTTGGACAGGTAGGCAGACTCCCTGCCGTTCTCCAGCTTTTCATGCAGCTTGCCGGGAATGTCGTCCAAGTGCGCGTACACGCCGTCCAGACTTCCGTACTTGTGCATGAGGTCAAGCGCCGTCTTCTCGCCGACGCCGGCAACGCCCGGAATGTTGTCCGAACTGTCGCCCATCAGTGCCTTAAGATCGATGAGCTGAGAGGGCTTGAGGGCATAGACCTCGTCAATGGTTTCGGGGGTGTATTTTTTCGTCTCGCGGTTTCCGACGTGGAGGACGCTGACCAGTTCGTCAATGAGCTGAAAGCTGTCCCGGTCGCCGGTGACCAGCGCGCAGCGCACCCCGTCCTCGGCGCAGCGGCGGGAAAACACGCCCAGCAGGTCGTCCGCCTCAATGCCTTCCACAGCGTATACGGGGATGTTGAGCGCCGCCAGAACGTCCTTCAGCAATGGCATCTGTACGGCCAGATCCTCGGGCATGCCCTTGCGCGTGGCCTTGTAGCCGCTGTACATCTGGTGGCGGTGCGTGGGAGCGGGCAGGTCAAACGCCACGCACAGCATGTCGGGCTTATGGTCCTCCAGCAGCCTGCGCAGAATGCTGAGAAACCCAAAGACCGCATGTGTGGGAAGCCCCTCTCTGGTAGAGAGGGGTTTCACACCATAATAGGCCCTGTTGATCAAACTGTTGCCGTCAATGACCATCAACACTTTTTCCACTTGACCCCTTCTTTCGTGTCCTCCAGCGTGACGCCCATGTCCCGGAGCGCGTCGCGGATGCGGTCGGCCTCGGCAAAATCCTTCGCGGCGCGGGCAGCCTGGCGGCGCGCGATCAATTCTTCAATGCCGGTGTCCAGCTCGGGTGCTTCGATCTCGGGGGACTCGCCCAACGAAAGCCCAAGGATCGCGTCCAGAGACAGGGCCAAATCGTAGATTTCATGGCTCCTGATCGGCGTGCGGACGGCGTTCCAGAGAATGCCGAGCGCCTTGGGGATGTTGATGTCGTCATAGACCGCTTCGTAAAACTCGTCATGGAAAGCGGTAAGCGCGTCCTTGCCGGGCCTGTCCGTGCCGTCCTTATGGGCCTGCACGGCGGCAAGCAAACGATTGTACGCAGTCCTGGCTCCCGCCAGCGCGTCCCAGGTAAAATTGAGCTTGTTGCGGTAGTGGGCGTTGGCGCAGAAAAAACGAAAGTGCATCGGTGTGAAGCCGCGCTCCTTCAGATCAGAGAGCAGGTAGGCGTTTTTCAGGCTCTTGGACATCTTGCCGCCGTCCACCAGCATGAACTCACCGTGCATCCAGGTGTTCACCGCTTTGTGACCCAGCAGGGCCTCGCTCTGGGCAATTTCGTTTTCATGGTGAACAGGGATGTGGTCAACGCCGCCCGTGTGGATGTCGAAAAGCTCGCCCAAATACTTCTTGGACATGGCCGAACACTCGATATGCCAGCCCGGATAGCCCTGTCCCCAGGGAGACGGCCACTGCATAATGTGCTCAGGCGGGGCCTTTTTCCACAACGCAAAATCGGCCGGGTGGCGCTTCTCCTCGTTGACCTCGACCCGCGCCCCAGCCTGCTGCTCCTCCAGGTTCAGCCGGGACAGCTCCCCGTAAGACGGAAAGCGCCCGATGTCAAAGTAAATGCCGTCCGAGGTCTCATAGCCGTAGCCGAGCTCGACGAGCTTCTGCACAAATTCCAGCATTTCCGGGATGTGGTCGGTGGCCTTGGCCACAATTTCGGGGCAGGCGATGTTCAGAGAGGCGATGTCCCTCATAAACACCTCGGTGTACTCTTCGGCGATTTCCCAAGGGGTCTTGCCCCGCTCGCGCGCGCCCTTTTCCATCTTGTCTTCGCCCTCGTCGCCGTCCGAAACAAGGTGGCCGACGTCGGTGATGTTCATCACATGGGTAAGCTCGAGCCCGGCGGACAGCAGCGCGCGGCGCAGCCAGTCCATGAACAGATAGGTGCGCATGTTGCCGATGTGGGCAAAGTTGTAGACCGTCGGGCCGCAACAATACAGCCCGATGTGTCCGGGCGTGATCGGCTGAAGGGTCTCTTTTTTCCGCGTCAGCGTGTTGTAGAGCGTCATGAGCGATCCTCCGATTTTTGCAGGCTTTTGCAGCGGTCTTCCATCGCGGCCGCGCCCTCGACAAAGTCCGGGCCGGCGGCTGCCTCCAGGCGCTCCAGACGCACCGAGAGCTTACACAGCTCAAGGGCAACAGGGTCGGGAATGTGTACCTGGTCAAGCTCCTGGCTGACCTTGACGCCACCGACGCGCACAACCCGCGCCGGGACGCCCACCGCAGTGGCGTTGGACGGAACCTCCTCCAGCACAACTGCCCCGGCGGCGATTTTGGCGTTGTCGCCGACCCTGAACGGGCCGAGCACGCGCGCGCCCGAGCCAATCATCACGTTGTCGCCGAGTGTCGGATGGCGCTTGCCGCTGTCCTTTCCGGTGCCGCCGAGCGTGACGCCCTGATAAATGGTGCAGTTGTCGCCGATTTCGGCGGTCTCGCCAATGACGACGCCCGAGCCGTGGTCAATCAGAAGGCCTTTGCCGATCTTGGCGCCCGGATGGATCTCAATTCCGGTTTTACGGCGGCTGCGCTCTGAAATCAGACGCGCGAGAAAAAAATGCCCCTTGATAAAGTGCTTGTGCGCGCGCCGATAGGCGCGCACGGCCTTGAAGCCCGGATAGAGAAAATAGACCTCCCAAAAGCTTCGGGCGGCCGGATCGCGCTCCATAATGGCGCGGATATCTTCCTTAATCGAGTTAAACATGAAATCACCCAGATTACATAATGTCGCGCGTGGTCATTTGCGCCGCCAGATCAACCCTTTATGCCGTACAATGTAGTCTATGCCGGACCAGACCGTCACCGCCACCATCAGGAGCACAGAGGCCTGCCCGGCGGTAAACGGACCCATGGAAATCTCATAGAGCGGCGTCAGCAGAAACGAAATGCAAATGATCTGTACGACCATTTTGATCTTTCCGGAAGGGCCGGCGGCGATAATATGCCCCTCGGACGCGGCCACCATGCGCAGGGAAGTGACCACAAATTCACGCGTGAGAATGATGACGGCTGCCCAGGCGCGCATGCGACCGTCCTGCACGAAGTAGACAATGGCTGTTGTCACCAGAAGTTTATCCGCCAGCGGATCGATAAACTTGCCGAATGTCGTAACCTGATTAAACCGGCGCGCGACGTAGCCGTCAATGCCGTCGGTCAGACTGGCGAAAATAAAAATAATCAGGGAAAGAATCTGAGCCACGGGCGTATCATAGCTCAGCGTCACCATAAACACGGGAATCAGGGCGATGCGGCTCAGGGTAATCCAGTTGGCCGCAGTCATGGCGTCAACCCCTCTCTTCTTCGGCCCGTCAGGCAGGGCAAGCGGTCAGATGGTTTCAACAGTCAGCCCCCTCTGGCGCGTCCGAGCAGGTCGCCGTCCATGGCGCCGGAAACGTACACGCGCACAAAGGTCCCTGGCTTGACGGCAAACTTGGAGGTGAAAAAAACCTTGCCGTCGACGTCGGGCGAATCGGCGGCGCTTCGGCCGTAGTAAAGCCCCGCGTATTGGTCATAGCCCTCGCAGAGCACCTCCAGGATGGTCCTGCGCATCGCCTGGTTGTGGCCGTCCATAAGGTCGCGCGCCACCGCCTGAACAATGTCGGCCCGTGCCAGCTTCACATCCTCGGGAATCTGGCCCGGAAGCCCGGCCGCCGGCGTATCCTCCTCCTGAGAATAGGGAAACACGCCCACGCGCTCTATGCCGGTCTCGCGCAAAAAGCCGCACAGCTCGTCAAACTCAGCCTGCGTCTCACCGGGAAAGCCCACAATCACGGAGGTGCGCAGCACAATGCCGGGAACGCGCGCGCGCAGCTCGGCAAAAAGCGAAGTCAGCCCGGCCTTGCCGCCGCGGCGGTTCATGGAGGCCAAAACGCGGTCGTTGCAGTGCTGAATGGGAACGTCGAGATACTTGACTATTTTGGGCTGCCGGGCGATCGTGCTTATCAGCGCAGTGTCGATCTCCTCGGGGTAGAGATAATGGAGCCGCACCCAATGAAGCCCGTCTATGGCGCACAGCGTATCGAGCAGCGCGGGGAGCCGGCGCTCGCCGTAAAGGTCAAGGCCGTAGCGCGTGATGTCCTGCGCGACAATGATGAGCTCTTTCACGCCGTCCGCCGCCAGCTGCGCCGCCTCCGCGGCGATGTCCTCTATTGTGCGACTGCGAAACGGGCCGCGCAGGCGCGGAATGACGCAGTAGGAGCAGTGATTGTCACAGCCTTCGGCTATTTTGATATACGCGGAGTAGGGAGGCGACGTGGTCACGCGCGGCGCGGACAGGTCGTCCTGGCCAAGCTTTCCCAGGGCGCAGACGGTCCGGCCCTCGGCGGCCATCCGGGCGGCCTCCACGATGTCCTCAAAGCTTCCGCAGCCGACAATGCCGCCGACCTCGGGCATCTCGGCAAGAATCTCCTCGCCGTAGCGCTGCGCCAGACAGCCCGACACCAGCACCTTGGCGCCCGACGCGCAAAGCTCCAGAATCTGATCAATGCTCTCCTGCTTGGCGCTTTCAATAAAGCCGCAGGTGTTCACGACGGTGAGATCCGCCTCAGCGGGGTCGGAAACGAGCTCGATGCCCGCCTCAACGAGCCGGTACAGCATTTGCTCGGCGTTAATCACGTTTTTGGAGCATCCCAACGCAACCATTGCGACTTTCATTCGGTATCCTCACTGATCAGCCGGTTAAGCCCGGCCTGAATGTCCGCGGCGTCAAAGCCGCGGCGAAACAGCATGCCGCCAAGCCGCGCGCGTTCAGTTGCGTCGAGGGACGCGCGGCATTTGGCCCGCAGAAGGGCGTCAATGCGCCCAGCGGAATCGGCGCAGGCGATCTCGGCGGCCTCCAGGGCCATCGAAGCGCTCACGCCGTGCGCGCGCAAAAACTGCTCAACGCGGCGCGCGCCGTACCCCTTGGCAGCCTGGGCAGCGCTCAGCGCGGCGGCAAACTGGGCGTCGTCGACATAGCCGAGGTCAACAAAGTAGGACACGGCGTCCTCGGCCTCATCCTCATCGTAGCCGCGGGCGCACAGCTTTTCAAACAGGGCCTGTGCTGAAAAATTGCGGCGGGCAAGCAGCGTGACGCAGGCCTCCCGCGCGCTACTTATCGGTTTCTTCATCGTCGGCGGAAACGGCCACACCCTTGCCTTTATTACCAAACTGGCGCGTGGGCTTGCGGTTGGGGGTCAGCATATGGGCGTCCCGCCGGATCAGCGTCTCCAGCTCGCCGGCGAGCTCGGGATTCTCCCGCAGATAGTTTTTGGCGGCGTCGCGCCCCTGCCCGAGGCGCGTTTCGCCTATGGAGAACCAGGTGCCGCTCTTTTGCACATGGTTCAGGCGCACGCCGAGGTCTATGAGCTCTCCGTCTTTGGAGATACCCTGGCCAAAAATAATGTCAAACTCAGCCTCCTTGAAGGGAGGCGCCGTCTTGTTCTTGACAATGCGCGCTCTCGTGTGGTTGCCGATGGACTCGCCGCCCACGCGAATGGTCTCCGTTTTGCGCACGTCAATGCGCACAGAGGCATAAAACTTCAGCGCCCGGCCGCCGGTCGTGACCTCGGGGCTGCCGAAGGTAATGCCCACTTTCTCACGGAGCTGATTGATAAATATCGTGATCGTGTTAGTCTTGGACACAGACCCCGCCAGCTTGCGCATGGCCTGGCTCATCAGGCGCGCATGCAGTCCGAGCGCGCTGTCGCCCATCTCGCCGGCCAGCTCGGCGCGCGGCACAAGCGCGGCCACCGAGTCGATGACAATCACGTCGATCGCGCCGCTGCGCACAAGCGCGTCGGTGATTTCCAGGGCCTGCTCGCCGTTGTCCGGCTGGGAAACGAGCAGGGAGTCGATGTCCACGCCCAGGGCGGCGGCGTAACTCGGATCAAGCGCGTGCTCGGCGTCGATAAACGCACACTCGCCGCCGGCCTTTTGGGCCTCGGCGATCACGTGCAGCGCGAGGGTTGTCTTGCCCGACGACTCCGGCCCATAGATCTCAACAATGCGCCCGCGCGGCACACCGCCGATTCCCAGCGCCAGGTCAAGGCCGAGCGAGCCCGTGGGGACGCTGCTGACCTGTAGCCCGTCGGTGCCGCCCAGGCGCATGATGGCCCCCTTGCCAAACTGCTTTTCAATTTGCTCCAGCGCCGTGTCGAGCGCTTTTTGCTTATCCATGTCCCATCTCTCCATTTCCTGTGTCAGGCGGCCTGCGCCAGGCCACAACCCGGTCAATGCCCGCAAGGTCGGCATGTATCGAAGCCCCCGCCCCGAAGAGCCCGGCCACGGCGCCAGCCTGCCCGGCGCCGACCTCAAGCAGAAGTATGCCGCCCGGACGGAGCGCCTTGGTCCAACCCGCGGCAATCGCGCGATAAAAATCCAGCCCGTCTATCCCGCCCACAAGCGCCAGACGGGGCTCAAAACAGCGAACACTCGGATCGAGCGCCGCCCAGTCCTCCAGGGGAATATACGGCGGGTTGCAGGCGATGACGTCAAAGGTGCCCAGCGCCGCAGGCGCCGGGGAAAGCGCGTCGGCGGGGATAAAGCTCATCGTGTTGGCCTGCTGCTTGCCATTGCGCCGGGCAACGGCGAGCGCTGCCTCCGAAATGTCGCAAAACACGGCGACGAGGCCATCGATGCGCGCCGAAACGGCCAGACCCACACAACCGCTGCCGCAGCAAAGGTCAAGCAGCCTGGGCGGCGGGGCGGCTGCCCGGCAGGCCAGTTCTGAAAGCTCGGCCAGCAGCGCTGTGTCGTCCCGGGGAATCAGCACATCGGGCGTGACGGTCAGCGTCAGGCCGCAAAAATCCCACTGACCCAGAATGTAGGCAAGAGGCATGCCGCTGAGGCGCTCCATGAGCATCTGCTCGGCTTTGGCCTGCACGGCGTCGGGGACGTACTTGGCGCCATGGAGCAGGGTCTCGAGGCGATCCATGCCGGTCGCGCCGCGCACAAGCTCGCGCGCCTCCAGCTCAAACATCGTAACGCCCGCGCGCCTGAGCCGCGCCCGCGCGTCGAGATACAAGTCGTTGACGGTCAGCATGAGGTCAGCCGCGTTCCCAGGCGTCCGCGTCCTTTTCCGCGGGAACCACCATTTCAAGCGCCTTGATCGCGACCTCAATCATGGAATCATCGGGCTCACGCGTCGTCAGGCCCTGCATCCACAGTCCGGGCGCGCGCAAAAAGCGCGAGACGGGGCCGTCGTGCATGCCGATGTAGCGGTTAATCTCATAGCTGACGCCGACAACGAGCGGCAAGATGGCCAGACGAATGAGAACACGCAGGAAGTAGTTGTCCACCGTGTGGAAGCCCGTGACGAGCATGAAGGCCACAAGGCTGATGAGGACAACCGTTAGCAAAAAGCTCGTGCCGCAGCGCGGGTGTCTGCGTGAAAACGAGCGCACATTTTCCACGGTAAGAGGCTTGCGCGCCTCATAACAGGCGATGGACTTGTGCTCGGCGCCATGGTAACCAAACACGCGCTGGATGTCCTTCATACGGGACACGAGCAGCATGTAGCCGAGCAGCAGAAGAACCCTGAGCAGGGTCTCGGCGAGGTTACGCAAAAAGCCCGAACCCAAGAAGGGCTCAAGCAGCGAGCCGATGAGCGTGGGCAAAAACGTAAACAGACCGACGGCGAGCAGAACGCCCAACACCATGGCGGCGCCAGTGACGAACTTCTCAACGCCCTTGGAGCCGAAGGTCTTGTAAAGCCAGCGCTCAAATTTGGAGGGCTCGCCTTCCTCTTCGGGGAAAAACGCGGCAGACCAGCTCAGCGCGCGCATACCCACGATCAGGGACAGCGCAAAACCCACAACGCCACGGATGACCGGCCATCCCGCCGGGGAAAACTTCTTTTTCGGCGCGGGGGTGGGCTCTTCTTTGGCTTCCAGCCCGTCGGGCGTGCGCGCGACATAAGCGGTCTTTTCGGGGCCGCGCATCATGATGCCCTCAATTAACGCCTGACCGCCGATTGCGGTACGAAACACTCCGTCTTTTCCCATGGGACACTCCTTCTTTCCGAGGGGATGAACTTCTGAAGTATATCAGAAAACCCTTTTAAATACAATCCCTCCCGACCGGGGGGGCAAAATCAGTCTTGCGCATCCGCGGGCTCTTCGCGCATAGGCGGCGCCGGCCGGGCGGGTAGCGAAATGTGCACGGTCGTGCCCTGGCCGACCTCGCTGGTCAGTTCAAGCACTCCGTCGTGCAGGCGTATGATCTCGTCGCTCACCGCCAGGCCGATCCCGCTGCCGCGCGCCTTGCTGGTTCCCTTGTAGAACTTGTACTTCACATGCGGCAGCTCCTCCGGCGGGATGCCCGGACCGTGGTCGGTGACCTCGACAATCACCCTGTCACCCTCGGCGCGCAGCACAACGTGAATGACCTTGCCGTCGCCGCCGTGTTTGACAGCGTTGTCCAGCACGTTTAAAAACACCTGCTTCAGCCGGGCCCTGTCGCCCATGACGGGAGGGATATTGCCGGGCGCGTCCAGCGTCAGGCGGATGCCATCGCGACGCAGCGAGTCCATGTACATAAACACGACCTCTTCAAGCTCCGCCTGCAGGTTGAGCTCGCTGAGCGAAACGTTGAGCCGGCCGCCCTCCATGCGCGTGAAATCCAAAAGATCCTCCACCATCTTGGTCAGGCGGACCGTCTCCTTCAGCATGATGCTGACGCCCTTTTTCAGTTCTGTGGGGTCGTTGAAGTCCGAGGTCAGCAGCGTCTCTCCCCAGCCGTTGAGCGCCGTCAGCGGCGTGCGCAGCTCATGCGAAACCGAGGACATGAAGTCGGACTTCATGCGTTCGGCCGTTGAGATTTCGCTGGACATGTGGTTGATGTTGTCCACAAGTTCGCCGATCTCATCGTCATAGGCCTTGTCAATTCGGGTGCCGTACCGGCCCTCGGCAATGTGCTTGACCGCCTCGTTGATCTCCTGAACAGGGCGCAGAATGCCGCGGATGAACACGAGATTGCTCACGGAAACAAACACCACAAACACAAGCCCCACGAGCAGCGCGATGCCCATGAGCTGAATGATCTGCGTGTCGACAAGCCGCAAGCTCGTGATGTACCGCATGACGCCGATGACCTGCGTGCCCGAGAACAGAAGCGGAGCCGACACCGACATCACGCGCTCCCCGCTGAGAGGATCCTCGCCGACCCAGGAGACAAGCTGGGCGGTGCCGAGCGCGTCCTGCACGTCCGGCGTCTGCGCCTCAAGGCCGGTGCTCGGACCGGCCGTGGTGATCTCCAGGCGGCCGTAGGCGTTGATAAACTGCAGCTCAATCTTGTCCCGGTCCTTAAATTCGGCAGCCCAGCGGTAGGCCGAGGTGTAATAGGACTCGTAGCTGCTGTTGTAATACCGGTCAAAAAACCCCGAGGTCTGGCGCGCGCGCGACTCAAGCGCGACCCTCGTCGCGGTGTAGTAGTAGTTGCTGATCGCCACCGAAAACGCTGCCAGAGAAACCACGACAATCATCAGTGAGCCGCTGAGGCTGTTGATCATCCAGCGCCGGCGAATGCCCTGAAAAATTTTGTTTTTCATACTCCCCATTTGTACCCGTAACCCCAGACCGTCGTAATGTACGTGGGATTGGCGGTGTCGTCCTCAATCTTAATGCGCAGCCGCCGAATGTTGACGTCGACAATCTTGAGCTCGCCCAGATAATCCCAGCCCCAGACGTGATTCATAATTTCTTCGCGGCTCAGGGCCTTGCCCGGATGATCCATAAACATCTTCAGAATGGTGTACTCCACCTGGGTCAGTTTAATGCGTTCCCCGCCCTTATCCAGCGTGCGGTTGCGCGTGTTGAGCGTGAACGGGCCGCTCTGAAGAATCTCAGGGTTGGCGGGGGGAGCGTCGCTGTCGCCGAGCCGGCGGTACAGCGCGTCCACGCGCGCGGTGAGCTCGGCGGGGGAAAAGGGCTTAGTGACATAGTCGTCGGCGCCGGTCATCAGTCCCGTTACCTTATCCATCTCCTGCGTGCGTGCGGTCAGCATAATAATGCCCATATTCGAGCCCGAGGCGCGGATATGGCGGCAGACCTCAAAGCCGTCGATATCGGGCAGCATGATGTCCAGGATGGCCACTCGGATGTCGGGATTGCGCTGAACCTGCTCAAGCGCCTCGGCGCCCGTCTCGGCCTCCACGACGTCATAGCCGGCGCGTTTGAGGTTGATCACCAAAAAACTGCGAATGCTCGATTCGTCCTCCAGAACCATCACTTTTTTTGACATAGGCCAATCACACTCCCGCCAGCCATTCGGCTGGGATAAGATGAAGCGCGCTGCGTAGCTCAGATTCGGACATCTGCTCATAGAGGAGCGCGGGGGCGACGGGCGGAAGCTCCGCCAGAATCACGGAATCAGTGCGGTCAAACATCAAAAGGTTTTCGCCCGGATTGACGGGCGACCCCGCCGACTGCGCAACGACGTAGATGTACAAAAGGTCAACCGGCGCCTCGCCTTCCCGCAATAGGGCAAACACCGTGGTTCGCAGCCCGGCGTTGTCGCTGCGGGCAGCGGTCAGCTGGCCGAGCCAGCGATCGGGCAGCACCAGATACCAGCCGCCGCTCACACTGTGATAGGTGGTCAGCGTGTCGGACAGGCGGCCGGAGGAGTCATAGGCGCGCCAGCAGACAAGGTACATGACCGTGTCGGTCGAGACACTGTCGTCATAGAAAGGGAGCTCAACAAAATGCGGGACGTCTATGGTGCCGTCGGCGTCAATATCGGTGGCGTAAAGCTCGAGGGGGACAATCGTCTCGTCGCTCACGCCGGTTTCCATGTTCAGAGAGACATTGACCAGGGTCTGCTGGCGGCAGACCAGCACGTCGGTCACATAGCTCTTGCCCTGATATTGGCTCGTGACAAGCAGCGCCGGACATCCGTCAATCAGCTTGCCGGGCCGGACGCGCCGGACGGCCTCGACGCCGAGAGAAAGCGGCGCGCTCGAAGCGACGGCGAATTCGCCGCCGGTGTACTGAAAAAAGTCTGCGCGCCCGGTCATGGTCTGCTCGTCGAGCTTGATCAGCACAAGCTCGGGGGTTTGGTTCTCGTTCAGATCAAGGATGGAGTACTGGGTGTAGTGCGCGCTCATCAGCTCCACCGGGGCGTCCCCGACAAAGGAGTGAACGGTCAGCACCTTGAGGACGCTGCCGATCCGCCAGCCGATGACGATGTCCATGTTGCCGCTTCCGCTGAAGTTGGTGTAGTCCACGCTGTCAATGACGTCCCCCGAACCGGCAATGACGCCGGTCTGGACATACTCGTCACCCTGCTGCTCGAAGATGTAAACCCTGAGCGGCTGATCGGCCGTTTTGGTGCGCAGAAATACCAGCGCCTCGGGCACGCCGTCGCCGTTGAGGTCAACAGACTGGATGCTCTGGCGGTTATAGCCCGACGTCGGCGGCGCGTATTCGGTGTCCGGGCCGAGCAGACCGGCAAGAGGTTTTTTCAGTTGTTCATAAAATTGCATGGGCTTTGGGGGAAACAGCAGGGCATCCCCGCTGCGAAACGTGCAGCCGCTCAGCACGGCGAGAACGCACAGCCAAAGCCCTAAAAGCTTTCTCATTTGTTACACCGAGCCTTACCCTTAGAATGTACAACAGTATATCATATCCAAAAGAATCTGCATATGGGTTGGCTGATAAGTTTATAAAAAGTTCGATTCTTCTGTTCCGGGAAAGCAGAATGCTTCCCAATTCTGGACAACCCGGAAAACCCACCCGGATTGGAGGGAAAAAACCACCTCAACAGGGTGGCGCGCGGCAGCGCAAATAGAGGTATACTGAACAAGTAAAGAGACAGCATGGAAGAAGAGCGGATCAAGACAAATGCAGCGCGCAGCCTGAGGCCCTCGCCCGTTAAGACGGACGAGGGCCTCAGGCTGTCATAGAACCCTTGGTTCTTTGACAAAGCGGGGGTTGGATCAAACCGCTGTGGCGGTTTGCAGAGAAAGGCTTTCCCGGAATGAATCCGAGAAAGCCTTTGGGTTTCATCTTTTACGGGTATACGCCCAGCAAGGCTCGGCGTAAAAACCGCAAAAGGACAAGGGCGGGCTGGGTTATGGGGGTCATTTGGACGCCGGGTTGTTGGCTCACTGGGCGAGTGTGCCGTTTTCGTCCTCCATCAAAATCAGGATTTTCTCCTCCGCGCCGGTTTCTACGTTGGTATAGACCAGCACATGAATGCCGTCCGCGTTTGTGCACGTCAGCTCATAGCAGAGCACCTCATGCTCGCCGGCCGTCGGCACGATGCAGATCTGCGCCGCCCCAAACGTCAAGTCCTTCGAAAGCGCCTGCACGGCCTGCTCAAGCGTGATCTTGGCATCGGGGACGGTCCGCTCGTCGACATGGTTCATCATATAGCCAAAGGCCTCCACCTGAACAACCTTTCCGGTGTCCAGCGCGATGCCCACCTTGATCAGGTCGGGATAGCAGAGGACGTCGTCCTGCTGATAGGCGAAGTTGACGAGCAGGACATTCTCATTGTTGATCCAATAGCTTTCCTTCATGTGGGAAAAGCCGCGCTCGCTCAGAAAGGCAGTGGCCTTCTCGATGGCCTGCGCGGCGTCGAGCTGTGGTTCCCCCGGCGTGCGCGAGTTTAACAGGCGCAGGACGTAGCCGCCGCGTTTGGTGATGTCCACCGAGAGCTCGCCGCCGTCGAGCCGCCCGACAAAGCTGTACGTGGGGATGCGGCCGCCGTTCTCCCTTTCAAGCGCGAGCTGGCCGTCCGAGAGGCCGGTGAAGTCCAGCGCGCTCCGCATGGCCTGCTCGGCAGTGACCTCCGGCTTCTTCTCGAGGAACACTGCAACGCGCTTGTCGAGATGCTCGGAGAACGGCCCGTCATAGATCAGCGACGGCGTCTCGGGAAACTCCTGGGCGAGATCCTTAAACGCGCCGGCGAACAGCGTCAGCCCTTTCTCTTCGTTGGAAAGCACATTCTCAGCTTTGGCGATCTCCCCAATGCTCAGATTCTCCTCGTTGATAATCCCCTGCAGCTCATTGAGCTGCCCGGCGAGCGAGGTGGCCGACACACTGAGCGCGCGCAGGCTCTCGCGGCTCTTGTCGTCCAGCGGCTGTCCGGCGGCGGCAAGCCGGGAAAGCGCCGAGACGTAGTCCCCGGCCTGAGAAAGAAACCTCGCCGTACGGTCGAGCTCGGCAAAGGAGACGGGCAGCCGCGCCAGCGCGGCCTGGGCGGTCGCCGCCTCGCGCGAGACCTCGCCCGCAAGCTGTGTAAACATAGAGGGCGACGTGCTGCACAGGCCCTTCTGGAGCGCGTTGTCAATCTGAGACATACACGCTGCCAGCTCAAAGAAGCTTTGCTGATAGTCCTGCTCGATCGACTGCCGCAGGGCGGCCGCCTCCATCCAGCCGGCTGCGGCAAATCCGCCCAGCACAACAAAGAGCGCGAGGCTGTAGCTGATAAGCCTGACGACCGTGCGCCGATGCAGGCGCTTGGGAGCATGCGTGTGTTCGCGCGTCGGGTTCATAGCGCTTCACCCGGGCGCTGTTTTCCCCAGTAATGCGCCGAAAGACGGTTGGTGGCGGCGGTCAGAAGGACAAGATCCTCCCTGTTGGGCCGAGGGGCATCCGAGGGGTCGGGCGCAGCCTGTTTGGGATAAAGGCGGTCATGAGAAGTCATAAAAAACACTCCCTTTTTTCATAGCTTTTCCGAAAAAAAGGAGTGTATGCAAACAATATTATTAATAGCGCCGCAGGAGGCGCGGCGGCGGGCTAAAGGACGGTCGTCCAGCCGAACGGGTCGTCGAGCTTGCCCCACTGAATGCCGGTCAGCGTGTCGAAAAGCCGCTGGGAAAGCTGCCCCACGCCGCCGTCGCCGACCCGGATGGACTCGCCGCGGTAATGGAACTGCCCGATCGGCGAGATGACTGCGGCCGTGCCCGAGGCAAAGGATTCCTCCAGCTTGCCCAAGCGGGCCGCCTGGACAACCTCTTCCATGAGAATGGGCCGCTCCTGGGTGGGAATGCCCCACTCCCGCAGGAGATCCAGACAGGACGCGCGCGTGACGCCGGGAAGAATGGTGCCGCCGAGCGGAGGCGTGACCACGGTGCCGTCCAGCTTGAAAAAGGCGTTGGAGGTGCCGATTTCCTCCACATAGGCGCGTTCGATGGCGTCAAGCCACATCACCTGCGTGAACCCTTTTTCCTTGGCGCGGTTCTGAGCGCGAATGGTCGCGGCGTAATTGGCGCCGGTCTTGGCAAAGCCCATGCCGCCGCGCGCCGCGCGCACATCCTCGTCCTCCACCAAAATGCTCGTGGGGCTCATGCCGCCGGGATAGTATGAGCCGACGGGCGAGAGAATAATGACAAACAGGTAGGTGTGGGACGTGCGAACGCCCAAAAACGGATCGGTGGCGAACACAAACGGGCGCAGATACAGCGAAGTGTCGGGCGCATGCGGCACCCAGTTCTGCTCAACGTGCAAAAGCTCGACCATCGCCTGCATCAGATCGTCCTCGGGGATGGACGGCGCGCTCAGCCGCGCGCACGAGCGGTTAAAGCGCACCGCGTTGTCGCGCGCGCGAAACAGGCGGATATTCCCGTCAACGCCGCGGTAGGCCTTAAGCCCCTCAAAGACCTCCTGCCCATAGTGAAGCACCATGGACGCGGGATCAAGTGAAAGCGGCCCATAGGGGACAATGCGCGCGTCGTGCCATCCGGCGTCGGGGCTGTAATCCATCAAAAACATGTGGTCGGTGAAATATTGTCCAAATCCCAACGTGCTCTCGTCGGGATGCGGCTTTAACGAGCCGGCGCGCGTGATGGAGATCTTCATGGCGTGGCCTCCTGTCAAGAGTGTCAGCGCCCGAAAAGGGCGCCTAAAAGAAAGGTGGCCTCAGTATAACACAGGGGTCAGGGCTTTGTCCAGAAAAAACAGAACGGGCAAAGCGGCGCCGATTAAAGCGCGGAGGGCCCCTCATAGCGCTGGGCCGGGCCGAGGCGGCTCTGGCCGAGCTCCTCGGGCGCGATGGCCCCGGTGCGCAGCGCGTTGTCGCGAAGCTGATCGTAATAGCCGGCCATTGACGTGTAGAAATACGGCTCGACATAGACAATGGATAAAATGCCAAAGGTCAGCCCGCTCAATAAATTCCAGCCGATGAAGCTCAGATAGAGTACAAAGAGATCTCCCTTGAAGCCCTTTGTCATGCGCATGGACAGCTTCAGCGCCTGTTTGGCCTGAACCTCGGGGTACTCGGCGAGGATATACGGCGTCATCGAATAGGCGAGGGCCTTGACAATGCCCGGAATATAGAACAGAAGCGCCCAAAGGAAGACAAACAGCTCACACCAGAGCATGCCGCCGAGCTTGCGCGCAAAGTTGACGTTAAAGACGTCCGCCAGGATGGAAAGCCCTGTCTTCTGGCCGCGATAAATGCGGAGATACCCCTCGCAGATTCCCACGGACAGAGCGACCATAACCGGTATGGCGGCGCAGTAGATGAACCAGCCCAAAAAGGGGATAAAGAAAAACAACGCGACGGCAAAGAGGATGAGAAAAGGCGCTAAGAACAGCAAGATGCCCGTGCCCCGCTGTGCGGCAAAGGTTTCGCGCGCGCGCTGCTTGATTTCCTGACGAGTAAGCATACAAAGACCTCCTAAAAAATGTCGCGGAGATTCTGCGGGCACGAAAGCCGTGGCCAGGCGCAGGCTCTCCGTCCTGTTCGCGCTGGTTCAGGATAACCGGAGGATCAAACAACCTAAAGATACCATGTTATTGGGATTTTGTCTACAATGTTTCGGGATATCTTTCATAAAGAGCAAATATTCCCAAATCTGCGAACTTTTTGTCGATTCCGGCGTCATGACGCGCGCCGCTGCGCTATACGCGCTGGAAAGCGTTCGGCCCGGCGCGTGGCGCGGAAGACCACGCCGGAAAGCGCGAGCAGGCAAACGATGTTCGGCCCGGCCATCAGACTGTTGAGCACGTCGGCCAGCGCCCAGACCAAATCGATGCGCAGGCAGGCGCCGGGAAGCAGCAGGAGAATATACGCAAAGCGGTATATTTTCCGCGCTGCCGGAGACGAGAAGAGGTGTTCGCAGCAGCGCTCGCCATACAGCGACCAGCCCAGGATGCTGGCCAGCGCGAACAGAGCCGTGCATATCGAGACAGCGCCGCCGCCCCAGTCGCCGAGCGCCGCCGAAAACGCAGCCGACGTCAGCGGCGCGCCGTCCAGCGTGATCACGGCCGACGGCTGATAGACCCCTGAGCACAGGATGACGAGCGCCGTGAGCGTGCAGATGAGCAGCGTGTCGATAAAAACCTCGGCGGCGCCCCACAGGGCCTGATCCTCAGGGCTTTTGCAGTCGGCCGAGGCGTGGGCGATCGGCGCGCTGCCCAGGCCGGCCTCATTGGAGAACACGCCCCGGCCGACGCCGAATCGCATGGCGCGCTGGACCGTATACCCCGCCGCGCCGCCCAGAACGGCGCCGGGGCGAAAGGCCTCCAGCACAATGGCGCGCAAGGCCGGATAAACGGCGTCCCGGCACAGCACGAGCACAAGCACGCACAGCAGGATGTACAGGCCCGCCATAAACGGCACGAGCAGCTCGGATGCGCGCGCGATGGACTTGACCCCGCCCAAAATCACGATGCCGGCGATGAGAAGCGTAACCGCGCCTGTGACGATTGGCGGGATGGAAAAGCTGTCGCGCAGGGCGTCGGCCATCGTGTTGACCTGCGTCAGATTGCCCATGCCGAGCGAGGCACATACGCCGAAGATCGAAAACAGCACGGCCAGCCATTTCCAGCGGCTGCCCAGTCCGTCTTCGATGACATACATCGGCCCGCCGTAGTAAAGGCCGTTTTTGTCGCGCCGGCGGAACTTGACGGACAAAAAGACCTCGGCGTACTTGGTCATCATGCCCAGCGCCGCCGAAACCCACATCCAAAAGATGGCGCCCGGCCCGCCAGCCGTGATCGCCGTGGCCACGCCGGCGACGTTTCCGGTGCCGACCGTCGAGGCCAGCGCCGTTGCCATGGCCTGGAATGGCGTGATGTTCGAGGTCTTCTTTTTGTCAAACATCCGGCCAAACGTCCCGGTGAACAGCGCGCCAAAGCGCCTTACCTGAAAGAATCCCGTCCCCACGGTGAACCATAGGCCGACGCCGACAAACAAAAATATCACGGACAACACCCCTCATTCACATGTATGCGCGCGAGGCGGTTTTCAGAAGTCCGATGAATCGGGGCAGCGCCGGCGGGGAATGATAGGCCATCAAGTGTAAAGGCAGGGTATGCGATGCGATATGGGTTGGTGGACATTGGCTCCAACAGCGTCCGGCTGGTGGTGTATGATGTGGAGAACGGCGAGATGCGCGTGGTGGCCAGTGAAAAGGAAACTGCCGGGCTGGTCAGCTACATTCGGCGCGGACACATGCAGGCCGAGGGCGTACTCCGGCTCGTGGAAATTTTGGAGCGCTTTCATAAAAACATGCTGGCCATCGGCGCTGAGAGCGTGTGCGCCACGGCGACGGCCTGCCTGCGCAACATCTCCAACACGGACAGTGTCGTAGAGGAGGTCGAGCGTCAAACAGGCCTTCGCATCCGCGTGCTCAGCGGCGCCGAGGAGTCTATGCTCGCGTTTTACGGAAACTTGCCGCTGCTCGAGCCGGGCAGCCATCTGCTCGTTGATTTGGGCGGGGGCAGCCTGGAGTGCATCCGGGTGGTCGACAAACAGCCCGCCGAGACGATCAGCCTGCCGTTCGGCAGTCTGGGGCTCTATAAGAAGTTTGTGGAGCGCATTCTGCCGACCAAGAGCGAGGGCAGGGACATCAGGAGTTTTGTGCGCGCGCAGCTCGCGGGCGTCGGCTGGCTGGGCGGCGAGACCGAAACGCTTTACGCCGTGGGCGGGTCTGCCCGCGCGCTCGGCAAGCTATACCGCGAGTTCGTCAAGGACATAGACGGCGCCATCGCGTCGGCCGACGTGCTCAAGCTCTATGACAAGGTCTCGGATTTGGGCGGGCGGGGCGTTCACCGGTTTGTGCGCGCGGTGCCGGAGCGGCTGCACGTGACCATTCCCGGAATGGCCGTGTTTGTGTCGCTGCTCAAGGCTACGGGCGCTAAGCGGCTCAGGGTCAGCCCGTTTGGACTGCGCGACGGCGTCATGCGCCGCATCGCCGAGGGCAGGGGCCTGGGTAGGGACGAGTAGCGCCAAAAAGCCTTAGCGAAAGCATCCTTGATTGGGTTCTGCGCCGAGCCTGACGGCGCAGCCCGGCAAGGCGCATGCCCGCTGAAAACCGATAAAAACCAAAAGCAGGGCAGGATCAAACCGCCTCAGCGGTTTGATCCTGCCCTCGTTTTGTCAAAGAATCAGAGGTTCTTTGACAGCCTGAGACTCCACAGAGCCGATCACTTTTCACCGTTTTGCAGACAAAACTCCGGTTGTCTGCAAGCAAATGGGCTTATGGGCCGTCAGTCTATGCCGAGCGAGCGATAGTAATCCTGCTCGAGAATGCCTTTGGACGCCATAAACTTGCTCTCGATCTGTTTGGAAATATACTCCCTGTAGCCCTCGGGAATGTCTGCGCCCTCAAAGCTGCTGAAAGATTTTTTCTTTGCGTCATAGGCGCCTTTGTCGGTGATGAAGCTCCGGTCCTGAAACATCACCAGAGGCGGCGCGTTGCTGAACACATCCGAGCCCATGAGCAGTCTGGAGTCGTACTCCAGTCCGAGAAGGTTGGAAACCGTGGGCAAGATGTCAATGCTCGAACACGGGCGCGTAACCGTCTCAGGCGTCATGCCGTCGACATAGCAAATCAGCGTGCTTTTATACAGCTCAAACGTCTTCTCCACGTCGTGGCCGGCCAGTTCACTGATTTGCGAAACCTCCAGACCGTAGGGATAGTGGTCTCCGCTGAGTACGATGAGCGTTTTGTCCGCAACGCCGGCCTGGCGAAGCTGATCGAGCAAATATGCCAGCGCCTGATCCAGCTCAATCTGGCACGCCAGATAGGCGCGCGCCGCCTCTGAGTAAGAGAGACCGGCCACCGCCTCGCGATGCTTATACGACATGGCGTTTCCGGAAAAGCTGTAATTCATGTGGCCGCTGACGGTCATATAGTACGTGTGGAATTTTTCGGCGCCGATGTATTCCGGAACGGTTTTTTCCATCATTTCAACGTCGCTCTCAGGCCACGTTTTTTCTATGTCCAGACCGTTGCCCACGCCTTTATAGTCGTAGCCCATATTGGGATGGGACACATCCCGGTGGTAATACTTGTAGCTGTGGTCGTGATAGGCGCGCGTCTCATAGCCCAGCTTATTCAATTGGTTTCCCAGGACAAACGGCAGGTCGTTTTCGGCGCTTTTGTAAAAGCTCCAAACCCCGCTTTTGGGAAAAAGCCCTGTGCAGGCCACATATTCGCCGTCGCTGGTGCTCACGCTCCAGATCGGATTGTAAAAGTCGGTGAAGTACATGCCCTCATGAGCCATTTTATAGAGCGTAGGCGTCAGCGTTTCGTCCACGGCATAGCGGGAAAAGGCCTCGGCGGTGATCATAATGAGATTATAGCCTTCGTAGATTCCCGTGTGGTCGTTCTGGCTTGTCGCCGCCACACCGCCGAAGTACTCATGAAGCTGCATAACGGTCTTGTTCTCCGCGCTCTGCGCCAGGGCGGCAAAGTCGATATCCAGTTCATTGACTTTGCCCATCCAGGCCGGTGTCGGCGTGGGGGCAGGTGACGAATCATCCGAGGAGGCAGCGGACGGCGAGGGAGTCGCCTCCGGCGACGGGGCTGGCTCCTCCAACCATGTGGGCTGCGGCGTTTTAAGCGCGGAATAGGCGCGTGCAGGGACAACCGAGCTCATCCAGTCGATCTCCATGGCTGGAAGCATCCCAATGGTGTTGGAGGAGGTTTTGATGTCGCTCTGCCCAAGCCTTAACGAGTACTCGGACGACGGGTCACGCACGAGCGGCGTGAACACCACAAACAGCGCGCATACCGACAAAACGCCGACGGCCAGCTTGGTGCGGTTTGCGCGAAGCCCGGCAGATTTTTCCGGGAACAGGCGGTAAACCTTAAACAGGAACAAGAATAGAGGGATCAAGTAGAGAATGATCCAAACGATGTTTTTTCCCGCGGCGCGCAGGGCTACCTCCCAAAACTCCAGAACCTGCCCCCCGTTTGCCGCCGAAAACAGTGAATAGAAGGTAAAGAAAATGGAGTGGTACACGAGCTGCGAAATGTAGACAATACTCAGCGCAAGCAGGGTGATGCCGCCGACCACACGGGCTACCCTGCGCGACATCAGGGAAAGCAGCGCGTTGATCAGCAACGCGTACGGCAGGCAGACAAGCGCCATGACGGGCAGGCTGACCGACCAGAACACGTTTGCGGTGGACAGGCGTAAAAGCACTTCATAAAACAGCAGGAGCAAAAACCAAAAAATGGCCGTGCGATGCTTTACATAAAACCGGATCTCTTTGCTTTCCGCTTTTGTCATCATTCGCTGAGCCTCCATGTCTCCAATACTCACTTTTATCTTGTCTCAAGCTATTATACACACATTTTATGGTTATTCAAGTGCATTTCATCTTGATACCCAAATAAAGGGACGCGCCCACGCAAAAAAGCCGAGACTTTTGAAATAACGCCTCGCCGCGTCTTCGCAAAACCATATCCTTCTCCCATTTGCCTGCAAAACCGAAGCTTACTCCGCAAAGAGGTCAAGCGCGAGAAACGCGCGCATGGCGGAGGGAAAGGCAAAGTTCTTTACCGTTTGTGCGGTCATCCAGGCGTACCCCTCGGGCAGGGCACCGACGTCGCCCTCGCAGCGCCAGCCCTCCATCTCCCAGACGATGTGCGTGAACACATGCCGTGCGGCGCAGAGCCTGTAAACCTGCCTGCAATAAACGCCCGCATTCAGAAGCTCCCGCTGCTCGGGAAACTCCCACAGCCCGTGAAGCAGGCGTTCCGTTCTCTGCCGAACAAGCACGGCGCCGGACGGACTGTAGACAAGGCACACGGTGCGGGCCTCAACGCGCTTGGGCTTCTTCTCGGCCCTGACCGGAAACAGCTCCACCGTACCGGCCCTATACGCTTTGCACCTAGGCGCGACCGGACACAGAAGGCATCGCGGTGCGCGCGGCACACAGACAAGCGCGCCAAGCTCCATCAGCGCTTCGGTCACAACAGCGGGCTCTTCCTCCCGCATCAGAGAGCGCACAAAGCCCTCAACGTCGCCGCCCTCACGGGCAAAAAGCCGCGCGTACACGCGCCTGACGTTGCCGTCGACAGCCGGCTCGGGCAAGCCAAAGGCGATGGACGCCAGCGCGCCCGCCGTATACGCGCCCACGCCCGGCAGCGCGCGAAGCGCGCCCACATCGGCTGGAAACACGCCGTCATACTCCCTGACCACGCATTGACAGGCCCTGCGCAAATTGCGCGCGCGCGCGTAATAGCCGAGTCCGGCCCATACGGCCAGAACCTCGGCCTCGTCGGACGCAGCGAGCGCCCGGACGGTGGGAAACGCCTGCATAAAACGCGCATAAAACGGAAGCAGCGCTTCCATTCGGGTCTGCTGAGCCAGAACCTCGGATACGAGAATCGCATACGGGTCCCGGTTCTCCCTGAACGGAAGCGCTCGCTTATGATGTTCAAACCAGCGCCAGAGCTCGGTCATGACGCAATAATACTGAGTGCTTCATCGCCGCCGAGCGCGGACAGAGCGGTGTACTGACGGTCATAGCCGTCAATGAGCAGAGTGGCAATGGCGTCCTCGATCTCCTTTTGGATAAGGCGGCGCAGATTGCGCGCGCCGTACTTGAGAGAAAACGACTTTTTGACAAGGTAGTCGACGGTTTTATCGTCATAGGTGAAGGTGTACCCGCGCTGGGCGAGACTCTCGGTCAGATCGCCAAGTAAAATGCGCGCGATGTCCGAGAAATTCTCCTCGCTGAGATGGTTAAAGGCCACCACCTCGTCTACGCGGTTGATAAACTCGGGCCGCATGATGTCCTGAAGCGCCTTGAGCGCCTTTTCCCTGCCCTGCTCGTTCAGCGACAGTGTGAAACCGAGCGGCGAGTTGTTTTTGTCGCTGCCCGCGTTGGACGTCATGATGATCACGGTATTTTCAAAGTTGATTTTGCGCCCATGGGCGTCGGTGATGTGGCCGTCATCCAATATTTGCAGCAAGACATTGAGTACGTCGGGATGGGCTTTTTCGATTTCATCAAACAAAACCACACTGTACGGACGTCGGCGGATCTTCTCCGTGAGCTGTCCTGCCTCGTCATAACCTACATAGCCCGGAGGCGCGCCGATGATGCGCGACACGGCGTGCTTTTCCATAAACTCGCTCATGTCAAGCCGAATGAGCGCCTCGGGTGTGTTGAACAAATCGTCGGCCAGACACTTGACGAGCTCGGTTTTTCCCACGCCGGTCGGGCCGATGAATATAAACGACACGGGCTTGTGCTTGGCCGAAATGCCCACGCGGTTGCGACGGATGGCCGCCGCCGTGGCGTCCACGGCCTCGTCCTGGCCGATGATGCGACGTTTCAGACGGCTGGAAAGCTGGCTCAGGCGCTCGTACTCCTGCTCCTGAATGCTGGACGCGGGAATTTTTGTCCACAGCTCAATCACGTTGGCCAGGTTTTCCACCGTAATGGCAGGCGGCCCGTCCTTCATCAGTTCATTCAGTCGCGATGTGATGAGGATTTCGCGGCTGCGCAGAACAGCAAGCCGCTCATAGGAAGCCGCCGAGGAGTCGTTCATCAGGCTCTCGCGCTCGCTGCGGATGGCGTCCAGCTCCTTGCGGATGGTCTCGGACTCATGAATGACGCCGCTCTTCAGGTTCAGGTCGGAACAGGCCTCGTCGATGAGATCGATGGCCTTGTCGGGCAAATAGCGGTCGGTGATATAGCGCTCGGACAGCAGAACCGCCTGCCGCGCGACCTCGGGCGTGATGGCGACGCCGTGAAACTGCTCATAGTAGTGCGAAATGCCCTTGAGAATGTCCACGGTCTCCTCAACGGACGGCTCGGCCACGATCACTGGCTGGAACCGGCGCTCAAGCGCCGCGTCCTTTTCAATGTGCTTGCGGTACTCGGCAAACGTCGTAGCGCCGATGACCTGGATCTCCCCGCGCGAAAGCGCGGGCTTGAGGATGTTGGCGGCGTTCATCGAGCCCTCGGCGTCTCCTGCGCCAACGAGATTGTGAACCTCGTCGATCACCAGAATGATGTTTCCGAGCTTGCGGATCTCTTCAATAAGCCCCTTCATGCGCGACTCAAACTGTCCCCTGAACTGCGTCCCGGCCACAAGAGCGGTGAGGTCCAGCAAATAGACCTCCTTGGAGGCCAGCTTCACCGGCACCTGATTGTCGGCAATGCGTTGCGCCAGGCCCTCGGCAATGGCCGTTTTGCCCACGCCGGGCTCGCCGATCAGGCAGGGGTTGTTCTTCTGGCGGCGGTTGAGTATTTGAACGACGCGCTGAATTTCGGCATCCCGCCCGACGATGCGGTCCAGTTTGCCGGCTTTCGCGCGCTTGGTCAGCGAAATACAATAGTTTTCAAGGAACTTGCGCTTGGTCTGGCCGCCCTCGCGGCGGTCGCTCTCGCGCTGCTGGCGTTGCCCCTCACCAGGCTGATTGTCCGCGTTCGCGCCAAAAAGCCGGTTGAGAAACGGAAAGGTAGCCGTTTTTCCATCCTCTTCGTTGTCATCCGGCGTCTCGAGATCCTGGGCCTGATTGACGGTCTCCATCATGTCCTGCGTGAGCGTATCCAAATCATCGTCAGAAATCCCCATGCGCTTCATCAGGTCTTCGACGGGGTGAATCCCCAGTTCTTTGGCACATTTGAGACAGATGCCCTCGTTGGTGGACACACCGTTCTCAACATGCGTAACGAACAAAATGGCAATATTTTTTTTACACCTGGTGCAAAGGGTTGGCTGCATACTTACATCTCCTACTTATTTGACTTTTGAACCTTTGGACTTGCCCACATTGCGGGAAAACTGAACGATATATACGGCAAAGGCCGCCAGCGTGACGCCAAGGGCTGTGGTGATCAGCACAACGGCCAGCCAGAACGGCATGGTGGGAAACAGCATAATGGTCAGGCAAGACGCAATAAAGAAGACGGTGGAAAACTTTCCCAGCAAATTGGACGGCGGCACGTCATCGATGCGCTTAAACTGAACAATCGTGCCGATTCCCATAAATATTTCCTTACAAAAATAGATGGCGGCTGCCCACAGCGGCAGAAGGCCTTTGACGATCAGCGAGACCAAAACCGCAAAATTCATCATTTTATCGGCGAGAGGATCCAGAACCCGACCCATACGCGTGATGAGATTGTACCTGCGCGCAATAAAGCCGTCAAGCATATCCGTGAGCGCTGCCAGCGCATAAATGCCGGCTGCCCAGAAGTTTGCGTGCGGTATATCCTGAAAGTACACGACGCAAAACACCGGAACAAGCAGAATGCGCAGGATGGACAGAACATTCGGAATGGTCACGGGAATCCCCTCCCTGTCATGAATTGATGCTGATGACAAAACATTTCCGACCCGACGCCGTACAGCGGAATACTCTCGAGCTCGGAAGGCCTGAGCCGCATAAGCGCCCTATGGCGGCGAAGCGATTCGAGCCTTGTCGGTCGGAAAAGCGTTGGAATCGCGACTGCGGAGTTTGTCCGCGGTCAAAAGAGTTCCTTCTACTTAAGCGAAAGCATGCCGCTTATGATTCCCCAGTTGCTGAACAGCTTCATGATCCAGGTTTTGGAAATCACTTCCTGGGGAATGAGCGCGCCGGTAAACTGCAGCGCCCAGCCAAAGACCGCAAGGATCAGCATACCAAAGAGAAGGCCAAGGGCAGCCCCGCCGACCGAGTCCAGCGTCTTGAGCACCGGAAGCTTAAACACCGCGGCGATGAAGTGCATGACGAGCGTCAGCAGAATCATCAGAACAATAAAGCCGAACACAGCCAGAATCACATAGGAGATGGAACTCATAAAGACGCTGGACACCGACTTCCGAAAGGTCATGTCGGGCTTTCCCATGCCCTCAAAGACCAGTCCCGTCAGCGTCACGGCGCGCTTTTCGGAAATGCCCATGTTCACAAACGTCTCCTGGGCGATTTCCCTGAGCGCAGTTTGATCCGTGATGTTGTTGACGTTTCCCTTTCCTCTCGCCGCCTTGTCCATGGGGTCCTCCGAGACCCAGCTCAGCAGAGGCTGAAGCTTTTCCGAAAACTGCTCAGAATATTTAGAGGCAATCGTGCTCGCGCCCCAGACGGACAGGATGATAATCACGACACTGATCACCATCAGCACCAGGCCCTTTCGGTACCCCTGCCATATGCAGAATCCCAACACAAGCAGTGCCAGTAAGTCGCAAAGAAATGGGGTCATGTCGCATCCTCCCAGCTTCCTCAATCAAATGTACCGCAAGTTGTCTCACGGACCGATGCGCGCGCTGTCGATCGTGAACTGAACTACCGTTCCGTCTTTCTCCTGTAAAATCGAACGCACGTCGAAGAGGTTGTCCGTCTCTCCAGTAATTTCACCCTGACTATTATATATGATTATTCGCTTCTCCGCCAGTACTGAAAAAAAACTTTCATTGGCGGCGATATCCAGCGTCCCTCCCGGCAGAGAAACAACGGCCAGCTCCTCGCCGTCGTAGGAGTAGCTGAGCAGCTCTTCTCCCCCTCCGCGCGCGCATCGCAGCAACAAAAAGTCGCTTGTCGGCCAGAAGCGAAGGATCGACGACGAGTCGCAGTTTTCAATCAGCTCCCCCTGCTCGGTGAGAAACAAAACGCCCTGCTCGGTGACCAGACATATATGGTCGTTGTCGGGATATATAACCGCGAAAATCATATTGTCCTCGTAGTCAATCTCCGCCACTGGCTCCTCTTTGCCCAGGTCGCACAGCGTCAGCCTTGATGACAGCTCTGTGTCCTGCGTCACGGAGACGGTCGCCAGACGTCTTCCGTCGGGCGAGACAGCTGCGTCCAGTACGTAATGGCTGGCCGATTTCCAGCGGTAAACCAGCTTAACCTTGGGGTTGTAGACCTCCACAACGTTCTTGTAGCCGCTTTCCTGCGTGACCACCGACAGCCACTGCCGAGCGTTGAGCCTGGCCGTATAAACCGGCCCGTCGAGCTCCAGCAGCGCCCCGTTCTTATCGGCAAGCAGAAGCTCTCCGCCCCGGTCATAGGCCAAAACTTCCTTCCCCGAGGTCGAGATGACAGGGATTTCAAACGACACCGCCTTGGCGTACGCTTCCTCTCCCGACACGTTGTAAAGCACCAGCCTGGACGAAGTGAGCACTGCTACTTTGCCGTCAAAAAGGCCGTACTGGTTGCGCGGATCGGCGTCCAGCATAATGGTGTCGGACACCTGCTTGTCCTTAGAGGTAAAGCTCAGCGCATTTCTCCATGAACGCAGCGTGTCATCGGTCAGTTTGTCGCGGAAAACCACAAACAGGATGACCGCGGCAAGCACGACCACAAACAAGGCGGCATAAAAGAAAACGTTGAACAGTCCGAAAAATGCACGGGACTTGCGTTTCACCATGTCACATCCTCATCAAACCGCACATTGGTCATGTACAGTCCGTGCGCGGGCGCCGTCGGCCCAGCCGCGCACCGGTCGCCCGACGCCAAAAGCGCGCCAATGTCTGTAAGCTTGCCCTCGTTGGCATACAGCACGCTTCCCACGAGAGCGCGCGCCATATTATACAAAAAGCCGTCAGCGCGCATCACAAAGGCCAGCAGCGCGCCCTGCTCGACGATGTCAAAGGCAAAAAGAGTGCGCACCGTGCTTTTCACAGGCGTGCCGACAGAGCGCACACACGCAAAATCATGCCGGCCGACAAACTGCCCCGCCGCCGCGCGCATGACGTCCAGACGCACAGCGTGTGTGTACGTCAGCGCCCGGCCCTCCCAAAACGGGTCACGGTGCCTTGTCGGGTACACATAGTAAGTATACTCTTTTTCCTCACAGGAGGCGATAGAGTGAAAGCGCTCCGACACGGGCGCCGCGCTCATAACGGCGATGTCGGGCGGCAGGCGGCCGTTGAGCGCAAAGGGAAGCCGATCGAGCGGGACGCGGTGCGGCGCGCGGAAGTTTGCCACATAGTGCCTTGCGTGCACCCCCGCGTCGGTGCGCCCGCAGCCGTGCAGTTTGACAGGGCCTCCGATGGTCTTCTCAATCGCTTTTGTAAGCGTTTCGCAGACAGACACGGCGTTTTTCTGCCACTGCCAACCGTGGTAGCGCGTGCCGTCGTAGCGCAGCAGCAGCGCCGTGTTCATAGTCCGTATACCCCCAAGGCCGCCGCCGACATAAAAATCACCAGAGTCACCGGCATCGCCGCAAAGTCAAGGCGCGTCAAATGCAGTGTTTTCAGCCGGGTTCGGCCCTCTCCGCCGTGATAGCAGCGGCACTCCATCGCCTCGGCCAGCTCCTCAGCGCGGCGGATGGCGCTGATGAACAGCGGAATCAACAGCGGAATCATCGCCTTGGCCCGCCTGAAGATATTCCCCGACTCAAAGTCGGCGCCTCGGGCCTTCTGCGCGCTCATAATTTTGTCGGTCTCCTCAATCAGCGTGGGAATGAACCTCAGCGCGATGGTCATCATCATCGCCAGCTCATGGACAGGGACGCGGATGACGTTGAGCGGCTTCATCAGCGCCTCTAAAGCGTCCGTCAGCGCAATCGGCGACGTTGTATAGGTTAGCATCACAAGCGTTCCGGTGATCAGCATCAAAATGCGCAGCACCATAAAGACGGACACCACCACGCCCTCGCTGGTAATGTGGATAAAGCCCCACTCAAACAGCACGTGATCTCCCTGCGTATAGAACAAATTGAGCAGCGCCGTAAACACCAGAATGAACAGGAGCGGGCGCAGCCCGCGGAGGATGATCGACAGCTTGATGCGCGACAGCAGCACGCAGGCCAGCAGGAACGCCAGCAGAATACCATAGGAGACAAAGGACTTTGCCATAAACAGCGCGGCGATATAGGCGATGCACACAACGAGCTTCAGGCGCGGATCCAGCCTGTGCAGCACGGAGTCACCGGGGAAAAACTGCCCGAGCGTAATGTCCTTAAGCATGATCTGCCGCCTCTCTGGCGCGGACAAGCTCGCGCACGGCGTCGTCCAGCGTGTACACCGAGTCGTCCAGCTCCACGCCCATGCCCTTAATCCTCTTCATGACGGCGGTAACCGTCGGCACGGTCAGTCCGATGCGCTTTAGTTCCTCACCCTTTGAAAAAACATCCCGCAGCTGGCCGCCCATCACGATCTTCCCTTCGGAAAGCACCGTGAGCTCGTCCACCGTCCGCGCGATATCCTCCATGCTGTGCGTCACCAGAATGACCGCCGCGCCGCTGGCCCTGCGGTAGGCCTGAATCTGCTCGAGAATGTCCCTGCGGCCCGTCGGATCAAGTCCGGCGGTTGGCTCGTCCAGGATGAGCGCTTTGGGCCGCATGGCAATCACACCGGCAATCGCCACGCGCCGCTTCTGCCCCCCTGAGAGGTCAAACGGCGACTTGCCCATCAGCTTTTCGCTCAGCCCGACAAAATGCAGCGCCTCGCGCACACGCTCCGTGACCGCGTCGCCCGTCAGGCCCATGTTCTTCGGCCCGAACGCGATGTCGGCGCCGATGGTCTCTTCAAAAAGCTGGTACTCGGGGTATTGGAACACCAGGCCGACCTCAAAGCGCAGCTGCCGAATCGGCCGCTTGCCGCTCCAAATGTCTTCCCCGTCCAGCAGCACACTGCCCGACGCCGGTTTGAGCAGCCCGTTCAGGTGCTGAATCAGCGTCGACTTTCCCGAGCCCGTGTGTCCGATCACGCCAACACACTGGCCCTTTTGAACTGAAAAATTAATGTCTGAAATGGCCGTGCGCTCAAACGGCGTATTGGCTCCGTAGACAAACGTCAGATTTCGTGTTTCAAGCAAGTTGTCCGGCCTCCATGACCCAGGAATATAGCGCGCTGGCGCATTCTTCAACACTGAGCGCGGGCGCGCCGCCAAGGCCCAGCCTGTGTGTCAGTTCAACCGTCTGCGGTACCGACAGTCCCACCTCGTGCAGCTGATCGTACGCCTTAAAGATCTCCGCGGGCTTGTCGTCGAGAAGCACCTTTCCCTCGTTCATCACGACGATGCGCCCGCACAGCGCCGCCTCGTTCATGTGGTGGGTGATCAGAATCACCGTGATGTTGTGCTCGCGGTGGAGCTGCGCAATGGTCTTCATCACCTCGGCGCGCCCTACGGGGTCCAGCATCGCGGTCGGCTCGTCAAACACGATGCAGCGCGGCCGCATGGCAATCACGCCGGCGATGGCCACGCGCTGCTTCTGCCCGCCCGAAAGCTTGTGCGGGGCGTGCCTGGCGTAGGCCGACATGCCCACGGTTTCCAGCGCCCAATCGACTCTTCGGCGAATTTCAGAGGACTCGACGCCCAGGTTTTCCAGCGCGAACGCGACGTCCTCCTCCACCAGCGTGGCCACAATCTGATTATCCGGGTTTTGAAAGACCATGCCCACCGTCTGCCGGATATCCAGCAGACGGGCCTCGTCGGTCGTATCGATGCCCGTCACGGTGACCGTCCCCTCTGTAGGCGTAAGAATGCCGTTGGTCAGCTTGGCCAGCGTCGACTTTCCCGAACCGTTGTGTCCGACAATCGCTACGAGCTCCCCCTGGCCAATGCGCAAATCGACATCGCGCAGCACCAGCGCCTGCGCGACGGCCTCTTCCTGTCTGTATGCAAAAGAAACGTGCTCAAAGCTCAATAACGAATCCATCTTCCGGTCGCCCCACATGGTAAGATTAAGCCCGACTGCGTCACCGGCAGCCCAAGCTCCTCCGCCGACGCTTCCCCGCCAAAGCGCGGAACCAGCAGCGATCCGAGCAAATAGCGCAGCGTAGACGGCGCCAGCCCGGTGGTGTATGTGTTGATAAACATAAACTGCGCGTCGTCGCTGAGGAGACGCGTTGATAGTGTCAGGAGGTCAAACAGGTTGTCCTCCAGCTTCCACACTTCTCCGGACGGCCCGCGGCCATAGGAGGGCGGATCGAGGATGATGGCCTCATATTCGCTGCCCCGCCTGATTTCCCGTTCGACAAGCTTGACGCAGTCGTCAACAAAAAAACGCGCCTGCACCCCTGAGAGCGCGGCGTTTTCCCTGGCCCACTGCACCATGCCCTTTGCCGCATCAACATGGGTAACGCGCGCGCCAGCCGCCGCGCTGGCGACCGTGGCCCCGCCGGTGTACGCAAACAAGTTGAGCAGCCTGACCGGGTTGGAGCGCCGCGCAATCAGCCGCGCCGCCTCATCCCAATTGGCCGCCTGCTCAGGAAACAGCCCTGTGTGCTTAAAGTTCATGGGCCGAACAGCAAACGTCAGGTCGCCGTACCGTATGCGCCAGGAGGCCGGCAGATTGTGCTTTGACCAGCTCCCCCCGCCCTTGTCGCTTCGCGCGTACACCGCGTCGGGCGAGCGCCAGCGCGGGTGTTTTTTTTCGAACCGCCAGATGACCTGCGGGTCGGGCCGAGCCAACACATAGCCGCCCCAGCGCTCCAGCCGCATGCCGTCCGTGGCGTCCAGCAGCTCGTAGTCAGTCCACCGATCAGAAATCCACATAGGCGCTCCTCTTCTTGCAATTTGGTTATTATATCACCGCACGGCGCAAAAGGCAAGCGCCTGCATCCCGACTCACAGAAGCCCCGCAGCGCTCAGCGTGTTTTCATATGTGCGGGCTTTTCGCACGGTCTGTTATGCGCCGCGGGGAACAGCCAGCCGGCTCACGCAGACCATCCGGAAAAAAACAGAATCTTCTCGATGACGTCCTCTTCATTAATCGGTTTGGTCAAATGGCCGTTCATCCCATAGGCGAGCGACCTTTCTACATCCTCACTGAACGCGTTTGCCGTCATGGCAATGATGGGAATGCTTTTGGCCCTGTCGCTGTCCAGAGCGCGTATGTGTCTGGTGGCCTGATACCCATCCATTTCCGGCATCTGTATGTCCATAAAAATCATGTCGTAGCGCTCCATGTCGCTTGCAAACTTCTCTATGGCCTCCCGTCCGTTTTCAGCCGTATGGACAATAACTCCCGTGTCTTCCAGCAGCGCCGAAAAAATCTCGCGGTTGATTTCCACGTCTTCAACCAGCAAAATAGTCAGTCCGGAAAGATCCTGCCGCGCTGCCACTTCGCGGGGCTTCTGAACGGCTTTGCCCGGCAACATAGCTTCCAGACATTCCATAATCGTGGAAGAAAACAGAGGCTTTGTCATAAACCGGCGAATGCCCACCCCACGCGCCGTCTTATCCATCCCGCTCCACGCAAAAAATGAGGTCATGACCACGATTGTGTCCGGGTCTGCAGCGCCGTGAAAGCCGCGAACAATCTCCAGGGCGTCCATATCGGGAAGCGCCCTGTCAATAAAAATCCCATCGTATGGCAAGCCTGCTTTCGCAGAGGCCTCCACCGCCAGGATGGCCTGCGCGCCGCTGTCAGCCTCCTCGACAGAAATGTGGTGGTGTCCCACAATGGACCGGAAGTACTTGCGTACGCCGACGTCGCCGTCAACCACAAGAAGCCGCACAGCGGCCGGCGCAAACACAGGCGCCGCCGGCTGTTCGTCTCGGACGCGCTGAATGAGAACTTCAAAGGTAAAGGTGGAACCTTGACCCGGCTCAGACACCGTCCAGATCGTACCGCCCATCTTCTCAACGATGTTTTTGGAAATCACCAGGCCAAGCCCTGTCCCCCCAAACTTTCTGGAAATACTGTTGTCAGCCTGTTCAAACGCGCGAAAAAGACGCTGCATCTGCTCCTGATTCATGCCTATTCCCGTGTCGGACACGGCAAAGCGAAGACGGCTGAACTTCTGGTCACGCTCAGCCTCCTCAACCGACAGCGCAATCCTTCCGCCTTCGGGCGTGAACTTCAGAGCGTTTGACAAAAGGTTGGTGAGCACCTGCTTCAGGCGCAGTTCGTCCCCTATATACATCTGTCCGACGTCGGGGTCAATAATCACCTTAAGGTCAATGTGCTTTTGCTCAACGCTGTCCATAATCAAATTGCAGATTTTGATCAGCGTTTTCTCCAAATGAAACGGCGTTTCGTTCAGTTCGAGCTTCCCCGCCTCAATTTTTGACATATCCAGAATATCGTTGATCAAATCAAGAAGGTGCGCCGACGACACCCCGATCATGGACAGGCAGTACTTCAGCCTGTCCACGTCGTCCGTCTTTTCGGCAATGCGCGTCATGCCGATGATCGCATTCATGGGTGTGCGCATTTCGTGGCTCATGCGGGACAAGAAGTCGCTCTTGGCCTTGCTTGCCTGCTCGGCAATTTTTAGCTGAAGCAGTTTTTGCTCCGCCTCCTTCAGCTTGGAAATATCGGTGAAGCTCTCCAGAAGCGCCTGCCGCCCATTGTAGTATATCTTCGCGACCGACTTGATAATGGGAATGATCTTGCCGTCTGCCCGGACAAATCGGCGTTCAGAGCGGTCCACCGTCTGGTTTTTGTCCATAATTGGGCAGGACTCTTTCTCTGTCGGGCAGATAAACTTATGACAGCGTTTGCCGATGATCTTCTCTTTATCATCGCCAAACATGCGCGAAGCCACTGGATTGATATCCAGGATTTCACGCGTTTGCGCGTCAATGATGGTAATCCCGCACTCCACATGCTCCCAAATGGTTTCAAAGCGTTCAAGCGCTTCCCTGCTGGTCTCCAAGTCCTTCATATCTCTTCCTCCATCATCCTGGCAAGTCGCCACCGACAAACGCGCGCCGCCAATGGCTGCTATCGCTGCAGCTCGGGAAAAACGGTCAGACTTCGCATCAGGATCCCCTGCATATGCGCAATGAGGATGCCATAATTGGTCATGGGGATGTTCTGCTCCATGGCTCTTTTTTGTCTGCTTTTCATTTCGCGCTCATTGAGCATACAGCCGCCGCAGTGCACGATCAGATCAACCCCGGACAAGTCCTCGGGAAACTCTCCGCCCGACGAAAACTCAAAGTTCAGCCGCTTTCCAGTGTGCTTTGTGATCCAGCCCGGCAGCTTGACGGTGCCGATGTCGTCGCATTGGCGGTGATGCGTACAGCCCTCGCAGATCAGCACAACACTGCCGTCACGCAGCGCGTCCAGCGCCTCTACGCCCTTGACGGCGTCGGTCAATAAGCCCTTATACCGCGCAAACAGTATGGAAAACGAGGTCAGCGGAACCTCTTCGGGCGTGACCTGCGCCGCCTTGGCAAAAACCTGACTGTCGGTAATCACCATTTTGGGCGGGCTGCCAAGCCTTGCGAGTGTACCTTCCAGCTCATGATCCTGGCAGACAACCGCAATGGCGCCGCTATCCAAAATATCCCGAATGGTCTGCTGCTGCGGCAAAATCAGCCGCCCCTTCGGCGCTGCCTTGTCAATCGGCGTCACCAGCACCACAAAATCCGAAGACTCGATCAGATCCCCCACAAGCCTCACCTGAGGGACGTTCGCCGCCGCCAGCAAGGCAATGCGCTCCTTAAGCGCGTCAATGCCCTGGCCCGTCAGCGCGCTGACGTGAAGCGCGCCAGCCATCTCGGGCGGCGCGGCGGCAAGCAAATCCGACTTGTTCAGTACCGTCACATAGGGAATGGCGCGCTGCTCAAACAGCTCAATCAGCGTATCGTCCCAAGGCGTCCTGCCTTGCACGGCGTCCACCACCAGCACGGCCACGTCGGTCTTTTCCAGCACCTGCCTGGCCGTCTGCACGCGTTTTTCTCCCAGCGGCCCTTCATCGTCCATGCCGGGTGTGTCAATGATCACCACCGGCCCTAGCGGCAGAAGCTCCATCGACTTTCGCACAGGGTCGGTTGTCGTGCCTTTGATCTCAGACACCACGGCCAGCTGCTGGCCTGTCACCGCGTTGACGACGCTGGACTTTCCGGCGTTCCTTGTCCCAAAAAAGGCAATGTGCGTACGTTCTGAGGACGGCGTCTCATTAAGACTCATGGCGCTTCCCACTCCCCGTTGATATTGAGTTCGAGTATGTAGTCGTCCATCACCATGCCGTTTCCGATGGGCGTCACCACGTCGTCGACAATCAAAAAGCCCATATGCTCATAGGCCTTCAGCGTCGCCTTGTTGTCCTTGTTGCAGGTCAGGCGGATGCGATTTCTTCCGCAATAGTCGCTGAGAAAACGTTTAATCAGCTTTTTTCCAATCCCCTGGCCCCTGTACGCTTTGTCCACATAGAGCTTGCTTAAAAAAATCTCGTCCTCGCCGGGAACTATGCCCGCATAGCCGACCGGAGTCCCCTCCACGCGCGCCAGATAATAGACATATCCCTCATCGGCCAGCTGGCGGCGCATCACGTGTTCGCTCTGAAATCTATCGAGCATATATTCAATCTGTTCAGCGCTGATGATGCCCAAGAAATGCTCGCGCCAGATTCGCCCGGCCAGCCGGCTGAGCTCACTAACCTGCTCATCCTCCGGAGTCAAAATTGCTGAGATGACCAAACGCTATTCCCCCTCGCCGCACAGAAGCGCCATACAAATTCTTCCTCAATCAGGGTTATTATACTACACATCATCAGAATAGTACAGTTTATCACACTAACCAAAATATTCTACAAACTACCAGTGCAGGATTCATCTTCCCCTCCCTAACAACGTCAAAAGAGGGCAAAAGCCCTTGGCCGCACCAGAATTTTCACGTCCCCGCCCTTTTTTGGTTTTCACGTCGAGCCTGACGGCGAAGCCGGCAGGTCCTTGCTGGACTGGAAACCAAAAAAGACAAAAATATAGAGCTTTCACGGATTAAATC
>JAVBOR010000035.1:0-10125 GCA_031550325.1 Oscillospiraceae bacterium
TTGCAAAGCCCCGTCCCTGAGACTGTAGACAAACCTTCGATTTGTCTACAAACGGGAACAGGAACGCGTCTTTGTGAAGACGCGCATTGGGTGACTTTCCCGGAGTGAATCCGTGAAAGTCACTTGTTTCCATGCTTTGCGCTCAACCAGTCCAGCAGGGACCCGCCGCCTTCGGCGTCAGGCTCGACGTGGTTTTGCGCAAAGGAATGAAGAGGCGGCCTCTGTCTACAGGCTGTTCAAACCGCCTCAGTGGTTTGATCCTGCCCTCGTTTTGTCAAAGAATCAAAGGTTCTTTGACAGCCTGAGCAAGGGTTGACGCAAAACCCAAGAAAGGACGGGGAATGTGAGGCCGGTCATTTACAGATGTCGAAAGATGCTGTATACTGGGAGCGATACGCCATGCGCCGCATGGCGCACAACTCAAAATTTTGTACGGAGGTTATGCCTTGGACGCAATGATACAGTTGTTCGAGGGCTTTTCCCATATTTCTTTGGGAAACATCGTAATGTTCCTCATCGGAGGCCTGCTGATCTATCTGGCGATCGCCAAGGACTACGAGCCGATGCTGCTGCTGCCCATTGGCTTCGGCGCGATCATTGTCAATCTGCCTCTCTCCACGGTTCTGCATTTCGACGGCGCGGACGGCATCTTGCAGCTTTTCTACAACTTCGGCATCGTCACCGAGGTGTTTCCCATCTTAATCTTTGTGGCCGTCGGCGCGATGATCGACTTCTCCCCGCTGCTGAAGAACCCGAAGATGATTTTGTTCGGCGCGGCGGCGCAGTTCGGCATCTTTTTCACCATCCTTGCGGCGCTAGGGCTGGGCATCCTGTTCCCGCAGCTCGGCATCGATCTCAAGGTCGCCTCGGCCATCGGCATCATCGGCGCGGCGGACGGGCCTACCTCGATCTTTGTGGCGTCCCGGTTCGCGCGTGACTATCTGGGCCCCATCAGCGTTGCGGCGTACTCCTATATGGCGCTGGTGCCGATCATCCAGCCGCCGGTGATTAAGCTAGTCACCACGAAGAAGGAGCGCATGATGCGCATGGAGTACAAGGAGAAGCCCGTCTCCAGGCTGGCGCTGATTTTATTTCCGATCACCATCACCATGATCTCCGGCCTGATCGCGCCCATCAGCGTGCCGCTCATCGGCTTTCTGATGTTCGGAAACCTGATCCGCGTGTGCGGCGTGCTGGAGCGTCTGAGCCGCGCCGCGCAGAACGAACTGGCAAACCTCGTCACGCTGCTTTTGGGCATCACGATCGGCGCGAAGATGCACCACACGGACTTTTTGCAGCCGATGACGCTGCTGATTATGGGCCTTGGCCTTGTGGCGTTCGTGTTCGACACCATAGGCGGCGTGATGTTCGCCAAGCTGCTCAACCTGTTCAGCAAGAAAAAGGTCAATCCGATGATCGGCGCTGCCGGCATCTCGGCGTTTCCCATGTCCTCGCGTGTCATTCAGAAGATGGCCAGGGCGGAAGATCCGCAAAACTTCATTCTCATGCAGTCTACCAGCGCGAATGTGGCCGGGCAGTTGGGCTCGGTCGTGGCCGGCGGCATTATCCTGGCTTTGGTGCCGTTTCTGCTGGCCAGAGCGGGAGGTTAGGCGATGAAAGATCTTTTTTTGGCCCTGGAACTCACGCTGTACGGTCTGGTTGCGGTTTTCGGCGTTCTGCTGCTGTTTTACGCGGCGATCGTCATTCTCAGGCGCGCGGCTCCCCATAGGGAAGGCCGCCGCGCCGATCCCCCCGCGCCGGCCCACACGCCTTCCGGCGCCGCGCCCCCGCCCGCGCTGCTGGAGCTCGTCGGTGTGGACGAACGCACAGCCGCCATCATCATCGCCATCGTGGCCGAGGAGACAGGCATAGATCCCGATCTGCTGAACATCAGATCCATCAAAAAAGTGGAGGGCAACGGCCAATGATTTACAAAGTGACGCTGAACGACACCTGTTATGAGGTGGATCTTGAGGAGGGCGGCGCTCAAATCATCGGCCGCACCGCCGCCGTAGCGGACAAGCCCGCGTCGCCGCCCGCTGGAGCGCCGGCAGCCGCCGCTTCCGAAGGCGCCCATGCCGTGAACGCACCGATGCCCGGCGTGATCTTGGGCGTCGATGTCTCCGTCGGTCAGAGTGTGAGCAAGGGGCAGGTTCTGCTCACGCTGGAGGCGATGAAGATGGAGAATGAGATTGTGGCCCCTTGCGCCGGGGTGGTGGCGCAGATCGCGGTGGCGAAGGACACGGCGATTGAGACGGGCGCGCTGCTTTTGACGCTCTCTCCCGACTGAAAGCCGATAAACCTTAAAGCACAGTGCCTTCCCGGACTGACTCCGGGAAGGCACTTTAGACTGCAGACAAAAGCAGCTCCCTCGTTCCTTTGCGCGAAACCACGTCGAGCCTGACGCCGAAGGCGGCAGGTCCTTGCTGGACTGGTTTAGCGCAAAGCATTGAAACAAGTGACTTTCACGGATTCATTCCGGGAAAGTCATTCTTTGCGCGTCGTCGCAAAGAAGCGATCCAACCCCCGATTGTAGACAAGCCGAAGGTTTGTCTACAATCGCTGAACGCTAGACCACCACAAAGCCGTGATCGTTGACGATGGCGGTAATCCTTTCGCCGCTGCCGCACATCTCGCACTGGTTGGGAATAAAGGTGCGGTAATGCGGCAGGTCCTGCTCGCTGAAGATGGAGTACACGGGCTGCCCGTCCACGTCCCTGATCGCGCTGAACAGGGCGCACACGCCCGCCAGACGCCCGCCGTAGTAACTCAGACAGTCCAGCGTGCGCCGGACCGTCTTGCCGGTGGACACCGAGGAGAGCAGCAGAACGATGCTCCTGTCCCGCACCAGCCCCTGCGTATTGTCCCTGAAAATCATTTGGTTGTTGGAGTTGAGCTCAGGCGTCAGCACGCTGATGTCCGCCCCGCCGTTGATGTTGAAGAGCGCATTCTGCGACAGCGCGGCTGCCATAAAGGCCCCCAGCATGTTTGTTCCTTCCATGCAGAGGATGGTCTCCACCTGCGTGGTGGAGTACTGATCCGCGAGCAGAGTGGCCGCCTTCCTGGCCATTTGGAGGTTTGACTTGATCTGCGTCATATCCAGATAGAGGTTGATGTGCGAGTGATTGGTCGCAAAATGCCCCGAGGCGACCTGAATGGTGATCGTGCTGTCCGACCTGGCGCTGAACGGATTAAACTGCATGACGCGCACTCCTCTCTCCTAAAAGATATCTGCCTGAAATACAGTTTTTGCCATATGGATCAAGTTCAGTATACTATACGTGCAGGCTTCTGACAAGCACAAAACAGTCTGCGCCGGAGCCATAGGACGGCATTACAGCCGGAGCCCTCTCAGAGGGAAGCCCTCCGCCGGGCTGCGCTCTGATAGAACTGTCCTGTTCGGAGGACGGAAGACGGATTGATGGTTGATAAGCGCGGTAAAATCGGCTATAATGGTCGAAAAGAAACCGCGCTTTGACCCAATGCGCGCATGCTGGCGGGGCGTCTACTGACGCGGCTTTTTAAAACACAGAGACGGAGAAACAGAATTTATGAAGTTTCCTTTGAAAATAGCGATTCTCGGATGCGGCGGAATGGGCAGCGGGCATGCCCGTGCCATAGGCGGAAAGGGCTCTTACACAACGCCGGAATTTTTGAGCTACGACGCCTTCGGCACGGGGCAGGTTGAAATAGCTCCCCTGGAGGAGAAGCTTGTCTTGGCGGGCATCTATGACATCGATGAGTCCCGCATGAAATGGGTTGACGATATGGGCTGGCATGGGTATGCTGACTATGACGACATGCTGGCCGACCCCGACGTGGATATCGTGCTGATCGCCACGCCAAACCATCTTCACCGCGAACAGGCCGTCAGGGCCATGCTCGCCGGCAAGCATGTGCTGTGCGAAAAGCCCGTCATGATGTGCTCGGACGACCTGAGGGCCGTCATGGATGTCGCCCGCGAAACCGGGAAGGTGTTCTATCCCAGGCAGAACCGCCGCTGGGACAGGGATTTTCTGATCATCAAGAAAATCGTCGACGAAAAGATTGTCGGCGAGGTCTTCAACGTCGAGAGCCGGTATATGGGCTCGCGCGGCATTCCCGGGGACTGGCGAGGGAAGAAGGAGTTCGGCGGCGGAATGATGCTGGACTGGGGCGTTCATCTGATAGACAGGCTGCTGATGATGATCCCGGAGAAGGTGAAAACCGTGTACTGCAGATTTACGCACATCACCAATGATGAGTGCGACGACGGCTTCAAGGCGTTCTTTACCTTTGAGAGCGGCATGACCGCGCTTGTGGAGGTCGGAACCTGCCATTTTATCGCGCTTCCGACCTGGTATCTTGCCGGGAAGGCCGGCAGCGTGCAGATTGACAACGGGTTTACCTGCGATGGACGCATGACGATTTTGAATCAGTGGGAGGACGAGGAGGCCGTGCCGGTTTTGGCTGGCGAAGGCCTGACGAAGACGATGGCCCCCAGAAACCAGAACACCATTGAGCAGAAGGAGCTTCCCGAGGTGGTCGTGGACAGGAACGGACTGTATATCAACCTTGTCGACACGATCAGCGGAGCAGCCGAACAGGAGGTTACCGCCGGGCAGGCGCTCAGGGTGCTGATGCTCATGGAAGCGTGTATGAAGTCCGACGAGACCGGCGACGTCATAGTATTTGAGTAACGCAGCGGCAAAAACTGGCCTAGAAGGATGCGCATGACGGTCAGCCGGATAACGGCTGAGAAGAGAAGTGGAGAAAAGGCCTGTGAACAAACCAAAATAAAACCCGATTGGTTCTATACTGCTGTTTTATTTTGTTAGCTTCCTGCTGCGCGGCATCGAGTACTTAGTGATACGAACTGATCAGAGTGTGATCGGCGAGGCGTTTATCCATAAGCTTCTGGGAATTGTCCTGCTCGCTGTGGGTCGGCATGGCCGCGCATTTTGTGAACAATGCGATCATTAACCTTCTGCACGTCGTGACGGTTACGGGCGTTGACGAGAGCAGACGGTTCGCATAACCATAGCGCAAGCGCTTTCGGTTGTCATTGTGCCGGTTATTTTTCTGCTTGGCCGCAAAAAGGGTCAGGAGCGAGCGGCTGCGTAGTGTTCGCCAACCCTCACCTTTTGCGGTTTTACGCCGAGCCTTGCGGCCGGAGACGCAAAGGGCTTGCTGGGATAAAACCGCAAAAGGACGAGAGCGCGTAAGGTTTGTCTGCAGTCTGAGGCTTTGTGGGATTCACTCCCGCAAAGCCTCTTTAAAGTGGCAAATCGCACCGCGCCGCGCCTTTGCGGCGATGCGCGGAGATAAGGGCCGGAACGAGGGTTGACATTCCTGGTCAGGAACGATATTATATACATATTAATAAATTATTATGCAGCTCGGTGTTAAGCGAGGCAGCCGCACGAGGGTAGAAAGGGGAATCGCCGTGGTAACGTTTTTGCGAGAGCATCCTTATATCGACTTTTCGGCCCTGATTATACGGGCAAAGGCCTGGGAGCTCTTCAGCGGTCGGCGCGACGACGTCGAAAAGGCCAGGGCGGCGTATGCGTTTGTGCGGGACGAGATCCCGCACACCTTTGACATTCGTTCGGACATCATTACGGCAAAGGCGTCCGACGTGCTGGAGCGCAAAACGGGAATATGCCACGCGAAGGCAAATCTGCTCGCGGCGCTGCTGCGGTCACAGGGCATTCCGACGGGGTTTTGCTTTCAGCGTCTCACGCTGCTCGACGACGACTCAAAAGGGTATGTTGTGCACTGCCTGAACGCCATTTTTCTCGGCGGGCGCTGGATAAAGGCCGACGCGCGGGGGAACAGGCCGGGCAGTGTGAACGCGCAGTTTTCGCTGGACAGCCCGGTGTTGGCGTTTTCCTGCCGGGCGGGATATGACGAGTACTTCTGGCCGGGCGTATATTCAGAGCCGCACGAGGAGACGATGCGCGCGCTTGAAAAGGCAAAAGGCCTGCAGGATGTCCTCGACACCCTTCCCGATACGATCGCAAAGCCACCGGACGCAGTATAGCTTGTCAAAGAACCTTTAGGTTTTTGACAAAACGAGGGATTGGATCAAACCGCTGAGGCGGTTTGAAGGGAAACGGTTTCGAGGAATGAATTCCCGAAACCGTTGAGGTTCCTATTTATCCTGGATTCAGTCCAGCAAGAACCTGCCGCCTGCTGCGTCAGGCTCGACGCGAATCCAGGATAAGGACGAAGGCGCAAAGCGCTTTTTTGACAAGTCTGAGTGACTCCGAATTTCAGATCGCCTCCAGAATCTCCGGCATATCCTCTGAAAACGGAATGGTCTTGGAGGCGTTTTCCTTAAAGCCGCCGGGATAATCCCGGTTGATCCGAATCAGGCGGGCGCTTTCGCTCTGGTAGGTCATCTGCTCAAACGGATAGCGAATGATCCCCGGCGTATTGAAGCCGACGCCCAGTTCAAGATAAACGGTTCTTTGCCCCGGGCACGCGTTGGCAAACGCCAAATAGTTTTGCTCGGCTCTGTACCAGTTTTCATCCTGCACAAAGAACTCGTTGTGGCGCAGGTTCGCGTCCATCTCGCCGCCGCAGACGGGGCATTTGGGAACGAGAGACTGGGGAACACGGCAGTCGCGCGTGTTGGCAATCATGGCGCAGATCTGGCTTTCGTTTTCATACAGGACGTTGTGACAGCCGAGCTCGCACTGAAAGAGCCCGTAATTGCCCTGAACCGCAAAGACCCTCTCCTGAGAAAACCCGGCCTTGACAAACTGATGCTCCACGTTGGTTGTCAGCACAAAATGCTCCTTATCCCGCACCAATCGGAAAAGAGTTTTGTAGAGCTCGGTGGCCGGGGTGTCATAGCGGTTGAGGCTGATATGCTTTGCCCAGTAAGCCCAGCGCTCCTCCTGCGTTTCAAACGGATAAAAGCTGGAGGTGTATAGATCCAGAAAGCCGTATTTTTGGATAAACGGCTCGAAATGATCGGTAAACCGCTTGCCCGAATACTTCAGGCCGGCTGCGTCCGAGAGGCCGGCCCCGCCGCCGATCAGGATGCGGTCGGCGTTTTGGATGGCCTTTTTGGCTTTTTGTATGCGGCGTTCGTAGTCCGGCAACGCGCTCACCCCAATGAGTTTCTTTGTATACAGTATACAGCAGTTTTTGAGGGCTGAAAAGTACGCACATTTTTGTTGGGTTAGTCACCTTTTTGTTAGATTTGCGTGAGCGCAGGGTTTCGGGCCGTGAATTTTTTTTTCGGGGACAGCCGCTTCAACTTCGGACTGGGTTGTGTTATACTGGATAAATAATACAAGCCCGGTTTTCTGGTGCAACGTCATTTTTTGAATGCAGGAGGCTTATCATGGTCGCGAAAAAAGATTTACCGGCCTGCCCGGTGGCTACGACGGTGGACATCATTGGAAACAAGTGGAAGCTCCTGATCCTGCGCGACATCCTCGCCGGGCCCAAACGATTCGGCGAGCTTCGCAAGAGCCTGGAGGGCATCAGCCAAAAGGTTTTGACGGACAACCTGCGCGGCATGGAGCAGGACGGCATCCTGACCCGTACGGTGTATCCCGAGGTTCCCCCGCGCGTGGAGTACGGGCTGAGCGAGCTTGGCGAGACCATGCGACCGATTATCAGCGCGATGGAGGGCTGGGGAAACGATTACAAGCAGATCATGAGCAGGGAGTAGATCCCCTGTCTTTGCCTGCCGCACAACAAGTGCGCCGCGCCGCGGGCTGCTCGGCCGGAAGATCGGCGGAACAGTGTGCGGCACGGCCATTCAAGAGTGACCTCGCATCCTCCGTCCTTTTTCGGGGTTTACGTCGAGCCTGACGGCATAGTCGGCAGATCCTTGCTAGACTAAAAGCCGAAAAAGATTAAACCACAATGCTGTCAGGCTAAGAGCCGCCCGGGCCATATTCCCCGGCCCGCCATTTGTCAAACCGCGCCTTGTTCCACGCCTGGTACAGGGGGATAAACACCGGCAGAAAGCGGTTGACCACCCAGACCGCCGTGGCCGCCGGCAGCGACCCGACGGCGCGCTTTTCGCGCCTGAGCCCGTTTAGGACGGCTTGGGCGGCATCGTTTGGCTTTTGCAGCGGCCGGGGCAGCGGGATGTTGGGCGCGATGCGCTCCCAGAAGTCCGTCTCGAGGCCGATGGGGTAGACGGTCATATAGTGTAGCCTGTCGGGCTTTTCAAAGCGGTAGGCATCAGCAAAGCCGTCGAGGGCAAACTTGGAAGCGCAGTAGAGGGCCATGCCGGGCAGACCGAATTTGCCGATGGCAGAGGAGATCACGGCAAAGCTCACTTTGCCGTTCGTCTTGGCAAGAAGCCGCTGCAGCGTGTAGAGCGGCGAGAGCACGTTGGTCTGGAAAATGCGCTCAATATGCCCGTAATCCTTCCCCTCAAACCGCTCGTAGTACCCGAAGCCCGCGCAGGCGATCAGGCAGTCGATGCCGCCCATGCCGCTTATGGCGGCGTCCAGCATTTGCTCGATGTTTTCCGGCCTGGCCACGTCGAGGGGCAGCGCAAACACGCGGTCCTGTGGCAGCCGCTGAAGCGCTTTTACATGGCGCGCCACGGCGGTGATCTTCGTCCCGTCGAGCCGAGACAGGCGCTTTACCAGTGCGAGGCCCAGCCCGGAGGAGGCCCCGGTAATCAGATAGTTCTTATTGGCCAGCTTCAACTTGTAAGCCCTCCATAATACCATTTTGTTAAGTGTCTGCGTCGCCCCTGAGGCCTTAACTTTCCTGACCGAGTCGACTGCGCGGCAAGCCGGGTCATCCGCTATAGCCCTCGTCCCGACCGAATGTGCGCTGGCCTCGCCATATCAGGCGAAGCCGTATCCGCCATAGAAGCACCGCCACGGAATAGTGTTTCCGAAAAGATGAAATGTTTGCATGGCGGGGAACAAAGGCGTCCCGCCGAAGGTTCGCGCTGTGATTTATGCGATACTAGTATTTGCCGATACTAATATTTGCCGATACTAAGGAGTTGTTATTGTGAAAAAACCTGTCGCCGTGCTCATGGCATTGCTGATCGCCGTACTTTGCGCCTCCTGCTCGCAAGAGAGCAGCGTTGTACCCTCATCCTCTCCATCCACCAGTTCTGCGCTTCCCTCCCAGACGCCCGATGCCGATCCCAGTCTGGAGCCCGACGATTCAGACTCCGAGCGGCAGGTCCCTGACTTTCAGGAGGCTACCATGCAGGCCGATATTGACGGGGATGGCACTGAAGACGCCATAGAGCTGGGCTGGCACTTTGCAAACGACGGGACCGAGGGCTGGCAGGTTTATATATTGTCCGTCAACGGGAAGGAGTATCCGACCTGCCTTGAGCCGGCCACGGGGCTCGCGCTCGCCCGGTACATGGCGGGAGATCTTGACGGGGATCAAAAGGATGAACTGGTGATTCTCCTGTCGATCCCGGGAGGGTATTCGCCCTGCTTTATTACGGTGCTGAAATGGCAGGGAGACGGGTTTTCCTTCCTGCCCGTTCCGGGGAACAAGCCAGGAGACCCCGATATTGTCAACGGCGGGTTTGGGCTTGACGCCGCGATAACGCTGCTGCCGGAGTACAAGGTCGACATCCACTGCGAAGAGACAGGATACTCGGGGACGATCGACGCGGGGAGCGAAGCGTTTGGCGATCCGGGCGTAGGCCCGTATACAGAAAGCGGCGAGATTGCCGAAAGCGCGGAAATCCACAACGGAGGAAACGGCCCCATCGAGTGGGCCTGGATCGTCAGCGGCGAAAAAGCCGACACGCTTGCCATTGCGCAGCCTGTTTGGGCGATGACTCAGGCCGGTCGTGTCGCCTACCTTGTCTCCACGCTTTCGTGGGGCGAAAGTGGCTATGCTGTCGACAGCCAGCGGCTTGAGCCAAGCAATTTTGCCGTTTACAGCAACTAAAGGCAGGCTGATGACAAAGCGTTCAGCTTGGTAGACAAACCGGAGCTTTGTCTACCAAACGAGGATAAAGTGATCGGCTCTGTGGAGCCTCACAGTAATCATCCACCCGCTTAGCGGGTGGCTTTTCTTGTAACGCCTTAAAGGCTATGATACTAGCAGCGCCTTAAGGCGCATTACGGTCTGCCATCTGCGTGGGGCTTGTTACTTGCTACCCGTAAACGGGTCTTCGTATTC
>JAVBOR010000046.1:0-45528 GCA_031550325.1 Oscillospiraceae bacterium
CTCCAGGCTCCAGGCCTCCCTGCTCGGGCGCTCGGCTCTTCTTATTTCAGTCCAGCAGGGACCCGCCGCCTTCGGCGTCAGGCTCGACGTGGTTTTGCGCAAAGGAACGAAGAGGCGGCCTTTGTCTACAGGCTGAGAACCTTCTGTTCTTTGACAGCGTCGCCGCGCGAGAAGTCGGCCTCATAGCCAGAACGCGCAAGGCTGTCCGCAAGGGCGGTCAGTTGCTCGGCGGATTCTGCGCCGGTGACGGCCTTGCCGTCGTAAATCGCGTAGCCGCCCAGATAGCGCGCAGGCGTCAGATTGGGCATCACCACATTGGCGCCCGCGCCCAGCGCCAGCGTGCGCCCACCGCTGACGAGCGTGTTCATGGCTGTCGTCGCGGGCAGCATGGCCCGGGGAAGAAGCAGGCGCGTCAGCGCGACCATGCGCAGCGTGAGGTCGGCGCTTCCCGGCGTATGATGGGCAAACGGCGTGCCGGTGGCCGGCAGAAACGGCCCGATCCCCACCATATGCGGCTGAAGCTCGCGCAGAAAGACCAGGTCGGCGGCCAAGTGGGCGGCCGTCTGACCGGGAGAGCCCACCATAAAGCCCGCGCCGGTCTGGAAGCCCAGGCGCTTGAGCGCGTAGAGGCAGCTTTTGCGCGATTTTCCGCCGGGGTCGTCGTCGTGCAGAAAGCTATAGTGCTCGCCGTCGGCGGTCTCATGGCGCAGCAGATAGCGGTCGGTGCCCGCGCGCCCCAGCGCCTCCAGTTCGGCCTCGGGCAGCTCGCCCGCCGAGAGCGTGACCGCGCAGCCCGGGCAGCTCTCCTTGATGCGCCGTACGAGGTCACAGAGCAGCTCTGCCGAGAAAAAGGCGTCCTCGCCGCCCTGTAGCACAAAGCTGTGAAAGCCCAGGTCGAAGCCGTGACGCACGGCGGCGACGATTTCATCGGGCGTCATGCGGTATCTCATCTGGGCAGCGTTTTGCCGACGCAGTCCGCAATACAGGCAGCCGCGCCGGCAAAAGCTCGTGTATTCCACGAGCCCGCGCACAAACACGCGCCGCCCGTAGGTTTTGTCGCACGTCCGACGGGCCAGCGCAAACAGGCCGTCGCTCTCGGGCGGGCCGCCGATCAGCGCCTCCAGCTCACCGGGCGTCATTGCGTTCAGCTTCCGCGTCCATAAAACCGCGCTTTGGTCCTCCATGGGCTTACAGGAACTGGTCGTGCCGCCCGGCGTCAAGCGCCGCGAGGCCTTCGCGCGTCCGGTCGCGGACGGCGTTCCGCCCGATGTTTGCCATTTGGGCGTCAATCACGCGCCGGGACTTCTCCCGGAAGCTGTCCGAGCCGTAGTCCAGGGCGTACTCCCAAAGCGACATCAGTGCGTTGGGCAGACAGACGTTTTTAATGTTGCCGCTCTTGGCCAGCGCCATAAACCGGTCGCCGGTGCGCCCGGTGCGGTAGCAGGCCGTGCAGAAGCTGGGCACGACGCCCTCGTCGAGCAGCCACTCAATGATCTCGCCGGCGGCGCGGCAGTCGGAAACATGGAACTGCTCGCTGTGGGTTTCGCGCGCGCCGTAGCCGCCGACCTCCACGGCCGACCCGGCCGAAACCTGGGACACGCCGATCTTGATCAGCTCGCGGCGCATCTGCTGCGACTCCCGCGTGGAGATAATCATGCCAGTAAACGGCACGGCCAGGCGGATGATGGCGACAATGCGCTTAAACTCGTCGTCGCCGAGCATGTGCGGGTAATCGCTTTGATCCACACCCTCCGCCGGGCACAGGCGCGGCGTGGAGATCGTGTGGAAGCCCACGCCGAAGCGCTTTTCAAGCGCCTCGTTGTGCAGCATAAGCCCTATGACCTCGTACGCCGGATCATACAGCCCGAACAGCACGCCCGCGCCGACGTCGTCAATTCCGCCCTCCATCGCGCGGTGAAACGCCGTGAGGTGATAATCATAGCTGCGCTTCGGCCCGCCGAGGTGCATCTTTTCATATGTGGCCCGGTGATAGGTCTCCTGAAACAGAATGTAGGTGCCAATGCCCGCGTCGGCAAGCTTGCGGTAGTTCTCCACGGTAGTCGAGGCGATATTGACGTTGACGCGGCGGATCTCGCCGCTGTTAAACTTCATGGCGTAAATGGTCTTCAGGCAGTCGAGAATGTAGTCGATCGGGCAGTTGACGGGATCCTCCCCGGCCTCAAGGGCCAGGCGCTTGTGGCCCATTGACTCGAGAATGCGCACCTCGCGCTCAATCTCCGGCATGGTGAGCCTGCGGCGTCCGAACGTGTTCTCGCAGTTGAACCCGCAGTAGGCGCATTTGTTCACGCAGTAGTCGCTGACATACAGCGGCGCGAACAGCACCACGCGGTCGCCATAGATATGCTCCTTGATCTTTCCCGCGATGTCAAAGATCCGGCGCGTGTGTATTTCGCTTTTGGTGCACAGCAGGGCGGCCACGTCGTGGTGGCTCAGACCCTCAAAGCGCTCGGCCCTGTCCAGAATCGCGCCGATCTCCTCATCGGTGGCGTTCTGCGCGTCGCGCAGGCAGGCGGTGATATGGGCGTCGTCCACGGTTGCAAGCGCCGTGGCGGCCATGTCGTCTTGATTCATGGGAAAGCCTCCTTGTATCAAGAATAAACGGCGGCTTTGGCGGGCGCGCCGCTGCAGAACCCAGTCCCGCGGTCAACTGGCCGAAGGAAGTTGGTAGGAGCCCCGCGGGCCTCTCGGGCCGGGCCCATGGGGCTGCCACAGGCCCGGGCGGAGAGGCCGAGCTATCCCTTGAGCTCGCGTTTGGAGATGGCCGTTTTGACAGACACCTGCGGCAGGTTGCCGAGCAGCCCGGTAAAGCGGTTGATTTCGTCAATGTCGGCGGCGACGACAATGGAGATGACCGTCAGGCCCTCCTCGTCAAACGGAATGCCCATCCGCCCGCGGACATAGCCCTTAAAGGACGCGACAATGTTGTTGAACTCGAGCTGAGATGCCACGGGATCCTCTAAAATCGCACTGACCACGCCAATATACGGCATCGCTGTTGCCCTCCTTTTCCTTCATGAAAAAAATACGCCCGCCCTAGGATATCCCAAGGCAGGCGCATATATTTCTATATGTGGACAGCGCAACTGGAGCGCGTGTCCCCGCCGCCTCGTCAGAAAGGATAATCCTCGCTAAAAAGACTAAGGTGAGTAGTACGCCAAGGAATGAAGCGCGAGCGTGGCTCCATCCGATGGCCTAATATCATTATCCTCCTTTTTCGCGCCTTTGTCAAGACGGAGACAGGACAAACAAGCACCCCTTTTGTCAGCCGGCCCATGCCGGCTGACAAAAGGGGTGCAGTTCTTTTCCTGAGGCCGGTATTCTTGTCGGCGCGTCAGAAGGGCAAATCGGTCGCCGGTTCAGCCCACCTTGTCCTTGTGATGACAGGCCACGATGTGATCGGGGGAGATCTCCTCAAGCGGCGGGATCTCTTTTTTGCAGATCTCGGTGCAGTGGGAGCACCGCGTGTGGAACTTGCAGCCCGAGGGAGGATTGGCAGGGGAGGGGATATCGCCCTCGAGGATGATGCGGTTCATCTTGACGTCCGGGTTGGGAACCGGCACGGCGCTGAGCAGCGCCTTGGTGTATGGATGGCAGGGACGGGAGAAAAACTCTGTCTTCGGCCCCATTTCCACAATGCTGCCCAGGTACATCACGGCGACGACATCGGAAATATATTCCACGACGGACAGGTCGTGCGAAATAAACAAATAGCTGAGCTTGCGCTCCTTTTGCAGGTTGCGCATGAGGTTAATGATTTGCGCCTGCACCGAGACGTCAAGCGCCGAGACGGGCTCGTCCGCAATGACAAGCTCGGGGTTCAGCGCGAGCGCGCGCGCAATGCAGATGCGCTGCCGCTGTCCGCCCGAAAACTCGTGCGGGAAGCGTTCAAACTGGTAGGCGTGCAGCTCACAGCTCCTCATGACCTTCAGCACATAGTCCTTGAGCTCGTTTTTGGGAACCAGGTTGTGTTCTCTGACGGCCTCTCCGATGATTTCTCCAATCGGAAGGCGCGGGTCAAGCGACGAATAGGGATCCTGGAAGATGAGCTGCATTTTCGGGCGCATGGCGCGCAGATCATGCTTCTTCATCGTAAACACATCTTTGCCGTTGACAATAGACTTGCCGGCAGTGGGATCCGTCAGACGCAGCAGCGTGCGCCCGACCGTGGTCTTGCCGCAGCCGCTTTCGCCCACGAGGCCAAGGGTCTGACCGCGCTTGATGCTGAAGCTGACGCCGTCCACCGCGCGCACGTGGCCCACGACGCGCTGCATGACGCCATGGCGGATGGGGAAGTACTTTTTCAGGTCTACAACCTGCAGCAGGGGCGCCTCTTGGGAGGCCGTTGTGTTGGTGGCGCTCATTTCGCTCCCCCTCCGCTCTGCAGATTTGCCATAAAGCGGTGACAGGCAACCTTGTGGGTGTCACTGATGGCGATCAGCGGCGGATACTTGCCGCCGCAAGCCCGGACCGCCATTTCACAGCGGTTTCGGAAAAAGCAAAAGTCGGGCAGTTCAATGGGGTTGGGGACGTTGCCCGGAATGGAGTACAGGGCTTCATCCTTGCCGGCCTCCGAGGAGGGGCGGGACTTCATCAGGCCGATGGTATAGGGGTGAGAGGGGTTGTGGAACACCTCGTCCACCGTGCCCTGCTCCACGATGCGGCCGGCATACATGACAACGACGTAATCAGCGGTCTCGGCGATGACGCCCAGGTCGTGGGTGATCAGCATGATCGATGCGCTGATTTTGTCCTTGAGGTCGTATAAAAGCTCCAGAATCTGCGCCTGAATCGTCACATCAAGCGCCGTGGTGGGCTCGTCGGCTATAATCAGCTGAGGGTTGCAGGAGAGGGACATGGCGATGACCACGCGCTGGCGCATGCCGCCCGAAAGCTCGTGGGGATACATTTTATAGACGCGCTCGGCATTGGCGATGCCAACCATCTTCAGAAGCTCGACACTGTGCGCGGCAATTTCTTTCTTTGTTGCCTTTTTCGAGCCGTGGTAATGCTGAACCTCGTCCAGCTGCTTGCCAATGGAGAAAACCGGGTTCAGGGTTGTCATGGGCTCCTGAAAAATCATAGAGATTTCATTGCCCCTGATTTTGTTCATAAAGGGAATCGAGGCCTTGGCCAGATCGACAGCAACGCCCGAGGCCGAGTTGAAGCGGATTTCACCCGAGGCGATCTGCCCCTGAGGCTCCTGCAGGAGGCGAAGAATGCTCAGGCTCGTCACCGACTTGCCGCAGCCGCTCTCGCCCACAACCCCCACCGTCTTGCCGCGGGGAATCTCAATGGTCGCGCCGTCCACGGCGCGCACGGTGCCGACGTCAGTATAAAAATACGTGTGCAGGTCTTCAATCTCGACAATGTTGTTGGGGTTGCGCATGGTGGTCGTGAAATCTGAAACGGGATAGTCGTTCTTTTTGCCCTTTTCCAGCTCGCGATACCGCTGCGCGTTATAGCGCTTGACCTCACGAAGGTCTCGTTTACGCGCTTTTTCCGAAGTTCTGTCAGCCACCCGTTTCACCTACCTTTTCATACGGGGATCGGTTGCGTCGCGCAGACCGTCGCCAATAAAGTTAAATGCCATAACCGTGATCAGGATGCACAATCCGGGCGGCACCCAGAGGTTGGGGTACGTGCGCATGATGCTGTTGTCGACGATGGCGGCCACCATGTTGCCCCACGAGGCATACGGCGCGCCCACGCCCACGCCCAAAAAGCTCAGGGTGGACTCCATCAGTATGACGCCACCCAGGTCAAGTGTGGCCATGACGATGATGACCGGCAGCGTGTTGGGGATCAGATGGCGGAAGATCTGGTTGCGCGGACGGATTCCGGTCGCACTAGCGGCCTGCATAAAGTCGGTTTCGCGCAACGAGAGGATGCTGCCGCGGATCATGCGGCATACGCCCGTCCAGAATAAAAAGCCCATCACAAACATCGTATAGTAGATCTTGTATTTGGGAGAAATGTTCAGCGTAATCAGAAGTGAGGAAATGATCAGCATCAGGGGGACAAACGGAACCGAGGAGATAATGTCCACCACACGCAGGATGACCGAGCTGATAAACCCGCCGTAATAGCCGGCTATACCGCCCAGCAGAATGCCGATGATCAGCTCGACGCCCACAACGACAAAGCCTACCATCAAGGAGATGCGCCCACCGTACATGAGTCGGGCCAGCATATCCTGTCCAAGTGCGTTGGTGCCCAGCGGGTGCTGGGCGTTAGGCTTCTGCAGCGAGTTCAGGATAGAGTCGCTGATGGCTTTTGCGGAGTCGGTCGTGCGCACTTCCTCGCCGGTTACCCGGTCCACATAGACCACTTCAGACTCGCTGTACGAGTAAAACAGCGGGATAATAAAGCAGATCAGCGCCATGACCACCAGCGTGACCACGCCGACCACCGCCAGCTTGTTGCGGAAAAAGCGGCGCACAATCATCTGCCACGGCGTCATAAACAATTGGGTCTCGGCAATGTCCTTTGTGTCTCGGAAATCCTGAGGAGTCATGGCCTCTTCTATGGTGCCGCCGAATTGGGAATCGTCATAGTATTCCATTGTCCACCCCCCTAACTCAAACGAATCCGCGGGTCGACCACGGCATACAAAATATCGGAAATCAGGTAACCCAGAACGGTGCACACGGCCAGCAGCATGTTAAACGCCATCAGGTAGGGGATGTCCGACATTTGGGACGCCTTGAGGGCAATGCCGCCGAGGCCCAAAATGCCAAACAGGTTTTCCGTGATAATCGCACCCGAAAACAGCACGGGCAGCTGTGCGCCGATCAAGGTGACGATGGGGATCAGGGTGTTGCGGAAGGCGTGGGAATACACCACGCGCTGCTCCGGGACGCCTTTTGCGCGCGCCGTCCGAACGTAATCGGAGTTCAGCGCCTCCACCATGCTTGACCTCGTGTAGCGCAGCCAGGTGCCGCAGCTGACGAAAACAAAGACCAAAATAGGCATAATAAAATGCTGCAGATAGTCCACAAACTTGGCGAATGTAAAGCCCTGATAAATCACGCGCGGATTGATCATGCCCGAAATGGGCAGCAAATTCAGCCCGTAAAAGCCAAACGCCTGCTTTAAAATGGACGCCAGGAAAAACGCCGGAAGCGATATGCCGATAAAGACAAACGCCGTGATGATATAGTCAGTTCTCGTGTTTCGCCTTCGCGCGGCAATCACGCCGAGCGGAATTCCGATCAGCAGTTCCAGCAGCAAAGCGACAAACGCGATAAAAACCGTGACCGGCGCGGCGCTGGCAATGACCTCGGTCACCGGGCGGGCATAAATCAACGAAATGCCGAAGTCGCCTCTGACGGCGCTCTTCAGCCAGTCAATATAGCCGCCAACAAATGTTTTGTTCAGTCCATAGATCTCACGCAAATGATCCTTCTGCTCCTCGGTGATCTTTTGCATCGTCGATGTGGAAAGCGTCACATAGTCCGAGGGCATCGCGCGGACAAACGCATAGAGCATAATGGAGACGCCGATCAGCACGACAATACTGATGAGCAGGCGGCGAATAATATACTGTCTCACAGTCCACCTTCTTTGTTCATGGGATTTCCTGTTCTCTGGTCTGGGAGGAAGCCCGTCATAGCATGAAACGCACAAAAATGATCAAAGCCGCCCCGGCCACGGGAAACAGGGACTTCTCACGGCCGGGGCGGCTTTCAGCTGCACAGGGGAAGCTTATCCGCCTACAGGAACAAGGCTCTTGACGTTCCAGATTTCTGCGGTGTAGTCATAGAAAGCCGTCGCGGTGGGAATGGTCTCCATATCGAGGTTGTCTTTGTTGTAGGACAGGATGTTTTTACGCTGATACAGCGGGAACTCAATGCACTGATCCATCGCGTAGTCGAGCATTTCGGCCACGAGATCCTTGCGCTCTTTGAGGTCAATGGTCTGGACAATGGTCTCCAGGTATTCGTCCATCTTGGCGTCTTTGTAGCGATAACGGTTCTGGCCGCCCGTGGAGTGGAACTGCGAGGTCTTGTCGCAATCGTACACGGAGCCCCAGGCCATGATCCACATGTCGGCGGTGCCGTCGTTCATCGCGCCCTGCAGAACGTTGAAGTCAACGTCCTGAATCTGGAGCTCGGCGCCCAGCGCTTCCATGTCAGTTGCCGCCTGAACAAGCATAGCGTACGCAGGGTGCTCGCCCTTGCCCGAACCGCCGATATAGCAGTTAAGAACAAGCTGCTTGCCCGAGTTGTCCACGAGCTTGCCGCCCTGGTTGGTGTAGCCGGCTTCGGTGAAGAACTCCAGGGCTTTGTCACGGCTGTACTCATAGTAGGGTTTGGCGTCGGCCGGATACTCGGCCACGACGGTGGTCATCGGACGCTCAATGACGTGGGCGATCTTGGTGCCGTAGTAACCCTCGACAGAAGGCTGACGGTTCATCAGGCTCCAAACGCCCTTGCGCACGCTCAGGGGCACACGCTCGGTGTTCATCGCGAGATAGCCGTAGCCCGCGTTGTCCAGCAGGTCGTAACGGACATTGGTCATGCCGTCGAGAGTTGTGACGTTCTCTTTGTTGCCGGTGGGGTTGGCGATGTCAATCGTGCCCGAGGCCAAGCTGGAGAGAATGTCGCTCTGGGGGATATACTGCCAGCGCACGGTGCCGGTTCTCGGCGCGCCGAGAAAGAAGTCGTTGTTGGCGGTGCAGGTGGCGATATTATCCGCGAAGCCCTGCCAAATATACGGGCCGGAGCCGACAGGATTCATATTGGCCAGGATTTTGCTGACATCGCCCTTCTGGTAATCGCCGTAATAGGATTTCGGCACCAAGTTTCCGAAGCCGTTCTTGGTGGTCAGGCCGCGGGAAGCATAGATGTCGATCTTGGTGTACTTAATGGTGCAGGTGTAGTCGTCGACTCTGGTGATGCCCGTAATGGTGGGCACTGTAATGCCGTCGTCCAGGTTTCCGAACGCGTAATCCGCTTTCAGCTTCTCCAGGAACCAGGTCTCGGTGTCGTAGGCGTCGCGGTAGAGGTCGTATTCGATCTTCGTGGTGAGCTCAAGCACGGCGTCGGCGTTCGAGGCGTCAATTTCGCCCAGCTCAGTGGCGTACGGCTCGCCCTCGCCGGCGATATACTCGGAAAAGTATTCAACGTCGCCGTCCCACCAGCCGTCAAGGTTGGTGCCCTTGGCATAGGTCAAAAAGTCTTCAAACGAAATGGTCTCGGTGGAGTATTTTTCTCCGGCCTCAGTCTCAAAACCTGCGATGGTCGTCGAGTAGTTGGGGTCGTCGTAGTAGTACTCCTTGACACCTTCGATGTCGGAGCTCAGCATTTGCAGCGGGCCTGTGTTGCTGGGATCGGCGCATACATACAGGAAATAGATGTAGTCGTCGATGGTGACAGGATCGCCGGTGGTGAACTTCATGTTCTTCTTCAGTGTAATGGTGTACAGTACGGTGCCGTCGTCCTTTTCTTCGGTCTTGATCGAGCCGCCGAAATCTTCGAGTTCGTTTTTGTCGTTGATGCTGCAGATGGAGGTAAAGATCTGGTCAACCACCTGGTGGTCATACGCGCTCTCCACGAGGAACGGGTTCCATTTTTCTTCGAATGTGGCATCGACACCAACAACCAGAATGGTGTCTTCGGCTTCCTTGTTCTTTGTGTTGCATGCTGTGAGCGTGAACAAAGCAACAGCGGCCAAGAGCAAAGCGATAAGGCGTTTGGTCATTTTTACTCCTCCTAAATGGTTTTTTGTGTATTGCACCGCGAACGCCGGAAAGGCATCGCACAAAGTCCCCCATTCTCTTTTTCAGTGGTCCTCCGTGAAACGCTTCCTTTGCCCGCTTGCACCCGACGTTCCCCGCTGCAGGCGAAGCACAGGGAGATGTCGACAATATTATAGCGCACTGGGAAACATTATTCAATACCAAAAGTGATTACAAAGCGTAATTCTCGAAATTTGGTCAAAAAGACTGTCAAAAAGGGAAAAAAGTACCGTAGATTTGCAAAAACCACTTGGTAACGTTTTGCCGGCGGAAATCCGCAAAAGTGTTGCGGGAGAGAGAAAACGCAGGTTCCTGGCATAAAGCGACGCATGCAAACGCCGGCAGACAAACCGCGGCGAGCTGCGCTGCTGTCAAAGAACCTTTGGTTCTTTGACAAAACGAGGGCAGGATCAAACCGCTGAGGCGGTTTGCAGGGAAACGGTTTCAAGAAATGAATTCCCGAAACCGTTGTGGTTCCTATTTTTTCTGGATTCAGTCCAGCAAGAACCTGCCGCCTGCGGCGTCAGGCTCGACGCGAATCCAGGAAAAGGACGAAGGCGCAAAGCTTTTTTTTGTCAGTCTGCTGACGCCGAAGGCGTCAGGCCAGCTTGTAGACAAACCGGAGCTTTGTCTACAAAACGATGAATAGTGAGGCCCTGTGGAGCCTCACAAAGAAAGGCTTTCCCGGAATGAATCCGTGAAAGCCTCAGGCTGTCAATAAACCAAAGGGTTCTTTGGCGGGGCGAGGGGAATGGGGGCTTATGGTCTGAGGCCGAAGCCGGTGCGCAGCATCATCGGGCGCCTGATAACCTCCACGATGCCAGACGACACATAGGCTACGAGCGTCCGGCTCTCTGTGCCGCCCGTATCGACGTCAGAGTAAACAAGACCCAGGCGGCGCAGGGCCTGCTTGACCGTTAAGACGTTCTTTTCCCCGATGCGGAAACAGTCTCCCTCGCCGCGCGCGGCAATCCCGCCGTACAGGGAAACGAGCAGCTCGCTCTTGATGACGCCAAACTTGGAAATCATCTCGCGCATCAGGTGTTCAGGCGCCGTGTCGGCATAGCGGCTGGGCTGGTCCAGCATGGCGCGGGTGCTGGGCAGCTGGATATGCGCCATGCCCATCACGCGTTTGCGCATGCTGTAATAGACCAGACCGACACAGGTGGACAGCGCGAATGTTTTGATGACATCGGACTGATCGCCCGCAACCGCAAAGCCACCGATCCCAACAATATATTCCATACGGTACCCTTCCGCTACCTGTGAAGGTCTTTGACATACTTCATCAAAACCGACGCAACGCTGTCGAGCGCGACCTGACGCACCACCGCGCCCCGCTCGAAGGCCTCGCGGGGCATGCCGTACACCACGCTGGAGCGTTCATCCTGGCCAATGGTAAAGCAGCCCTTTTTGCGCATGGCGAGCAGCCCGTTAGCGCCGTCCGCGCCCATTCCTGTGAGAATAATGCCAACGGCCTCGCTGCCGGACGCGGCCTTGGCCACGGAATTGAAGAGGACATCGACAGACGGGCTGTGCCCGTTCACCTTTTCTCCGGCAACCAGCCGCACGCAAAAGCCCGTCCCGCGCCGGTGCACCTCGGTGTGCTGCGCGCCGCCCGGCGCGATCAGCACAAGCCCGCGCTCAATGGCGTCGCCGTCCTTGGCCTCGCGTACACGCATCACGCAGTCGCGATCCAGGCTCTCGGCATACATGCGGGTAAAGTCGGCGGGCATATGCTGAACAACAATCATGCCCGGGATATCGGCGGGCAGCGCCTTGAGAATTTTGGTGGTGCTTTGGGTGCCGCCGGTGGATGCGCCCAGCGCAATCAGGCCCTGAAACGCGTAACTGTGATCCGTGGAGGTCGCCGGTATGGAAGCCTGCCGCGCCGGCGCGTGCGGTGACTGCAAGTGCTTAAAGCCGCTGGCCGCCTGAATGCGGCGCGTGAGATCCTGAACAAAGTGCTGCAGCCCTTCGGGTGTGCGGTTGGCGGGCTTGGGCAAAAAATCGGCGGCGCCCGCGCGCAGGGCCTCCTGTGCAGCGCCCACAAACGAAGAGACAACCACAACCGGAACCTTCCACTGCGGCAGCAGAACCTTCAGAAAGTCCAGCCCGTTCATATAGGGCATTTCAATGTCGAGGGTGATCACATCGGGGCGCACGTCAAGGATTTTGTCGCGGGCTTCATATGGATCAAATGCCTCGCCAACCACCTCAATGCTGGGGCATTGAGAAATTCCTTTAATAATGGTGGCCCTGAAAAACATGGAGTCGTCCACAACGAGAACTCTGATCTTCCCTCCGCGGTCCACGGTATCATCCTTTCCGGTAGATAGATGGCTGGACAAAGGTAAAGCGCGTATCACCCTTGCTGATGCTCTCGGAAAGCCCGATAAACAGATAGCCGCCCGGCTCCAGCACGTCATAAAACCGCTCCACGAGCGCGTTCCTCGTGGTTCGGTTGAAGTATATCATGACATTGCGGCAGAAAATAATGTGAAACTTCTTTTTAAAGGGGAGCGAAGTCTCCATCAGATTGAAACTGCGGAAAATGACCTCTTTGCTGAGCTCGCCGATGACCTTAAAGTGACCGGGCCCGGCGGGCGTGAAGTACCGCTTCTTCCAGGCGTCGGGAAGCTTTGTCAGCCGCTCTTCGGGGTAAATGGCCTCCTTGGCCATCAAAAGTACCTGAGGAGAAATATCGGTGGCCAAAATGCGCGTGTCCCAGCTGTGCTTGCTCTGACCAAAGAAGTTGTCATAGACCATGGCCGTGGTGTAGGGCTCCTCCCCGGAGGAACAGCCGGCGCTCCAGGTGCGCAGATCCTTTTGGGGAAGCGTGCGCACAAGTTCGGGCAAAACGCTGCTCAGCAGAAAATCGTAGTGCTGCTCTTCGCGCATAAAATACGTGTAGTTGGTTGTCAGCCGGGTGACAAGCGTTTTGGCTTCCTCGCCTGTCCTGTCGTTGACCACGTACTGAAAATACTCCGCTAACGAAGAGAACCCCTTCTGGGTGAGCACGCTCCAAAGACGCCCCTCCACAAGAGTAAACTTCTGCTCGAGGTTGATTCCGTAATTGCTGCGCATGTAGTGAACCAGCTGCATAAACTCGTCTTGCTTCATTTTTTCCATGTCAATCATTCTTTCTTCTCCCCGCCCCGCACAAAAAAGTCGAAACAGAGGTGCCCGCGGTACCAGGGAAACATGAAAACATGTTTTCATATTATATTATCATGATTTTCAGTGGTTGTAAACCGCATAATTTCCCAAAAACTTTTGTTTGCAGAGGCAAAATGCGGGGAATGACAAGCGTGAAGGCGGGTTCCTGACATGCAAAGATGTTTTGTTCGCAATATTTGGCGCATTTTATTAGCATATAGAGAAATAGAAAGAACAATTAACTAAAAATGCCGCACGTCCGGGCCGTTCAGGCTGTCATAGACCCTGGGCGCTTTGACAAAGCTTTGCGGGGTTTGCCTAAACAGTAGACAAACCCCGCATTCGCGATTGCAAAGCAATTTCGACAAATCGACGCCGAGCGGCTTCGGGTCGGAAAAGCTTTTGTCATCAGCCTGGGACAGGAGTGCGAGGCAGCGCGTGTCAGCTCATCAGCGAGCAGACGTCGTCAACAAAGCTCTGGGGATCATCCATTGGCAAACCCTCCATGAGCAGGGCCTGATTGTAGAGCAGCCGGGTGTAAAACTCAAATTTCGCGCGGTCGGCCGCGTGAGCAGCCTTCAGCGCCGCGAACACATCGTGATGGGCGTTGAGCTCAAGCACCTTGTCGGCAGTGATGCCCTTTGCCTCGGGCAGCGCCGACAGCACCTTTTCCATATCGATGGACAGGTCGCCCTGACTGGCCAGACAGACGGGATGGGTCTTGAGCCTCTGCGACACCCTGACAAGCCCGACCTTGCCGTCGAGCACCTTCTGCATGTCGTCAAACAGCGCCTTGTCCTGCTCGTCGGGCGCCTTTTCGGTCTCTTCCAGGCCGAGATCGCCGCCCGAAACATTGCGAAACTCTTTTTCCCCGTATGCGTGCAGCACCTTGATGGCAAACTCGTCGACATCCTCGGTGAGGTAGAGTATTTCAACGCCGCGGTCGGCCAGCATTTCGGTCTGGGGCATTTTGCGGATGCGGTCGACGGAGTCGCCGGTGGCGTAGTAGATATATTTCTGATCGTCTTTCATCCGGGAGACGTATTCGCCGAGCGTGACAAGCTTGTTCTCGGTGGAGGAATAAAAGACCAGCAGATCCTGCAGCGTCTCGTTGTTCATGCCCATGCCCGTGTGCAGGCCGTACTTGAGCTGCAGGCCGAAGCTGCCGAAAAAGGTTTCATAGGCCTCGCGCTCGTTTTGAAGCATGGACAAAAGCTCGCCGCGGATCTTGTCGCCGATCTTTTTGGCAATGAACTTCAGCTGGCGGTCATGCTGCAGCAGCTCGCGCGAGATGTTCAGCGACAGGTCGGCGGAGTCGACAAGACCCTGGACAAAGCTGAAGTGGTCGGGCAGAAGATCGGCGCACTTGTTCATGATCAGCACGCCGTTTGAATAAAGCTCCAGGCCCTTTTCAAAGCTTTTGCTGTAATACCCGAACGGGGTCTGGGCGGGGATGTAGAGAACCGCCGTATAGCTCGTTACGCCGTCAACAGACGTGTGGATGTGCCTGAGCGGCTTGTCAAACCCAAAATGCTTGTCCCTGTAAAAGCTGTCATAGTCCTCGTCGGTCAGCTCGTTTTTGTTCTTGCGCCAGATCGGCACCATGCTGTTCAGCGTTTCCTCTTCCCAAACGTCCTCGTATTCCTTGTCGCTTCCCTCTTTGAGGCTGCGGTGCGGAACGCTGAGCCTGATGGGGTATTTAATGAAATCAGAGTACTTTTTGACAAGCGCCTTGAGTCGGCGCTCGTCCAGAAACTGGTCATAGTCCTCATCCTCGGTGTTTGCCTTCAGGGTCAGAATGACATCGGTGCCGCGCTCGTGCTTGTCGCACGGCGCGATGGTGTACCCCTCCGAGCCCGCCGAGCGCCATTCAAAGGCGTCGCCGTCAAGCGTGCGGCTGCGCACAGCGACAAGGTCCGAGACCATAAACGCAGAGTAAAAGCCCACGCCGAACTGGCCGATGATGTCAACGCCCTCCATCGGCGCGTTATCCTTGCGAAACGTCAGCGAGCCGCTCTGCGCGATCGTGCCGAGGTTGCTCTCCAGCTCTTCGGGCGTCATGCCGACGCCGGTGTCGGAGACGGTCAGCGTCCGGGCCTGCTTGTCGACCGTAAGTGTAACGAAAAAGCTGTCGCGCGTGAAAGGCACGGCGTCGTCGGTCAGCACGCGGTAATAGCATTTGTCCAGCGCGTCGCTCGCGTTGGAAATGAGCTCGCGGAGAAAGATCTCCTTGTGCGTGTAGATCGAGTGAATCATCAGATCGAGCAACCGCTTTGATTCGGCTTTAAACTGCTTTGTCTTCATGGACGGCCATCTCTCCTGTAAAAAGTATAGGGTTTAGCACTCGGAACCTGCGAGTGCTAAACCCTATTGTACCTCAAAAACCCAGTTTGTCAAGAGGGAGAACCCGCAGCGGCGCGGCGGGGCTAATAGCTGATCTGACTGGCCTGGGCAAGCGCCTGCGCGTACAGTCCGGCAATTTCGGTCTCGCTGGCCCCCAGGGTCTGCGCGAGCCTGGCGGCCTCCTCCCAGTCACAGCGCTCTAGGGCCAGCGTGACGGCCAGAAACAAGTAGCCGCGGCCCTCATGCCGGACGAGCGCGGCGGTGACGAGGTCGGACAGCGGCAGTTCGGCAAGGGCGTCATCGATGGAACACTCCATCAGCGTGTCCACGAGCGAAAACAGGCCGACCAGAAAATACTCCTCGCTCTGGCTGCGCGGCCCGAAGCTCTTGGCCAGAAGCTCGCACATATTGGCGCGCACAAGGCTCATGTGTACGAGCTCATTGGGCTTTTCGTCGGCCAGTCCGGTCATGGTGACCAGCGAGAGCCATTTCTTAAGCTCGCGCTCTCCCAAAAAGACAACGGCCTGGTGAATGTCCGTGATGCGGTTGCGCAGGCCGAAATAGGCCGAGTTGACCATGCGAAGAACGCGCAGGCTCATGGCCAGATCGCGGCGGACAATGCGGGAAATGGCAAAAAAGTCGACCTCCGGCTTAAAGGCCAGCGTCAACAGCTGCAGCGCGTTAACCTTGGTCGGCGTCATGTCGGGCTTGCTGAGGATGACAGGCTTGCAGAAGAAGAAGCCCTGAAACAGCGTAAACCCCATCGCTTTGGCAGCTTCAAAGTCCTCGGCTGTCTCAATGCGTTCGGCCAAAAGGCTGGTGTGATTCAGGTCGATGCGCGGCAGGATCTCGCGCAGCGTTTCACGAAGTTTTTTGCCGTATTCCAGCTTGATGATGTTGGCGTAGCGCAGCATGGGCGCCAGCTCGTCGCGGAAGACAAAGTCGTCCAGCGCGACAGTGAACCCGCGCTGACGAAGGTCATGCAGCACTTCAAGCAGCTCCGTAGACGGCTGCACGGTCTCCAAAACCTCGACCACAAGCTCCTCACGGCGAAACAGCGTGTAAATGCGGTCTAGGAGCATTCGCTCCGGGAAATTGACAAACGCCCGCTTGCGGTTGGCCAAACGGTCGATGCCCACGCTGTGAAAGCCCTCCAGAATGCTGGACGTCGCGCGCTCGGCGTTGGTTTGAGGGTTAAACTGCTCGCTGTCGGCGGTGTCGCGGTAGAGCAGCTCATAGCCCTTTACCGTCAAATTTTTGGAGAGAATGGGCTGCCGCGCAAAGAATGAGTTCAAGTGTCCATCTCCCCTTCCCAGCAGTCTGTCGAAAAGTGTCCCCGCGCTGCCGGCGTGATCCGGGCATCCGGAGCGCTGATCATTGCGGTACATTCCCATGTCAAAAAATGGAAATAAATAGAAAAAACTAAGCAAAAAACCAAAAGTTTTTCACTATTCACACAATGCTGTACAATATTGCTTCACATTCTGTAAAAAATAGTGTATAATAAGGAAAAATAGCTAAGGTGAATGACAATAGCGTGTGCGGAAAGACAGCGCCGGAGGAGAAATGATGAAAAAAATCTATATTCCCATGATGCGGTATGGAGACAGAGAGTTCGATGAGGGGTTCGTCGGCTGGGGATTTCAGAGCCCGGAGGAGCAGCTGCGCGACGCACAGGGCGTATTGCGCCTGACCGATCGCCCGAACATGCGCATTCTGGACCTGGCCTGCGGCCTGGGCAACTATCACAGGGTTTGGCTTGACGCCGGACACAGCGTTGTGGGAACGGATCTGTCCGAGATGTTTATCGCCATGGCCTGCGTGACCAATCCGGGGGCGTCATACCGTGTGGAGGATTATCATGATCTGGCAGAGATCGAGGCGTATGACCTCGTCACGCTCATCGACACGCCCGTGGAGGACGAAGAGCTGCCGTTTAATGTCTTTCGCGCGCTCGTGCCGGGCGGAACGTTTATTTTTCAAGTGACCAACCCAGATTACGCGCACGGTCCGCTGCACCAGAACCACCGCGATTGGCAGGAGAACGAGGACCGCACGTTTACGCTGCGGCGCAACGAGTACAACGGCGAAGTCGACCGCTGGGAATACGAGGAGTGGACGCTTGACCTGGAAAAGGCCGAGATTGTGGTACAGCACAACTTTACGCGGCAGCTGAACTTTGCGCGCCTTGTCGAGATTTTGCTTGGCGTGGGCTTCGGCACGGTCAGCTTCCTTGACGCGGACGGACGTCCCTATCTGGGGGGCGCAGACATGCCGAAAAACTATTTCTGCATCGCGCGAAAGGGCATGTTAGTGGTTTGACACTCAGTCGCCCCTGCCGCGCCGCGCCAGAATGCGGTAAAGCGTCGACAGGCCGATGCCGAGCTCGGCTGCAATCTTGCGCTTTGCCTCGACCGACGTTCCGTACGCCATTAGCATGGCGCTCAGCTGTTCCTGCGTATAGGCCTCCCGCATTTGCTGCAGGGCGCCCATGCCCTCCTGCGCGCCCATCGGAAGATGGGTCGCCAGGACAAGGCCGCCGGGGCAGGTTTCGACGGCGAACGCGCAGGCGCTACGCAGTTCGGCGATGTTGCCAGGCCAGGCGTAGTGGCGCATGACTTCAAGCGCCTGGCGTGAAAAACCACTGATGTCCTTGTTGGCCTGCTGGGAGAGCCCGTGCAAAAGCGCCTCGGCCATCGGAGCAATGTCCTCCGGGCGGGTGCGCAGCGCGGGGATACAAACCGGCAACACATTGAGCCGGACAAACAGGTCGTAGGGGAAGTCCCCGTCGGCGGCGCTTCTCTCAAAGCCGAGTCCGGCCGAGGCCATCACGCGGCAGGTTTCGGGAAGCAGACGGGTTTCGGCGTCGATCCCGAGCAGCCGCCTGACGGTGTCCAGCAGCGCGGAGGGCCAGAGGTCGATGTCCCTGAGAAACAGAACGCCCGCGCGCTCGGCGAGCCTTAGCAGCTCATCGGGCTCGCATTCCGGGCCGGCAGTCTCAAACGGCTCGTCTTTTTGGGCAGAAAGTCTGTGGAGCGCCTGCGCGAAGTCCGGGCTGCCAACGCCGTCCTCGCCCAGGAAGAGCACGACCGAGTCCAGCAGGCTCAGCCGGTGAAGCCTCTCCCAGACGGCGACCATGGCGTCGCTCTGGGTGGGCAGCGCGTCGGTGGTGAGTGCGCTGGGCGCCGCGTCGGGATAAAACATCGCCAGTGCGCCGACAACACGGTCGAGTACGCGCACCGGACGAACCTCCAGGAGACCTTCGGCACTGGAAGTACCGGCATGCAGAATCACGCGCTCGGTGCGGGCGGGCTGGCCGTCCAGTGCGGCGCGCACCGACGCAAGTTCGACAAAATCAACATTCTCCAGCACGATGGGACAGGGGTGCGTGCTGCTGTACGCGGGGCTGCCCGAGCGATTGAGCAGAACAACAGGGCACGCAAGGGCGTCCAGCACCCCGCAGAGAAGATCCAGTTCCATTTGACGAGCATCGTCCATATGACGCACTTCCATTCGTTTCTTGATCGTCCGATTGACAAGAAAGCCGTGGCCGGCCAGCTTCGCTTGGACACAATGTTCGGCGTTATCTCCGGCGCATAGGAACTATATCGTTCTTTTTTTAATTGAACATAACTATTTTCCGGAATAAATTCTACTATATGAAAATAGAAGCAGATCAGGCCGTCGACAGCCACAGTGTTTGGCAATCGACGGCCTTTTTGACAATAAGGAGTGCGCCCTCTGTTTCGGATGGGCTTCAGCGCTGGAAAAACAGGCCGCTTTGCGCCAAAGACACAAAGTCGCCGTCTGCCACGATGATATGATCCACAAATAAAATGCCCACACTTTCCAAAGCTGCCTTGAGTTTGAGCGTTGTGATTTGATCCTCCTGGGAGGGCAGCGCCACGCCGCTGAGGTGGTTGTGCGCCAAAATCACCGAGGCCGCGTTATTGGCCATGGCCTGCTCAACGACGCGGCGCGTGTGAACCTGCGCCATGGTTACAGTGCCTTCGGCCAAGGGCTTGCAAGACAAAACACGCTTGCGGCTGTCCAGACAGACCAGAACAATCTGCTCGGTCCGGCAGCCAATAAAATGAGGCAGCAAAAACGCGCCGGCCTTTTCGACCGTGTCGAGGCACTGGCCCTCGGCCTGGCGGCTGAGCTGATATTTTCGCGAGATTTGCGGGATGAGCTTGAGCAGCGTCGCCGTGTTTTCCCCGACGCCCGAAACCGTCTGCAGCTCTTCAAAAGAGGCGTCCATTACGGCGGCAATCGATCCGAACCGATCGATCAGCCGGTGCGCCAGCGCGTTGGTGTCGTGCAGGGGGATGGAAAAAAAGAGCAGCAGCTCAAGGGTGTTGTGCTCGGCGAAGTGCTCCAGCCCCTCCAGGTGAAACCGCTCCTTCAGGCGCGCCCGGTGTCCCGCGTGGATGGCCTTGTCGTCCTTCATACGGTGCGGCTGCCGGGCTTTTCCCATGCGAGCCCCTGCTGGCAAAGCGGACACTCCTCGGGCGTCCAGCTGACGATATCCAAGCGCACAACGGCGCGGAAATCGACGCCAAAGTCGGCTTTTCCGCCGCTGCGGTCGACCAGCGCGCCGACGCCCGCCACAACGCCGCCGCAGGCCTTCACCAGGTCAAGGACCTCCAGAACCGACCCGCCGGTCGTCACGGCGTCCTCCACGACAAGCACACGCTCCCCGGGGTTGATGGCAAACCCGCGGCGCAGGGTAAACACGCCGTTTTCCCGCTCGGCGAAAATATTCCGGCAGCCGAGATACCGCGAGACCTCGTAGGCCATTTGAATCGCGCCGACCGCCGGGCCGACCACGACGTCGATGTCCGTAAACTGCTCGGCCAGCGCCCTGCACAGCGTCTGCGCATAGTCCGGCCACTGGAATACGCGCGCGCACTGCATGTATTTGTCCGAATGCCGCCCGGAGGTGAGCCTGAAGTGCCCCTGGAGAAGAACTCCGGATTTTTGTAGGATGTCGAGCGCCTCAGTCTGACTGATCATAGTTTTCCTCCTGTACTGTAAAATATTCTCATGCATTTCCTGCCGAAGAAGAACAGCAAAACGGCGTTGGTGACGGCGTGTCCCAGATCCGGAACGAAACTCGCCGCGCAGGCCAGCATATAGCCGCTCCAGGTAAAGGGCGCGCCGAGACTGTAAACCATGAGATTCATGGCCCAGCCGAACACAAAGCCCCACATAAAGCCGGCCAGGCCGAGCACCCAGGGCGGCGCTTTGCGCAAAAAGCCGGCGGTAAGCCCCATGACGCCCCAGAGCAGCGCCTGCCAGAAGACCCACGGGCCGAGCCCGGTCAGCAGCCGGGACAAAACCGCGGTCAGGGCGCCGCAAAGAAGGCCGGCGCCCGGGCCAAAGGCCATGCCGCAGACAAAAACGATAAAGGATGACGGCTGTACGCCGGGAATGGCCACAAGCGCGGCGCCTCCAACCGACGCCAGGCCCGACAGCACGGCCACGGTCAGCATCGGCCGCAGGCCTTTTTTTAGAAAGGGCGGGGCGAAGACCGCCAGCAGGAGAAAGAGCGCGGCGCCAAGAATCGCCTCAACCAAGGGGAATCACCAGCCCGAGAAGACCCACCAGGATGGGGATGAACAGCACCGAAAGCAGGGTGGTCAACGCGAGCATCTGCGCTGCCAGATCCTGATTGGAGTTGTAGTGGCGCGCCATGAGCATGGCCTGGCTCATCGTCGGCATGGCCGATTCGGCGACAAAGACACCTGTGACCAGCTCGCGGTTCAGCGTGATTCCGGGGACAAAACGGAAAAAGAGGAAGCACGCGCCGAGAGTCAGCAGCGGCAGAACGAAAAACCGGCCCAAAATGGTCACGGCCGCCTCGCGGCCGATGCGCAGCGCGCCGCGGCCCATGCGGCTGACCACGGCGCCCGTGATGAACAGCGAGACGGGGATGTTCATGCCGCCGACGTAGTTCAGGGAGTTGAGCAAAAACTGAGGCAAAGGAATGCCGAGAAGTCCGACCGCGGCGCCGAGCAGCGAGCCCACAAGCGGAGGGGAAAACACCCTGGCCACGGCCCGCCAGCCGAGCGGATAGCGATGCCCGCCGTCGCGCGCGATGCCCGCCGCGCCAAAGGTCCAAAACAGCAGGGTGTTGCTGAAAAAGTAAATCGTGATCAGCGGAAGGGCCTTGTCGCCGAAGATGGCGGTGCACACGGGCAGTCCGATAAACACAGCGTTGGACAGGCTGAACATGGCCGTGACTAGGCCCCGGCTGCTCTCCTTTACGCGAAAAATGCGGCAGAAGAGAGCCCCCAGTCCGTATCCGGCCAGCATCACGAAAAACGGCAGCGGCAGCAAAAACCCCGCGCCGCGCAGCAGCTCCATGTCGACGGACTGGAGGCAGTTGAAAAACATATTGCAGGGGATAAATAAATTGACGGCCAGCTTGGAAAGCTGTTCCTCGGTCTGAGAGCCGAGGGCACCCGTCCTGGTGAGGATCGCCCCAAGGCCAACGAGCGTAATCAGCAGGAAAACGCCCTGCAGCGCACCTCCGACAGACACAGACGCACTCCTCTCCCCAAGCTTTCGCGATTGACATATGACCCAGATACTATATAATGTAATGGCAAAAAGCGCAAGGGGGTAAGCCTTTTGGAGAACAAAGTTTTTCGCGGGTTTGTGGAGAAAAAACCCGGTTTCGACGTTGCTGCTGCGGCCATTCTGGCCGACATCACCGGCTTTTTGGGCGTAAAGTGTACAGGGCTGCGCCTGTTTAGCCGATACGACGTGCAAGGGGTTACCGAGCAGGGGTGGCTGGCCCTGCGCGGCGTTGTTTTGTCCGAGCCCATGAGCGATGAGTTTTATGAGGAAACCCTGCCCGAGCTCGCGCCGACGGCCAAACTGCTGGCTTACGAGGCGCTGCCCGGGCAGTTTGAACAGCGGGCGGACTCCTGCTCGCAGTGCATCCAAATGCTGCTGGGTGGTGACCGGCCGCTGGTGCGCTGTGCGCGCGTTCTGGCGCTTGAGGGCGTCGGCGACGAGGACTTCGCGCGCGTGGCCCATCACCTGATCAACCCCGTGGAGAGCGGGATGGCCGAGCTGGACAAGCCGGCGTCGCTTGAGCGCGCCTTTGCCAGTCCGCCCGATGTGCGGGTGCTCGAGGGCTTTGCCGTACTCGACGCCGGAGGGCTGGACGAGCTGGGCCGGGGCCTGGGGCTTGCCATGGATCAGGACGACCTCGCCGCCTGCCAGGCGTATTTCAGTTCGGAGGGCCGCGCCCCGACGATGACCGAGCTGCGCGTGCTCGACACCTACTGGTCGGATCATTGCCGCCACACGACGTTCCAAACGCACCTGGAGGACATTGTGATCGAGGACGCGCGCGTGGAGCGCGCTTACGCACGGTACAGCGCAGTCCGGGCCGACAGGCCGGTGACGCTCATGGACATCGCGCTGACCGGTATGCGGCATTTGCGCAAAACAGGCCGGCTTGAGCGCCTGGACCTGTCGGACGAGGTCAATGCCTGCACCGTGCGCGTGACCGCCGACATTGACGGCCGCTCTGAGCCTTGGCTGCTGCTGTTCAAGAACGAAACCCACAACCACCCCACCGAGATTGAGCCGTTTGGCGGCGCTGCCACCTGCATCGGCGGCGCCATCCGCGATCCGCTCTCGGGAAGGGCGTATGTGTATCAGGCCATGCGCGTCACGGGCGCGGGCGATCCCCGCGCGCCGATTGAGGACACGCTGCCGGGCAAGCTGCCACAGCGTCGGCTGACCGTCGCGGCGGCGGAGGGCTACAGCTCCTACGGCAACCAGATCGGCCTGGCCACGGGCTATGTCAAGGAGTTTTATCATCCGGGATACGTGGCCAAACGCCTGGAGCTCGGCGCGGTGGTCGGCGCGGCGCCCGTGAGCCATGTGCGCCGCGAACAGCCCATGCCCGGCGATCTCGTGCTGCTGCTGGGCGGCCGTACCGGAAGAGACGGCATTGGCGGCGCGACCGGCTCCTCCAAGACTCATGACGAGCGGTCGGTGGCGACCTGCGCCGCCGAGGTGCAAAAGGGCAACGCGCCCGAGGAGCGCAAGCTTCAGCGGCTGTTCCGCAATCCTGAGGCAACGCGCCTGATCAAGCGCTGCAACGACTTTGGCGCGGGCGGTGTGAGCGTGGCCATCGGCGAGCTGGCCGACGGCCTGTCCATTGACCTCGACGCCGTTCCGAAGAAATACGACGGGCTGGACGGCACGGAGCTGGCCATCTCGGAGTCGCAGGAGCGCATGGCCGTGGTGGTTTCGGTATCCGACGAGCCCGCGCTGCGCGCGCTCGCAGCCGCCGAGAACCTTGAGGCCACCGTGGTGGCGCGCGTGACGGACGACAAGACGCTGACCATGCGGTGGCGGGGCAAAGACATTGTCCGGCTCAGCCGCGCGTTTTTGGATACAAACGGCGCGCCGAAACGCGCGCGCGTCCATGTCCCCGCTCTCCGGGAGGATACTCCCCATGAGAAAAAGGATATTTCGATGGCCGAGAAGCTGCTGCTGCTGGCCAGCGACCTGAATTATTGCTCGCAGAAAGGACTCGTCGAGCGCTTTGACGGCTCGATCGGCGCGGGCAGCGTGCTGATGCCGCATGGCGGCCGGCGCGCGCTGACCGAAACCCAGGCCATGGCGGCACTGCTGCCCGCGACCGGCGCGCGTACGGCCTCGGTGATGGCGTGCGGGTTTGACCCCGAGCGTTGTGCCGCCGACCCGTTTGGCGGCGCGGTGTATTCGGTGGTCACTTCGGTGGCAAAGCTCATCGCGTCCGGCGCGGGGCTGGACGACGCGTACTTGTCGCTGCAGGAGTATTTCCCGCGGCCCAAAACAGACGAGCGGCGTTGGGGCCTGCCGTTTGCGGCGCTGCTGGGGGCGCTGGACGCGCAGCTGGGCCTTGGCCTCGCGGCCATCGGCGGCAAGGACTCTATGTCGGGAAGCTTTAACGAGCTCGACGTGCCGCCCACGCTGGTGTCGTTCGCTGTCACCGTGGCGGCTGCCGGGAGCGTCCTCTCGCCTGAGTTTAAAGAGCCCGGGCATCCTGTGTATTTGTTTAGAGCGCCCCAAAAAGAGGACAAGACGCCAGACTACCCCGGCCTGCTGGCGATGTGGGCGCGGTTTTCGGCGCTCTGCCGGGAGGGGAAAATCGTCTCTGCGTTTGTGTGCGAGCGCGGCGGCGCGTACGGAGCGGCGCTGAAAATGTCGCTGGGCAATCACATCGGGTTCGAAACGGACTGCACCGGGGACGACCTTTTTGACCTCCCCTGCGGCAGTATTGTGGCCGAAGCGGTCGGACAGGTGCAAGATGAGCAAATTTTTGGATATACTACCAGCGATGAACAGCTGCGCGTCGGCGACGATTATCTGCCGCTGGGCAGCTTGCAGGCAGCCTGGGAGGCACCGCTGGAGAGCGTGTTCCCCACGCGGGTGAAGGCGATGGACGAAATCGTGCCGGAGCTCACCCCCGCGCCGCGCCGCGCCGCGCCGCGCGTGACGCCCCTGCGGGAAAAGCCCAGGGCCGTCATTCCCGTGTTCCCCGGCACAAACTGCGAGCTGGATACGGCCCGCGCGCTCGAAATCGCCGGAGGACAGGCCGAGACGGTGCTGATCGCCAATCTCACGCCCGCCCTGCTGGAGCAGTCGGCGCTCGCGCTGGAAAAGGCCATTCGCGGGGCGCATATGCTGATTCTGCCGGGCGGCTTTTCGGGCGGAGACGAGCCCGACGGCTCGGGAAAGTACATGGTTTCCTTTTTGCGCCACGCGCGCATCGCCGACGCCATCGGCGAACTGCTTGAGGTCCGCGATGGGCTGGCGCTGGGCATCTGCAACGGGTTCCAGGCGCTGATCAAACTGGGGCTGCTGCCGTATGGGCGCATAACCGACATGCGCGGGGACTGTCCGACGCTGACGCACAACCGCATCGGCCGCCACCAGTCCAAATACGTGACCACGCGGGTGAGTTCGGTGCTGTCGCCCTGGCTGAGCAAATGCGCTCCGGGGCAGCTGCACAGCATTCCCATTTCCCATGGGGAGGGGCGGTTTGCCGCATCGCCCGAGACGCTGCGCGGCCTGGCCGAGGCCGGACAGATCGCGTTTCAGTATGTGAACGAGCAGGGCGCGCCGTCCATGGACATCGCCTTCAATCCCGCCTCGTCGGCGTGGGCGGTGGAGGGCCTGTGCAGTCCCGACGGGCGTGTGCTTGGCAAGATGGGGCACAGCGAGCGGGCCGGCGAGTTTGTGGCCAAAAACATTCACGGGGACAAGGCGCAGCCGCTGCTGGCGGGCGGTGTGTCCTATTTTAGGGGAAAATAGTAAGGAGCGGCACCATGTTTCAAAAATACAGGCACATCGTTGAGCATATTGACGTCGAGCAGGGCGCACTTCCGCGCGCTGCCGAGTGGATCGCGCAAAAGGGCTTTGTCAACGCGCTTGTCGTCTCGGACCGCAACACCGACAAGGCGGCCGGAGAGGCCCTGCGCGCCATGCTTGACGCGCAGAATGTGGCCTGGCGGTCGCTTGTCTATCCCGAGCAGCGCCTGACGGCCGATGAGTACGCGATCGGCAGGCTGGCCGCGGCCTATCACCCAGAGCATGATCTCCTGGTGTCGGTGGGGTCGGGCACGCTCGGCGACCTGTGCAAATTCGTCGCCTTCCGAGTCGGCAGGCCGACGGTCTGCGTTGGCACGGCGCCGTCCATGGACGGCTTTGCCTCAGCGGGCGCTGCCATGCTCCTCGACGGGATGAAGTTCACACCGCACACGCGCGCGCCCATGGCCATTTTCTGCGACCCCGACATTCTCAAGGACGCGCCGCTGCAGATGCTCGCGGCGGGGCTGGGGGACATGTTGGGCAAGTATAACGCGCTGGCCGACTGGAAGCTGGCCAATCTGCTCGTCGGCGAGCGGTACGATCAGGATATCGCCTCGATGATGGAACACGCGCTCAAGCGCTGCGCCGCCGCCGCGCCGGGCGTGAGAAACAGGGAGCCGCAGGCGATGAAAAGCCTTGTCGAAGGGCTCATCCTCAGCGGCATCGCGATGACGCTTTTTGGCGACTCGCATCCGGCGTCGGGCACCGAGCACCATCTGGCGCATTATTGGGAGATGCGGCAGATCGCGCTGGGCATGCCGCACAGCCTGCACGGCGCCGAGGTCGGCGTGGCGACGATTTGCGCGCTGGAGCTCTGGCAGATGCTGCCCGACGTGCCCCTGCAGCCCGAGCCCGAGGATCGCGCCGCCACACTCGCGCGCGTGCGCAAGGCCTACGGGCGAGCAGCCGAGGCCATTTGCGCCAAACCCAACCCCAATGTTCCCTGGGAAAAAATCACGCAGAACTGGCCGCACATCCGCAAGCTGGCCGACGGGCTTCCGTCGTCCGAGTCGATCCGCGCCATTCTGCAGGACTTTGAAGCGCCGGAGTCGCCGGAAGCGCTCCATGTTGACCGCGACATGCTGGCCGACAGCGTTGTGCTCGCGCGGGAGCGCAAAAAGGTGTACACGCTGCTGCAGCTTCTGGGAGACCTGGGGCTGCTGAAGCCGATGGCCGAGCGGCTGAACGCCAGCTTTTTCAGAGGGTGACTGTCAATATGCATCTTCGCGCCCTTGTCCTCTATCGGGTTTTGCGCCGAGCCTGACAGCGCAGCCGGCAGATAGAGACGGCAAAAAACCTTCGGTCCTTTGACAGCCTGAAAGGATCGAAGGTTTGTCTGCAGTCCGGGGAGCCCTGTTTGGCAGCGGCCGGGACTCTTCAGCGCGACCGCAGGAGCTTTTGAATTTCGGCGCGGATGTCTTCGCGCAGAAGCCCTTCGTGGTAGCTGACAACGGCCTCGGCGGGAAAGCGCGACAGGAGCTCGATCGAGGCCCAGGACAGTGCCATGTCGAGCGTATACATGGGCTCGGCTCCGGCAAGACCGCCGTCTGCGATATGAAGCGCGTCGCCGGTGATCAATGTCTTGCTCTCGCGCAGGTACAGGCAAATATGACCGGGCGTGTGACCCGGCGTGTGGATAACCTCAATGCCGCCGCAGAAGTCGAGTACGTCGCCGTCGGAGAGCAGGACGTCGACGGGCACGGTGTGGGCGGCAAACGCCGACTTCATTCCGGGCAGCTTTTCCCGGCGCTCGGGCGAAAGACTGTCAAGGTTCTGTTCCATCTGCGCCAGCTTCACGGGCGTCTGATCGCCCTGGATGTAGGGCGCTTCTATGCTGTGGGCGAGGATTTCGGCGCGCGGCGCGCGGAGCCTTATGTCTCTGGCGCCTCCGATGTGATCCATATCCTGGTGGGTGAAGATGATGTGCGTCAGGTCGGACAGGTGAAAGGGGGGCGGGAGCGCGCGCTCAAACAGCTCGAGCTGTCCGGGAAAGCCAGTGTCGACGAGCACGCGGCAACGCTCGTCCCACAGAAAAACGGGGTACACGCGCATGTTGTCCTGCCGGATGTCCAGCATCTGCACGCCTTGAGCGATGACCATGTTGGTTCCTCCTTTTTAAGCGCCGGTTGACCGCCCTGCCCGTAAAACCCTGCTTGGGTGCGGGCGGGGAGCAGAGGCGGCGTGTGCCCAAATTATACCGTCTGCGCGGGCGTAAATCAAGGCGGGCGAAAGCCGATTCCCTTTTTTCACAAATTATTCATGCATTCCGCCCGGGAAAGCGCTATACTGACATTCTGCAGATTTGGCAAAGGGGTTCAGATTGAGAAAGAGGGAATGACATTGACAAAACTTCTTCGTTATTTCAAGCCGCATGTCCTGATGATCCTCCTTTGTGTTGTCCTGCTCTTTGGGCAGGCCATGGCCGATTTGGCGCTTCCCGACCGCATGTCGGACATCGTCAACAACGGACTTCAGCAGGGGGGCGTCACCAGCGCGCTGCCCGAGGCGGTCTCGTCCGCGACGTTTGACAGGATGCTGCTGTTTGTGCCCCAGTCGGAAAAGGACGCGGTTGTGAACGCCTACACGCCGGTGTCGACAGTGCAGGATGCGGTGCTTGTAGAGCGATTTCCTGCGCTGGAAAACGAGCCGGGATATGGGCTGAGGGAGACTGACCCCGACCGGCTGGCAGCGCTTGAGCCGGTTGTCGGCCGCGCGCTGATGGCGTACGGCGGCGTGCTCACGCTGATGGAGGAGCCCGAGAAGGCGTCGGCTTTCACCGGGGGCTTCGATGTTTCCCAAATTCCGCCCGGAACGGATCTCTTCGCCGTACTCGGGCAGGCGCCCGCCGAACAGCTCAGTCAGATGCTGGCGCCGATGCAGGCCCGGCTTGGCGCGCTGGAGGACAGCATGGTCAGTCAGGCTGCCGTCCAAACGGTGCTTGGGGAGTACAAGGCGCTGGGGATGGACATGGCCAAAACGCAGAACAGATACATCCTCTGGGCTGGCCTGCAAATGCTGCTGATCAGCCTTGGCGGCGCGCTGAGCTCCATACTGGTGTGCCTGTTGGCAGCGCGCGTGGCCGCCGGGGTGGCCAACACCATCCGCCACGACGTGTTCTCCAAGGTGGAGAGCTTTTCCCAGGCGGAGTTTGACAAGTTTTCCACCGCCAGCCTGATTACGCGTACGACCAACGACGTCACGCAGGTGCAGATGGTCACGGTGATGATCATCCGCATGCTTTTGTACGCGCCGATCATGGGCGTGGGCGGCGTGATTTTCGCGGTGCAGAAAAGCACGTCCATGACCTGGATTATTGGCCTGGCCGTGCTGATCATGCTGTGCATGGTGGGCGTGGTGTTTGTTGTGGCCATGCCGCGCTTCCGCATCGTTCAAAAGCTTGTGGACCGGCTCAATCTGGTCACGCGCGAAAATCTCTCGGGCATGATGGTCATTCGCGCCTACAACACCCAAGCGTTTGAGGAGTCGCGCTTTGACAAGGCAAACCTTGATCTGACCAAAAACAGCCGCTTCATCAACCGCGTCATGTCGGCGATGATGCCCGTGATGATGCTGGTCATGAACGGGGTCATGCTGCTGATCATGTGGGTCGGCGCGCACCAGATCGCCGAGTCGGCGATGCGCGTGGGCGACATGATGGCCTTTATTCAGTACACCATGCAGATCGTGATGAGCTTTTTAATGCTCAGCATGATGTTTATCATGCTGCCGCGCGCCTCGGTTTCGGGGGTGCGCATCAACGAGGTGCTGTCCACAGAAATATCCATCGTCGACCCGCCCAACCCGAAGCGCTTTTCAGACGAGGCGCTCAGGGGCGTTATTGAGTTTAAAAACGTCACCTTCCGCTTCCCCGGCGCGCTGGAGGACACGCTGCACGACCTCAGCTTTACGGCGCTGCCCGGAAAGACCACTGCGTTCATCGGCCCGACTGGTTCGGGCAAGTCCACGCTGATCAATTTGATTCCGAGGCTCTACGATGTTACGGGCGGCAGCATCACGGTAAGCGGCCGCGATGTGCGCGAGGTGACCCAGCGCGATCTGCACGATCAGCTCGGCTATGTCCCGCAGAAGGGGGTTCTGTTTTCGGGGACAGTCGAATCCAACCTGAAGTACGGCTGCCCCGACGCCTCCGACGAGACGATGCGTCTGGCGGCGGACATCGCGCAGGCGGAGGAATTTATTGCGGCTCTTCCCGAACGCTATGAAAGCCCGATCGCGCAGGGCGGAACCAACGTCTCCGGCGGCCAGCGCCAGCGGCTGTCCATCGCACGGGCCATTGCAAAGAAACCGCCGGTCTACATTTTTGACGACAGCTTTTCGGCGCTGGACTTTAAGACGGACGCGGCGCTGCGCCGCGCGCTGCACGACGTCACCGGCGACAGCACGATGCTGGTGGTTGCGCAGCGCGTAGGCACCATCATGCACGCCGACCAGATCGTCGTGCTGGACGAGGGCCGCGTGGTCGGCATCGGCCGCCACGAGCAGCTGCTTAAGACCTGCGACGTCTACCGCGAGATTGCCCAGTCGCAGCTTCGAAAGGAGGACTTGGCATGAGCCAGAACCAACCGGCGCCCCGGCAGCGCCGCGGCGGCTTTATGGGCGGAGGCCCGCCGGGCATGCAAGGCGGAGAAAAGGCCAAGGACTTCAAGGGGACATTCAGCAAGCTGCTCAGGACATTGCGCCCCCACCGCGTCGCCATCTTCATCGTCATTTTGTTTTCCGTCGCCAGCGCGGCGCTGGCCATCATCGGCCCGAAGATTCTGGCCAAGGCCACCGACACCCTTGTCGACGGATTGGGCGAGGTCCTTGCCGGGACGGGGAGCATTGATTTTGACTACATCGCGTTTATTTTAATCTCTCTGTTGTGCATCTACCTGGTCAGCGCGCTGTTTTCCTATGTGCAGGGCTGGATCATGACCGGCGTGACGATGAAGGTGACCTACAACCTGCGCAAAAATATTTCCGAGAAAATGAACAGGCTCCCGCTCGGATACTTTGACAGGGTCAATCAGGGAGAGGTTCTGTCCCGCGTGACCAACGACGTCGACACGGTCAGCCAGACGCTCAGCCAGAGCCTGAGCCAGATTATCACGTCGGTCACTTCGCTGCTCGGCGCGCTTGTGATGATGCTGACCATCAGCTGGCTTATGACCGGCGCCACGCTGCTCATCCTGCCGATCTCCATGTTCCTGCTGACCTTTGTCATGAAGCGCTCGCAAAAGCACTTCCGGCAGCAGCAGGCCTATCTCGGCGAGGTCAACGGCCATGTCGAGGAAATGTACGGCGGACACACCGTCATCAAGGTGTTTAACGGCGAGCAGAGGAGCATGGAGACCTTTGAGGTGTCCAACGGAAAGCTCAAGGACTCGGCGTGGAAGTCGCAGTTTCTGTCCGGCCTGATGATGCCCATCATGAACTTTGTCGGCAACATCGGCTACGTCGCGGTTTGCGTGCTCGGCGGCTGGCTGGCCGCCAAGGGCAGCATGACCATCGGCGACATTCAGGCGTTTATTCAGTACGTGCGCAACTTTACCCAGCCGATCGCGCAGGTGGCCAACATCACCAATGTGCTGCAGCAGACCGCAGCGGCCGCCGAGCGAGTGTTTGAGTTTCTCGAGGAGCCCGAGGAAAGCTCGGACGCGGGCGCCGACACGCGCGTCCTGGAGGAAAACGGCACGCTGCTGATGGTGAACGGCGCGGGCGGGACGCAGGAGGTCAAGGGCGCGATCGCGTTTGACCATGTCCGCTTCGGATATTCCCCGGAGAGCACCATTATCCATGACTTCTCGGCCCAGGTCGCGTCCGGCCAGAAGATTGCCATCGTCGGGCCGACCGGCGCGGGCAAGACCACGATGGTAAAGCTGCTGATGCGGTTTTACGAGCTGGACGGCGGCAAAATTCTCATTGACGGACATAACGCCACCGAGTTTCCCCGAAACGATCTGCGCGAAATGTTCGGCATGGTGCTGCAGGACGCCTGGCTGTACAACGGCACCATTATGGAGAACATCCGCTACGGAAAGCTCGGCGCTACGGACGAGCAGGTGCTCGCGGCTGCGAAGGCCGCGCGCGTTGATCACTTTGTGCGAACGCTGCCCGACGGCTATAACCTGGTGATGAATGAAGAGGCCAGCAACGTCTCGCAGGGGCAGAAGCAGCTTCTGACGATCGCGCGCACCATTCTCGCCGACCCCAAGATTCTCATCCTCGACGAGGCGACCTCCTCGGTTGACACCAAAACAGAAGTAGATATCCAGCACGCGATGGACGCGCTGATGAAGGGCCGCACGAGCTTTGTCATCGCGCACCGCCTGAGCACGATTCGCAACGCCGACCTCATTCTGGTCATGGACGGCGGCGATATTGTCGAGCAGGGCAGCCACGAGCAGCTCATGGAAAAGGGCGGCTTTTACGCCGAGCTCTACGCCGCGCAGTTTGAGGACGTGGGGGCGTAAAAAAGCAAAAGGACGAAAGCGCGCAAGGTTTATCTTCAGTCTAAAAGGCCTCCCCGGGGATTGTGAAGATTCCCGGGGAGGACTCTGCTTGTCAAAAAAGCCCCTCGCTCTCTCGTCCTTTTCCTGGATTCGCGTCGAGCCTGACGCCGCAGGCGGCAGGTTCTTGCTGGACTGGTTATGCGCAAAGCAAAAATACATACTTTCCCGGATTCACTCCGGGAAAGTATTCTTTGCGCGTCTTCGCAAAGACGCGATCTAGGCCCCCGTTTGTAGACAAACCTTCGGTTTGTCTACAGGCTGGCAGGCCCTCGCCTATGGTTCGGTCTTAACTCGTGACGGACTCGGGAAGCGCCGACAGCGCCTCAATCAAAGCGCCCATTTCGGCAACAAGCGCGTCATGCTCGGCCAACACCGCTGTCCTGTCCCCCTGCTTCGCGGCCATTTCAAGGCGCTCTGCCCTTTTGCCCACCGCAGTGGCCTCGATGGCGTAGCTGCTGCCCTTAATGCCGTGAACCTCAATCGCGTAGTCCTGCATCGCGCCGCTGGCCAGATGGCCGGACAGCTTGTCCAGATGACTGGGCATATGCTTTTGAAAGGACTGAATCACGCGCAGATACTGCTCCTCGCGGCCCTGAAACCGGGCGATACCGGCCTTGACATTGACCCCTTCCACCGTCATATCGGTCAGCTTCGGACACGCATCCGCCCGCGCAACGCTTGGCAGCTCCTTGTCCACGATCCAGGTGCGAAGTGTTTTGTCCAACTTCATCGCGTCAAGCGGCTTGGATAAAAAGCCCTGAAAGCCATTTTTCAGGAACATCTCCTCTGTGCCGACAACGGCGTTTGCCGTGAGGGCAATGACGGGCACCTTTTGTGCGTATGCCGTGCCGATCTCCTCCCGGATCACGCGCACCGTCTCCACGCCATCCATCTCGGGCATCATATGATCCATGAAGATCAGGTCGTAGGGCTCAGCGCCCGACCGAATGCGCTCCACCGCGTGCGCGCCCCTCGTAACGCACTCGATCTGCAGCCCATAGGGCGCCAGCATCCCCTGCGCGACGTCCAGATTTGTCGACACGTCGTCGACAATCAGCACGCGGCCGGGCGGCAGCTGATAGTCAATCGCGCCATACAGCGTGGGATGCGGCGTCATGTACTGGAAGTTCATCAGCGCCCGCGCAGTTTTGGCGCCGATTTTGGTCTGACCGACCAATTGCTGGGGAACCAGCACCGAAAACTTGCTGCCCTGCTGATAATCGCTCTCCACCGAGATCGTGCCGCCCATCATCGTGACCAGATTCTTACAAATGGTCAGGCCGAGGCCTGTCCCTTCAAAGTGGTGATTGACCTTGGTGTCAATCTGACTGTATTTGGCAAACAGCTTGTCAAAATCCTCCTTGCGGATGCCGACGCCCGTGTCCGAGACGACAAACCTGACCATGCCCTCTGCCGGCTGCCAGAAAATCTGCAGGAGAACATGCCCCTCCTGCGTATACTTAAAAGCGTTGCTGAGCAGGTTATTCAGGATTTGCTTCAGGCGCAGCGCGTCTCCAAACAGCTTGGAGGGCAGTTGAGGATCGACCTCAACCTTAAAAATGATCGGCTTTGAGCCGATGCGCACGGCGTTGAGCCGCACCGCGTCATTGATAAGACCGGGGACGTCATACGGCGCGTCGACAAGCTCGAAGTGGCCCGACTCAATCTTGGAAATGTCCAGAATGTCGTTGATGATGCTCAAAAGCGTGTATCCCGAGGTGTAGATCTTCTCAAAATTATCGTACGTCTGCGCGCTGTGCTCCTTGCGAAGCTCCAGCTCGCTCAGCCCGATGATCGCGTTCAGCGGCGTTCTGATCTCATGCGACACGCTGGCCAGGAAGTCGTCCTTGGCGCGGGACGCGGCCTCGGCTTTATCCTTGGCCCTTTCATACACCCACACATAGAGCTTGACAATCACGCCCAGGACAATGCCGCTGACGATGAACGACTGGATGGTGTCGATAAACGACATCATCCTGCTCTCAAAAGCGATCACCGTTTCGGGATAAAAGTACTCCACAACCATGCAGGCCGTACAGCTCAACAAGTAAAAAACAACCATGATCGCGCAGTCTCTGCCCTTGAGAAGCAAGAACACCAGCACGAGACCAAGGATAAAGAACTCTGTCATGCCGCTCTCAATCCCACCGCCCGTGAAGTAAGCGATGGGAAACAACACAAAGCCGCACACGGACAGAAGGACGTTGGAGCTGGCCCTGAAATTGTGCAGGGTGTTTCCGAGAAACATCGACACAATGGAGGTGGCTGCGATCAGCAGGGTGGACAAAGCCGACAAAAGCGGCGCGTCAATCGCAAAAGTCACGATCGCGCCGATCAGGCCGGCCATCACGCCAAAACAGCACACAAGGTTGAACAGTCGTTCCAGCAAGGGCCGCTCTTCTGAAAACAAATAGTTTGACAGGCCCTGTTGAATCTTGTGAAACATACTTCGTTTCGCCCTTTCAATCATGGCCTGCGCTTGACTTCTATCTCCAAGGCCATAGTGTTGAAATAAGTTGAACTATTTGTCCGGACGGACGCCACCAGAACTCATACCTCTCCGGAATTAAAGCCGCAGCATTTTTTGTACTTCTTCCCGCTCCCGCAGGGGCAGGGATCGTTGCGGCCGATTTTCTGCGCCTGTGTCTTTCGGATGGGGATCTTTTTCGCGCTGGCGTCGCCACCGACGTTCTCAACCATCCCTCTGGCCACCTGCTCGCGCTTGGGCGCGTCTCCCCTGACCCGCACAGTATAGATCAGCCGCACGGTGTCATCTCTGATCGAGGCGACCATCTCATCAAACATCGCAAACCCTTCGCGTTTGTACTCCACCACAGGGTCATTCTGCGCGTAGGCGCGCAAGCCAATGCCCTGCCGCAGCTCATGCATGGCGTCGATGTGATCCATCCACTTCTGGTCGACCATGCGCAGCAGCACAACGCGCTCAAGCTCACGCATCATCTGCTCGCCCATTGACGCTTCGCGCTTCGTGTATTTATCCTCAGCCTTTTGATTCAGCCACGCAATGATGTCGTCATTGGACATCTGGTCAAGCTGGTCAACGGTGAACCTGCCCTCTCCCTTGTCCAGGAAAACACCTTCCCAGGAGGACACAATCTCAAGCATCTGCATGGGATCAATGAATTTATGCTCGCCAATGATGCGGTGCACGGAATCGACAATGCATCCCTCTATCATGCTGAGGATATAGTTATGCAGATTTTCGCCGTCAAGCACCTTCTTGCGCTGCCCATAGATGATCTCACGCTGCTTATTCATTACATCGTCATATTCAAGCACAGTCTTGCGTGTCTGGAAGTGGCGCGATTCCACACGCCGTTGCGCGCGTTCAATTGCGTCGGACAACATTTTTTGGTCGATGGGCGTATCCTCGTCGAGACCCAGCGTATCCAGGAGTCCCATGACGCGGGACGTGCCGAAAAGACGCATCAGGTCATCGTCCATAGCAATGAAAAACTTTGATGCGCCGGGGTCGCCCTGACGCCCTGCGCGGCCGCGCAGCTGGTTGTCAATGCGCCGCGATTCATGGCGTTCCGTGCCTATGATAAACAGGCCTCCGGCCAAGCGAACTTTGTCGGCCTCTTCGGCAATCGAAGCCTTATAGCGGTTGAGCAGCTCAATAAACTGCCTGCGGGCCTCCAGGATCTCCCCGTTGTCGGTTTCGGCGTACCCCGTGGCTTCGACAATGATCTCCTCGGCAAACCCGGTCTTGCGCAAATCGGCGCGCGCGAGGTATTCGGCGTTGCCGCCGAGCATGATGTCGGTGCCGCGTCCGGCCATGTTGGTGGCGATCGTCACGGCGCCGAGGTGGCCGGCCTGCGCGACTATTTCGGCTTCCTTTTCATGGTGCTTGGCGTTGAGCACGACATGCTTTACGCCCTCTTTTTTGAGAAGCGACGAGAGCTGCTCGCTCTTTTCAATAGAAATCGTACCAACAAGCACGGGCTGTCCGCGCTGGGAGCACTCTTTGACCTGACGGATAATCGCGCGTATTTTGCCGTCCTGGCTCTTATACACCGCGTCGGACATGTCGTCGCGAACCATGGGACGGTTGGTGGGGATGACAATGACGTCGAGCTTGTAAATCTCGCCGAACTCCTCCTCCTCCGTCAGCGCGGTACCGGTCATGCCGGAGAGCTTGGCGTACAGCCTGAAGTAGTTTTGGAAGGTGATCGTGGCAAGCGTTTTGCTCTCGCGCTCCACCGTGACCCCCTCTTTGGACTCGATGGCCTGATGCAGTCCCTCAGAGTACCGTCTGCCAATCATCAGACGGCCCGTGAACTCGTCCACGATGATCACTTCGCCGTCCCTGACCACGTAATCAATGTCGCGCTGCATGATGCCGCGCGCGCGGATAGCCTGGTTGATGTGGTGATACAGCGTCGTATTATCCGCTTCCGCCAGGTTTTCCACGCCGAAATACTGCTCGGCCTTGGCGACGCCCGACGCGGTCAGCGTGGCGGTACGGGCTTTTTCGTCCACAATGTAGTCGCCGTCAAAGTCATCGTGCTCTTCCTTGGTGTCAAGCTCTTTGACGCGCATGACCTTAAGCCTGGCTGCAAAGGCGTCGGCCTTTGCATACAGGTCGGTCGATTTATCGCCCTGTCCGGAAATAATCAGCGGCGTGCGCGCCTCATCGATCAAAATGGAGTCAACCTCATCGACGATCGCGAAGGCGTGGCCGCGCTGCACCATGTCGGATTTGTAGATGGCCATATTGTCCCTGAGGTAATCAAAGCCAAACTCGTTGTTGGTGCCGTAGGTGATGTCGGCCGCATAGGCCGCAGTGCGCTCCTGCGAGTCGATTCCGTGCACAATCAGTCCCACGGACAGACCCAGCCAGCGGTAAATCTTGCCCATCCACTCGCTTTGGTAGCGCGCGAGATAATCGTTGACCGTGACAATATGAACGCCGTTGCCGGTCAAGGCGTTGACATAGGCCGTCAGCGCGGCGGTGAGGGTTTTGCCCTCGCCCGTTTTCATTTCGGCGATCCGGCCCTGATGCAGCACAAGCGCGCCGATAAGCTGGACGCGAAAAGGCCGCTGCCCAATCACGCGCACAGAGGCTTCCCGCACCGTGGCCAGCGCCTCGGGCAGAAGATCGTCCAGCGACTCTCCGGCGGACAGCCGGCTCCTGAACTGCGCGGTTTTTCCCCTGAGCTGCGCGTCGGACAGCTTCTTGTATTCTTCTTCAAGCGCCTCAACCTCATTGACAATAGGGTCAATGCGCTTAAGCTCCCGTGATGAATGCGTTCCGAATACGGCAGTAAAAATTGACATGTTAACCTCCCATATGGTTCCCTGGAATCTCTTCATCAGTATACCACTTTTTTCACGATTTCCAAGACAAATTTTTAATTCACTTTACAATATACGCCTTGTTGGTTATAATCGACTGCGGAGGGATCTGTGCATGATCATTGAATTTGACGACTATAAACAAAAGCTGCTCGCGCTTGAGCCGACTCTCGCCGAGCTCCGGCGCGGCTTAAATATGGACGGCGCGCTGGCGCAACTCGAAGAGCTGGAGGATGAAACCGCCGCCGAGGGGTTTTGGAACGACCTGGAGCGCTCGCAGGTTGTGCTGCGCGACACCAAGCGCCTAAAGGAAAAAATAGGCGCCTACCGCAATCTGCACAGCTCCTGGGAGGACCTGACCGTTCTGCGCCAGCTCGGCCAGGAGGAGCAGGATCCGACGCTGCTGGCCGAACTTGTCCAGGGCTACGGCAAGCTCGTTGCCGCGCTGGAACAGGCGCGGCTTTCCACTCTGCTCGGCGGCGAATATGACGCCAGCAGCGCGATTTTGAGCTTTCACGCCGGCGCGGGCGGCACCGAGGCGCAGGACTGGACGCAAATGCTTGTGCGCATGTACACGCGCTGGGCCGAACGCCATGGGTTTTCCTGCCGCATGCTGGATTTTCTCGACGGCGACGAGGCCGGCCTCAAAAGCGCCGTGCTGCTCATCGAAGGCGTGAATGTCTATGGGTTTCTCAAGGGCGAGCACGGCGTGCACCGCCTGGTGCGCATTTCGCCCTTTGTCAGCTCGGGCCGAAGGCACACCTCGTTTGCCGCGCTTGAGGTCATGCCGGAAATTACCGACGACGCGGTCATTGAAATCCGCGACGAGGATCTGCAGGTCGACACCTACCGTTCGGGCGGCAAGGGCGGCCAGCACGTCAACAAAACCGAAAGCGCGATCCGCATCACACATGTCCCCAGCGGCGTTGTCGTCGCCTGCCAGAACGAGCGCAGCCAGCATCAAAACCGCGAGGTGGCCATGCGCATGCTCCGCTCCAAGCTCGCGGAGATCAAAGAGCGCGAGCATCTGAGCAAGGTTGAGGACATCAAGGGCGAGCAAAAGGCCATCGAATGGGGCAGTCAGATCAGGTCCTACACCTTTATGCCGTACACTCTGGCCAAAGACCATCGAACGGGCTTTGAGTCCGGAAACATCGGCGCGACGATGGACGGCGACCTCGACGGCTTTATCTCGGCCTACCTCACCGCTGCCGCCACAGGCGTTTGGGCCGCAAAGTAGGCCATGGGGTACGATTTTGTCCAAAACAGGCGCTGCGAGTTTTTCCCCTGCCACGCCACAAGCGACCCGGAAAACTTTAACTGCCTGTTCTGCTTTTGTCCGCTCTATCCATACGACCGCTGTGGCGGACACTTTTCGCGCACGGCAGACCATCTGAAAGACTGTTCGGATTGCCTTTTTCCCCATGTCGACTATCCGGGCGTCATGAACAGGCTCAAGCTCTTTCAGGGCCTCTGACACCGGACAGTCCAAACCGCAAACAAACAAACAAACAAACAAACAAACAAGAAATCCGCAAGGGTTTCCCGAAATGAATCCGGGAAACCCTTGCGATTATTTTGACAGCCTGTGTCAGGGCTCCTCGTCGGCCCGCGCGCCGTCCTGCCGGGCAGAGTCTTCGTTTGGCAGCCTGTTCAGTGCCTCGTACAGCTCGCGGCGGGACAGCCCTTCGCTCTGCGCTGCCTCGCGCGACGCGTCGCGCACGCTCATCCCCTGCTCAATTAGCGTCCGTGCGTGCCGCACCGCTTTGTCCAGGTCGGGTTCAGACGGGGCGGCTGCGCCCTCCACCACCAGCGCAAACTCGCCGCGCGGCGGCGTCAGCGCAAAGTAATCCAGCGCCTCCAGCAGCGTGGTGTTGAGTGTCTGTTCATAGAACTTGGTTATCTCCCGGCAAATGGTCACGCGGCGATTGCCCAGCGCGCCAAGCAGATCGCCCAGCGTGTTTACAAGCTTGTGCGGCGCCTCATAGAACACCATCGCGCGCCGCTCTCCCACCAATGACTGCAGATGCTCCCGCCGCGCTTTTCGCGCCGTAGATAAAAACCCCTCAAAGCAGAATCTGCCGTGATAGAGCGGGGAAAGCGCCACAGCGCACGTCAGCGCGCACGCACCTGGAACGGCGAACACCTCAATGCCCTGGTCGCCGCACAAGGTCACAAGCGCTCCGCCGGGGTCGCTGATGGCCGGCATGCCCGCGTCGGTGACCAGCGCGCAGCTCTCGCCAGACAGAAGCCGCCCAATGATGTTCTCGCCCGCGTGGGCGCTGTTGTGCTCATAGTAACTGACCAACTGCTTGTGAATGTCAAAATGCGTCAGCAGACCGCGCGTCACTCGCGTGTCCTCCGCGGCGATAAAGTCCACGTCGCGCAGGGTCTGCGCTGCCCGCGGCGAAAAATCACCCAAATTGCCGATCGGCGTGCCCACCAGAAATAGCTTGCCTGCCACGGCGCATCCCTCCCGATTAAGCCCAATAGTAAAGTCGAGGCGGCCGGTCGGCCGCCTCGAGAGGCTGTCAAAAAAAAGCGGACTCGCATCTGCGTCCTTTTTCGGTTTTTGCGTCGAGCCTGACGCCTTAGGCGGCAGGCTCCTGCTGGACCGAAAACCGAAAAAGGCTAAACCACAATGCTTTCACGGATTCACTCCAGGAAAGCATTTCTCTGCAAACCGCCTCGGCGGTTTGCTCCAAGCCCCGCTTTGTCAAAGAACTTTCGCTCTGTGATTGTCTAAGTCGAGGCGGCCAGCGGTCGCCTCGACTTCAAAAAGCTACTGCTGTTTCGGAGCGTCCACCGGACAAACGGTCGCGCAGGCGCCACACTCCACACAGACATCGGCGTCAATGTCATACTTGCTGTCCCCGGCCGAAATGCAGCTCACCGGACATTCCGGCTCACACGCGCCGCAGCTGATGCAATCATCCGTAATGATATAGGCCATTTGAAAACACCTCCTTTAGTCCTCATAATTTTAACATGATTTTCAGAAAATGCAAGCAAAAATATTCTTCCGGCGCGTCATCGTCAGGCTCTTCGTCCGGTATGCTTTTGACCAAAAGGGGCATACTTCGGGTAAAGGATGTGTTGAAATGAACAAGCATCGTTTTCAGTCCGACATGGAAGCCGCATGGGAACTCAGGCCCTTTACCGACGCCACCCCTGGGACAAAATCCCACCCTCACCGTTTTGGCAGCGGCCAAAAAAAGTCCGAAAAAGAGAGCAATCCTTCAAAAACGAAAGAACCTGGGAGGTAGTCTCCCTTTTTTTATCTTTTTGGTCAGAATAGATCAAATTTAAGCTTTGACCTGTTTTTCCTGGCGGGGTATAATTAGGTCAACAAAGGTCAAAATCAGTAATGGTCAAACGAGGGGGTTCTTTTGTGGGCATTGCCGATATCATAGCGCATTTTCTGGATCAGACGCTTAAGCAGACGGACGGCGTCCTGGAGGTTTCGCGCGGGGATCTGGCGCAGCAGTTCGGCTGCGTTCCCAGCCAGATCAACTATGTGCTCACCACCCGTTTTTCCCCCGAGCACGGCTATATTGTCGAGACAAAGCGCGGCGGCGGCGGATACATTCGCATCACACGCGTCCAGCTCGGCCAGAACGCGCTGATCATGCACACCATCAACGCCATCGGCGACAGCATCGACGCCCGCAGCGCCACGGCACTGATTCAAAACCTGCGCTCGGTGCTGAGCGACGAGTTCATCCGCGTGATCGTTGCCGCCGTTTCAGACAGCGCGCTGCGCGCCGCTGTCCCGCCGCTCAGGGACGAAGTCCGCGCCGGCGTCATCAAGCAGATTCTTCTGCAGATTATTTAGAGCAAATTGAATTACTATTGCCTCAGTTCGCCGGTCTTTTTGCCCCCATGCTGCGCGGAGCTCCCTTGCAAGGCACAAAGATTAGCGGCTGTCGCGCCGCTTGCCAAAAAGCAAAAACACCCGGCTCCTTTCCAGCCACCATAAATCATTTTGCTCTAGGAGGCGTCCATTGATGTTTTGGATACAGCCGCTCCAGCCTCAACCCTCGTATCCGCCGTGCCCCTTCTGCGGCGCGGCCATTCAGACCATCGCCAAAACCGAACGGGTCGGCTGCGCTCAATGCTATACGCACTACCGCCAGCTGCTGACCCCTTACATCCGCCGCATCCACGGTCAGGCCTCCCACATCGGGCGCGCTCCCTCCACGGACGGCGCAATGATCGCCCTGAAAAAGAAGCAGGCCGAGCTGGAAACGCGGCTCGCCGCGGCCATTGTGGAGCAGGACTTTGAAACCTGCGCGGCGCTTCGGGACGAGATTAACGCGTTAAAGGAGGGCGGCAAATGAACACCGTGCTGATTTCCTATCGCGTGCGCCTGGCGCGCAACCTAAAAGACATTCCGTTTCCCGGCTTCATGTCCAAGGGTCAGACAGAGGCGCTGCTGGACCGCGTGTCGGCCGTTTTGACGGGCGCAGGCGGCGGGAAGGAGTTCACAGCCCGGCACTTATCGGCGTCCAACGCTCTGGAGGCGCGGGCTCTGGCCGAGCAGCACCTGATCTCCCCCGAGTTTGTCATGTCGTCCCAGCCCCGGTGCGTCATCCTCAGCAGGGACAATTCGGTCAGCGTCATGGTCAACGAGGAGGACCACCTGCGCATTCAGGCGTTCGGCAAGGATCTTGACGCCGCCTGGAAGAAGGCCACGGCCCTTGACGGGCTTCTGGACGAAAGCCTTGTGTTCGCGTTTGACGAGTCTCTGGGCTATCTGACCGCCTGCCCGACCAACCTCGGCACGGCGCTTCGCGTCTCGGCGCTGCTTCATCTTCCCGCGCTGACTGAGACCGGCGTGATCAGCCGGATCATCCACTCGGCGTCCCAAATGGGGCTCACGATTCGCGGCCTGTACGGCGAGGGCACATCGGCGCGCTGGGGGTATTACCAGATTTCCAACAGAATCACGCTCGGCGTGTCGGAGGAGGACATTCTCCTGAGGCTGACCGAAATCGTGTCCTCCATCGTCGACCATGAACTCAACATGCGCCTAGCGCTGTATGAGCGCGACAAGCTGAGCTTTGATGACCGCGTCTGGCGCGCGCTGGGCCTGCTGACGCACGCGCGCCGCATCAGCGGCCAGGAGGCCATGGAAGCGCTGTCAACGCTGCGCATGGGCGCCGAGCTCAGCGGACTGAACCTCCCGGTGGCTTCGGCGGACGCGCTGCTTCACGAAACACAACCGTCGGTTCTGGCGCTTCACTATGACGCGGAGGAGTCTCCGGTCAAGCGGGATATCGCCCGCGCCCAACATCTTAGAACCGCGCTGAAAGGAGCACACATACATGAACAATAGATTCACCGAGCGCGCCCAGACGGCTTTTGAGCTTGCCCATGAAAGCGCCAGGCAGTACGGCCACGGATACGTCGGCAGCGAGCACCTTTTACTCGGGCTCATCAGGGAGAACAACGGCGTGGCCGCCGGGGCGCTCAAGGCAGCCGGACTCAGCGAAAGCGCGTACGTCGCGAACATGCTGGAGGCCGTCGGGCAAGGCGAACCCGGGCAGCAGCCGCTGCAGGGCCTGACGCCGCGCACCAAGCATATTGTTGAAATCTCGGCGGCCGAAGCCGGACGGCTCGGCCACAAATATATCGGCACCGAGCACCTTCTGCTTGGCATTCTGCACGATCAGGACTCCATTGCCTGCCGGCTGCTGGCCTCCATGAACATCGATATCCGCCAGCTCTACGGTGACGTTGTGCGCACCATCGGCGGCCAGACGCCCGGTCAGGCATGGTCGCAGGCGCCCAACGCGCGCAAATCAGCCGAGGCCAAGACCCTGACGCAGTTCGGTATTGATCTGACGCAGGCCGCCGCGGACGGCAAGCTTGATCCGGTGGTCGGGCGCGAACGCGAAATCGTGCGCGTCATTCAAATCCTCTCCCGCCGCACCAAGAACAACCCCGTCCTGCTCGGCGAGCCGGGCGTGGGCAAAACCGCCATCGCCGAAGGACTTGCGCAGAAAATGATTCAGGGAAGTGTGCCCGAAACGCTCCGTGACAAGCGCATCATCACGCTGGATCTCTCCGGTATGGTGGCCGGAACCAAGTACAGGGGCGAGTTTGAAGAGCGCCTGAAACAGGCCATGGAGGAGATCAAGGCGGCGGGCAATATTATTTTGTTTATCGACGAGTTTCACACGCTCGTCGGCGCGGGCGCTGCAGAGGGCGCCATTGACGCCGCCAACATTCTCAAGCCGGCGCTTTCGCGCGGGGAGGTTCAGGTGATCGGCGCGACCACGCTGGACGAGTACCGCAAGCACATTGAAAAGGACGCCGCGCTGGAGCGCCGGTTTCAGCCGGTTTCGGTGGGCGAGCCGACGCCCGAGGAGACTGTGGAAATTCTGTTCGGGCTGCGCGACAAATACGAGGCGCACCACCGCGTGAAGATCACCGATGACGCCGTGCGCGCGGCGGTCAACCTCTCGATCAGATACATCGCCGACCGCTTCTTACCCGACAAGGCCATTGATCTGATTGACGAGGCAGCGTCCCGCCTGCGCATGAACACGCTGACCACTCCCGACGGGCTCAAGGCGCTGGAAGAAAAGGCCGAGGCCCTTCTGCATGAAAAAGAGGCCGCCGTGAACAACCAGCTTTTTGAGGAAGCAGCCCGCCTGCGCGACGAGGAGCGTCGCTGCCGCGCCGAGCTGGACGACGCCCGCGCCGCCTGGAAAAAGGATCACACCGGGTCGGGTGAAGTCACCGAGGAAGACGTTGCGATTGTGGTGTCGGGCTGGACGGGAGTTCCCGTGACCAAGCTCACCGAGGGCGAGGGGCAGAGGCTTCTGAACATGGAGGGCATTCTGCACGAGCGCGTCGTCGGCCAAGACGAGGCCGTCGCCGCAGTGGCCAAGGCCATTCGCCGCGGCCGGATCGGACTCAAGGATCCCAAACGTCCCACCGGCAGCTTCATCTTTCTGGGCCCGACCGGCGTGGGCAAAACCGAGCTTTGCAAGGCGCTTGCCGAGGCCATGTTCGGCGATGAGAGCGCCCTGCTACGCGTGGACATGTCGGAGTTTATGGAAAAGCACTCCACCAGCAAGCTCATCGGCTCCCCTCCGGGATATGTCGGCTATGAAGAGGCCGGCGGCCTGACAGAGAAGGTGCGCCGCAGGCCCTACTGCGTTTTGCTGTTTGACGAGATCGAAAAAGCCCACCCCGACGTGTTCAACCTCATGCTTCAAATTCTGGAGGACGGCGTACTGACCGACTCACACGGCCGAAAGGTCGACTTCAAGAATGCCATTGTCGTCATGACCTCCAACCTCGGCGCGCGCAGCATCACCGAGCCGAACCGTTTGGGCTTTATGGCCGAGGCAGACCGCGCGCAATCCGACAGCACCATCCGCTCCGCAGTCCTGTCCGAGCTTAAAAAGGCGTTCCGGCCGGAGTTTCTCAACCGCGTAGACGAGGTGATCGTGTTTCGCCAGCTCAGCCGCGAGGAGATCCGCAGTATCGCGCAAAAGATGCTGTCCGTCGTGTCAGACCGCATCTCCAAGCTGGGGATCGTGCTCAAGGTCGAGGATTCGGCTCTGGACTTCATTTCGCAGAAGGGATATGACCCTGTCTACGGAGCGCGCCCGCTTCGCCGCGTCATTCAAACGGAGATTGAGGACGCGCTGGCCGAAAAGATCCTTGACGGCAGCGTGACTGCCCAGGCGGTCATATCTGAAAAGGACGGACGCCTGATCATTGCCTGAAAGAACATTCTGTTCTTTTAGGTAAAACGGAGGGCCGGATCAAACCGCTGAGGCGGTTTGCGAAAAACGGCTCCCCCGGAGTGAATCCGGGAAAGCCGTACAGTTTATCTTTATTGGTTTTCAGTAAGGCAAGAGCCTGCCGGCTATGCCGGCAGGCTCGGGGCCTGTAGACAAAGGCCGCCTCTTCGTTCCTTTGCGCAAAACCACGTCGAGCCTGACGCCGAAGGCGGCGGGTCCCTGCTGGACTGGTTGAGCGCAAAGCATGGAAACAAGTGACTTTCACGGATTCACTCCGGGAAAGTCA
>JAVBOR010000004.1:0-60183 GCA_031550325.1 Oscillospiraceae bacterium
CATTCGAATGTCCTCCCTTTGATTTCCCAAGTGCAGTTGACAGACCGCACTTGTAGTATATCAAAGGGAGTTCTTTTTTTATTTTCATCGCTAAAGCTCTTTTCGCTCCACCGGCATAGCCGGTGGTTGTCTCCAAAGAAAGGCTTTCCCGGAATGGATCCGTGAAAGCCTCAGGCTGTCAAAGAACCAAGGGTTCTTTGACAGAGACTGTAGACAAACCTTCGATTTGTCTACAAACGGGAGCAGGAACGCGTCTTTGTGAAGACGCGCATTGGGTGACTTTCCCGAAGTGAATCCGTGAAAGTCACTTGTTTTCATGCTTTGCGCTCAACCAGTCCAGCAGGGACCCGCCGCCTTCGGCGTCAGGCTCGACGTGGTTTTGCGCAAAGGAACGAAGAGGCGGCCTTTGTCTACAGGCTTTGTCAAAGAACCAAGGGTTCTTTGACAAAGCGGGGACAGGATCGCGTCTTTGTGAAGACGCGTAAAGAAACGCTTCCCCGGAGGAAATCCGTGAAAGCGTTGTGGTTGTGTCTTTATCAGTTTTCAGAGAGGCGAGGACCTGCCGGCTGCGCCGCCCGCATTTTATTTATTCGGCCATCTCCGCGCCGAGCGCGTAGGCTGCTTCTTTGTGCCCCGGAAAAACAGTTTCGCGACGGGCCTTTTTCGCCTCGGGATCGAACGCCGTCCAGTCATAGGGCGCATAGTTGTGAACCTGCAGCGTGTCGCCCGAGATCAGAACCTTTGTCGGGCCGATAAAGCTCTCCATCGCGCCCTTGTAGCCGTCCACCATTTTGGTGTAGCCCACCTTTTCATAATGCTCTTCAGGGCAGTTGGACGTAAAAATGAGAACAACCGGGACTTTTCGTGTGTTGTAACCTCGCGGCTCGACCTTGTATGTGATGTACTGGAAGATGAGCCGCTCATAGAGGGCGCGGAATCCCGCCGTGACGTTGCCCAAATAGTTGGGGGACCCGAGAATCAGCCCGTCGGCGGCGCGGATCTTCTCCAGCACAGGGGCCAGCCCGTCCTTGCAGACGCATATTCCCAGATGTCCCTGCGTTTTGCAGCCGAAACAGGAGATGCAACCGCTGTACGGCTCGAGCCTGTACAGGTCGATGACCTCGATCTCCGCGCCTCCAGCCTGCGCCCCGCGCGCCGCCTCGCGTACAAGGATATCCGTGTTCCAGCCTGCTCTCGGGCCGCCGTTGACAGCGATGATGCGTTTCATAGTGATCCTCCTCCAATTATTGCGTCATTTCCCAAGCGCAGCCCAAAGCGCGGCAATCCGCTGGGCAGGCGCCCAAAGGGACAAGCTCATCGCGCGAGGGAAGGAGACCGCCATGCCATGCTCAAGCGTACAAAGAGACGCCGATTACGTCGGCGCGCTGAAGACCTTCCTCGAGGAACGCTACTCGATGGACGTCACCGCCATCACCCCGGCCAAGCGCGGCTTCTACGGCGAAACGTGGCGTGCCGACACGCTTGACGGGCGCTATTTTGTCAAGCTCGATTACTCCGTGCACAAGGCGATATACGAGCGCAGCTTTCCGGTTGTCGAAACCCTGAATCGGCGCGGCATTGACTTTATCAGCAGGATTGTAAAGACCGCGCGCGGAGAGCTGCTGGCGCACTATGACGGCGCTGTGCTCGGCGTGTTTGAGTGGATCGACGGGGAAAACATCGAAACCGACGAGACGAAGATCCCGGAGTACGCCATGCTGGCCAGAATTTATGCGCTGCCGGGCCAGTGGCACGACCTGCCCCGCGAGGACTTTTCGGCGGCAAGCGCAGAGGACGTTTTCGCCCGGTGGGAAATGCTCGCCTCTATGCCGCGGGACGCCGCCGCCGCGCAGATTTGCGCGGCGTTTGAGCACCACAGGGGCGAGCTGGAGCACCGCGCGCGGAGGCTTGCGCTTTTCTCGGAGCGCTGCAAAGGGGATCTCTCACAGTTCTTTATCACGCACGGCGACGCGGGCGGGAACCTGATCCGAAACGGCGACCAAACCTACCTGGTGGACTGGGACGCCCCCATGCTCGCCCCGCCCGAGCGGGACGCTTGGGTCATGTGTCCGCACGGCTGGGCGAGAAAGGCGTTTGCAAACGCGCTGAGGCAGGCGGGCGTCCGGTGCACGTTACGCCCCGAACGGCTTTTGTATTACTGTTACCACATGTTCTTTTTCTACCTGGGCGAGTATCTTGACGCGTACTCGCGGGAGGGCGTCGCTGACGATATCGAACGGTACTTTGAGGGCTGGGCCGTGGAAAGAGTGCGCTACGCGGATACGATCCCGATCCGAGAAAAGGGAAGCTGACAGGCTAAAGGTTCTTTGACAGCCTAAAGCGCCGCCTCGCCTTGGCTATTGGCTCTCTTGTAATCCAGCCGGATAAGCACCTTTTGGTTCGGCAGGCTGTACGCCTGCCTTCCGAACAGCGCATACCCGATGCTCAGCATCGAGTAGGTCAGCGCAGCCTCGCCGCAGTCCTGCCCGTGAAGCGCGATCTGCGTAAACTCGGCCTCATAGCCCGATTGCGACACTGCCCGGCCGTCCGGGTTAACCTGAATCACAACAGAGACGACCGCCCCAACAAGCCGGTTCATAAGTTCCAGAAAGTTGTCCAAATGAATATGATTGACCACCAGATTGGCGGTCACCAGATGCGCGCCCTGTAAGATTACAGCGGCGCGGTCTTTTTCTGTCATCAGATCAATCTGATACAGCTTTAGCTCGGAAAGATAGCCGTACCGCTCCCGGCAGACGTCCAGATACTCCGCGTTGATGTCCAGACCGAGAATCGCCTTACAGGCGCCCTTGGGGAGGCTTTCCAGCCCGTTGCCGCCCGTTATGCCGAGAAAAGCAACCACAGGCTGACGTATTCCCGCGACAAGCTCCAGCTGCTCGCCTGTGATCCGCGAGAGCAGCTGGAGCTGCCGGACATGCCCGTGCCCCATGTGCTTTTCGTAGATCTCGTGGGGAAGCAAAGCCCATGGGTTTTGGCCGCTCAAACGAGGGCCTCATTGCTGATCCATTGCGTCATGCCTGGGCCGAACTTCTCACTCGGACGCTCCAGAAAGCCAAATTTCTGATAAAACCCGTCCTTCCCCTTGGCGGACATCAGATTGATCATCTTTCTCTGCCCCGGGGCGATGTTCTCATGGATATACGCCATGACCCGCGTCATCATCTCGCCGCCGACGCCCTTGCCCTGATAATCGGGGTGCACGACCACGTCGGCGATCAAAACCTGATAGCCGTAATCGGTGATCACGCGCGCCATCCCCACGGGCTCGGCGCCGTCCCGCGCCGCAATCAAAAACGCCGTGTGGTCAAGGCCGGACTGCGCCAAAAGGGGCTCGACCGGAATCCAGCCCACCGATACGCGCAGGGCGTTATACTGCTCGACCGTGAGCGCGCCGGAATAGGTGATGTTCATCCGCTGCTTCTCCATTCTCTTTTACTGATTCGGGGCCTTCACTGAATATACCCAAGCCACACGCCGAGCCCGTCAAGCGCCCTTCTGACGCGGCCGCGATGGTCCGGCACGAGCGCCAGCCCGCACCTTTGGGCGATGAGCTCGGCCACGGCGCGCACATCACTGTGCTCGGTGTCAATCTTCTCCCCGGTGATCACGGTGTCAAACGCGCCGAGGCAGCGGTCAATCGCGTCTATGGCGAAGTTCTCTTTGCCCAAGACCCCGCGAAGGCTCCGGCGCTTCAGCCTGCGAAGGAGGGTCTCTTTGCCGGCTTCGAGAATAAAATGCCGCAGTTGGGCGCCGTCGCGTCTCAGCCTGCTGACGATCTCGTCGAAATAGTCCGGATGGACCAGCGTCATCGGCACGATGAGGTCGCCGGGATGCGTGTCGGTTAAGAGCCGCAGCATCTGATAGTTCATTTCGCGCCAGACAGGGATGTCCTGAAAGTCGCCCTTGGAAAGCTCCTTGGGCGCGTTTTTGCGGATAAAGTAGCCGACCTGCTCCGGGTCGTACACATGACTGCCCGGAAGCCGGCGGCTAAGCTCATAGGCCACCGACGTTTTGCCCGCCCCAAAGGCCCCGTTGATCCAGACAATCATGCCACTGCCCTCACAGGGCGACCTCAAACTCAAACTCATGCCTGAGGGGAATCCCGTCGCAGCCCGTGAGCGGAATCTGCGGCTTGAGCTTTCGGGCCTCGTCCAGAGCGTCCAGATAAACGGCTTTGAGCGCAAAGCCGAAACGCTGATAAAACCGGATGGCGTGCGTGTTGTCATTGGTCGTGATCAGCCAAACGCGGCAGCAGCCCGCGCTCCGGGCGGTCTCCATGACGGCCCTGATGAGCGCGCTTCCGGCGCCCCGGCCCTCCCGCTGGCTCTCCAAAACGGTGAGCTCGCACTCGTCGCCGGTGATCAGGTATAAGGCGTGGCCGATCACCGCGCCGTCTTCTATGGCGGCAAATCCCGGCTCAAGCCGCGTGTCGTGGATGACCCCGCGGGACACTACACGTGGCCCCGCCCAGCTCTCCTTGATCTGCGCGTCGACAAAAGGGCGGTGGATATCCGTAATTTCTTCAATCGTGTACATAAAGCCCCCTCAAAGCATAAACGTGTTCTTCTCAATGTCCTCCAGAAAGCTGTACATGTTTGCGCCGGCGAGGGCATCGAAGGACGCCTTCAGTTCAAAGTATATTTTCCATTTTCGCGGCGTCCACTCGGGCATTCCGTGGCGCATGACGACGTCAACAAGCCGCTTTTCCATCAGAACAGCGCCATGCGGCAGGGCAATGGCGTCGCAAAGCTGAACCAGGCGGTCATAATCATCGAAAACACGGGTTGAGAGAAATTCCTGAATAAACGCGACGTCCTGACTTGTACAGTCGACATGACCGAAATAGGTATGGATATCGGCATTGGGAAACGAGTGCGTCAGGCATATCGCAGCCAACGTCTCATACCCTAGACTGCATAAAAACCGGTAGCCGTCCAGCGTGTGCGACAGGTGCGTATAGCCCTCGCGGCGTCCGATGTCGTGCAGCAGCCCGGAGACATAGGCCCTGTCGGCGTCCAGCCCGGCGCATCTTTGCGCAATCGCGCGCGCCGTTTTCGCAGCGACAAAGCTGTGCATGACCCATGGCCCGGGATTCATTTTTTCGGCTTCGCGCAGAATGCGCTCGGCGTCCTCAACGGTCGGGATCATACGCGTACCCCTCTCTCTTCTCGATTAAGCCCGTGTGCAGAGCTTCGGCAGCGCGCAAAGCTCAGACGCCCAGACTTGCATAGGGTATGGGCTCATCGATGGGCTCCTTGGCAGGGTTTAGCTCCAGGCAGTAATACTTGATATCGTGCCATCTGTCGAACTTGTGGCCCATATCCGGAAACGTGGCCAGCAGCGAGAACCCCATCTTTTTGTGGAAGCGTTCGCTTCCCTCGTTGGGGCAGCCCAAAACCGCGAACACCCTGGTAAACCCCTGTCTCTTCAGCGTGGGCAGCAGCTTTTCATACAGTCTTGTGCCAATCCCTGTCTGCGCGCACCCGGGCTTTACATAGACAGTGGTCTCGCAGATCCACTGGTAGGCCTTCTTTTTCCGGTACTCATGCGCGTAGGCAAACCCGAGAAGCGCGCCGTCTTCCTCGCAGACAAAAATGGGATACCGCCCCGCCGATTCGGCAAGCCTTTGCGTGAACTCCTCCAAGGAGGGCGGCGCATAATCAAACGAGTAGGGAAACCGCAGGACGTAGTGCGCGTATATGCCGTGCATTGCCGGGACGTCGCCGGGCAGCAGGTCTCTGACAAGCATAGGTCGCTCCTTGCATGTGCCGTAGCCGGGCTTTTGTCCGAGGGTAAACAGATCGATCTTTTCCATCCCGGCACAGCCGTCGCCCACAAAATCCATTCTGACAACCCAGGGCATGAGATGCGCCATCGCCATGAAGTCGGCAAAGCCGTAGGTGCGGTCATAGTAATGGATGATTGTCGATAAGGCGGTGCCGTGGGTTCCGATGACGATGTTTTTGCCGCCCTGTTTGGCCAACACGCTCTTCAAGGCGGCGATATTTCTGTCCGCAACCTCGGAGAGCGACTCCCCGTTGGGCAGTTTGTAAGAAAAATCTGCCCATTGCCGTTCGGAAAAAGCCCGGAAATCCTCTATCCATCCGCTGTCAACCCTGCGCTCGCGAAAATCGTCCACGGTCCGTACCGGCAGGCCAGCCTCGGCGGCAAACCCGGAAACTGAATCGAATGCGCGCTTACACGGACTGGATAAAACGACGTCGATGCGCTTGTCACGCAAAAACCCGGTGACCAGCGCGCGGTCGTTCAGCCCCTTGTCGCTCAGCGGACGAGCTAGATCGTCCTGCACGCGGTAGTCCGACTCGCAGTGGCGGACAAAATATACCGTTGTCATCGCGCATGATCCTCAATCCACCTGGCCACGCCGTCGCTGGTATTGGCGCCGCAGATATGGTCGGCTGCTGCCTTGACCTCGGGCTTGGCGTTTTCCACCGCAACCCTGACGTCGCAGGCCATAAACATCGGAAGGTCGTTGAGATTGTCGCCAAACCCGACAATGCGCTCGAACCCGCAGCTCTCCCGCAGGCATTGCACGGCGTTCTGCTTGGACGCCTTGTCGCTGAACAGCTCCAGATACCAAAGCTCCGGGCTGTACGTATCCCCATACATCGTCAGCTTCAGGCCGGGCAGGTTCACGGCGGCGTCATGGACTGGCTTCAGGCGCTCGTACGTGTCGCGCAGGGTAAAGTAGATGACATTCTCCGGCGAAACGCTGCCAAAGCCGTCGGTGTGGCGAAATGATTTGTAATACCTGGCAATGCGCTCCTCCACAAAATCGCGCAGCGGCTTTTGCTCAAGCGACTCGTGATAGGTCGTCAGCTCGCCGTCCTTCAGCTCGTACATAAAGCCCGTGATCTCAAACTGCCTGAGCGTTTGAATCACCGCCGCCACGGTCTCGGGCGCGAGCGCGTTGACCTGCGTGTATTCCTGCCGGAGCATGTCATAGGTAAGCACGCCGTTCAGTAGGACGATGGGCAGGTTCAGCGTCAAACAGGACAGGATCTTGCCCGCGGACGCGAGCGTCCGCGCCGTCGCCACCGAAAAGTTCAGGCCGCCGGTAATCATCCGGTTCAGCGCAGCTCTCGAATATTCGGATACCTCGGCGTCCCGGCCGAGAAGCGTTCCGTCCAGGTCGGTTATGTACAGGGTGCTGTCTGTTGTCATCGCTTCGTTTTCCTTTCCCTGGCCCGCAGCGCCGGCGAGCGGCGGTCAGTATGGCGTGTATCCGGTCTTCTCGACCAGTGTTTGCCCTTGGGGCGACAAAATCCAATCGATCAGCTGCTTTGTGTTGCCCTCAGGCTCGCCGGCAGTGACCGCGTAAAACTCGGCGGCGTAAGGATAGGCGCCGCTGGCGACAGCTTCTCTTGTCGGCGCGGTTCCGTTGATCGCAAGCAGCTTGATTTTGCGGCTGTCCACCATTTCAGTCGCAAAATACAAAAAGGAATATCCCACGGCATTATCATAGTTTTTGTAAGCCGACACCTCATGGATGATGCCGCCCATCGCCGCAGGCACGTCCCGCTTGGGCGGCACCATGAGCGCGGTGTCCTCCATGATCCTGATCAGCATCGTCTGACTGCCCGAGCCTTCAGGGCGTTGAAAGGCGCGGACGGCTCTGTTTTTGCCGCCCACGCTCCGCCAGTTTGTGATCTCGCCGGAGTATATCTTCTTTATTTCCTCTGTTGTCAAACCGTCTACAGGGTTTTTGGAGTTGACAAAAAAGACGAAGGCCTCTCTTCCGATCGGCGTGAGAACCAGCTCCAGACCGTTGTCCGCGGCCATTTGCCGTTGTTCCTCCGACGGAGCAGCCACAAATATCACGTCGGCTTCTCCGTCAATAAGCCTCCGATAGGCGCCCGCAGTATTGGCGCAGACGACATAGTCCTCTTCCTTTTGGACGTAGGCAGGGTAATCTCCCTCGGGATAGGCAGCTCTTGCAAAAGCGGAGTACAGCGGATAAAGCGCTGTCGCTCCGTCAAGCCTCGGCAGGCCGCTCTCAAACCGCAGCGTCGAAGCTTTATCGAGCGAAACTGCCTTCGTATTCTCCCGAAACGGCTCGTACAGAGTAAGGTCTACCCCCTGGTCGCCTACGGTATCTATTCTGTCGTGGTATGCCGCGCCAATCTCAAAAACGGCGACGCACAGCAGGATGGCCGCAATCGGCGCTGCGTTTGCGATCACCCGGGTCTTTACCGAAAACCATTTCCATATCCAGCACAGGGCGATGAACAGCAGCAAGAGTGCGATAATGAATGCCAGCCACTGATAAAATTTTGCACCTCCAGTGAGCGCGACGCTCGCCGCTGCAATGAGACCGCCGAATCCCACCCCGGCGGCCAAAAGAATGCAGAGAATAACCTTGACGGCTTTCACCAAATCCCTCCTGTTGCTTTGTACAGATAAGCGTGATTTGCCCTGCAGCAAATAAGAGCTTGTACCTGAGCATTATATAGGATCCTGCCATAAGTTTCAATCAACAGTCCGCCTGAACGGCAGCACAGACTGGCGCGCGGAGTGGAAAGGACACTACATATTATACCTGATCCGATTTGTAAATTCAATTCTGAGGCTGAGCCGGCTAAGAGGGCCCGGCATTTTGTCAGAGAATCGATGGCTCTTTGACAGACTGCGCAGTCTATGGCTGCAAAGAACCTGTGAACAGGAACACCCAAAACGGACAACTGCAAAAAACCTCCAGACGTAGGACAAGCACTACGACTGGAGGGTTTGCTATATAGGAAAACATTTTGCAGGCAATGAGAAAGAGGCAATGGGGCGACTAAGCGCTGCGGCGCAAACGCGTACGCTCAGCCTTATCGGATCGACTCCAGCGCGTCCTGGCCGATTCCGGTCAGGGCGATACTTCCGAACTGAATCTCCGGCGTGTCAAATAGGAAGTCCGGGTTGGCTTTTCCCGCTTCAAGGGTCTCGCTGAAAAGGGCGAAGACCTCCGACTGCCGATAGTCATTGTAACCGCCGTTTTCAAGGGAAATATCATAATCGAGAGAGATGATCTGGTGGTGCGCCAGCCGATCAATGAGCCGGCCGGTCTCCTTGACTTTTGTCAGCGAGTCGCACCGGCCGTACAAAAAAACCGGCGCGAGCGCCACCGACTCCAGATGGTCGGATTTAGAGCTCTTCATTAAGAATCTGGTGATGGGCAAAAACGGCGTTTGAGCCAGCAGAGTCAAAAAGTCTTTTTCGGCCTCGCTGAGGCGTACCTCCTGTTTGCCGCAGCAGCCTGCGCAACCGTCGCTATTACAGTCCTTGTGATGGTTCATAATCGTCAGTCCTTTTCGTGTTGTTTCCTCCGGAAAAGCCGGGGGAGAATCCTTTCCCCGGGAGGGTTCTGTTTTCGCTCACGGCGCTACTCCAACGCCTTCAGCGTCGCCATGCCGCGCTCTATTTCGGTAAAGGCAAGCAGGCCAAGGTTATACAAGACAACGATTGACAGAATGGCCGCCGCGAGGATCAGGACGGATATCAGCGTATTCATGCCCGCCGTATTCATGCCGCTCAAATTCATCGCCGACGCCGATGCCCAGCGCAGCGGCTGTTTTTTGCGTCATCGATACGCCGTCCCTGAGCAGAACAAACTCATTATACTCGTTGTCGGTCGGCCAAATCAAGGTATTGTTGTCCGTGATGCGAATATTTGTGGGTTTTTTTGCTGCCGACTTTATTTTTAGTGGCGCTCTCCATAATTGCCTGGCCGGGCAGGGCGGCTATGCTCTGCATATCTCCGGCGTGAGAGCAGCCCGACGCGCTGATCAGAGGCGAAAGACAAGCGTGGGCAGAAAATCAAAAAGCCTTTATCTATCAGGATGTGACCCTCTCCGCAGCCGTGACCGGTCAAACGGTCGTTTTGTCCGGTTGGCTGTGCAACTGGGATCAGAGCCCACACGACCAGGCCAGGATCATCCTGGAGTTCCTGAACGCCAGCGGCGGCGTGATCTCCCGGATCTCCCGGGAGCAGCGCAATCCGGTCTGGACGCTTCACAGCATCACCGCGGTGGTTCCCTCCGGAGCGGTGAAGGCTCGCGTCAAGCTGGAATCGGCCCGGTTTGTCGGGAACGACAACGACGGATACTTTGACGATCTGTCCCTCACCATAAGCAACAGTAAGTTCTCCGCCGTTTACATTTCAGGCCCCACCAGCAAGGCGGCTCAAGGTGACACCATTCAGCTGACGGTGCAAAACGGTACGTTGAACAATCCGTCCACAACGGTTTCGGGAATTCATTTCTCGAAACCGTTTCCCTTCAAACCGCCTCAGCAGTTTGATCCTGTCCCCGCTTTGTCAAAGAACCCGTGGTTCTTTGACAGCCTGTCATTGAGCCTGACGGCGTTGCCGTCAGGCTCAATGTGATCTCGCGCTCAGGAGCGGGGTGACATGGCAAAGCGGCGAAGCAAACTCCTCGCCGGGCGCGCGGGAATCCTTGTGCTCATGACAAAATACGGAAATATCGCTGATACGCGTGAGCTCAGAGCCCTTTGACCGCGCAGCAGATAGAAAATCTTCCATATTCGCCGTGAGCTTCTCCACCGTTCACCGGACATTCTCCCCAGCCGCCGGCTTTGAGGGCCGCCTTGCCGGGAAAAACCCGGCAAGGCGGTAAAGACTATTTTGGTCCGCTTTTGTGCGAGGTGTGGCACAGGGAAGCCGAGGGGCAGACCTCACAGCCGCAGCCGCAGGAAGTTTTGCCCTTTTTTTTGTTTCTGATCAAGTTTACGACAATCAGAACAACGACGGTTAGGAGAACCGCGCATATAAGGATCGCGGCAAGGTTATCGGTTAAAAACGCCAGCATGGCCATTCTCCCTTTCCATAGCATTGTTCAGGCTCTGACAGAGAGCTTCTCCCAGTGCTTGTTTTTCTTCTCGGGTCTGAACAGCATGAAGATGAAAAACCCAAGCAAAACCAGAGCGCAGACCAGTCCGGCTACATTGAGCCCGCCGGTAAAGCCAAGCCCGATCTGATACACGATCAGGGCAATCACATACGCGAAAACGCACTGATAGGTGATGGCAAACGTGGTCCATTTCCAGTTGTTCATTTCACGCCTGATGGCGCCCATGGCGGCAAAGCAAGGCGCGCACAGCAGGTTGAAAATCAGGAAGGAATAGGCTGCCAGCTGCGTCATGCCTTCAAAGTCAAGAACGCCGAACACCCCGACAACTTCTTCCTTGGCGACAAGTCCCATGATGGTGGCGATGGTGGCCTTGATGTTTCCAAATCCCAGCGGCAGGAAGAGCCAGCTGATCGCGTTGCCGATGATGCCCAGAATACTGCTTTCCAGCTCCATATCGGGGTTAAATACGAATAAGCCGTTTTCCAAGCCGAAAACCGAGCCCGCCCAAATGACGATCGATGCAAGCAGGATAATCGTACCGGCCTTTTTGATGAAGGACCAGCCGCGCTCCCACATGCTGCGCATGAGGTTACTCACCGTGGGCCAGTGATATGCCGGAAGCTCCATCACAAATGGGGCGACGTCCCCGGAAAAAGCCTTTGTCTTCTTCAGCATGATGCCCGACGTGATAATGGCGAAAACGCCGACAAAGTATGCGCTGGGCGCAACCCACCACGAGCCGTGAAACAGGGCTGCCGTAATCATCGCAATAATCGGCAGCTTCGCGCCGCAGGGGATAAATGTGGTGGTCATGATCGTCATCTTTCTGTCGCGGTCGTTTTCAATGGTTCGTGACGCCATGATTCCCGGAACGCCGCAGCCGGTGCCGATCAGCATCGGGATAAAGGATTTGCCTGATAGCCCAAATTTGCGGAAGATGCGATCCATCACAAAGGCGATACGCGCCATATACCCGCAGCTTTCCAGGAAGGCCAGCAGCAGGAACAGGATCAGCATCTGCGGAACAAAGCCGAGTACAGCGCCGACGCCGCCGATAATGCCGTCCAGCAGAAGCCCGTTGAGCCAATCGGGGGTGCCTGCGCTTTCAAGGCCGCTTTCCACCAGACCCGGAAGGCCCGGCACCCAGATGCCGTATTCCTCGGGAGAGGGAACGCCTTCGGCGCCCTCACCCAGCGCGGCGTCATAGATAGCGGAAATGTCGTAGCCCTCCTCGGCCAGCGAGTCGGCATAGAAACCGTAGGCCTCGTCAAAGGCGCCAAAATCCTGCTCGGCGATGGCAGTTTGGATGTCCTCGGCGCCAATCACATCGGCCCGCACAGCTGCGTCGACAATGGCATCCATCTCTGTGGTCCAAACGTTTTCAACAGCGTACCCGCTCATCGCGTCTTCATACGCAGACGTTCCGATGCCGGCCAAATGCCAGCCATCGCCAAACACGCCGTCGTTGGCCCAATCCGTCAAAAGAGCTCCGACCGTGCTCACCGAGATGAAGTACACCAAAAACATGACGGCGGCAAAAATCGGCAGGGCCAGAAACCGATTGGTCACGACCTTGTCAATCTTATCCGAAGTGGATAGCCTGCCCTTGTTTTTGATCTTTACGCAGCCCTTGATGACGGAGTCGATGTATGTATAGCGTTCGGCCGTAATCACGCTTTCGCTGTCGTCGTCCAGCTCTTTTTCGCAGGCGACGATGTCGTTTTCAATGTGGTCGATCTGCTGTTTGGAGAGCTTCAGCTTTTCCATGATCTTTGCGTCGCGCTCAAACAGCTTGATGGCGTACCAGCGCTGCTGATCCTCCGGCAGATTGTGCAGGACAGCCTCTTCAATGTGCGCCAGCACATGCTCGACAGGGCCGGAAAAGCCGTGCTGCGGCACAGTCTTCGCCCCGGCGGCCGCCGTTACGGCCGCGGCCGCGGCATCCATAATGCCCGTGCCCTTCAGCGCCGAGATTTCAACCACCCTGCAGCCGAGCTCTTTGGCAAGCTGCTCCGTGTTCATCTTGTCGCCGCTTTTCTGGACGACGTCCATCATGTTGACGGCGACGACAACCGGAATGCCAAGCTCGACAAGCTGTGTTGTCAGAAACAGGTTTCTTTCCAGGTTTGTGCCGTCAATGATGTTCAAAATCGCATCGGGATGCTCGTCAATCAGATAATTACGGGCGACAACCTCTTCCAATGTGTACGGAGAAAGGGAATAGATTCCCGGGAGGTCTGTAATCGTGACCTCCTTGCGGTTTTTCAGCTTGCCTTCCTTTTTTTCAACAGTGACGCCCGGCCAGTTTCCGACGAACTGGTTCGAACCGGTCAACGCATTGAACAGAGTTGTCTTGCCGCTGTTGGGATTGCCGGCAAGTGCAATTTTGATAGCCATGATCCATCCTCCCGCAAATTTCAGTCTTGGTTAGCATCTGCTAACCGGCGGCTCTTCAAAAACGGAGCGGCCCGGTCGTAAAGGGCTTTGCTCCGTCGGAATGACCCCGCAGCCTTATTCCACCTCGATGATTTCGGCGTCGGCCTTTCTCAGGGAGAGCTCATAGCCCCTGACGGTTACCTCAACCGGATCGCCGAGCGGAGCGACCTTGCGCACGGTGACCTCTACGCCTTTCGTGATCCCCATTTCCATGATGCGACGCTTGATGGGGCCAACACCGCCGATTTTGATGACCCTGACTGTGCTGCCGGGCTTTACGGTTTTGAGTGTTTGCATATGTAATCTCCTTTATGCATTGATAGTCGCCGCCTACACCATGATTTTGCTTGCCATCTCGCGGCTGATCGCCACGCGTGACTCCTTGATGTTCACAATGACATTGCCGGCTATTTCGGTGATCACCGTCACATGACTTCCGGGGACAAAACCGAGCTTTTCGAGGAATTGCCGGGTTTCAGCCGCGCCGCCGATTTTTTTTATGGAGTTTTCCTCGCCCTCTTTTGCCATTGTTAAAGGCATCATTAGTCCTCCTCCGAATCTTCGGCAGTTCTGGTTATCTTAAGTAAGCTAAAGCTAACTCTTTGTCGAAAAAATGCGGTTAGAAACAACTAACCATTTTTATTTTAACAAAAACAGCCCGGTTTGTCAAGGGCTTTTTAAGGCCTCGTCAAGACAATTTATGGGGGAAAGACTGTCCATTGTCAGGAAAGACCAAAATCACGAGCTGCTTTTCTCGAAATGATCCCTGATCGCGTTGAAGCACTCATCGCTGAGGATGTGCTCCATCCGGCAAGCGTCTCCGGCTGCGGTTTTCTCCTTCACGCCGATGCTGACGAGCCAGTCAAAGAGAGTAGAGTGGCGCTCATAAACGTGTTTTGCCGCCTCTTCCCCTTTTTCGGTCAGGGTAATGTAGCCGTCCGAATCCATGCGGATTAACGCGTCCTCGCGGAGTTTTTTCATGGCGACACTCACGCTTGGCTTGGAAAACCCCATTTCCTCCACAATATCAATGGAACGCACAGAGCCTGTCTTTCTGGACAAGAGTAAAATGGTTTCCAGATAATCCTCTGCCGACGCTCGTATTTGCATAACCACACCTCCGACAGTATAAAATGTCACAGCCGAATCGGCGGAGCGCAGATAGGTCTTAAGCCGCCCTAATCATAACATAAGCCGACGATGATTTCAAACCCAAATCCACAGAAAAGACTCTGCGGAAGTGAATCCCGCAAAGAGACTGTAGACAAACCTTCGATTTGTCTACAAAACGAGGACAGGATCGCGTCTTTGTGAAGACGCGCATTGGGTGACTTTCCCGGAGTGAATCCGTGAAAGTCACTTGTTTCCATGCTTTGCGCTCAACCAGTCCAGCAAGAATTAAACTGTACCCTATAGAATGGACAGCCCGGGTTTTCAAAACCCTATAAACCAGACGAAGCGGTTTTTGAGAACCCTGCGCACCGGACAGCAGTGTTTTAGGAACCTTTTGAATCGGACAATGCGGGTTTTGACCTCCAAAGAAAAAGGTATTAGAATATATCTTATGATTTGGAGGAATGATCGTGGCGAACAAAAAATTCACACAGGACGAAATGAATACGCTGCGCGCAAGCCCGTATGTCTTGGCGGTTAGCCCCAGCATAGTTCACTTCTCAGCTAAATTCAAGGAAGCGTTTTGGACACATCTGCAAGCGGGCGGCAACCCGCGAGAGGTGGTAGCGGGACTTGGCATTGACCCGGATATACTTGGTGAGAATCGCGTCTGCGGTCTGAAGACCATGATTCGCAACGAGGTGAAGGCCGGCAATGGATTTCGCGACCTGGGCACGTACAGTCAGCAGCTAAACGGATTTATGAGCGACGAGGCAAAGATACGAAGCCTTGAACAGCAGCTGGCTTACAAGAAACAGGAGATAGAGTTTCTTAAAAAAATTGTGTCCTTAGGCAGGGGGGCTCGGGATATATGAGCATCCCTGCGAATGCAAAGTATGCAATTATCCGCGAAATGACGCTGCGAGACAACAATATGCTCAACATCAACACATTGTGCGAAACGGCCGGAGTGTCCCGCAGCGGCTACTATCACTACCTTGACACAGAAGAACTACGGCAGGCACGGGAAGCGCAGGACAGACAAGCCTTTGGGCTTATTTTGAACGCGTATCAATACAGAGGCTACAAAAAGGGCGCAAGAAGCATCTACATGCGACTGCTTCACCAATACCCGGCTGTGCACATGAACATTAAAAAGATTCGACGCCTGATGAGGAAATATGGTCTGCGCTGTCCGATACGTAAGGCCAACCCATACCGACGCATGGCAAAAGCGCTCGCGACAAGCAATGTGGCGGAAAACGTGCTTAACCGGGAGTTCGAGACACAAGGACCGCGCAAGGTGCTCTTGACCGACATTACCTACATCATAAACGGCAAAGCGCCGCGCTGCTACATGTCCACCATCATTGACGCTTGCACAAAGGAGTTGCTTGCATGGGTGCTCAGCGTGTCTTTGGAGATTGATTTTGTGCTGGAAACTGTGAACCAACTTGTCGATAGTCACGGCGTGTCTTTGACGGCGGAGACTCTCATCCACAGCGACCAAGGCTCCCACTACACCAGTGTTAAGTTCATCGAGCTTGTCGGTGACGCGCAGTTCAGACGTTCCATGTCACGCAAAGCAAACTGTTGGGACAATGCACCGCAAGAATCATTTTATGGGCACATGAAGGATGAAATCGACATCGCCGAGTGTCTCACATACGCTGATATCCTACAAGTTATCACGGACTGGACGGATTACTACAACAACGACCGGTACCAATGGGATTTAGCGAGGCTCTCCCCCCGTGAATACTACAGTTACCTGCTTTCAGGAGAGTATCCGCTTGTCATACCAAAACCCAACGGCATAGATTAACGTGGGGCGCTGCCCAACGATTGGCGGCAGACGTCTGCCGCCATCGTTCCCCGAGGTTTATCGCTTTTGTTTCCGGGAGGCGGGTGCAGGACGAAAAAGAGACGATGCAAAACGCACCGCCTCCCGCTAACCCATTACGCCGCTCATGTCGCTCCTCAGCGTTGCACTATCCTGCGTAATGGTAAAGCTCTTTTACTATAGCTGATATCCTTTGAATTTGGAAGACCGAAAACCCATGTTGTCCTTGACACGGGGTACACTTTAAACCTGCCGCCTGCGGCGTCAGGCTCGACGTGGTTTTGCGCAAAGGAACGAAGAGGCGGCCTTTGTCTACAGGTTGAGTCCTCGTTTTGTCAAAGAACCTTTGGTTCTTTGACAAAACGAGGACAGGAACGCGTCTTTGTGAAGACGCGCATTGGGTGACTTTCCCGGAGTGAATCCGTAAAAGAGTTGTGGTTCTAATTTTTTTCACCTGTCAAGCCTCATTCGTCCTCGCGGGCGGTCGTCCTTCGCCTTGCGGCTTTTGAACCGGTCGCCCATTCGGGGCGCGTGCGCTTCAAAACGCCTCCAGGCTCCAGGACTCACTGCTCGGGCGCTCGGCTCTTCTTATTTCAGTCCAGCAGAGACCTGCCGCCTGCGGCGTCAGACTCGACGTGGTTTTGCGCAAAGGAACGAAGAGGCGGCCTTTGTCTACAGGCTGTCAAAGAACCTTTGGTTCTTTGACAAAACGAGGACAGGATCGCGTCTTTGTGAAGACGCGTAAAGAAACGCTTTCCCGGAGTGAATCCGTGAAAGCGTTGTGGTTCTATATTTAGCGGTTTTCGGAGAAGCAAGAACCTGCCGCCTGCGGCGTCAGGCTCGACGTGAACTCAGGAAATGGACGAGGGCGCGAGCGGCTTTTTGACTACCAGACAGAGCCTGCGGTTTTTTGACTGCCTGAAAACACCGTCGGTTCCGTTCAGCGCCCGAGCATTTTATTTCGTAAAAGCAGTAAAGCCGCAGGCCGTCGGGTGGTCAAAAATCAATGACTTTTTATATTTTCGCAGCTTCAGCGCAATAAACATGTCGCCCCCGGCGCCCAAAATGTTCATAATGCTTAAAAATAGAATTATGGCGCTGCTTGCAAAAAGCGAAACAATATACAAGCCGATTCCCAGGACGAGCAAAGGCATTATGCAGCCCAGTACATACCCGCCGAACCGAAGTTCCTCTTTGCAGTGGCAATATGGGGTGAGAGAGCTCCACATAACGCCAAAATGAATGCTTTTCCATCCTTCTTTGCAAAAAAACCGCCATGTCACGCCATGGATGCCCTCATGAGCAACCAAACAGACAACCATCAGCAGCAGGAAAACAACGATGTCCCTAAATAGAGCAGTTTCAGTAACCTGTGCGTCTGTTTGCATGCTTCGAACGGGCCACCATCGCAGCAAATAGATGCTGACGCAAACAAAAATAATCGGAAGAGAGAGAAGAATTGCCATGACGTTTGCTTTAGCGATAGAAACTGTACAAACAGACTCTGCATAGCCCTCGCTCTTCATGTTCAGGCGAAGAGTCTCGTATTCCTCAACCATCATCCGTTTGTTCGTTTTACTTTTGCTCATCAATTATCCCCGCCTCAAAAAAATCGGTCACCGCTCCGGCATTGTCAAAGACTGTTATAAAGCTTACCTTGTTAGGGTCTCCCCATACGCGCAGCACGAGGTCAAGTGATCGTTTACCATGCCCACGGCCTGCATAAACGAATAGATGATGGTCGAGCCGACGAACTTGAAGCCCAGCTTTTTCAGGTCCTTGCTGAGCTTATCCGAGACAGGGGTGGTGATGGGCATGTCCTCAACCCTCTCCCAACGCCCGACGATGGGAGTATGGTTCACATACCCCCAGACAAACGCATCAAAGCTGCCGTGCTGCTGTTTAATCTCCAAAAACAGCCGGGCGTTGACGATTGCCGCATGGATTTTCAAACGGTTGCGGATGATGCCCTCGTTTGCCATGAGCGCTTTTATTTTTGCGTCGTCGTACTGCGCGACCTTGACAGGGTCAAACAAGTCAAAGGCAGCCCTGTACGCCTCCCGCTTTTTCAGAACAGTAATCCACGAGAGCCCCGCCTGCGCGCCCTCCAAAATGAGCATTTCAAACAGCTTGCGATCATCGTGCACAGGCCGGCCCCACTCGTTGTCGTGGTACTCTATGTACAGGGGCGTATCTCCGAAGCATCTGAACTTTTCGTCCATAACGGTCTTCCTCTCACGTCAACGTTTTTCTGAAGTCAATCAGCATATAGACGGTTCCAAACCGTTCATCCGTACGCAAATCAAAAACAAGGGGGAAGAACTTCAATTTTCCCACTTGTTTTGCTGTTTCCACCATCTCCCTGGTCTCGGGGTCGAGCGGCAGCCCCAGCGCGTTCGCGCGGGCTTTTTCGGGGACATAGATGGTCACTCTGAAAAATCCGTCCCAAATCGAAAGCCAAAAGGCCGTGACCTCCTTTTGGCCGCCGCGAGCGCCCGTCCATTTGTGCAGTCCCTTGCCAAGCCATGCGCTGCCGTCGGGATAATACCGCCAGTCCAGGTCAATATCGCGGGTTGCGAGCCCCTCAATAAAGCTCAGATAAGCGGCGTTTGCCTCGGCGAGCCCTTCGGCGATGGATTCGCTTGTCGGCTCTGTTGCGGGGTCGCGGAGCAGTTGTTCAGCCATAAGGTCCACCTTTCCTTTTTTGCGCCCTTCACATCGGTTTGAGATTTAGGTTTAGCCTGTCCACGATCTTCGCCAAATCCCGCTGCCGCGCTTCTTCGCTTTTGAACGAAAAATGTCTTCTTGTGTATGTGCGCTGAACCGACGGGGACATCTTGCAAAAGTTTTCAAAAGCCGGGGATATGCCCGAAAGCTTCGCAGAAAATGCCCCTATTTGCTCCTCGGTCACCGGAGCGGCAACTGGGGCGTCCCATGCACCGCTTTGTTTGGCAATCTCAACGGCACTTTCCCCTAGATCGGTCATGATCCCTTTCTCCCGCAGGGCCTCCACAATTTTTTTGTTCTTCCCGGACCAGACGCTTTTCGCGCGGCGCCTGGCAAAGTACTTGTGATACTTTGTTTCATCCACACGCAGCATCTGACCGTCTATCCAGCCAAAACACAAAGCCTCTTCCAGAGCGTCGTTCGCGGACAGGGTGACGAGCGCCTCTGTTTTGCCGAAGATAAGCCACACGCCCTGGCTTGTCTCCGCGTTATCCAGAAGCCACGCGCGAAAATCCGCGCGCGACGGAAACAGCAATTCAGGCACGTCATTTCTCACTCAAAGCACCCTCCTCAAAACTATACAAAAATGCACCAGTTTACGCCGAACCTGTCTATGATACCAGCCGCCAGCGGGCTCCAATCGGTCGGGCCGCGAAAAGCTACTTTTACGCTGCGATGGTCGCAAAGCAGCGACGCGCCAAAAGCGTTTTGATAGATCGGAACAGCCTGATCGCTGTTTTTTACATAGACCTGCATCATGGACCGCTTCATATGCGCTCTCCCTGAAACCGGTTTATCGGATTAGTCTCGCCGCAGAGCATGTGGATGGCCCGCAAAACATCCTCCCTGCGAGAGGCCGCTTGCCCCTCAGGCAAATCGAGGACAACATCCTCAACCTCCGGTGTGTAGCGGAACTTGCCCAAAGCAGCGCCGCGAAACTCGCCGTCGATCAGCAGATAGTACAGCGTGTCGGGGTAGGCGTGCGGATATTTTTCTTTCAGCCAATGCTCGTTGGACTTGACAAGAAAGTCGTTGCGGTGCAGGGCGTACACAGATTTAGGCGGCTCGGCGGAATAAGACGCAAGCAGCTCTTGGTCCTCGCGCAGAAGGTAGCTCCCCTCGGTCTCAATCAACACACCGTCCTCAAGCAAGGCGGCGGCAGCGGCTTTGATGTCCTTCTCCGGCAGCTTGTAAAACGACTTTGCCATGCCTATATCAAAAGCCACATGGCGGTACGCAAACCGCCGCAGGAGAGTCTTCAGCGCATCCCGGCGCGAGTGTTTTGTCAGGCAGGCGTCGGGGAACATTTCGGAAAACTTATGCCAGCCTCTGTCCCATTCGCCGTCGTTCTGATCCTCGTAGATCAAAAACGCCTCCTGCAGTCGGTGGAGAACCGGCGTGATCTCCTTGACCAGTAGCCCCGTTTCCTCCTTCATCTGCTGAATCGTCAGCGGTTCGCGCTCAATGAGCTCCAATAAAACTTGCTGGCGGGGCAGGAGCTTGCCCAGCGGCTTTTGGAATGCGCAGGCGAACAGCTCCAAATCCTCCGGCATAATCCAGCCGAGATTGCCGCCCACGAAACGCCCTTTGATCAGGGCGCGGCTGCGCTGCCGCTCGCGGTTAAACTCCATATCGTCAAACTCGGCGCGGTAAGTAAGGCTCGGCGGGTCGCCAAAGCCGTTCCAGTAGACGTTCTGCCCCGGCTGGCAGTCGCGGTAGAGGGCGAGGTACTCGGTTTCATTGGCCTTTGCGCTGAGGTGCTGGCGCTCCATGCGTAGAGCGGTGATTTTCTCTGTCACAGCGTCCCCACCGCCTCCGTCCTGTCAACGAACAGATTGAATCGCTTGGTCACAAAGCGCAGCACGCAGTAATTGGGGTCGTCCGCTCCGGAAAAGTGCTGCTCCAGCCCTGAGTACCACATCTCGCGCTTGACCTCCGGGTCGGTTATAATCTCAATTTCGCCCGCCAGAGTAATGTTGCAGCTTTCGCTGGCAAAGCAGACGCCTGCCTTGCCGCATTTTTCGATGCGCGCCGCCTTGTTGCCGTCGAGGCCGGTGCAAAACGTGATCCACTCAATCCCGCTGGATTTTGACGGGGTTATCGCTGACGCGGTGGGTCTTCCGTCCGAGTCGGTCAGCGCCAGGATGCAAAAGTCGTTTTTGTACGTGCCGTTGCTCGTATTGTTTGCGATGATTTCTCCGGCCTTTCTGATCATATCACTGTTCATGTTCATCCTCCTCGGTTTTTACTCCCAGTTTACCACGACAAACACGACAACGGCCTGTCCGGTTCAATCGTAGAGGCTCACCATTTTTTCAGCGATGCGCCGTATCTCCTCGGCCATATCGGCGGGCTCAAGCACTTTGACCCTGTCTCTGAACGAGAGAATCCAGCCTAGCATATAGTCCCGGTTGGTGTAGCCGACCTCAAGGCGCAGTCCGTCCCGCGTCTCCTCGTAGCAGTGCAGGCCGTAGTCCTCGATGAGCTTGTATCGTTCTGACGGCTGAAACAGCGCGACCAACGTCTTATCGTCCGGGAAGCCGGTGCCGGGCAGCTTGTCCGCCGGAATCTCGCGGGGTGCGAAGCGCTCGTTTGTCAGGCGCAAATCCCACAGCCGCTGGAGCTTGAACAGCCGAAAGTCCTGCCGTTCCGGGCAGAACCCGAAGATATACCAGGCTATCCACTGGAAGATGACAAAGCAGGGCTCAATGCGGCGATGCGTTTCGCCCTTTTCATAGTAATAATCAAACTCCACAACGAGGTTCTCCCGTATGGCCTGTTTAAAAAGCTCTATTTTCGCCGTCAGACTACCCTTGTAGTGGCTGGCGAGGTCAATGACAACCGGCTCGCGCAGCGACACCACCGCGTTGCCATGAAGCGAAAGCTTTTGGAGCGTCTGCTCGACTTGTGACCTTTCCGTCACGCTGCCGATGCCCTTGAGCGCGGCGATAATGCTCGAAAGCTCGTCCATCGTCAGCACGCTTTTGTCGAGCTTGTAGCCCTCGGCGATCGAAATGCCGCCGCCACTGCCCTGATGGGTGACAATGGGGATGCCCGCCATGCACAGCGCTTCGATGTCCCGCCCGATGGTGCGGCGCGTGACCTCAAAGCGCTCGGCGAGGTGCGGCGCGGTTACGCGGTCATTTTGGAGAAGGATGGTCAGAATGCCGAGCAGGCGGTCAAGCTTCATTTGCGGCCTCCACAAGCAACTCTTTGGCTCTTTTTCGGCAGCTAGCCGACAGGTATTGAATCGGCGTGGTCAATCACTTCGCAAAGCGCGGCATCGGGCAGGGCTCATGGAGCAGGGAAGTCGAGGGCGGCCGGCGCAGGGATTGGCCAGCAGAGAAGCATGACGAGGTGATCGCCTGTTGATTTCGTGGCTGCCCTCATAGAAAAGAAGACGTTGTTGATCACAAAACAAAGAACGTTGCCTAAAGTGAAAAACTCTTAACCATAAACGTATCACACCGGGCTTGAAGTGTCAAGGAAGGTATGCCGCGGCAACAGGCCATGACGAGCTGTGGCATTGTGAGAGGGCATTTTGCATGTGGTTATGCGGGAAACTGGCGGGCAGCCATGTTGTCCCCGCTTTGTCAAAGAACCAAGGGTTCTTTGACAAAGCGAAAGCAGGAGCGCGTCTTTACAAAGACGCGCACAGCCTGTAGACAAAGGCCGCCTCTTCGTTCCTTTGCGCAAAACCACGTCGAGCCTGCCGCCTGGGGCGTCAGGCTCGACGTGCAAACCGATAAAGGACGAGGACGCGAGGGCTTTTTTGACAAACTGAAGAACCCCCCAGAACCATTACGGCTCTGGGGGATTCTTCTTGGTGGACGATAACGGAATCGAACCGCTGACCCTCCGCACGTCAAGCGGATGCTCTACCAGCTGAGCTAATCGTCCAAAAGGCAACAGCAATATTATAACTGAAAAATACTAAATGTCAAGGTGAAAAATCAAAATGTGCGCTTGTGCCCGGCTAGCGCTTTTGAAGGCTGTTCTTCAGAGGCGGGAATATGGCAGTTGCGAGTATGCCGCCGCCCAGGCCAGTGATCAGCTGCGGCCAGGAGAAGCCCGCGCTCAAAACCGTTTTGATTGCGGGCGCGCTGACAAACACGGGAATGACGACATAGGTCACGAGCGCGAACAGTACGGAAAACTTGGCCACAGAGGCGATGATCAGGCTAATAACGCGCTTGTCCCGCAAAAGATAGGCAAACAGCGAGAGCGTGAGATTGCCGATCGCAATGGCCGCGATCATCGGAACAATCGGCACGGCGCCCTGAAAAAAAGCGATAAACGGCGTGAGTACACTGAGTGCAGCCGCGCTCCAAAAGCCCACGAGCCAGGCCGAGAGAAAAATGGTCAGGTTGACAAGACAGCCGATGACCAGCTGCTGCACGTTGATCAGGCCAAAAATGGAACTCGCCGGAAGAATAAGCCTCAGCGACTGAAATGCGACGGCGAGCGCGAGGAAAACAGCGGTCGTGGTGATATATCTCGTCTTGCCCTTCATCATCAGCTCTCCCTCCGACTTTTCGGGTCAGCCCTTTCGCATGGCCTTCATGCGCAGTTCATGCGAAAGAATGCGCTTGCGCAGACGAAAGCTGTGCGGCGTGATCTCCAGCAGCTCGTCGTCTGCTAAAAATTCCAGAGCCTGCTCCAAGCTCATATGGCGCGGGGGGATGAGTCGCAGCGCGTCATCCGAGCCCGAAGCGCGCATGTTGGTCAGCTGCTTGCGCTTGCAGACGTTGACAACCATGTCGTCGGGTTTGGCGTTCTGTCCGACAATTTGTCCGGCATAAACCGGGGCTCCCGGAGAAATGAACAGCACGCCGCGCTCCTGCGCGCCGGACAGACCGTACCCGACGGCTTCGCCCGACTCATAGCAAACCAAGGATCCTCCCGAGCGGCGGGAAATGTCTCCCTTGTAGGGCGCGTACCCGTCGAGAACGCTGGACATAATGCCCTCGCCGCGCGTGTCGGACAAAAACTCATTGCGATAGCCAAACAGCCCGCGCGACGGCACCAAAAACTCCAGGCGCATACGTCCGCCCACCGGCGCCATGTGCGCCAGCTCAGCCTTGCGGCCGCCGAGCTTCTCCATGACTGCGCCGACGCATTCCTCGGGCAGGTCGCAGATCAGACGCTCAATCGGCTCATGGCGCACGCCGTCTATTTCTTGGAAGAGGACGCGCGGCATGGACACCTGGAACTCATAGCCCTCGCGGCGCATGGTCTCCATGAGGATTGACAGGTGCATCTCGCCGCGTCCGGCCACGTGGAAGGCCTCCGTGGTGTCGGTGTCGTTCACGCGCAGGGACACGTCCTTGAGCAGCTCGCGGTACAGCCGCTCGCGCAGATTGCGCGAGGTGATGTATTTGCCGTCTCTGCCGGCAAACGGACTGTCGTTGACCGAAAAGGTCATTTCGACCGTCGGCTCGGATATTTTCACAAAGTCGAGCGGCTCGATACGAACAGGGTCGCACACGGTTTCGCCGATCGTGATGTGCTCGATGCCCGAGAAGCAGACAATCTCTCCGGCAGGCGCTTCGGCCGCGGGAACACGGCGCAGATCCTCGATCACATACAGATTGACGATTTTGGCCCTATAGGGGGCGGTGTCTCCAATGGCGGAGCACACCACGACCTCCTGTCCGGCGCGCGCGACGCCGCGCTCTACGCGCCCGATGCCGATGCGGCCGACATAGTCGTTATAGTCGATGGACGACACCAGAAGCTGGAGCGGCCCTTCGACCGGGCGGTTGGGCGGCTCTATGTGCGAGAGAACCGAATCAAACAGGGGGATCAGGTCGCTGCCGGCGTCGTCAGGCGACAGAGAGGCCGTGCCCGCGCGGCCCGAGCAAAACAAAATCGGGCTGTCCAGCTGCTCGTCGGTGGCGTCAAGATCCATCAGAAGCTCCAGGACCTCGTCAATGACCTCGTAGATGCGCGCGTCAGGGCGGTCGATCTTGTTGACCACGATGATGACGCGGTGGCCCAGCTCAAGCGCCCGCTGCAACACAAAGCGCGTCTGGGGCATAGGACCCTCGACGGCGTCGACAAGCAGCAAAACGCCTGAAACCATTTTGAGGATGCGCTCGACCTCGCCGCCGAAGTCGGCGTGTCCGGGCGTGTCGACAATGTTAATTTTGACGTCCTTGTAGTGTACCGCCGTGTTCTTGGCCAAAATGGTGATCCCGCGTTCGCGTTCAAGGTCGCCTGAATCCATGATGCGATCGGCCACAACCTGGCCGGAGCGGAATGCGCCCGCCTGAGCGAGCATTTCGTCGACGAGAGTTGTCTTTCCGTGGTCGACGTGGGCGATAATGGCGATGTTCCGAAGTTCCAAGTTTTAACCTGCCTTGTTAAGCCGCTTCGACGAAACGGCGCTAATTTTTGAAGCGTTCCGCAAACGTGGCGTAAGCTTCGAGCTTTTGCGCACAAGCATCCTTTGAGGCGCCCTGCGCCATCAGATAGATCTTCACTTTGGGCTCGGTGCCCGAGGGGCGCACAATAAAACTGGTTTTGTCCTCAAGCTCCCAATATAACACGTTGCTGCCCGCCAAGTCAAGGGGTTGTGCCTGGCCGGTGCGCAAATCGTGCCGGCTGCCCGATAAATAATCCCGAACGGCGATCAGCCGGGTGCCCGCAATCTCTCGGGGCGGATCGGCGCGCAGGGTATCCATCAGGGCCTGCATTTTGGCCATGCCCTCCAATCCGGGCATCACTAGATTGAGCGTCCTCTCGGCGAAGTGACCGTGGCGCTCGTACAGTGTCTGCATGGCGTCGTAAAGCGTCATCTTTTGAGTGGCGTACCACGCGGCCATTTCGGCGATGAGCATCGACGCCGTCACGGCGTCCTTGTCGCGCGCGTAGTCCCCCACGAGATAGCCATAGCTCTCCTCATAGGCCAGGATGTAGCGTACGCCCTCGGCCTCAAGCCTGCCAATGCGCTCGGCCAAAAACTTGAAGCCCGTAAACGTGTCAAACATCGGCACGCCGTGCGCCTCGGCAACAACGCGCGCCATCTCTGTGGTGACCACGCTCTTGAGCGCCGCCGGCCGCGCGGGCAGTGTACCCTTCTGGAGATGAGCGCGGATCAGGTAGTCGAGCAGCAGCACGCCGACCTGATTGCCCGAGAGCGTGACGTAATCGCCGTGGTCGTCGCGCAGCACAATGCCGACACGGTCGGCGTCGGGGTCGGTGCCGATGATCAGCGTCGCTCCGCAGGCGCGCGCGAGGTCAATGGCCAGGGTAAATCCGGCCTTGTCTTCGGGATTGGGGGACTGAACCGTGGGGAAATCCCCATCAAGTTCCATCTGCTCGGGGACGCACACCACGTACTTAAAGCCGAGCCGCTTCAGCGCGGCGGGGACAAGCGCGTGCCCAGCGCCGTGGAAAGGGGTGTATACGAGCTTGAACGTATCGGAGACCTGACGCACGGCGTCCTGCGCCACCGACTGGCAAAGCACCATGTCCAGAAAAAGACGGTCGGTCTGCTGCCCGAGCATCGTGATGCGCCCGGCCGAGAGCGCCTCCTCAAACGGCATGGTCAGCACGCCCAGAAAGATGTCGGTCTTTTCCATCTCATGGGCGACGCGGTCGGCGTGGTCGGGCGGAAGCTGGGCGCCGTCGCTCCAATAGACCTTGTAGCCGTTATATTCTTTTGGGTTGTGCGACGCCGTGATGTTGATGCCTGCGGTGCAGCCGTACTCGCGGATGGCAAAGCTGAGCTCGGGCGTAGGGCGCAGCGCGTCAAACAGCTTGACCGCAATGCCGTTGGCAGCGAGAACGCAGGCCGCTTCGCGCGCAAACTCCTCGCTGCGGTGACGGCTGTCATAGCAGACGGCAACGCCGCCCTCGGCGGCGGCGCGGCCCTCGCTGACCACCAGGTTGGCCAACGCCTGTGTGGTTTGGCGTAAAACGTGAAGATTCATGCGGTTGAGTCCGGGCCCCATCACGCCGCGCAGGCCGGCGGTGCCAAACGTAAGCGGCGCGAAAAACCGCGCCTTGATCTGCTCGGGATCGCCCTGAATGGCGCGCAGCTCGGCGCGCTCCTCTTCGCTGATCTGAGGGCTTGCCAGCCAGCGCTCGTATTCAGTCATATACTCCATGTACACTAGTCCTCCGGTTCTTCTTCTGGGGGGTCGGCTTCATCGTCGTCAGGAAGCGGCGTGGCGGCGTCAAAGTCGGCCAAAAGCGCGCGCGCCTCTTCCAGGTGCGAAACAGGAACAATGATGTCCTCGCCCAAAATGGCGCCGCCGAACAGCACCTTGGAAAAGAACGCCGTGTTCGGCACCTGGCCGAAGGCCGGAATGCCCTCTGAGCGCAAAAAGGCGAGCTTCATCTGATAATCCATCTCATTCTTCGCGGTCGCCGCCATCGCCGACGGCTCGGGAGACCCGTCCTCCAGGCTGGGCCAGTCGGGCATCTTTTCCTCGTGGGCTGCCCAGACGGGCCCTGTGAAATCGTCCCCGCCGGGGAGATCGTTTTGGTTGCCGCTCATCCGCAAGCGCCTCCTGTCAAAAAGTTTAGGAAAGCCTCTACTTGTGGTACTTGCCTCCGCCCAGAATGGTGAAGGCGCGGTAGATCTGTTCGAGAAGCATAGCGCGGGCCATATGGTGCGGCCACGTCATGTCGGAAAGAGACAGCTTGAAATCGGCAGCGCGAAGAACACTTTCGGGCAGGCCGTTCGAACCGCCGACGGCAAAGCACAGACGAGACACCCCGCTCAACTGCCACGCGCCGAGCTTTTGGGCAAAAGCCTGCGACGAAAGACGCTCGCCCTCCACACAAAGCGCCACGAGAAACGCCGAAGGCGAGACCGGTGGAAAGGTGGTTTCGGCCGACTCCGCGACGGTCAGCTTGCAGTATCTGCCCAGACGCTTGGCGTACTCGGCGCAGGCAGCCTCCCAATAGGGCTCTTTTAAGCGTCCGGCGGCGGCAATGTCTATTTTGATCACAGCTCGTCAAGCCAGATGGGCTCCCCGGGCATTCCATGGGGCGCAACCTGAAGCGTCACGTCCCGGCCGACGACGGCGCCCTGTGTATGTAGGCTGTGCGCCACCGTTCCCAGTGCGAGGTCGGGAGAGTTGTTCTCCAACGATAGATGGCAAAGCATCATGCTTCGCGTGCCGGACTGTACACACCGGCAGAGCGTCTCGGCGCAGGCGTCGTTGGAGAGGTGGCCGTTTCGGCCCAAAATGCGATCCTTTAAAAAAGCCGGGTACGGACCCCGGCGGAGCATCTGCACATCATGGTTTGCCTCAAGCAGGACAACCTTTGCCGTACATAAGAGTTCAAGCGCCTCGGGCGGCATATGTCCGAGATCGGTGCACACGGCAACGCTCGTCCCGGCCACGCAGAGCAGGTAGCCCAGGCTCTGCGGCGTGTCGTGCGGCGTGGCAAACGGCGTGACGACAATGTCGCCCACCGCGAAAGACTGCCCCGGCTCAATGGCCTTGCGGGAAAATTTGCCGGCAAGCGCCTGGCAGGTCTTGGCAGCAGCATATACGGGGCGGCCGAACACCGAAAGCCCGGCGATGTGGTCGCCGTGCTCGTGCGTGACCAGCACGGCGACCACGTCAGAGGCCGTCAGGAGATGCGCCCGAAGCGCGGCGCTGATACGCCGCGCTGAAATTCCGGCGTCCACCAGGATTGTGGTTTTGCCGTCAGAGACAAGGGTTGCGTTGCCGTCGCTTCCGCTGGAAAGGGTGTGGACTACGGCGTTCACAGCGCCTGCGCAAGCACGTCGGGCTCGGGGATATCGATGCGAGAAATATCAGCGCCCACGGCGCGCAATTTTTCCACAATGTCCTCATAGCCGCGTTCGATGTGGTAGACGCCCTCGATCACGGTCTGGCCCTGCGCCGCCAGTGCGGCCACGACAAGCGCGGCGCCCGCCCGCAGATCGCAGGCCTGAACCGGCGCGCCGGTCAGCGAAGGTACGCCCTCAATGACCGCCACCTTGCTGTCCACGGTGATTTTGGCGCCCATGCGCTTGAGCTCGTCGACATAGCGGTAACGGTTGTCCCACACGCTCTCGGCGATCATGGACATGCCGTCGGCAATCGACAGACAGGCGGCCATCTGCGGCTGCATATCGGTGGGAAAACCCGGATAGGGCAGCGTTTTGAGGTTGGTGCGGCGAAGCGGGTTTGTGCGCGACACACATATCGCGTCGTCATACTCCTTGATGTCGACACCCATTTCGATGAGTTTGGCCGAAATGCAGTCCAGGTGCTTGGGGATGACATTCTTGATCAGCACCTCGCCGCCGGCGGCCGCGGCCGCGGCCATATACGTTCCGGCCTCAATCTGGTCGGGGATGATCGTGTATACCCCGCCCTTCAGACTTTTTTGGCCGCGAATTTTAATCACATCGGTGCCCGCGCCCTTGATGTCGGCGCCCATAGACCCCAGGAAGTTGGCCAAATCGACAATATGAGGTTCCTTGGCCGCATTTTCAATCACGGTCAGGCCGTCGGCCAGAACGGCAGCCAGCATGATGTTGACGGTGGCGCCAACCGACACGACGTCCAGATAAATCGTCGAGCCCTTGAGGCGACCATCGGTGTTCGCGTGGACAAAGCCGGCCTTAACGTCAACGCGGGCGCCGAGCGCCTCGAAGCCTTTAATGTGCTGGTCAATCGGCCGCACGCCGAAATCGCAGCCTCCGGGAAGCGCGACGCAGGCGCTGCCAAACCGGGAGAGCAGCGCGCCGATCAGATAATAGGAGGCGCGCATGCGCCGGACAAGTTCGTAGGGGGTGACTGAGTTGCGCACGCCGCGCGCGTCGATCTGTATGGTGGTATCGTCGATCAGGAGGACCTTTGCGTCCATTTCCCGCATGATTTCAAGCATCAGGGTGACGTCGGAGACCTTGGGGATGTTTTCGATTCGGCAGACCCCGTCTACCAAAAGCGCCGCGGGGATAATGGCGACCGCCGCGTTTTTCGCTCCGCTGATGTCAATTTCTCCATGCAGAGGTTTGCCCCCGTGAATGACATATTGAACCAAGTCGGCACTTCCTTTAAAACCAGTTTCGTGGCCACGCTTGTATAGCTCACATGATTATATCACCAATATTATGTAAAATCAAAACATTTTTCATACGGCTATTTTCACAAACCTTAAATTGTTAACAATTATCGTTTGGTTATTGTGCGGAAGCCCTGCGCGAAACCGGCAAAGTTTCGCTCAGCCGTTCGGGGGAGAACGCCTCCAGCTCGGCGGCGCGCAGCTGCTTGTGCAGCTGCCAGTCAAACGTCTCCAGAAAACGGTACGCCGACTCCATCCCGGCCTTGAACAGGCCGAGCTTTGACGCGTCGCTCATGTTGAAATCGAGCCAGTTGTACTCGTCGGTGGGGATGTAGGCGATGAGCTGCTTGTAAAGCGGATTGCGGAAAATAAAGTCGTAGTCGGCGTAGTGCCTGAGCGCGTTAAACAGGCCTCCCCCATACTGGCCGAGCGTTTTGATCTCCTTGACATGACGGGAGGCGCTGCCCAGACGCGCGCCGAAGGTCGGTGCGCGCGGCACGGCCCGCCTGTGAAACAGATCGATGGGGAAGTTGGAGAGCAGCCCGCCGTCGGCAAACGTGATGCGGTCGGGGACCTCGCCCTCAAAGCTGCACAGATTCTTCCAGCTCTCGCTGACGCCCACGATGGAGGAAACTCCGGTGACGGTATACGGCTGAAAAAACACGGGGATCGACGACGACGCGCGCGCAAACGCAGCCGGACTTATCTGGTCGGGCTGCTGCCAGTACATGGGCGCCATCTGCGGGAAAACGACCTTTGTGCTCGTGGTGAGGTCGGCCACGACAATTTTCAGGCCGGGCGTGTAGTCGCGCAGCGGCGCGCGGTTCTGCCCGTTGATCACCCCGCTGGGCATGGACGAAATGCGGCACTCTGCGTCCGCCCAGGTTGAAACGCCGAAGGTCGAGAGCTGCCTGGCGATCCAGTCGTACAGCTTGTCTCCCGGATTGAGGCCGAGCTTTTTGCGCACGTCGCCCAGCGACATCAGAAAGCAGAAGAGCATCGAGGCGATATGCTTGCCGGGATTTTCCGAACCGGCGAGCTTGGAGAGCTTTGCGGCAAAGTATCGGCCGTCGACAAGGGCGCCGAGATCCATGTCGGCGACTATCGCCGAAAGGCGCTCGCCCTTGGCCTCGAGTCTGTCGCCCATGCAGGCCAGAAGGAGCGCGACGATGGAGCCCACGGAACTGCCGCCGACGTTGAGAAAGCGGATGTTGGCCTGCTCGAGCGCGTGGATATAGCCCACGAGCGCGATGCCCAGCGTCCCGCCGCCCTCCATGACCAGATCGGCAAACTGATAGGTCTCGCCGTCGCGCTGCAGAGAAAGATCGGAGACGTGGTACCGTCCCGCCCGTGCGTTTCTGTGCAACGAGGCTGAGATGGCGCGGATGTCCGGATCCTGCAAAAAGTTCATATAAGCCGCTCCCTTCAGATTTTCATAAAATGGCCGGCTCCGTAAAGACTATTCGGCGGGGGTGATGAGTTTGCAGCTGAAATGGAAGTGTTTCTGTACGGGCGCGTTGGGAGGACTGGTCAACGGACTCCTGGGCGCGGGCGGCGGCACGGTGATTGTGCCGTTGTTTTTACGCTGGGTCGGGCTGGAGGAAAAGAAGGCGCTTGCCACGACGGTGTTCACCATTTTGCCGCTCTGCCTTCTGTCGGCGGGCGTGTACGCGTGGGGCGGCGAGCTTGACTTCGGCGCAGCCTGGCCGTATCTTGCGGGCGGGGCCGTCGGCGGGTTTATCGCCGGAAAGCTCTTCGGCAAGACGCCGGCCTCCTGGCTCAGGCGCGGCTTCGGCGCGCTGCTGGCCTTCGGCGGGCTGCGCATGCTGCTCTCATGAACGCGTGGTGGTGGGACGCGCTGGCCGGCGCGCTGACCGGGGTGCTGTCGGGCTTCGGGCTGGGCGGCGGCACACTGCTCATGGTCTATATGACGCTGCCCGGAAAACTTGAGCAGCACGCCGCGCAATCGGTAAATCTGCTGTATTTTCTGCCGTGCGCCGGGGCGTCGCTGATTTCACACATCCGTGAAAAAAAGGTCGAGTTCAAGGCGGCGATTCCCGCCATCGGCGGCGGGCTTATCACGGGCGCGCTGGGGGCGTTTATCTCGCTGCAGCTGGACGCCTCATGGCTTCGCCGGGCCTTTGGGATTGGTATGCTTGCCCTCGGACTGCGCGAAACCTTTGGAAAAGGCGCGCGTCAGCCGCCGGAGCGATAGGGGAGCGAGGCCAAATAGCCCTCCAGAATCAGGCAGGCAGCGACCGCGTCCACCTTGGCCCGGCCCTTCGGGCCGCGCTTGCCCGAGGCGTGCAGAATCCGCACGGCGTCCACTGTGGTGCGCCGCTCATCCCAGAGCGCGACCGGCAGCCCGGTCTGTTCGCCCAGACGCTCGGCGAGCAGCCGGCTTTTCTCGGCGCGCGGACCGGCCGACCCGTCCATATTGAGGGGATGGCCGACGACAATCTGCTTCACGCCGCGCGCGCCGGCCTCTTCGGCCAGCCGGGCGATCAGCCTGTCCCACTGGCGTTCGACGATGACAAAGGCGTCCCCGGCAATTTGGGCGGCCGCGTCCGAAACGGCGACTCCGGTGCGGGTATCTCCATAATCTATCGCCAATATACGCATGTTTTTCGCCTCCCGATGACATTATTTCGCAAATCGCCACACTTGTCAAGACCGCCCAACGGTGATATACTCGCCTTTAGAAAAGAAACTGTGCCGCAAGGGAGACAGAGCCGCGGAGCCCTCGCGTTGCTCCGGGGCTTTAAGGAGAGAGAGGTTCTATGAGCAAAAAGAAGAACGACTTCGCGGGCAAGACGAAGAAGGTCTTTGCCGACGTGGGTGAAATTGGCCATAACCTCGGCCAACGCATTGTACGCAAGGACGCCAAAAACGGCGTGAAGGATACGGGGCGGACGCTGTCCCGCGTGCTGGGATACGCCGCAAAGGCCGTTCTGACGATCGTGCTGGTCTTGCTGACCACGGGCGTGATCCTTTCGTTGTTCGGGGCCGTGTATGTCAAATACCATCTGGAGGTCGACACCAGCCTTGTGCTGGAAAAATTCAACCCCAACCTGAGCTCGCATTTTTTCGCTATGGACGAGAGCACCGGACAGTGGGTTGAGGTCGAGACCATCTCGGGTAAAGAAAACAGGATTTGGGCAGACTATGACGATATACCTGAGTACGTTAAAAATGCCGCCGTGGCCATTGAGGACAAGCGCTTTTGGGAGCATCAGGGCGTTGACTGGAAGCGCACGATCGGCGCGTTTGTCAACATGTTCCTGGGCATGAAGGACACCTTCGGCGGGTCGACGATCACGCAGCAGCTGATTAAAAACGAGACGCAAAACGATGAGGTGACCGTGCAGCGCAAGCTCGGGGAGATCTTCCAGGCCCTTGAGTTCGAGCGGCGTACGGAAAAAAAGGACATTCTGGAGGCGTACTTAAACTACATTTTTCTGGGAGAGGGCTGCAACGGCGTCAAGACGGCCGCCAAAACCTATTTCAACAAAGAACTCGCCGACCTCACGCTGGCCGAGAGCGCGTGCCTGATCGGCATTACCAACAATCCCTATCAGTTTAACCCCTACACCAACCCCAAGAAGAACAAAGAGCGGCAAACCGTCATTTTAAAGGAGATGCGCAATCAGGAGCTGATCACCGAGGCGGAGTACAGGCAGGCGCTGGGCCAGGAGCTTGTGTTTGCGCGCAGCACGCCCGAGCGGGAAACCAAGATCCGCAGCTGGTATGTCGACCAGGTGATTGTGGACCTGACCGACGACCTGATGAGCAAGTACGGTTGGTCCAAGCTCATCGCCCAGCAGCATATCTTCTCCAGCGGCTATAACATTTACATGAATGTCGACCAGCGGCTGCAGGGCATCATGGACGAGATCTGGATGGATCCCGAGTACTGGCCGGAGCCGGTGGACGACGAGCTTCCGCTCGGCGCGATGATGATTGTCGACCAGCACGACGGGCGCATTTTGGCCATGTCGGGCTCGCGCACCGAGAAAACCGGAAACCTCCTGCACAACTACGCGACGAAGACCGTGCGCCAGCCCGGTTCCTCGATCAAACCGGTCGCGGTGTACGCGCCGGCGTTTGACCTTGGTCTGATCAACCCCCTGACAGTCTTTGACGACGCCCCGGTTAAACTTGAGGCGGGCAAGGCCTGGCCAAAGAACTCCCCAGTCGGCTACGACGGGCGCACAACGGTGCTGACGGGCGTGACCAAGTCCAAGAACACGGTCTCGGTGCGCACGATGGAGCTGCTCACCCCGGAGCGCTCGTTTGTGTTCGCGCGGGACAATATGGGGCTGAGCACGCTGATCGACAACGAGGTGATCGGCGGCAAAAGCTACACCGACATCGGATATCCGCAGCTTGCGCTCGGCGCCTTAACCAACGGCGTTTCCGTGCGGGATATGGCCTCGGCGTACACGGCGTTTGCCAATGACGGCGTGCGCCTGAGCTGCACGACGTACAGCAAGGTCACCGACGCCGAAGGGAATGTGGTCATTGACAACGAGCCCGAGGCCGTGGTGGCGATGAAGGAGAAAACCGCCTATTATGTGACCGCCTGCCTGCAAAACGCGGTGTCATACGGCACGGGCTCAGCCGCGAAGCTGAAAAATATCCCCACTGCCGGAAAGACCGGTACGACGTCGAAAAACTTTGACCGCTGGTTTGCCGGGTATACCCCTTATTATGTGGGCGTGTGCTGGTTTGGCTATGAGCAGCCGCGGTCGCTGAGCTCCTATTCGGGAAACCCCGCGCTCAACCTCTGGAAAAAGGTCATGGACAGGGCGCATGAGGGCCTGGAGGGCGGGGAGTTTTCGCCCGCGCCGTTTGACTCGGTGAAGCCGCGCATCTGTCTGGACAGCGGGCTGATTGCCACCGAGGCCTGCGAGCTCGACCCGCGCGGCTCACGCGTGACGACGGCGATCATGGCCATGGAGGATGTGCCGACGTCCAGCTGTAAAGTCCACGTGAGCGTCAACATCGACACGGCTTCGGGCTATCTCGCCACGCCTTACTGCCCGGCCGAGACGCTGAAAAGGGTCAGCCTGCTCAACGTCGTGCGGCCCATGCCGGCCGCGGGGGTTGTCATCGCCGACGAACAATATACGCTCAGGTTCTGGGAGTATGACGTCTATGGAAACCTGGGCGAGGAGCAGTTCAAGCCGCTGCCGGCGCTGTCCAAAAACGCCACTCACGCCTATAACGAGTTCTGTCCGCTGCACAGTGCGGCGCCTCCGCCCGACACGAATACGCCGCCGCCCGACGACAACCCGTCTGCGCCGCCCGACGACGGCTCGTCCCCTCCGCCTTCGGCACCGCCCGATGGCGACGACTGGTACAACCCGGAGATGCCGCCATAAAATTTGATTTTGCCATGCGAGAAACTGTGAGCATGCGTGAGGAAAACGGAGGATTCAAGAGGACGCCGCAGGTTGATTGAAAAAGAGGCTATTATCTGTTGACAGCGGCGCCGCGCTATGGTATAAACAAGGAGCGCGAATTTTGTTCCGCACAATTATTTAGCATTGGAGGCTCATCGATGGGCACATTTATGGCAAACGCGCAGAACGTACAGCGCAAGTGGTACGTTTTGGATGCCGCCGGCCAATCGCTCGGACATACGGCTGCCGAGGCGGCGCGGCTGCTTCGCGGCAAGCATAAACCCGAGTTCACCCCCCATGTCGACACCGGCGACTTTATCATCATCATCAACGCGGAAAAGGCAGTTTTGACCGGGCGCAAGCTCGACCAGAAGTACTACCGCACCCACTCGGGCTATGTCGGCGGACTCAAGGAGACCAAGTACCGCGTGCTGATGGAGCGCAGGCCGGAGTTTGCGATGGAACTGGCCATCAAGGGCATGCTGCCGAAGAACACGCTCAGCCGCCACACCATCATGCGTTTGAAGGTCTATGCGGGCGCAGAGCACCCGCATGCTTCGCAAAAGCCTGAGCTTTGGAAGATGGGAGGCAACGCCTGATGTATCAGCCTAAAAAAGCCTATCATTACGGCACCGGCCGCCGCAAATCGTCCGTGGCCCGCGTGCATTTGTATCCCGGCGGATCGGGCGTTGTAACGATCAACAACCGCGACATTGAAACTTACTTCGGCCTTGAAACGCTGAAATTTATCGTTCGCCAGCCCCTTGTGGCGACCTCGACCATCGGGCGCGTCGACATTGACGCCACGGTCGTCGGCGGCGGTGTGACCGGGCAAGCCGGCGCGATTCGCCACGGACTGTCCCGCGCGCTGCTGAAAATGAACGAGGAGTTTCGTCCCATTCTCAAGCAGGCGGGCTTCCTCACGCGCGACCCGCGCATGAAAGAGCGCAAAAAATACGGACTCAAGGCCGCGCGCCGCGCGCCGCAGTTTTCCAAGCGCTAGAATGGATTTTGCAAAAGGTGTGGCCAAGGTCACGCCTTTTGTCGCGTTTTGGCGGACTTTACGCCTGTTTTGGCGTCGGGGAAAGAGGGGCTTGAAATGGGGATTCTCGTCTGGCTTATTCTGGCCTTTCTGTTTTTTCTGTCGCTCTACTTTGTCGTCAAGGCCGCCGTGAGAAACGGCATAGTGGAGGCGCGCGGCGTCAGGCATGAAGCGAGCGAGGGCGTGCCGCACGTCCGCTGCCCCGCCTGCGGCGCCACACACGATTTTGACGCCGTGAAGTGTCCGAACTGCGGCCATACGGGAGAAGAGGGTTAGCGCATGCCGAAAAAACAGGAATACACAAACGAATCCATCTCGTCGCTCAAGGGCGCCGACCGCGTGCGCAAGCGGCCGGGCGTCATCTTTGGGTCGGACGGGCTGGAGGGCTGCGAACACGCGGTGTTCGAGATTTTGTCCAACTCGATTGACGAGGCGCGCGAGGGGCATGGCCGGGAGATCAGGCTGAGCTGCTTTGATGATCTGTCCATCCAGGTGGAGGACTTCGGGCGGGGCTGTCCTGTCGACTTCAACGAGAGCGAGCAGAAATACAACTGGGAGCTCGTGTTCTGCGAGCTCTACGCAGGCGGAAAGTACCACAACGACGCCGACCAGAACTATGAGTTTTCCCTGGGCCTCAACGGCCTCGGTTCCTGCGCCACGCAGTACAGCTCGGAGTGGATGGACGTGCATGTCTGGCGCGACTCTTTTGTGTACGAGCTGCGCTTTGAAAAGGGCGAGAACATCGGCGGGCTGCGCAAGACGCCGTACGCGGGAAAGCGCACGGGCTCGCTGATCCGGTGGAAGCCGGATCTGGACGTGTTTACCGACATCGACATCCAGAGGGGCTATTTTCAGGATATCCTCAAGCGGCAGGCGGTCGTCAACCCCGGCGTGGTGTTCAAACTCGACTACCGCGGTGCGAAAGAGGAGTTTTGCTATCAGAGCGGCATCCTTGATTATGTGCGCGAGCTGGCCGGGGATGGGCCGCTGACCCAGCCCCAGCTTTGGGAGGCCGAGCGGCGCGGCCGCGACCGGGCCGACAAGCCCGAGTACAAGGTGCGTTTGAGCGTTTCATTCTGCTTTTCGGCGCAGTCAGCCATCGTGGAGCACTACCATAACTCGTCTTTTCTTGAGCACGGCGGAAGCCCCGAGAAGGCCGCGCGGGCGGCGCTGCTCTCAACCGTTGATGCGTACTTAAAGAGCGCTGGGAAGTATACGAAAAACGAGAGTAAGGTCACCTGGCCGGATATCGCGGACTGTTTGGTTCTGGTTTCGTCGAACTTTTCGACGCAGACAAGCTATGAAAACCAGACCAAAAAGTCCATCACGAACAAGTTTGTGCAGGAGTGTATGACCGACTGGCTCAAGGAGCAGGTGCAGGTCTATTTTATCGAAAACAAGCCCGACGCAGAGGCCATCGCGACGCAGGTGCTGATCAACAAGCGCAGCCGCGAGCAGGCCGAGAAGACCAGGCAGGGCCTGAAAAAGAAGCTCTCGGGCGGCATGGACATGCTCAGCCGAGTGCAGAAGTTCCATGACTGCCGCACCAAGGACACCGACCGGCGGGAGCTGTATATCGTCGAGGGCGACAGCGCGATGGGCGCGTGCATCATGGCGCGCGACAGCGAGTTCCAGGCCATCATCCCGGTGCGCGGCAAGATTCTCAACTGCCTGAAGGCCGAGTTTGACAAAATCCTCAAAAATGAGATCATTACGGACCTCATCAAGGTACTCGGCTGCGGCATTGAGATCAGCTCCAAGCACGCCAAGGATCTGCATTCGTTTGACCTGGGCGATTTGCGCTGGAAAAGGGTGATCATCTGCACCGACGCCGACGTAGACGGCTTCCAGATTCGCACGCTGATCCTCGCCATGCTCTACCGGCTGGTGCCGACGCTGATTGAGAAGGGCTATGTCCACATTGCCGAGAGCCCGCTGTTTGAGATCACCCACAAGGACAAAACAGCCTTTGCCTACTCCGATCGCGAAAAGGAAGAGATCTTGGAGCGGTGGGGCAGGCCGGGCGGCGTGCATATCTCCCGCTCGAAGGGCCTGGGCGAGAACGAGCCCGACATGATGTGGATGACCACGATGAACCCCATTTCGCGCCGCCTTGTGCAGGTGCTGCCCGAGGAGGCTTCGCGCACCGCGGCGGTGTTTGACATGCTGCTTGGAGACAATCTGCAGGGGCGCAAAGATTTTATCGCCGAGCGAGGCGCGGACTATCTGGAACTGGCCGATATTTCGTAGCGGAAATGGCTGACCCGTGCCGTGAAAAGACGGCTGCTTCGGGCGAACGTCGGCGGGGCTCCGACCACTGAGGTTTTATGGGAAAGAGGGAAGCGTTATGACCAAAAACGAAGCCGTACAGAAGATGAAGGCCTTGATGGAGGAGCGCGCCCATTTCATGGGCGCATACGCGGTCATGTCCTGGGATGAACGGACGGGTTCCCCCTCGCGCAAAGGCGTCGAGGGCCGGGCCAAAACGAGCGGGTTTCTTGCGCAGGAGAGCTTTAAACGGCTTGTGTCCCCCGATATGAAAGCGTGTCTCGAATGCCTTGACGCGCACAGGGACGAGCTTAGCGGCTTGGAGAGCGCCATGCTGCGCGAGTACAGGCGCGTGTACAACAAAAACATTGCCGTTCCGCCCGAGCGGGTGGGCGCGCTCACCGAGCTGACGGGAGAGGCCGAAGCCGTCTGGATGGAGGCCAGGGACGCCGGCGATTTTGCGCGCATGGCGCCGTATTTTGAAAAAATTTTTGCCTTGCAGCGTGAGATGGCGGGGTATTATGGCTATGCCGAACATCCTTACGACGCGCTGCTTGACGACTACGAGGAGGGACTGACCGTCCGGAAGCTGGATGAGTTTTTCGGCGCGCTGCGCGCCGAGCTCGTGCCGCTCCTCAAAAAGGTCTCGGCGGCCCAACAGCCCGACACGTCCTTTTTGGAGAAAAGCTTCACCGTCGACCGCCAGGCGCTGCTCAGCCAGGCGCTGGCCCGGCTGGTCGGGTACGACATGGACAGAGGACAGCTGGGCACGACGCAGCACCCGTTTACCATAAGCGTAAACCGCCACGATGTGCGCGTGACCACGCACTACTATGAGCGCGACCTGCTCTCGGCCGTGTTCTCCACGGTTCACGAGTGCGGGCACGGAATATACGACCAGGGCATGGATCCGGCGCTTGAGGCCTACGGCCTGAACGGGGGGGCGTCAATGTCGGTGCACGAATCACAGTCGCGCTCCTATGAAAATGTGATGTGCCGCTCACGGGCGTTTGTCAGGACGCTGCTGCCCCGCCTGCAGACCTTGTTCCCCAGAGAGTTTTCGGACGTAAGCGCAGAGGCGCTCTACCGCGCCGTCAACGTGGCCAAGGCCTCGCTGATTCGCGTAGAGGCAGACGAGCTGACCTATTGCCTGCACATTTTGGTGCGGTATGAGCTGGAGAAGCTCATCATGGAGGACTCGATAAATGTCCGGGATCTGCCCGCGCTGTGGAACGAAAAAATGCAGGAGATTCTCGGCGTTACGCCGCCGGACGACGCGCAAGGCGTGCTGCAGGACACGCACTGGTCTTCGGGACTGTTGGGCTACTTCCCGTCCTACGCGCTGGGAAGCGCTTACAGCGCCCAGTTCATGCACGCCATGGGCAAAGAAGTCGACATCGCCGGCTGTCTGGCCATGGGCGACTTCGCGCCGATCAACGCGTGGCTCGGCGAGCGTATTCACCGCCACGGCATGACCCTGACCGCTGAGGAGCTGATGCTCAGGGTGACCGGGGAGCCGTTTACGGCGCGCTACTTTGTCGACTACCTGAAAGAAAAGTACGGGGAGCTTTACGCTTAGCGCCGGGGCGGCGGGACAAGCCGCCGATTTTGATATCACACACACGGAGGCGCTGCCATGAGCAAAAAGAAGGGTCAAAAAAGCATTGAGGGCCTGAGCGCCATGGTGATCGAACAGCCCATCACCAAGACGCTTGAAGACAACTATATGCCCTACGCGATGAGCGTGATCGTCTCACGCGCCATTCCGGAGATCGACGGATTCAAGCCGTCGCACCGCAAGCTGCTGTACACCATGTACAAAATGGGGCTGCTGACCGGAAGCCGTACCAAGAGCGCGAACATCGTGGGGCAGACCATGCGGCTCAACCCGCACGGAGAGGGCGCCATTTATGAGACCATGGTGCGTCTGGCGCGCGGCAACGAGAGCCTTTTGCATCCGCTGATCGACTCCAAGGGAAACTTCGGCAAGGTGTACAGCCGCGATATGGCGTACGCCGCTTCGCGCTACACCGAAGCCAAGCTCGACGCGCTCTGCGGCGAGTTTTTCAGGGACATCGACCGCGACACCGTGGACTTTGTCGACAACTATGACAACACGGCCAAAGAGCCGTCGCTGCTGCCCACGACGTATCCAAACGTACTGGTGTCGGCCAATCAGGGCATCGCCGTGGGCATGGCGTCGCAGATCTGCGGGTTTAACCTCGCCGAGGTCTGCCGCACGACGGCAGCGCTGCTGAGAAACCCTGACTGTGACCTCATGGAGACGCTGCCCGCGCCGGATTTTTCGACGGGCGGAGAACTCTTGTTTGTGGACAGGGAGATGCGCTCGATCTACGAGACCGGACGGGGCTCGTTTAAGCTGCGCGCCCGCTGGCGGCGGGAAAAGACCTCGAATCTCGTTGAGGTCTATGAAATCCCGTACACGACCACCGTGGAGGCCATCATCGACAGCGTGGAAAAGCTCACGCGAGAAGCCAAGATCAAAGAGGTCGCCGACATCAGGGACGAGACCGATCTGCAAGGGCTCAAGCTGGCCATTGAGTTCAAGCGCGGCGTTGACGTCGACCGCATGATGCAGAGGCTTTGCAAGCTCACGCCGCTTCAGGAGAGCTTTTCCTGCAACTTTAACATTCTTGTCGCCGGAATGCCGCGCGTCATGGGTGTGCGGGAAATCCTCACCGAGTGGACTGCCTGGCGGGTAGAGTGCGTGCGCCGGAGGCTGCACCATGACGCCGGCAAGCTGCGGGAGAAGCTTCACCTGCTGGAGGGACTGCAAAAGATCCTGCTCGACATCGACAGGGCCATTGCCATCATCCGGCAGACCGAGGAGGAGGACGAGGTTGTCCCCAACCTCATGATCGGGTTTCGGATTGACAGGGCGCAGGCCGACTACATTGCCGACATCAGGCTGCGCAACATCAACAAGGAGTTCATCCTCAAGCGCATCGCCGAGGTCGAGTCGCTCCGCGCCGAGCTTGACGACATTGAGCGCACGCTCAAGGATCGCCAGCGGGTGATCGCGCTGATCATCAAGGATCTGGGAGCCGTTGAGAAAAAATACGGCGTGCCGCGCCGCACCACGCTGATCCACGACCACAAGGATTTTCCCGCCGAGGAACACATCGAGGACTACCCGGTGCATGTGTTTGTGTCCAGGGAGGGATACTTTAAGAAGATCACGCCCGCGTCACTGCGCATGTCGTCCGGCCAGCGCTACAAAGAGGGCGACGAGGCGTTTCAGAGCTTTGAGGCCTCCAACAAGGACGAGATCCTCTTTTTCACCAACAGGCAGATGTGCTACAAGGCCAGACTGCACGAGTTTGAAGACGCCAAGGCGTCGGTGCTGGGGGACTTCCTGCCGTCCAGACTGGGTATGGACGAGGGCGAGAGCGTGGTGTTTACCTGTCTGCCGGGGTCGTTTGAGCATAGCCTCTTGTTTGCCTTTGAAAACGGAAAAGTGGCGCGCGTGGCGCTGTCCTGCTACGCAACGGTGTCCAACCGGCGCAAGCTGACCGGCGCGTACAGCGACAAGTCACCGCTTGCGGGCGCCTGCCTGCTGTCGGACGAGACCGAGATGGCCGTTTTCTCCTCGGACGGGCGGGCGCTTTTGTTTCACTCGGCGGCGCTGACCCCGAAGACGACGCGCAGCACGCAGGGTGTGGGCGTGATGTCACTCAAGCCCGGCAGGCGCGTGACTGCCTTTCTGGAGGCCGGGCGGTCGCGCATTACGAATCCCGCGCGCTATCGCGTGCGCACGCTCCCCGGCGCAGGCGCCGCGCTGCGCCCTGAAGACCGGGGCGAGGAGCAGATGGGGCTGATCTGACGAGCGCCGCCGAATGAGGAGGGAACGTCTTTTTGAAAAATAAACCGCTGAAGGTTTTGTCGGATCTGGCTATGGTTACGCTGGGAAGCGTTGTTTTCGCGCTGTCGGTCAGTCTGTTCATGGATCCCTACGATATCGTGCCCGGCGGCGTAACCGGCATTGCGATGCTCCTTCACACAAAGCTGGATGTCATCCCGCTCGGAACCATGGCGCTGCTTCTTAACGTGCCGCTTTTGCTGTTGGCGTGGTTTTTTCTGGGGCACCGGTTTTTGCTGTACACGATTTACGGCACGGTGGTCTCTTCTGTCCTCATTGACCTGACGGCCCGGTGGCTGCCGCCGGTGCAGACCGAGACGATTTTGGCCGGTGTGGCCGGCGGCGTGCTGATGGGCATCGGGCTTGGCCTGGTGTTTTCACGGGGCGCAACCACAGGGGGCAGCGACATCATCGCGAGGCTGCTCAAGCTCGTTTTTCCCCATATCAACATCGGAAGGCTCATGCTCGCCTTTGACGGGCTGATTGTGCTGGCGTCCATGGCGGTGTTCGGCAACATCAACGTCGGCCTCTATTCGGGCATCGCGCTGTTTATCAGCTCGCGGGGCATGGACGCCCTGCTGTACGGGCTGAACATAGAGCGCATGGCGTATGTCATCTCCGACAAGTGCGACGAGATTGTACGCGAAATAGACGCGCAGCTCGGGCGCGGCGCGACGCTGCTGCACGCCGAGGGCGCATACCGCCGCCAAAGCAGCCATGTGATTTTGTGCGCGTTCAAGCGTCAGCAGATCGCGCAGCTGAAGCATCTGGTCAAGGTGATCGACCCGGACGCATTTTTGATTGTGGCCGAAGCGCACGAGGTTCTGGGGGAAGGGTTTAAAGACTACGAGAAAAACGCCCTTTAGAGCAAATTGCTCTAAAAAGGGCCGCAAAAGAAGGAGGGCGACATGAACGCCTGTATTTTTGATCTGGACGGCACGCTGCTGAACACCATTGACGACATCGCCGACTGCGTGAACGAGGCGCTCGGCGAACATGGATACGCGCAGCACCCCGTCTCGGCGTACAAATATTTTGTCGGAAACGGAACCGATGAGCTGATTGTCCGGGCGCTGCCGCCCGAGGCCCGGGGGGGCGGGGCGGCAAGCTCTGTTTTGGCGCGGTACACGGAGCTGTACGCGCGCCGTGGGCGCGTCAAAACACGCCCTTATGAGGGCGTGGAGGCCATGCTGCTCGAGCTTGCGCGCCGCCGCGTGCCGTGCGCCGTTTTGTCCAACAAGCCGCAGGAGGCGACGGTGAGCCTGGTCGAGCACTATTTTAATGACATACAGTTTGTCTCGGTGCTCGGCGGGCGCGACGGGATCGCGCTCAAGCCCGACCCCGTCGGCGCGCTGGAGCAAAGCCGGCTGATGGGCGTGGCCCCGCGCGACATCCTCTATGTTGGCGACACCGGCGTGGACATGCAGACGGCCCGGGCCGCCGGCATGATCCCGGTCGGCGTGCTGTGGGGTTTCAGGGAGGCCGAGGAGCTGCGAAGCGGCGGCGCGTCCCGTCTGATCGAGCGTCCGAGTCAGCTGCTGGAGCTTTTGCCGTGAAGCGGCGCTGCCTGTGCCTTTTGCTCGCGCTGTGCTTTCTGTGCGGCTGCGCGCCGCTGTTTGACCGGGAGTACTACGTGGAGTCGGCCCATGTCGAGCAGAGCTATGATGAGGTGGACACAGCCGACCTCAAGGCCACGACATACGCCCAGCTCAAAAACGCCATTCTCCAGCTGGTTCGCTCGGGAAAGCCCGACGGCGACATTCGTCTGGAGGGCTATTTCGGCGATGTCGAACACGATCTGCTGATGGCCATCGGCGAGGTCACAAACGAGGAGCCGTACGGGAAATACGCCGTGTACGTGATGTCGTATAAGCTCACGTCGGTACTTAGCAACTATCAGGCAGACATCTCCGTTGTCTACCGCCGCACCAAGGAGCAGATGGACTCGATCCTGCCCGTCATTGGCCGCGACGGACTGATGAAGGAAATCGGGGACGTGATGAGCGGGTTCCAAACGGAGCTTGTCGTGGAAATGGCGTACTTTGACGCCGCCGAGTACGACCCCGTGATGCTGGTTCATCAGGCCTATTATACCAGCCCCGCCAGCGCTCTCGGACTGCCGGAGCTCACGGTGGTCTACTATCCCGACACCGGGCTGCGCCGCATTATTGAGATGGCGTTTGCATACGAGCTGCCGCAGGGCGTCATGCAGAGCATGGCGGAACTCGTCGGCCGGCGCGCGCAGGACATGGCCGACGGAACGGACACAGCCGAGGGGGACGCCTATACACTGCTCGGCCTGCATGACGCGCTGTGCGCTTCGGTGACATATGATGAGCAGAAGGCCCATGACGCGGTGCTCGGCGGGAGGCCGCGCTTTGACCAGGCGTGGACGCCTTATGGCGCGCTCGTGGAGAAGCTCGCCGTGAGCGAGGGCTACGCACTGGCCTTTAAGCTACTGTGCGATTTGTCCGAGATTCCCTGCCAGGTTGTGTTGGGCAAGCGGGATAACGACGACCACGCGTGGAACGCGGTGCAGCTCGACAAAGAGTGGTATCACGTCGACGTCACGGCCGACGATCTCTCCGGGGACTACGCCTGGTTTTTGAAGACAGACGCCGATCTGGAGGCGAATTACCGATGGACGGCGGGCGAGGTGCCCGCGTGCACCTCCCGCGACATCACGGCCGACCTCCTGCTGGAGCAGCCGACCGCGGGAACCGAAACAAGCCCCGGCGCCGACAGCCCACCGCCCGAGACGCAGGAGCCGGACGGCGACGAAGGGTAAACTATCAAAGATAAAACGCCCTCAGGCTGTCAAAAAAGTCCCTCACGCTCCTGGCCTTACCCCGTAAACCGCCTCGGCGGTTTGTGCCAAAGCCCCCGCCTTGTCAAAGACCAAAGATACTTTGACGAGGCGGGGGCTTTTTATCGCTATAAGCTCTTGACGCGCTCCCGGACGCGCTCGCCCGTGGGGGTTGCTGCGAGACCTGCCTGTGAGGTTTCCTTGAGCTTTGGCGAGAGAATCTGCCCGATCTGCTTGAGCGCGGAGATCACCTCGTCGAGCGGAATGGTGCTTTCCACGTCGCAAAGCGCCATGTGCGCGGCGGCCAATGCGTTCAGCGCGCCAAAGCCGTTGCGCTTGATGCAGGGCACCTCCACGAGGCCCGCCACGGGGTCACAGCTCATGCCCAAAACGGCTTTGAGCGCCATGGCCGCCGCGTGGCCGCATTGGCCGGGCGTGCCGCCCCTGAGCTCTGTGAGCGCCGCGGCCGCCATCGCGGCCGCCACACCGCACTCGGCCGAACAGCCGCCTGCGGCCCCGGCGATCATCGCGTTCTCCGCGGCTGCCTGGCCGACGGCGGCCGCGGCCAGAAGGGACAGGGACAGCGCGCCGTCGTCCAGACCCAGGGTTTCTTCGGCTGCCAGCAGGCAGGCCGGCACGATTCCGCACGAACCGGCGGTGGGGCAGGCCACTATCTTTCCCATGACGGCGTTGTGCTCGGCGATGGCGATCGCGAAGCGCAGCGCGGCGGTTTCCAGCTCGCCCAGAAGGCCGCCGCCTGTGATCTTGGCAGCGTCGCCGCCCGACAGGCCGCTCGGGGAGCGCGCTAATCTGGAAAGCCCCTCGTCGCGCGCCCTGCGCATCACCGCCAGCCGCGCGGACATCTCCTCCAGAATGGCCTCGGGCCGCATTTCCAGCTGCTGCGCCTGCTGCTCAAGCCAAAGGGCGGAGAGCGTGATGCGCCGCTCCTCGGCCTGCGTGATCAGGTCGGCCATAAACATCGATTCTACCTCCTACAGACGCTCAAACGCATTGATCAGCGTGACCGAATGGATATGCTCTAGCCGGAGCAGCGCCTGCTGTACGGATGGATCAAAGGGTTGGTCGGCCTCCAGCGCGGTCATGGCCCGGCCGCCTTTGGACGAGCGAAAAACGCGCATGGTGGCAATGTTGATGCTATGCCCGGCCAGAAGCCCTGTAATGGACGCGATGACGCCGCGAGCGTCGTCATGCGCCGCCAAGAGTGTGCTCATCTCACCGGTGAAATGCACCTCCATCCCGTCAAGCTCATAGATCAAGATGCTGCCGCCGCCCACCGAAGCGCCCAAAAGCGAAAGGGTTTTGCCGCCGCCCGAGGCCTCAATTTTCATACTGTTGGCGTGGCGCGCGGGCTCCTGGCTGGCGGTGAACCCGACCTCAAGGCCCCGCTCTTTAGCGAGGTTCAGGCTTTGGGGAACTCGTTCGTCGTCGGCCAGAAAGCCCAAAAGCCCGGCTGCGATCGCCCTGTCCGAGCCGTGGCCGCGGTACGTCGCGCCCAGCGAGCCGAACAACGTGACATCTGCACGCTCCACGGCCTCGCCCAAAAGCAAAAAGGCCACGCGCGCGATGCGAAGCGTACCGGCTGTGTGGGAACTGGAAGGCCCGATCATCACCGGCCCAATCAGGTCAAAAACATTCAGAAAAAACGCCTCCCTTACAAAGAGCAACAATGCGGGGCAGGGCCATGGGCCTTGTCCCGCATCCATAGTTTGTCCTCTGGCGCGCGCGGTCATGCGCGCGGCGGCATGGGGGTCTCCTTGAGAATGCCGTTGTGCATCTCAAAACGGCGGTTGCAGTATCTAAGGGCTGAACTGCGGTGAGTGATGACCAGACAGGTTGAGCGCGCGTTTCGAGCGTGTAAGCGGTCCAGAACCGTGCACTCCGTCTCCTCGTCCAGCGAAGAGGTGGCCTCGTCCAGAATCAGCAGCGGCGCGTTGCGAATGAGCGCGCGCGCAATGGCAATGCGCTGGGCTTGTCCCTCGGATAAGCCGCCCGCCCGCTCACCAATGATGGTTTCAAGCCCGTCGGGCAGTTTGGAGACAAACGTCATCGCGTCGGCAGCCTGAAGCGCCTCCACCATCTCCTCCTCGGTGGCGTCAAACTTGCCCATGCGCAAGTTTTCAGCGATGGTGCCGCTGAAAAGCGTGTTGCCTTGCGGGACGTAGGCGATTTGCTCGCGCAGCGCGGCGGAGATCTCGTTGCTGCGCCCCTCGTTGTTTTCCATCGTCAGCATGCCGTGGTCGGGCTCGATCAGCATGAGCAGAACACGCACAAGCGTCGTCTTGCCAACGCCCGAAAGGCCGGTCAGCGCGGCGACGTCGCCGGGGTGCAGACGCATGTCGCATTCGCGCAGCACGGGCTCGCCCTCGCGATAGGAAAAGCCGACGTTGTCGAGCGTGAGCGTGACCTGCGAGCTCGCGGGCAGGGCTTCGCCCTGCTTTTCAGGCTGGATGCTTTCCAGCTCCATCAGCCGTTCGGCCGAGGCCAGAACCGAGACAATCGAGGGAATGGTCTGCGCCAGACCGATGATAGGGCCCTGCACCTTTTGCACAAGCTGGATAAACGCCGTGACCGTGCCCAGGGTAATCTGGCCGGCGAGCGCGCGCGAGGCGCCCCAGGCCATGGCGACGGTGTAGCTGGACATATGCGCGATGCTCAGCACCGACGAGGCCAGAACGCTCAGCCGGTTGCGCTTGATAATCCACAGAAGGCGGTTTTTATGAAGCTCCTCCAGCTTTTCCACGCTGTGTTCCTGGAACGAGAAGCTCTTTACGACGGCCAGGTTGGCCAGATTTTCCTGTGTAAACGCGCGGTAGCGCGACTCGGATTCCTGCACCTTGCGCTGAATGACCTTCAGCCTGCGCCCGAGAATGCGCACGGTGACCACGGAAACGGGGGCAAGGATCAGGATGAACAGCGCCAGCATGGCGTCATACTGAACCAGCATGACCAACGCCATGATAAACGTGATGATCAGGGATACCATCGAGGGAAAGACCGAGGAAACCGAAGAGGCAACGGCGTTAACATCACTTGTCAGCCTCGTTTGAAGGTCGCCGCTGTGATAGGCGGTCACAGAGAGCCAATTGGCGTTGAGCAGCTTGGCAAACACGCGCTGCCTGATCTTGAAGTTGATCTTCTCGGCTACGGTGACGCGGAACATGGAGTTGATGACGCCGAAGCCCAGGTTGATGAGGTTAAAAACAGCCATGGAGACGATGGCCCACACAAGAGGGGCGTTTAGTCGCCCGTTTGCGATGTCGATCACGTTTTTGTTGACCTCGATGAGCTGCAGAGAGATATATGTTGTGATCGCGTCAATGCCGATCAGAAAAAAAAGGCCTTTCAAGTGAGGGCGGGCAACCTGGCCGAGCCAGGAATACTGCTCGCGTGCGGTAAACAGCTTTTTAACGCTATCCCTTACAGCCATGTTGTCCTCTTTCTCACCCTGCGGTACGTTGCGATCAGAAAGGGGCGAAGTGGAGTGAGAAGCCTCCAGAGTCTGGTCAGGATGCCGTAGGAGACTCCGTGCAGGTTGATCTGGATAAGTTGGCCGCGCTTGTTCAGGCGCAGAATTTCAGTGACAACGGCAATGAGCTGTTCGGGCGCGTAAGGCCCGTCCAGCTCGGTCTGCGCGTCGCCCGTCATGTAAAAACCGGTCGGTTTTTTTTTGACGACGCGGTGCAATATGAACTTTCCCTGCTTGTTGCGGGCAAGCACGATGTCATTGACCCTGATGTCCTCAAAGCTCGTTTTGGAAAGAGTCACCTGGTCGGCTTTGTGGCGCATGAGCGGATACATGCTGTTGCCGGTGACCACGATGCTCAGCTTTTTGTCCAGTGTGAACAGCGTATCGGCCAAAGCAAACAAATACTCCGCCTTGACGACTAAAACCGACGGTTTGTCATAACGCATTTTTCAACCACCTCAAGGGCACCTAAATTGGGAAGACAGCGCAAATGATAGCAATCGGTCGTTTCAATCAGGCGATCGACAATGCCCATGGCGAGGGCCATGCGGGACTCGCTGAAGTACGGAAGGAAGCAGCGCGGCAGCAGGTAGGGCAGCGCCTCGACGGGGCTGAGCGGACGAATCCTGTTCTGGTTGGCGCGCTCAATGAAGATGAGCGCATCAAGAGGAATGATGTCCGCGGTAAACGCGGCGGAAGAGCCGCACCAGAGCGAGCCGCAGACATAGGGCCTCTTGCCCTCCACTTTATAAAACGGGCGGTCGCCGTTGATGACGACAGCTTCGCGGTGTTCAACCCAAAGTTTTGCGTGCGTTGTCTTCCCCGTTCCCGAAGAAGCAGAAAACGCCAGGCCGCGGCCGCCGACGCTGATGGCAGATGAGTGGATCATCAGCACGCCGTGGGAAAGCGCCATGTTGCGAAACGCGATCTCAAGCGCCGGCCTGAACAGGTAAAACCACTGGTTAAACCAGGGCAAGTGATATATCTCCACCTCGCGCCAGTCCGCGTCGGCCACAACGCTCAAGGCCCGCTGGTTGTCGCGCAGGAAGTCGCAGCAAATGCGGCCGTCGGGAACATATCCCCACACCAGCGTCAAGTCGCGGTAGATGGCCTCGGAAAGAGGGAGCTCTTTTGTGGGAATGAACGTAATGGTCGTGTCGGGCGGCCCACTCGGCGCGTCGCAGGTATATATTCCCAGTTCAGGTGCGTCAAGAGGCGCGTCTGAGTTGATTTGCGCCGTCAAACCGGCAATTTTAACGGTAAGCATGTTTTGCCTCCTTCCATAAGCTCAAAAAGTCTTGTCCTGCCGCTGCCAAACAGCCGTGCAGACCGTCAAACATGTAGCAAAGTCCGCGCCAGCCGCGGCACAACCCGCTCGGGCCTGAAGAACAAGGCTGCGGCAAAATAATCGTTTTCAGCCGTGTGGATACCGTAAACTATATTATAGCACACTTATATGCAAAAGCAAATGAAGTTTCGCGCTTCATGGCTGTCCGGCGCGTCCGGAAATGTTTTTGGGCAAAACGAATGCCGCTGTTAACAGCGGCATTATGTAAAATCTCTTGTGTGCGTGTTTCTTAGCTGCAGGGCTCGCCCGGCTGGCCATCCTTCACCTTCCAGCAACTATCGTCCATGTCGAACGCAAATTCCGGAGAGAGAAGATTGTCGGGATCGGGAACCATGCAGTTGCCGGGGATAACGGCGGCGATGCGCTCTTCCTGGCGAAGATCGACAACGCTCAGAACTGGCTGCTCGTATCTTTTCATCGTGTCCATCCTTTCTTTAGCAACCTTGTTTTTCTGCTGATTAGTGCCACTGTATGCTGCGAACATACAAACTCCATGTGACAAGTATACACGCAAAAAGGGAAAATGTCAAGCCGTTCTCATCCGTTAGGGCAATGAAATCATGCGGAAACCTGAACGAAAAAGCCGCTGGCGCTATTCTTTGACCTTGATATATGCTTCGGCAAAAGAACACAAATATGGCGATTTCTGGGAAAAGCTGCCAGTTTCTGCCTTCAGGCGCGCAGGACAGTTCCCGCACCGCCCGTTTCTCGGGCAGGCTTCGCAGTCGGCGCATTTGGGCACCTGCGCGCAGAGCTCACGCAGTTGCCGCCACGCCTCATCAAAGGCGGTGGTGCGCAGGTCAACATACGGCTCCCGCAGCAGCGCGCAGGGGACGAGAAGACCGTGATAGGACACCCAGAAAGCGATGCGGCTGGCGTGGCAGTGGTACGCTGTCTTGGACAGCTCGGCTTTGGCCAGCTCATGCATTTCGTCGGTATCAATGATCTCCGTGCCGGGCTTGGTGTCGCGGTCAAACTCAAGCGAGCTTTTTTCCCAGAGCTCAGGGTGCTGCTTGCTCCACTCGGTCATAAATGTGGACAACTTGCGTTCGTATACAAGCAGCTCCTGCGCGTCCAAACGCGCGCCAAGCGGATCGTTTCCGCCCTCGTCAAAGGACGGCGTGATATAATTGACCAGGCCAACGCGTTTTCCGCGGCCCAGAATAAACCCGGCGATATTGTTCAGGTCCTCGGCGGTCTCCCGGATTAAAATCGTGCGCAGCCGATACCGCAGGCCATACTCCTCCAGCAGATCAATCCCGCGCATTACCTGTTCGTACGCAGCTGCCGAGCCAGTCACGCGCTCATACGCCTCCGGGCTGGAGCCGTAAAGCGAGACGTTGATGCCGCGCGGCGGACAGGACGCCAGGAACTTGACCATGTCGGGAGTCAGCGTTGTGCCGTTGGTGTTGAGCATAATTACGAGGCCGAGGTGCTGCAGGCCGGTGTAAAGCTCCTTGAAGTCCTTGCGGATCATGGCCTCGCCGCCCGAAAGGGTCAGGTAAAGAAGGCCGGCGTCGCGCGCCTGCCTTCCAATCTCCAGCCACTGCTCGGTCGAGAGCTCGTTTGCCTGCGTTTGCTCGGGATTGCAGATGAAACACATCTTGCAGTTAAGATTACAGCGCGGCGTGAGCTCGAACGAGCCGAAGATGGGGATCTTCTCCACGAGCGCGATGTCAGCCAGCCGCTTGGTGAAGGTACTCAACGTCTCAGCCATCAATAAGACCCTTTTCGTTCAGCTGATCAAGAAACTCCTGCGCGTCCTGACGCGCGGTCGCCTCGTCAACGCTGTATTCGCTCAGCAAAACCTTGGCCAAATCGTCGGCGGACTCGATTCCGCCGGCCTGAATGCTCTTCCAGAGCAAAGCGGCGCTCGCCGTCAGCGTGATGATGCCATTGACTTCCACAACGCTTGTGCCCAGTGGAACGACAATCCATTGCCCTGCGACCTCGCGCAGCATGAGTTCATCCTTTAGCTTCATGGGTAGACCTCCTGATTGATTGTTTTGATCGGATGGGTGGTTAGGGAGGGCTTGCGATAAATACTGGGAACCATGGAAAAAAGGTATTCGACAGCTGCGCTGTCGTTTTCGGAGTCAACCGCCTTTTGCAGGTGCGCGAGCTGCGCGTTCATTTTCTCCATGCTGAAGTCAAGCGGTTTGCATACAAAAATGTTGGCGTGTTTTGTGCTGTCCATATGCTCCATGTCCAGCCTGAGCTCTTCAAAGAGTTTTTCTCCCGGTCTGAGGCCGATAATTTTAATTTCAATGTCCTTTTCGGGCTCCAAACCGGACAGGCGAATCATCTCGCAGGCCAGATCATAGATCTTGACGCTGCGGCCCATGTCAAAAACAAAAATTTCTCCGCGCGAAGCCAGGGCGCCCGCCTGCATGACGAGCTGCACCGCCTCGGAAATCGTCATAAAATAGCGCTCAATGTCGCGGTGCATCAAGGTTACGGGGCCACCGGCGGAAATTTGTCGCTGGAAAATGGGGACGACGCTGCCGTTAGAGCCGAGGACGTTGCCAAACCGGACGGCGGTGACCTCGGTCTTCATGGTCTGGCCGTACGTCTGCACGAGCATTTCGGTGATGCGCTTGGTCGCGCCCATCACGCTGGAAGGGTTTACTGCCTTGTCGGTGGAGATGACAATGAGTTTTCCCACACCCTGCTCCTCACATACGCGCAATACGTTCAGCGTGCCGAAAACATTGTTCTTGACGGCCTCGCAGGGGTTTTTTTCCATCATGGGAACATGCTTGTGCGCGGCGGCGTGAAAGACAACCTCGGGCTGATATCGGTCAAAGACCGCGCTTAAGCGGTTTTCGTCGCGAATGGAGGCGACGAGCGACACAACATGTTGCGCGCTTGAGCGCTGCGTCTCCAGTTCAAGTTCAAGCTCATAGAGCGCGTTTTCATCAATATCAAGTGTATACAATGTTGCGCAATGAAATTCCAGACACTGACGGCAAATTTCCGAGCCGATGGAGCCGGCGGCGCCCGTCACCAAAACGCGCTTACCCGCGATAAAGGCGTCAATCCAGGTCTTTTCCAGGTGGATCTCGTTGCGGCCGAGCAGATCTTCAATCTTCAGCGGACGGAAAGTGACCGGGCGTCCGTTTTGCTCGGACATGGACTGCAGTCCCTGAAAAATCTTGATGACACAGCCGTGACGGTCGCTCTCCTGCCTGAGCCAGACAATGTCCTTGTATCCATAGTAGTCGGCCAGCAACACGATTTCATCGATGCCGTACTGCTCCAGAATACTCGGCAGCGCCGCGCGGTCGGTGAAGACCTTGACGCCCAGAATGCTTTGATCCTCCCCGGCCTCGTCGGTGAGCACGGCGGCGGGGCGGAAGCGCATCTGCTTGCCCTGAAGCAACCGGCGCAGGAAAAGCCCCGCTGTGTCGCGATCGGCGATCACCAGCACGTTTTTTGTGTGCCCGGCGCCTCCCGTATACAGGCCAAAAAGCTTGCGCAGGACGTACATCGATCGGAAAGAGAAGCGTATGCCTTCGGAAAGCATCGTAAACAAACATAAATAGATCAGCGTGACGGAGATGGAGTAAACCAGAAGGGTCGACACATGCAGGATCACAATGATCAGAAAAGCCGCCAGGCTGGCCAGCATGACCCGCAGCGCTTCCAAAATACTGACGTGAACCCAGGTAAAGCGATAGTTTCTGGCGGCTGCGTTGCAGATGATGATGATAAAGGCGAAAATCAAGCAGGGCGCTATGGATTGCCGGAGGAAGTCGGCGGGCGGGCGGAACTCAAAACGCAGAGTTACCGCGAGCCAAAACGACAAAACGGACAAAACAGCGTCCAGCCCAATGCGCAAGCCAAAAACCATGGTTCGTCTAGACAAAAATTCACTCACTCCCTTCCAAAGAAACGCAAGAACCCACACGGGCATCCCGGAGAGGGGCTTGTCGGGCCGCACGGGCGGCTCCTTCGCACGCCGGCCCTCCGGCGTTTCCCTGCCGGAAAATCCGTCACGCGGAAAAAAGCCGGAACGCTTCGCCGTTCAAGGATTTCTTCAGCGGCAGGTTCTTTGACAGCGAAGGGGTTATCTCCGCCTGCGCCACAGCCAGAAGCCCAGGCCAGCTGCCAGGATGAGGACGACGGCGGCGGCGCCCAGCAGGGCCCATTGGGGAATGCGGGAGAGAATGTTGTCCGTGTCTTGGGGTGTGGGGGCAAGTGAGACGACGGGAGACGCGACGGGGGAAGGCGTTGCGGCGGACTCTGAGACAACCAAGGGGAAAACCAGCTTGGCCGTAGTGAAGCTCTCTCCGGTTTGGCCGTCCACGGCAGTGATGCTGAACGCAAAGGTCTGGTCGCCGTTTACGTCGGGCGTCAGCGTGATATCGGTATACCCCTGGCGTCCGGCGCCCAGCTCGGGCAGCTCCATGCGCTTTTGGTTGTCGGGGATGTTGCCGTCAATGGCGAGGATCATGTTGCGCAGCGAGGAAGTGCCGGCGTTGCGGTACCGCACGCTCACGGTCATGTTCTGGCCAAAGACAACGTGCTCGGGCATGATAACCTCGTCTATCACGATACTCTGGTTCTGGTTGAGCATAATGCTGATCAGCGAGGACGTGTCATATGCCCGGCGGAGGGAGTCCTCAAATTCCATATTCAGGTAAACGCCATACAGGCTGCTGTTAAACGACGTTGCCGCCTCAAGGGAAAACTTGCCAGTGTAACTCCCGCCGGGCTCAATGCGCTCGACGTACAGCTGGTTGCTGACGCCTCTGGCGGGCAGGAACGGGGAGTTGCTGCCGCCGAAGGTAATGAGCAGGTTTTCAGCAGCCTGCTCGGTGCTGACGTTAAAAACGGTAAAGTCCAAAGCAAAGTCCTTGCCGCCGACGACAAAGTCTGCGCCATAGCTGTAATTCTGTACCATCAGGCGCGGCGCGTGTGCCGTGCTGCCGGTCGTACCTTCCACGCCGTCGCCGCGGTCAACGAGCACAAAGGCCGAACGGTACGCGTTGGCCGTGACGCCGGTTGAATCGGTATAGGTCAGGTGAAGCGAAAGCGGGAAGTTGCCGCCCACCAGTGCGTCCGGAACATGGAGCTTGATGTTGACCGAGGCCGTGCCCCCGCTGCTCATATCGAGCCGGAAAGGGCCAAATGCGCCGACGAGCGACAGCGTAGAGCTGGTCATGCCCTCAAAGTTGACGTACACGCCATTGAGCGCTGCGCCTGCGCCGTTGCGGAAGTTGAGCTGCACGTTGATGGTCTTTTCACTGCCGGGGTCGGTGGTATTCTGAGAAAGCCCAGAAACCGAGACGCGGGACAAATACTCCGTCGCGCGACTGATTGTGGTGGTCGGCGTGGGCGTTGGTGTGGGCGTCGGGGTCGGCGTTGGTGTGGGCGTTGGGGGCGGCGTGGGCAAATCTTCAATGACAACAACGCTTGCCGCGGCGGGCAACGTAGGTAAAAACACAAGAAGCATGGCCAGAAAAACGGCTAGAAATCGTTTATTCATGAGCTGGTATTCTCCTTTTTGAGGTTGGGACGGCGCTTTTTATAAAAGTAGTCGTAGTTTTTCAAAAAGCGCTTGTAATCATTGCGGTCCATTTTGTTTAAAATAACGCCCAGGCAGGGGCGGCCCGTGCGTTCAATCTCACTGAGAGAGCTTTTCATTTGCTTGCTTGTGTTGGACTGACAGTTGGCCACGAGCACCACGCCGTCCGCCCGCAAGGCGAGAAGGCTGGCGTCGACAGAGGCGTCCAGCGCGGGCGAGTCCAGCAAAATAAAGTCAAACTGCTCTTTGGCCAGGCGCATAAAAACCTCAAAACGGTTGGAGCATAGGAGCGGGACGGGATTCTCGCTCGCAATTCCGCAGGAAATATAGCTGAGCAGGGGAATGTTGGTATCGTTAACAATATCGTCAAACGACACCTCCCCCTGCAGGAAAGCCGACAGGCCGACGGGCACCTTTTCGCTCAGCCGCTTCTCTTCGGAGGCTTTGCGCATGTCGGTGTCGACCAGCAGCGTGCGCAGTCCCGATGTAGCGATGGATACGGAGAGGTTAATGGCCAGCGACGTGGTCCCCGAGCCGGGCGTGGCGGCGGTCAGCATCAGGCTTTTCAGGCCGGAGTCAACGCGGCGCAGGTGAATGTTGGCCATCAAACGGTCATAGGCGTCATTGACGACAGGGTTCTGATGCCGATAAAAATCAATTTGAATCTTTCGCACTGAAAGTACTTCTTTCCCCGGCGGTGCACTGTATGTCCCCATGTGAACCGTCCGCCGCCGGTCAACGGTTCGGGGGTCGGTGGCTGCGCCTAAATGGTCTGCCAGGGAATGACGCCGAGAACCTCAATTTCAGCGGTGGCTTCCATATCCTCGTATGTGCGTATGCGAGGAACCCAAAACTCGGAAAACAGGATGATCAGGACGCCGACAATCGCCGAGATGGCAATGCAAACAAGACGCAGGGTGTTGCGCTGAAGCGAGCCGTCCGTCGCGAGGGCATACCCGGAGGCGTAGTCCAAAACCTTGACCGAGATCGTGTCAATGCCCAATGTGATATGTTCCAGCTCAAACAAGAAAGCGTCGGCCACGTTGTTGGCCACCAGAGGACAAAGCTCCGGCTGGGTGGACGTGGTCGTAATGGTGACAATCGTGGAGCCGGATTCGACGCCGACAGAGAGCATGCCGCGGATGGCGTTCGGGCTGATGGCGCCGCCGAGCAGAGTGGAGGCGCGCTCGGAAACCTTGTTGCTAGTGATGATGCTGGAGTAGTCCCTGAGCATGTTCCGGCCCTGAATCAAGTCACCGTAAGCCGTGACGCTGGAGATGTAAACGGTTGCGCTGGAGGAATAGGTGTTGCTGACGGGGCGCAGCGTCAGAACCAGTGTGACAATGACGCCGCAAATGAGACAAAAGATCAAAACCCACCATCTGCGCCGGAAAGCGTCTGCCATGCGCCTGAAAATTCTGCCCTGATAATCCAAAAAAATCTCCTCCCAAAATGACGGTTGTTTATGAGCGCGCAGTGACCTTTCGGTGAGTTTTTACATCAGAAAAGAGTCTCGTTTTGGGTGTGCATCTGCGTAGGGTTGTGTTCTTGATGAAAAAAGCGCCAAGGATCACATTTTTTTCCAGATTATTTTCCTTTCAAGAGTGTGGCAAGTGGTATAAATATTATCCTATTTCGACGTCATTGTCAAGGTTCCGCGAAACCCGGCGACACTTGACACGATTTGAGGAATCTTGTACAATCAATGGTAAATGCGAGCAGATGCAAGGGCGAAGGTGCGATCTTTCGCGTGAGAGAGCGCTCGAAAAGACCAAAAACTGCCTGAGCGCCGCGCCGGCTTTGGCGTTTCGGACCTGTTTGCCTGCCGCAATGCCTCAAAAGTTCTCCGACTCAAGAAAGGTTCAGCCTGTCGTAAAGCCGCAGGTTCTCGGCAGGCGAAGGTTTTCTCAGCCGTCCGTCCCCTATACAAACAAGAAAGCGGTTATCAGTGGTTTCTCGCTTACGCGAGGTGCGGCAGTGCCGGAGAAAGGATCAAAAAGAGATGTATAAGCTCACTATCCCCGAAGGATACGCTTCCAAACTGTCCCTCAGAGAAACCGAAATCGCCATCAAAGAACTCAAGGACTTTTTTGAAATGACGCTGGCAGCCGCGCTGAGACTCATGCGCGTATCGGCGCCGCTGTTTGTCTTCCCCGAATCGGGGCTCAACGACAATCTCAGCGGCGTGGAGCGTCCGGTGGCGTTCGACATCAAGTACCAGGAAGGGCGCGTCGTGGAAGTCGTCCACTCCCTGGCCAAATGGAAACGCCATGCGCTGGCGCGATACGGCATTTCGCCCGGCTCCGGCCTGTACGCCGACATGAACGCCATCCGGCGCGACGAAATGACCGACAACATCCATTCCCTGTATGTAGACCAGTGGGACTGGGAGCTGTCGATCCAGCCTGAACAGAGAACAAAGGAGTTTTTGGAGAGCATCGTCAGGCGTATTTACGCCGTATTTCTCCAGACACAAGAATATATCGTTTCCCGGCATCCGACGCTTGACCGATTGTTGCGAGAAGATCTTGTTTTTATCACAACGCAGGAACTTTTTGATGAGTACCCCAACCTTACGTCCTCCGAGCGCGAGAGCCAAATCTGCAGAGAGTTCGGCTCGGTGTTTCTCACGCAGATCGGAGGAAAGCTCGCCTCGGGCGAGCGGCACGACGGGCGAGCGCCCGACTATGACGACTGGTCGCTCAACGGGGATCTTTTGTTTGACTATCCGCCGCTCGGCCGGGCGCTGGAGCTGAGCTCCATGGGCATTCGCGTGGATCAGCAGGCTTTGCTCAGGCAGCTTGATGAGGCGGGGTGCCCGGAGCGCGCGCAGCTCCCGTTCCAAAGGGAGCTTCTCGAGGGAAAGCTACCCCTGTCGATCGGCGGCGGCATTGGGCAGTCGAGGCTTTGTATGCTTTATCTCCAAAAGGCGCATATTGGGGAAGTGCAGGCCTCGGTTTGGCCGGAGGAAATGATTGCGCTTTGCGAGGCGGGCGGCATTACGCTTTTATAGAAAAGCGCAGTATCGCGCATTTTTTGCTTTACAGATGCAGCAAATGCGGATATACTGTAATTAGTACAAATTTTAGTGATGGCCAAAATGAACGGCCAAGACAATCCATACACGTTATGAGAGGAGGCTGTCCCTTATGGAAAACAAGAGAACCTTTTTACTGTGCGACCGCTGTAAGAACCTGGTGGGACTGATCAGCGACGGCGGCGGCGAACTGTACTGCTGCGGCGAGCCGATGCGCTCGCTCAAGGCGGGGGAATCTGATGCGGCGGCTGAGAAGCATGTGCCGGTCTACCAGCGAAATGGGCGAGAGCTTCACGTCGAAGTGGGCTCGGCGCCCCATCCCATGACACAGGAGCACCACATCGCATGGATTGCGGTCTGTCAGGGCGACAGCATGCAGCGCAAGGCGCTTGAGCCCGGCGGCCCGGCAGTGGCGGATTTTATTATCGAAGACGGTTCTTTTACGATCTACGCTTACTGCAACCTTCACGGCCTTTGGGAGAACAAAGCATGATTTCGGATAAACTGTCGGCCGCCGCCATGGCGCAGATCAACGCCGAACTCTACAGCGCGTACTTGTACCTTGCGATGAGCTCTTGGGCAGAGAACGAGGGATGGAAGGGCATCGCCGGCTGGATGCGCATTCAGGCGCAGGAGGAAAAGGTGCACGCGCTCGTGCTGCACGACCAGCTGCTGGAGCGCGGCGCGCACTCGGTGCTGAGCGGGATTGATGCGCCTCCCAGCGTGTGGGAAAGCCCGCTGGCCATGTTTGAGCACACGTTCAGCCACGAACAGGACGTCACGCGTATGATCAACAACCTCGCGACCATTGCCATGGAAGAGCATGACCACGCCTTTTACCAGTTTATCCAGATGTATGTCAAGGAGCAGGTGGAGGAGGAGGCCAACGCCTCCGAGATCTGCACGCGGCTGGGGCGCATTGACGGGCAGCCGGCGATGATCGACGCGCTGGACAAGGAGCTTGGCGCGCGTCTCTTTACACAGCCGTTTCCCGGCTACACGACCTGAATGGGCTGTCCAGGAACCTTCGGTTTTTGGACAAAATGAGAGATGGATCGCGTCTTTGCGAAGACGCGCAAAGAAGTGCCTTCCCGGAGTGAATCCGGGAAGGCACTCAATCTGTCCAAGAACCTTTGGTTCTTGGACAAAACAAGGGCAGGATCAAACCGCTGAGGCGGTTTGAACAGCCTGTAGACAAACCTTCGATTTGTCTACAAACGGGAGCAGGAACGCGTCTTTGTGAAGACGCGCATTGGGTGACTTTCCCGGAGTGAATCCGTGAAAGTCACTTGTTTCCATGCTTTGCGCTCAACCAGTCCAGCAGGG
>JAVBOR010000036.1:0-11265 GCA_031550325.1 Oscillospiraceae bacterium
GGCCATTTCCAGTACACTCAATCGCTGTCTGGCCACCTTTACGACTGGGTCTTTCGCTACAGTCTTTCCTGCCATTTTTATCATCTCCTAACATCAGTTTACTTTATTTGCCGATGTTAGACAAGTCTCTTAGTCATACAACTGACGTTAAACTCACAGGGATTGAGAAATCCTTCCAGATTTTGGGAAGAATTACCGGATAAAGGAAACAACACTTTTTGCGGGCGCGCGGCTTATTTTCCAGCCCCGCAGACTGAAGGCTCGAAACGCGGGTGCTGTTGTGATATACTGGGCACAATAAAGACGGCCGCGGGAATCCGGGTGTTTTTGCGTGTGCGAACGCGCAGCCGGTCGGCTTTGGCTTTGGCGGGACTTTCTTTTCCATAATCAGAAAAAAAGGGAGTCCAAATGTACGAAGAGGAGAAGTTTTAGCCGGTCACGTGAGGAAACGGCAAGCAAAAGCGAATGAAATGAGTCTAAATGCTCCGAGAAAAGTCTTAACTTCGCCTTGATTTGCTAATATGCGGTACAAAAACTAGTTTTGTTTCTACGATAACAGATAAATAAATATTTTTTCTTAGATTATTTACAAAAACACTTCAATATGATACACTGCAAATATCGAAAGGATGAGTGCGTTGAGCATTTTGGTCACAGGGGGAACAGGATTTATTGGCAGCCATACCTGTATTGAGCTTTTGCGGGCGGGGTATGAGATTGTCATCCTGGACAATTTGTGCAACAGCCGCGAGGATATGGTGAGGCGCATCGCCGAACTTGGCGGCGCTGAGTTCGCGTTTTACAAGGAGGATATCCGTGACGGGGCAGCGCTTGACGCGCTGTTTGCCAAGAACGATATTGACGTTGTGCTGCATTTTGCCGGGTTCAAGGCTGTGGGGGAGTCAGTGGAGCGCAGCGTTGCTTATTACGAAAATAATGTCGGGGGGACGCTGACACTGCTGATGGCCATGCAGAAGGCCGGCGTGCGCAGCATGGTGTTCTCGTCGTCCGCCACGGTGTACGGCGTACCGAAGAGCTTGCCGCTTGATGAGCTGGCCCCGGTGGATTTTGCCTCGCTGACCAACCCGTATGGCCGCTCAAAGGCCATGATTGAGCAGATTCTTACCGACGCCTGCCAATCCGATCCTTCCTTCAGCGCCTGCCTGCTTAGGTACTTTAATCCCGTTGGCGCGCATGAGAGCGGAAAAATCGGCGAGGCGCCCAACGGAATCCCCAACAACCTTATGCCGAGGATGCTCAAGGTCGCGGCGGGGGAGTGGCCGGCCCTGACAGTGTACGGCAATGACTTTCCCACGCGGGACGGCACCGGTGTGCGCGACTACATTCACGTTTGTGATCTCGCGACCGGGCATTGCCGTGCGCTGGAATATATAAAGGGCAAGGCCGGGTGCCAGGTGTTTAACCTGGGCACCGGTGTTGGCTATAGTGTGTTAGAGATGGCGGGCGCGCTGGAAAAAGTGAGCGGGCGCGCGGTGCCGGTCAGCATTGTTGCGCGAAGGGCGGGGGATGTGGCCGAGGTATACTCCGATCCAACCCGGGCGGAGCGCGAACTCGGCTGGAAAGCCGAGCTTGGCCTTGAGCGCATGTGCGCTGACAGCTGGCGGTGGTACCGCCAAGCGTGAGGGAAGCTTCATCGACGCGATGAAATACGTTTGGGAGTGAGTTTATGCGAATCCTGCGAATCGTTCCATTGTTCAAGCGTAACGGGGACATTGACGTCTTTGTGCCTCAGCTGCAGGGGTTCTCGGCTGAAGAGGAGCTGGAGCTGCTTGCGCGCGTCGACCGCGCTGTTCCGCAAAAAAAATGGGCGTTTGTTCAGCACTCCATTCCGCCGGGGTACAGCGGCGTCATGGTGACACAGAACAGTGCCCCGGAGCGCATCGCGGCGCTGCGTGAAGCGCAGATTGACATTATCGGGTACGAACTGGAAGTACGCATGGGCGTCAAGGAGCTTTTAGAGCTCTGCAACGCGGTGGCCGTCGACATCCACTATGAGCAGTATGAACAGATCATTTCCCTCATGCAGGCGTTTGGCGACAAGCGCACGAAAAAGATTGCCCTGGCGGTTGGAGAGTACGCGGAGTTTGAGCTGGGCAAGAAAAATGGCTTTGACTATTTCTCCGGAGACTTTTACACAAAAGTCGTTCTGAGCGACGGGCAGGCCAAGGCAAAGCTCGACCCGATCAAGGCCAACAAGCTGGCCATCCTAGGCGAGGTTTCGACGTGGAGCTCCGGGACCGTCAACAAAAGCATGGATCAGATCGCGCAGATCATCCAGCGCGATGTGTTCTTGACGATGTCCCTGATCAAGATGGCCAACTCCGCGTTCTTTGGTTCGCGCGGCAAAGTGACCCAGCTCAAGGACGCCCTGGTGCGCATCGGCATGGATAACATCTCCCAGTGGTCGATCGCCATTTTGTCCACGGCGGCAACCCAGGAAAAGACGCCGGTGATCGCCCGCGTGGCGCTGCTTCGCGCCAAGTTTATGGAAAATCTTGCCATCTGGAGCGGCGGAAACCGCTGGGAGGCGTTTTTTACGGGGCTCTCGTCTGTGGCCGATGTGCTGCTGGGAACCACCAAGGAAGAGGCGCTGAAGGAAATGCGCGCCCCGGAGTGCGTTGGGGAATATCTGCGCTATGAGGGTGACATCGGCTGGCTGCTGGCCCTGACAGAGAGCTACATAGGCGGGGATATCGCCGGGCTTACAAAGCTCTTGGAGCAGCGCCCCAACAATACGATTGCCGACCGGATGTATGTCGCTTGCATGGACGCCGAACTGTGGGTGACCGACATTTTATCCACAGTGGAAGTCGAAACATAATGATTTTTTTGATCGAGTATAAAATTTCTCTTGACAAATGCGCGCCGGGCAGCTACCATAGTACCATGCACCGCTCCTGCAAGGGCGCCGCGAGGCTGCGCCGGGGCATGTCGGCGGGCAGGGATCCGAGCACAATTTGTTGAGATAAGGGGCTAGATTTATGAAGTATCAATGCGGCGCTTGCGGCTGGATCTATGACGAGGCGGAAGGGCATCCGGACAGCGGAATCGCGCCGGGAACCCCTTGGGAAGATGTGCCTGAAGATTTTGTCTGCCCGATGTGTGGCGTGGGAAAGGACATGTTTGCCGAGGTGTAAGCTGTCAAAGATCCTTTAGCCTTGTCTAAAAAACGATAATCAATGATCGGCTCTGTAGAGCCTTACACAGCCTGAGGGCGTTCCCGGATTTACTCCGGGAACGCCCTCAGGCTGTCAAAGAACCCTTGGTTCTTTGACAAAGCGGGGACAGGATCGCCTCTTTGTGAAGACGCGCAAAGAAACGCTTTTCCGGAGTGAATCCGAGAAAGCGTTGTGGTTCTGTCTTTATCGGTTATCAGTGGGGCAAGAAAAATGCGTTCCCGGAGTGAATCCGTGAACGCATTTTGGGCTAATACAGAAGGCTCAAATTATGGGCTTACCTCTGTTCGCGCGCCGCAGTCGGGGCAGACGCCGCGATAAAACACGTCGCGCTGATTGATCCGGAAGCCTTCGAGCATGTCGGCTGAAAAAGTGTCTTGCGGCATGTCGAAGTCAAAAACATTGCCGCAGACCATGCATTTAAAATGACCGTGATCATGTAAAACGCAGTCGTATCTTGTCTCTATGGGCTCAATGCAGACATCGCGCAAAAACCCCTTGGCCTGCAAGACCCTCAGGGTGTTGTACACGGTCATTTTGGACAGGGAGGGGAGCATGGGTCGCAGATCAATATAGATTTGATCTGCCGTGGGGTGATTGCGATGATTGCGCATATATTCCAAAATACGGCAACGGTGAACAGAGGCGCTCAGGCCGGCCTGCCTGAGTTCCAGAACGACATCCTGCTGGGCCATGAACACAACCCTTCTCTCCCTGCTGATGATAAAGCCATTTTGCGGCGCAAATGTTTTTACAGCATAACTTTAGTATAAACATAAATTTATAGTTTGTCAATATTTTATGAAGACTCCGCTTGACCCTTGACAAACGCCTTGGTAAAGGCGACAATCTTCTCAAACGTGTCGTCGCTGATCAAATGCTCGATCTTGCAGGCCTCTTCCTCAGCGGTGACCGGATCGACGCAAAGCACTTTACTCAAAAGCGTCAGCACCGCGTTGTGTTTTTGCCGGACGAGAGCCGCGGCGGTCAGGCCTTCGGGCGTCAGGCAGACGTGGCCGTAATGCTCCTGCGTCACGAGGGCCTGATCCTTTAAGACATGGACAGCCAGATGGACGCTGGACTTCGCGATACCCAGCGAGGCGGCAATATCGGTGACCCTCACGCCTTCACCCTGTTGAGAGAGGTCATAAATCGTCTCTAAATAGTCCTCCTGTGATGGGGTGAATCGGCTGGCCATCGAGTTGCCTCCTTTCCGAAAAGGCATCTTTTATCCTTGCGGTGACAATCACCTCTGTGTCGCGCGCGATGACCAGCTCTTCATTGGTAGGAACCACCATGAGTTTTCCCCGGGAAAACTTGGCGGAGATAAAGGCCTCGCATCGAACGTTGTTTTTAGAAGGATCAAAGTCAAAGCCCATAAAGCCGAGATCACGGCAAATCCATTCGCGCATTTCACAGTTGTTTTCTCCGATGCCGGCTGTAAACACAATGGCGTCGCAGCCGCCCATAATGGCGGCGTATCCGCCGATGGTCTTGCGCACTGAGTGCGCAAACACCTCAAGGGCTGCCCGTGCGCGCTCGTTGCCCTGCTCGGCGGCGTCGTGCAGGTCACGGAAGTCCGAGGAAACGCCCGAAATGCCGAGCACGCCCGACTTCTTGTTCAGCACGCTCAGCATGTCGGAAATGGAAATGCCCTCGTGCTGCATCACAAACTCCAGAATTGTGGGGTCGATGTTGCCGGAGCGGGTGCCCATGGGTACGCCCTCCAGCGGTGTAAAGCCCATGCTGGTGTCAAAGGACTGGCCCATGTTCATGGCCGTGACTGAGGTTCCGTTGCCCATGTGGCAGACAATCAGCTTCAGGCTGTCAAGCGGCTTTCCCAAAAGCTCGGCAGCGCGCTGGGATACAAAGCGCACCGAGGTGCCGTGAAAGCCGTAGCGGCGAATCTTGTACTTTTCGTAATATTCGTAGGGCAGCGCGTAGAGATAGGCTTTCTTGGGGATGCTCTGGTGAACGGCGGTGTCGAACACCGCAACCTGGGGAATGTCGCCCATGACGGCCTGACAGGCTTTGATCCCCACGAGGTTAGGGGGGTTGTGGAGCGGCGCGAGAGGAACGCATTGTTCAATGGCCTTCAACACGGTCTCGTCAATGAACACGCTGTGACTAAAGAACTCGCCGCCGTGAACGACGCGGTGGCCGACGGCGTTGATCTCCTGCATGCTGTTCAGTACACCCGTTTCCCGTCCGATCAGCAGTTCGGTGACGACACGAATGGCGCTGGCGTGGTCAGCCATCAGGATGTCTTTGATATACTCCTCACGGCCTGAGGCGGTGTGCTTGATTCGTCCGTCAATACCAATGCGCTCGCAAAGGCCTTTTGCCAAAACTTCGCGCGTTTGCATGTTGAACAGCTGATACTTCAGGGAAGAGCTGCCCGCGTTGATGACCAGAATATTCATGGTATGCCTCCAGCTTTTGTTTTGGGACAGCCAAGCCGTCAAAGCGCAACGTACGGTTGACGAATTGACGCCAGACAACTATTATATAAGAGGTTATCGCAATCTTCAACTATTTCTTTACAAATCTGTCAAATGAATTTGAAAAAGGTGGAACCAATGGCTGTCGCCGGAATTATTGCCGAGTACAATCCGTTTCACGCGGGGCATCTCTACCACATTGCGCGCACGCGCGGCGCACTGGGCGCGGACGCGGGCATTGTGGTGTGCATGAGCGGTCATGTCGTGCAGCGGGGAGAGTTCCCGTGCGCGACAAAGGTGGCGCGGGCAAAAATGGCTGTTTTGGGCGGCGCCGATTTGGTGTTCGAGCTGCCGGCGCCCTGTGTTTTGGCCGGAGCGGAGCGCTTTGCGCGGGCCGGCGTGGCGCTGCTCGCGGAGCTTGGCATTGTAACGCACCTGTCCTTTGGCTCGGAGTCGGGCGACCTTGAGCGGCTGCTCACAGCCGCGCGCGATACGCCCGAGAGCTATCCAAAGGAGCTGTCTCTGGCCAGGGCGATGCCTAAACTATTTGCCCATAATGCCGCGATCTATACGCCGAACAATATTTTGGCGCTGGAATATTTGCGCGCGCTCAGGGCGCTTAATTTTCCCATGGAGCCGCTGACCATCCGCCGGGAGGGAAGCGCACATGACGACAAGCAAGCGTCTGCTTCGGCAATCCGCGCTCGGCTCAGCCAAGGGCGGCGGGTCAGCGTGCCATACCCTGACATTTTGGAAGGCGAGTGCCGCGCCCGACGCGCGCCTATAGAGCTCAGGCGGCTGGAGACGGCGATTTTATCCAGGCTTCGCGCCTTAACGGCGGCTGAGTTTTCCGCGTTGCCCGACATGCGCGGCGGGTTTGACGACAGGCTGCGCAAGGCGGTGCGGAGCGCTGCCTCCCTGAACGAGCTTTATGAAGCTGTAAAGAGTAAACGCTTTACGCATGCACGGGTGCGCCGCGCGGTACTCTGTGCTTTTTTGGGCATACAGGAGCAAAGCCCCGCGCCGCCTCCGAGGCTTTTGGCCATCGGCGCGCGCGGAGAAGAGCTGCTTTCAAAGATAAAATGCCCGATGATCTCCCGCCCGGCGGCGCATCGCCAGGCGCTTGAGCTGGAAAGCCGCATTACCGACCAGCTTTGCCTTGCCATGCCGAAGCCTCTGCCCTGCGGACAGGAGTGGCTGTGGGGCGTGACTAAGGTATCCCTGTAAAGGAATACTGGTTTACATATAAGGCATGTCTCCGTTTGTCTTTAGAAGGAGATGTGCCTTTCTTGTGTAAAGCCGCTGTATCAGTCTTCCATTTTGTATTCCGCGCTGATCATCCCGAGCTGATCCAGGAAGCCATAGAACAGCCTCGCCATCTCGGAGCGCAGGGTGCTTGCCTTGGGATCAAAACGGTTTCCGGTCTTTCCGCCGACAATTTCAGCCGCATGCAGCGCGTAGACCGCGTCGCGGGCATAGCCGGAAATATCCCAGTCGTCGATAAAGAGCACGGTAGCGTCGGCTTTGGGAAGCTCAATCCCTTTGAGCTCTGCCAGGTGGCAGATCATCACCGCCATATCCAGGCGGGTGACTGGGGTGTCAGGCCGGAAGGTGCCGTCGGGATGCCCGGCGGTAACGCCGTTTTTGGCTACCTAGTTGAGTGCTTTCGAGTACCACTGCCCGGGCCTTAAGTCTGTGAACGGTGCGTCGGGCGCCGTTGTGTCGTCGCTGCCCCAAATGCGGGACACGTCGAGAAGCTGCGACACCATAAGCGCCAGGCGGTCGGCCTCGGACGTGATGAGGCGCAGCTGATCAGGCAGACCGGCAGCCTCGGCGGCCCCGTTAAGGCTCGTGCCCGCCATCTGCGCGTATCCCGACATGACGGTAAGCGGTGTTTTGAGTTCATGGGCAACATTGGAGAGAAACTCAGTTTTGAGTTTGTTGATCTTGTCGAGCAGGGCATTTTCTTCGGCGAGACGCGCCCGCGCGCTCTCCAGTTCCCTCTGCTGAGTGTTATAGAGCCGAAAGAGCAGAAACATTGTCAGGCCCAATGTCACCGACACCGTCACAAACCCCAGGATACTGTCGATCAGCATAAGGCCACGATCCGCAGCATAGTCATTGAGGTCAAAACCCCAATAGGTATACAGGCAGAGACCGATATAAATAACGAGTTCCAAAGCGGCAATCAGAACGGCCTTTATCCCGTCTACCATAAAAACCGTGAAGACAACGGCAAAGATAAAGTAGTAGGGCATGACGCCATAGAACGCGCCATTCAAGAAAAAGAAGATGGCGAACCTGTTATGAAAACGCAATACTCTGGAGCGACATAGAACAGCCGCAAAAAAAGCAATCTTCCGTTTTCGTATTTCATACATCCTTTGGACATACTATCCTCACATCAAAGCGAGGAGGCGGCGCGTATTGTCGGACGAGTTTGAGGTCGAAGAAAAGAACGCAGAATGTGAACTGGCGGAGGGCCGGGACAGGCGCGAAGACATCATCCAGTTGGGCTCAACAACTGCCCGCAGCAAAAAGTACGCCATCCACTGCCTGACAATCGTTGGGCACATAGAAGGCCATCAACTACTGCCGCCGCAAAACAAAACGACCAAGTACGAGCATGTCTGCCCGCAGTTGGCCGCTATTGAGGAGGCCGACGACATCGACGGCCTGCTGATTTTGATCAACACCGTCGGCGGCGACGTTGAGGCCGGACTTGCCATTGCCGAACTGATCGGCGGGATGCACAAGCCGACCGTTTCACTCGTGCTGGGCGGCGGACACTCGATCGGCGTGCCGCTGGGCGTTGCCGCGCGCAAGTCCATGATCGCGCGCTCGGCGGCCATGACCATTCATCCCGTGCGTCTGAGCGGCGTGGTCATTGGCGTGCCGCAGACCTTTGCCTATTTTGAAAAAATTCAGGATCGAATTGTGCGGTTCGTGGTGGACAACAGCAACATCAAAGAGGACACGTTTAAGGAACTCATGCTGCGTACCGGCGAACTGGCAGGCGACGTCGGCAGCGTCATCTATGGCGAAGAGGCCGTTCAGCTTGGCCTTATCGACTGCGTGGGCGGGCTGTCCGACGCGCTGGACGCCCTGCACAAAATGATTGACGAGCGCCGTGGGGAGCAAAGCCCGGACGAGCCTCCCGCGCAGTAGCGTTTCACATCATGCGCACCATTTCGCGCTTGAGCCTGGAGATGATCTTCTTCTCCAGCCTGGAGATATAGGACTGTGAAATGCCCATCAGGTCTGCGACTTCCTTTTGCGTCTTCTCCTGCTCGCCGTCCAGACCGAAACGCATGCGAATGATGTCTTTTTCCCGCTCGGCCAGCTTGGAGATCGCGCGGCCGAGAAGCTGGCGGTCGACGTCCTCCTCAATGGGACGCAGCACACAGTCGGGTTCGGTGCCTAAGATGTCCGACAGCAGCAGCTCGTTGCCGTCCCAATCGATGTTCAGCGGTTCGTCAAAGCTGACCTCCGAGCGCAGGCCTGAGTTTTTGCGCAGGAACATAAGGATCTCATTTTCAATACAGCGGGACGCGTAAGTCGCGAGCTTGATGTTTTTGTCCGGCTTGTAGGTGTTGATCGCCTTGATCAGGCCGATGGTGCCGATGGAGATGAGATCCTCTATAAAGATGCCGGTGTTTTCAAAACGTCGGGCGATATACACCACAAGGCGCAGATTGCGCTCGATGAGCACGGCTTTAACGGCGTCCGAGCCCTCGGCGTAGCGTCTGATGTAATAGGCCTCCTCCTCGCTTGTCAGCGGCGGAGGCAGGGTTTCTGGGCCGCAGATATACATGATTTTTCCCGGCAGTGAAAGCCCGAGCTTTGCCAGGATACGCTGAATCTTGACATAGATGCTCCATTTTTTCATAATACCAACCCTCCCGCAAGCGCGTGATGTCCGGTTCCGTCCGAAACCGGCGTGGGGGAAAACGCGACCAAGGTGTTCTTTTGCTGTCTGCCGTGGATGTACAAGCAGTCTGGCTTAAACGCGAGCAGAAAGCCGCAGGAAACGCCGACGGCGCGATAGGGAATGAGTCTGAAGCGCGCCGGCTGGACAGGAAGCGTGCCAAGCGCCTCGGCAGGAGAGCTTAAAGTTTGCTCGCTCAGGGGATACCCCAGAAGCCTTGGCGCAAGCTCATGGTCAACCACAAGAACTGGCGCGCCGGTCATGGGGTCTGTGAGCGTGTGGCCCGAGTCCATCAGCGCGATCAGTTGAACCTTTCGCAGCCCGACATGGATGATCACGGGTGTTGTCTCCCGGGCTACATGCCGTCCGGCCCGCCGGAACACCAGGCTGAGCAGCATATAGCTCAGCGCGGACGTCAGCAAAAGCGCCTTGGCGTCAATGGGAAAATAGGGGATAAACGTCTTTGTGGCGCTTTGCGTGAGCAGGCCAATGGCATAGACAATTCCGCCCAGCGCAAAGGACACTGCGCCAAACACAAGCGAAAGTCTGATAAAATAAGCGCCGCGCGGCCCGGCAAACACGATGGCCACGATGCCAAGCGCCGAGAGAATCTTAAAGGGCCATGCGCCCAAAAGGCTCAGTCCGGGAAGCCAGACGGCCACGGCGTACAGCGCGCCGGCCAGCGCGCCAAGCGCAACGCGCGCCCGATGGGCGGGAACGCCGACAATTTTCGCTGTGGTCAGCAACAGAAGACCGTTGATGATCAGATTGAGCGCAAAAAGGGAATCTATGTAAATGACCGTCATATTTTTATCCTCCGCCTCCCTTACAGTATAGGACAACACACGCGTCGAAAGGGACAGAACCTTGCCGCGCGTGAATATTCTTTGGGCGCGAAGAGATACTAATCGAGCGTGGAGTCTGCGCTGGTTTCCTCGTTCGAGGGCGAAGCGCAAGAGAAACGCCCTATTGAAAAGGAGGTACGAACATGGCCAATTTAACCACAAAAGAGCTGACGGCGCTTGAGGAACAGCTTGGTTCCGAGCAGGTTTTGATCAAAAAATATCATACCATGGCTTCGCAGTGTACTGACCCTGCGCTCAAAAACCGTTTGGATTCCATTGCCGGACGCCATCAGCAGCACTATGACAAGCTGATCAGTTTTTTAAAGTAAGGAGGGCTCTTGATGAACACAAGTATGACCGCCGGAAACATGGGCGACAAGGAAGTTTTGGGGGATCTGCTCAGCAGCCAGAAGTTTGCCACCAGCAATTACAATACCTTTGCGGGTGAGTGCCAGAACACACAGTTGCGCGATGAGTTTTTGAATATTCTGAAAGAAGAGCACTGCATCCAGAACGAGATATTTCAGGAGATGAGCTCTCGCGGCTGGTATCAGGTCAAGAACGCACCGCCCAATGAAGTGACGACCGTTCTGACAAAGTTCACCGGCAGCTAATACACGAAACCGCGGCGGCCTGGCGGAATACGGATCGCGTCCTTGCGAAGACGCGCAAAGAAGGGCATTCCCGAAATGAATCCGGGAATGCCCTTCAGGCTGTAGACAAACCTTCGATTTGTCTACAAACGGGAGCAGGAACGCGTCTTTGTGAAGACGCGCATTGGGTGACTTTCCCGGAGTGAATCCGTGAAAGTCACTTGATTCCATGCTTTGCGCTCAACCAGTCCAGCAGGGACC
>JAVBOR010000002.1:0-86069 GCA_031550325.1 Oscillospiraceae bacterium
GGCACGCCGCCAGCGTTCGTCCTGAGCCAGGATCAAACTCTCTATCAAAATTCAAACCAGACCGTAGTCCGGCTTTATCCCGATCAAAAGCTCTTTGGCTCTTAATTACTCATTTACTTGTTTCGGTTTCGCTTATCCCGCACTTTCGCGCGGTTTAAGCTGCCCTCACTTGGTGCGATACTCCCAAGCCGTCTCCGGCTTAGTTGTATCTGTCACGTTATTTAATTTTCAAGGTGCATCTCCGCCGCCCCTCGCGCTCACGTCATCGGTGCGGTAAACTCAGTGAGTTCGGGCGTTAATTATACCATGCAACCCGAGCGTATGTCAAGCCGAAAACAAGCTTCAATCACCGGGCGCTCAGTAAATATAACAAAGTTTCTTTGCTTTGTCAACGCTTTTTTACAAAAAAACGAAATATTCTGACGAATATCAAGCGCGGCCTTGCGGGGCACCCATTTTTTGTCAAGAAATCTTTCGACGCGCCTGCCTGGCAAGGCGGCCGGCACCGCTCTGCCAGGCCCGGTTTCGGGCAAAAGCGCGCAAAAACAGCCTAGCTTTTTCCCGACGCGCGCATCGGGACTTTTTCGGAGCAAACCACCGTCTGAAACGGTGAACAATTCGTAAAGATGCTCGCTCTCGGCTTTCTTTTTCCCCCAACAAATGCTATACTACTTTACGTTAGCGAAACGACACAGTTGCTATCATCATGAGCGAGGGGGCGCTTGCATGCCTATAAAGATCAGCGATACCCTTCCGGCGCGGCAGATTCTGGACAGCGAAAACATTTTTGTCATGACCGAGCACCGCGCTGTCCACCAGGACATTCGGCCGCTCAGGGTACTCATTCTCAACCTGATGCCGACCAAAATTGCGACCGAGACGCAGATACTTCGCTGCCTGTCCAACTCGCCGCTGCAGGTGGAGATTCAGCTTCTGCAGACCTCGACACACCTTTCCAAAAACACGCCCGGCGAGCACCTGTTGTCTCACTACACCACCTTTGAGAAAATCAGCGCAAGCCGTTTTGACGGAATGATCATCACCGGCGCGCCTGTAGAACTCCTGCCCTTTGAAGCGGTTGACTACTGGGCCGAGCTGTGCGAAATTATGCGCTGGTCAACGGAAAACGTGACGTCCACACTCCATATCTGTTGGGGCGCCCAGGCCGCGCTGTACTTCCATTACGGAGTGGACAAATATCCGCTTCCCCGCAAGATGTTCGGTGTGTTCGAGCACAACGTACTCGATCCCAACTGCCCGCTGACGCGCGGCTTTGACGACTCTTTCCGCGCGCCGCACTCCCGCCACACCGAGGTGCGCACCGAGGACCTGAAGCGCGAGCCCGCGCTGGCTGTCCTGAGCACATCGGAAAAGGCCGGACTGTATTTGGCGATGAGCCGAAACGGGCGGCAGGTTTACGTCACCGGACACTCCGAGTATGACGCCGACACTTTGCAGAAAGAATATCTGCGGGACGTCGAGCGCGGGGTGCCTGTGGACCTGCCGGCGGGCTACTTCCCCCAGGACGATCCGAATCTGCCTCCACGCAAGACCTGGCGAAGCCACAGTCACCTTTTATATTCCAACTGGCTCAATTACTATGTATACCAGGCAACCCCGTTCAACTTGGAGCCCTGATTCATCCTGTCATATCATTCTAATAAAGGAGTCGACATCATGTACGGAAACACTCCGGAGGGCGGAAGCCCTTATTCCCCTCCCACGCGCGGCGGGCCGTCCGACCGCGCCAAGCGGTTGTTCAGGCGCCTTGCTGTGCTGGCAGCCATTGTCATCGTGGCAGCCATTGTTCTTTCGGGAAGTCTCTACACCATTAACTCCGGCGAAGAGGCAGTCATCACCCGCTGGGGAAAATATGTGGGCACCATCTCCGAGCCTGGCCTCCAGTTTAAGGCGCCTTTTGTCGACGCGAAAGCCATTGTCGACGTCGAGGGAATTAAGCGCCTTGAGTTTGGCGGGCGCACGCTCTCCAGCGGCGCCTTCGAAGACAAGCCGGAGGAGGCCATTATGCTCACGCGCGAGGAAAACCTGGTGCTGGCAGACTGGGTCGTGCAGTATCGCATTGACAACAGTTACGCTTATCTGTTTAACGTAGAGGACCCCGAAAGCACCCTGCGCATCATTGCCGAGTCGTCTTACCGGCGCGTGACGGCCGCCCACTCGCTTGACGACATTCTGACCAATCAGAAGGAGAGCATGCAGAGCGAGATCACGGAGGATCTGCAGGCGATCTGCAACAAATATCAGATGGGCGTGCGCATCATGGCCGTGCAGCTGCAGGACGCCTCGCCGCCCGACGAAGTCAAGGGCGCGTTTTTGGACGTCACCAACGCCATCGAGGACAAAAACGCCACGATCAACGAGGCCAGCAAATACGAAAACGAGCAGCTCCCCCAGGCCCGCGGCCAGGCCCAGGCGCTGATCAACGAGGCGGAGGGCTACAAAACCAAACGCATCAACGACGCCGAGGGTGCGGTGGCCCGGTATCTGGCCATTGAGGGCGAATACAGCTCGCAGCCGGACGTCATGCGCATGCGGCTGTACATGGAAATGATCAGGGACGTTTTGCCACGCGTCAGCCACATCTATTTTGTAGACGCCGAAGGCAACACGCTTAACTTCCTGCCGCTGGACGGCAGTCAGGTGGTGCAGCCATGAAAAACAAGCGAAGAGTCCTGTGGATTGTCTCGGGCGCGCTGGCCATCTTTGTGATCATTCTCGCCAGCTCGTGCTTTTTCACGCTGGGCGAGGACGAGTGCGCCGTTGTCCAGCGGTTTGGCCGCATCCAGTCCATGTATGTCAAGGAGATTACGCCCGCCCTGCAGGAGCAACTTGACAGCGACAACAACTCCATTCCCGTCGTGGTCGGCACAGGGCTGAAATTTAAGCTTCCCTTTTTCGACCATCCGATCAAATACCCCTATAAGCTGATATCCTATGAGACCATGACGCGCGAGGTCACCACGTCCGACAAGCGGAAGCTGTACTTCGACAACAACGCGCAGTGGCGCATTGAGAACCCGTACCGCTTCTACATGGCCTACAACAACATCGGCGGCGCTAAGATGCGCATTGATGACATTTTATACTCGAGCATGAACGTAGAGGTGGGCATGATGGTGTCCCACGATCTGATCACAAACAAGGCCCTTTCGAGCGAGATGCTGGACAGGCTGACCGACCAGGTGTCGGCCGAGTGCTCCAAGTTCGGCGTGTACATGGCCGACATCCGCATTAAGCGCACCGACCTGCCACAGGAAAACTACAACAGCATTTACAACCGGATGAACACGGAGCGCAACCGCATCGCCGCGCAGTACCGCTCCGAGGGTCTGGAGGCCTCCAGCATCAAGCGCTCCGAGACAGACCGGCAGGTCATCTCCATCACGTCGGAGGCCGCCAAGCGCGCCGAGGTCACGAAGGGCGAGGGCGACAGCGAGGCGGCGCGCATCTATAACGAGGCCTATGGCAAGAATCCGGAGTTCTATGAGTTTTACAACATGCTGGAAACCTACCGCGTCACCGTCGGCGAGAGCTCTACGCTGGTCATCCCGCTGGACAGCCCGTTTGCCAAGTATCTGCTGGGCATCAATGGCTCAGCAGTACCGGCTGGATCTGTTTCCCCTGAAGTGCTGCCCGAATAGCATTGGGAATCAGCGTCATGTCGGCCACCAGCGAGTTCGGCTTTTTCAGCGGGTCGTCCTGTCCGAACGGCACGAAAAACACATTCTTGCGCGTCAGCAGCTCCCCGATATTTTTGGCAGCCGTGGCAAGGCCGTCATTGGTGGACACCGCCAGGACGATTGGCCGCAGGTTGCGCAGATGCGATTTGCAGGCCATGGTCACGCTTGTGTCGGTGATACCCTGGGTGAGTTTGCCCAGGGTATTTCCCGTACAGGGCGCCACTAGCAGGACGTCGAGCAGCGCTTTGGGCCCGATCGGCTCGACCTCGGTCAGCGTGTGCAGCGCCTTGTTGCCAGTGATATTCTCCAGGGTCTGAATAAACTCGCGCGCGAGTCCGAACCGCGTGTCTGTTGAATACGCCGCCGCCGAAAAAATCGGGGTGATGTCTGCGCCGAGCGCCTTGAGCTCGCCGGCCAACGGCATCACACTGGCAAACGTGCAAAATGATCCTGTAATCGCAAAGCCAATGCGAACCCCCTTCACAACTGCACACCTCTCTCTTTGAGAATCTGGTAAAGCGTGTCCCGCATGTACAGCGCCGCGCTTTCGGGCGCCACCTTGCCCGGCAGGGACAGAACCCAGTCAACCTGGATGCCAATTTTTTCAGCAGCCTTAAAATCCACGCCGCCCGGCGGCGACGCCAGGTCCAGGATCAGGCAGTCAAGCTTTACCTCGACAAGCCGCATATAGGGGAGCGTCAGGTGCGGCACTGTGTTGAAGATCAGGTCGAAGCCGCTCAGCTTTCCCTGAAGCTGCAGTGTATTTAGCGCGCGCAGGCCGAACGCCCGAATCCAGGCAAAATCCTCGGCTTTACGGGCTGAGACCGTGACGACCACTCCCATCGCTGTGAGCCTCTGGGCCAGCAGCTTGCCGATGCGCCCATAGCCGATCACGAGCGCCGAACTGCCGCTGAGCGTGTGCGCCGTTTTCTCCATCGCGCGCTGAATCGCGCCCTCCACTGTCGGAATGGCGTTGAGGATGGCAAAATCGTTTCTGCTTAAAAAATCCTGCCCCGTCACCAGGAGTTGTTCGTTGTTCAAATGGCCGTTAAAAAGCGAGGGGTCAACCCCGCTGATCGGAAGCACAACGACACGGCCCCATTCGGCCGCCAGGGCGGCCTGCGTCTGCTCGTAAAGGCGCGCGTCCCAGCCGTCCGCGTCCAGCAGCTCACATAGTCTGAGGTTGCGCGCGTCCCCGTTGATTACTGATATGCGCATCATAAGCCACCATTTCTCTTTCTGATTCAGTGAATGAAGGGGCACCAAAGCCTCCGGCCCGTTCACGCGAAGGTGTGATGCGGGTCTTTCCTATGTGTTCGTCAAATGCCCTTCCTGACCTTATTCTATGTCAAATGGCCGCCCACCGTGCATTTGCATTCGAGCTCGACGCAAACCGATAGAACCTTAAAAACAGGGCTTCTCCGGAGGAAATCCGGAGAAGCCCTCAGGCTGTCAAAGATCCTTTGGTTCTTTGACAAAGCGGGGACAGGATCGCGTCTTTGTAAAGACGCGTAAAGAAACGCTTTCCCGGAATGAATCCGTGAAAGCGTTGTGGTTTATATTTTTCCTGGATTCTGTCCAGCAAGAACCTGCCGCCTGTGGCGTCAGGCTCGACGCGAATCCAGGAAAAGGACAAAGGCGCAAAGCGCTTTTTTGACAAGCTGGGGGCGGTCACTGACAGCCTCTACAAACGGTTTCCCATCTCAACGCCCCTTCGGCGAGGTTCTTTGGCAGTCTGAAGCGCTATGCTTTATCCGGGGCAAACGCCGTCCCACCGCGTACCCGGGGAGACAGGGCCTCTCGGGGCGGCGGGCTCTTCCTGCCCGACAATCTTGTACAGGTGGTCGCATAGCGTCTTGTTGGCCTGCCCGGCCACAAACAAATCCATCGCCTCACGCATCAGCGCAACGCGCTCGGGGTGGGTCAGCAGCACGTAAATGAGCTCATGCACCGGCATGGTCTTTGTGGCGTGCATGGCCAGGCCATAGTTGAGCAAATAGGCCTCGTTGTCCTCCTCCTGCCCGGGAATCGGGCTGGAAAGAACCAGCGGCTTGCGCTTGGCCAGCGCCTCCGAAACCGTCAACCCGCCGGGCTTGGTGACGATGATGTCGGCGGCGTCCATGCACAGTTCAATATTGTCCACATAGCCCAGCACAAGTGTGGGGATGGAAAAGGTTCTCCGGCTGAGCAGCTCAAAGGTCTTTTCATTGCGTCCGCAAACGCAGATCATCTGGACGTCCAGTCCGGACTGCGCCAGTTTGTCCACGGTGTCGGCCATGTTGCCAAAGCCCATCGAGCCCGACATGATCAGCACTGTCGCGCGGTCAGCGTCGAGGGCAAGCTGGCGGCGCGCCTCGGCCTTTTCGACGCAACGCTCATATTTGGGGTTGACCGGGATGCCGAACGGCAGAAGCCTGTCGGCGTCCAGGCCGCGCTGCAGCGCGCGAAACGTCATCAGCTCGCTGCAGATGACCACGCCGTCTATGTGGCGCATACACTCCCAGAGCGGATGAATGGCGTAATCGGTGATAATGCCCACATGCTTGGCCCGGAGCACACGCTGGTCGGCCAGTTCGTCAATAATCTGCGCGGCAAACGGATGGGTTGACAGCACCACATCCGGGTTGAAGGACTGTACATGCCCGAAGATTTTGTCCGAAATGAGCTCGCTTGTCAAAAAGGCGATCATGGACTTGCGCAGCAGGCTGTCGGTTTCCAGGAAGTGGTAGGCCTTTCCAAAGCTGCCCGGGATATACTTGCTGGACAGCAGATACCCCTTGTCGACCGCCTTGTATAAAAAACGGTTGATATACCGGAACATGTCCACCGTTTTCACCTGCGCGCCACGGCGCTCCATCTCCGCACCGACGGCTGCGGCCGTCGCATGGTGCCCCTGGCCCGCCGTAATGGATGCAAGTAAAACCTTCATAAGCCTAAGCCCTCACTCCCGCTTTAAAATCGCGGCGCTGCGAACAAATACTCCCGCATTTGAATAAACGCCCTGCGAAAAGGGTATTGTTCCCATAGTATACCGCGAAAAGCGCTTTGATGCAAGCAAAGGCACGGAGCCGGCGCGGCTGCGGGCGGGATATCGGCGCTGCGCCGCTACAGCGGCTGATCCTCGGATGATTCCATCTGCGCGGGGCCCTGCCGGTCAAACTCCGTCTCGTCGGCCAAAAACTTCTCAATGATGCACCGCTCGAGGGTCTTTCTCATCTCTGAATTGATGGGGTGCACAATGTCCCGAAAGCTCCCGTCGGGCATTTTCCGTGACGGCATCGCGATAAACAGCCGTTCAGGCCCTTCAATGACCTTGATGTCGTGCACGGCCAATTCGTTGTCAAAGGCGACCGAAACGATCGCGCGCATGCGTCCGCAGTCCTGGACGCGGTTAATTTTGATGTGAGTGACGTTCATACAGTTCTCCTTAGGTTTTAAGCAGTTGATCTTTAAAGTTCAAAAACCATATTTCTATATTTCTCAAAAAGATATATAATATTACGAAGACCTTTGAATTGAAAACAATGGAGGATTCCCATGGAGAATATCCGTTCATACCTGTTCCCCGGCGCCGAAGTGTTCATGATCGGCATCGGCGGCGTCTCGATGTCCGCGCTGGCGGAGGTGCTTCACGCAAGAGGGCTGATGGTCTCGGGCGCCGACCGTCAGGACAGCCAGGCGCTTGACCGCCTGAGGGCGTCGGGGCTGACGGTCACCGTCGGCGAAGACGGCGGTCTGACGGGGAGCCCTGTCTGCGCAATCCGCACGGCAGCCGCGCGGGATGACAACCCACTTGTACTCGCGGCGCGGGCGCGGGGGATTCCAGTTTTGGATCGCGCGGAGGTCTGGGGAACGCTCATGACCGAGTACAGAAACTGTGTGTGCGTGGCCGGTACGCACGGCAAAACCAGCACGACGTCCATGCTTGCGCACATCACCATGGCCGCGGGACTCGATCCAACCATCATGCTCGGCGGCACCCTGCCCTTACTAGGCGCCGGTCATCGCATCGGGAAGGGCGACCTCATCGTCGCGGAATCCTGCGAGTACTGTAACTCTTTTCTGAAATTCAACCCCACCCTGGCCCTCGTGCTGAACGCCGAAGCCGATCATCTGGATTTTTTCAAGGACCTGGATGATATCATTTCCTCCTTTTGCCGCTTCTGCCAGCGCACGTCGCCGGACGGTAAGATTCTCATCTACACCGGCGACGCGGGCGCACGTCGGGTCGCCGACGCGCTGACGCGGCCGGTTGTGCGATTTGGTCCGGGGGAAGAGTTCCGCGCTGAAAACATTCGCACCGAGCGCGGGTGCCGGACCTTCGACATCGTAAACGGTTCCACGCTTTATACGAGTGTGGCGCTGGCCGTTCCGGGGGAGCACAATATGTTAAACGCGCTGGCTGCGGCCTGTGCCTCCTGCGTTCTGGGCATAGACGGCGACGCTGTACGCGCCGGGCTGGAAAGCTTTCACGGCGCCGGGCGGCGCCTGGAGTTCAAGGGGACGCGGCTGGGCGGCATTCCGGTTTACGACGATTACGCTCATCACCCGTCCGAGATTACGGCGACGCTCACGGCCGTGCGCGACATGGGCTTCGGCCGGATTCTCTGCGCGTTTCAGCCGCATACTTATTCCCGCACGCAGGCGCTGTTTGACGACTTTGTCGACGCTCTGAAGCTCGCCGATCTTACGTTTCTCTCCGAGATTTACGCCGCGCGGGAGGCGAACACCGGCGAGGTGACCTCCGCCAGGCTGGCGGCGCGCATCCCCCACGCCGTGTATGCGCCGTCCTTTGCCGAGCTGGCCGAAGAGATCAAAGTGGCCGCAAAGCCCGACGACGTGGTGCTGACGATGGGCGCGGGAGACATCTATAAACTGTCGGATTTCCTGGTTTAGCCCATGGGAAAACGCATGGAAAATGCCATAAAAACAAATACAAGCCTCACCGGTTTTGTACCCGGCGAGGCTTTCTGCATTCTGTAGACAATATAGAAGACTATAGTTGCATTTGCTTTCTTCTGGAGAGGTTAATCGTGCCGTCCTGCATGTCGTTGATCATATCCAGACTCTTCCCCGTCCCGTAGGCCACGCAGCTCACGGCCTCGTCGGCCACATGGGTGATGATGCCCGTTTTTTGCTCGATAAGCTTGTCAAAACCCCACACAAGGCTGCCCCCGCCCGTCATGACTATGCCGTTTGTGGAGATGTCCGCCACGAGCTCCGGCGGGGTGCGCTCCAGAACGCTGTGAATCGCTTCGACTATTCGCGTGGAAACCTCCTCGAACGCCTCGATCATTTCAGATGAGGTCACCGTAAACACACGCGGCAGTCCGGTCATCAGGCAGCGGCCCTTGGCCTCAATGCTTTTCTCATCCTGACGCGGGAAAACGCAGCCGATGTTGATCTTGAGTTCCTCAGCCGTACGCTCGCCAATGAGCACATTGTGCTTGCGGCGTATGTATTTGACGATGGCTTCGTCAAATTGATCGCCCGCAATTTTAATGGAAACAGATTCCACAATGCCGCTGAGAGAAATGACCGCGATGTCGGTCGTTCCGCCGCCGATGTCCACCACCATGTGGCCGCAGGGCTTGACAATATCGATCCCCGCGCCGATGGCGGCCGCGACGGGCTCTTCAATCAGATATACGCGGCGCGCGCCCGCCTGCATTCCGGCGTCAATGACCGCGCGCTCCTCGACCTCGGTGATGCCTGAGGGCACACAGATGACAATGCGCGGCTTAAACATGCGAAAACCCGAAACCTTGCGCAAAAACTCCTTGATCATGCGCTCGGTCATTTCATAGTCGGAAATGACGCCCTCGCGCAGCGGCCGCATGGCCACAATATTGCCCGGCGTACGGCCGAGCATTTTTTGCGCGTCGGTGCCAACCTTCAAAAGCTTTCCGTTGTTTTTATCAATTGCCACCACACTGGGCTCGCGCAGCACAACGCCCTTGCCCTTGACAAACACCAAGATGGACGCAGTCCCCAGATCCAACCCAATATCACGATTAAAAACTGACATATTTAGCCACCATTTCTATCTTATAAGGGTTTTTCATGACATAACACATAAAAACCCTGGCACATTTTTCTTTGCCCTCATAGTATACCCAAAAGCCACCCACACATTATACATGGGGCGGCGGGACATTTCAACTGTTTTGCAATGTTTTTTCCCGCCTCTTATTTCCTCGCCGCGGCAACGCACACCAAGTTATGCGCGCCGGCCTTCTCCAGCAGAGCTTTGCACTCGCGCATCGTGGCTCCCGTGGTGTAGATATCGTCGACCAGAAGCACCGACCTGCCCTCCAGCGAACAGGTCGCGCGAAACGCCCCGGCCACGTTGACGGCCCGCTCATACTGGTCCTTTAGTCTGGTCTGGCTGACCGTGTGCTGCGTCTTGACAAGCGCGCGCTGCAGCGGCAGATCCAGCGTGTTGGCCACAACCATCGCCAGACGGTGGCTCTGGTCATATCCCCTTTTGCGCAGCCTCAAGCTGCTGGAGGGAACCCAGACCACAAGCTGTGGGCCCGCCTCAGGCGCGTTTTGGCGCACACAGTCGGCCATCAGCTTGCCCAGAACCCCCGAGTACCCCATGCTGCCCATGTACTTATAGCGGTGCAGCATCTGCCGGACGGAATCCCGATAATGGAAGACCGCCAGACAGTCCTGCCCCTGCGTCTCCACCCAGGGAAGCTTCTCCTGACAGTTGTCGCAAAGCGGCTCTTTGGACCGCCGCCTGCAAAAGGCACAGCGCTTAGGAAACAAAAGATCAAGATAGCTCATATCCCATTATCCTTTTCTTCAGATTGCCGTATCTCTTCTTGCGCCTGGCGTTGAGCGTCATCTGCCTGACCACGCTCTCCTCCCCGACAAGCACAAGCCAGTCCCGCGCGCGCGTCATGGCGGTGTACAGCACCTGTCTGGTCATCAGCGGCTCGGGCCCAGGCATCACCGACAGCACCACCGCCGTGTACTCACTACCCTGCGACTTGTGAACTGTCATGGCAAAAGCGGGCTCCAGTTCGCTTAGCTCGGCAAACGGATAGTCCACAAACCGCTCGTCGTACTGCACGGTGAGCAGTTCGGCCTTCCCGTCTATCGCGCTGATCAGGCCGATCTCCCCGTTAAACACTCCTCTGCCGGAGAGCTCTCCCCCCGCCGAGCGCCAGACGCGGTCATAGTTGTTGCGGATATGCATCACGCGGTCGCCCTCTCGAAACAGGATGTCGCCGAACGCGCGCTCAAGCTTGCCGTGGGCGGGCGGGTTAAGCGCCTGCTGCAGGGCTCTGTTGAGGCTGACCGTGCCGCACGCACCCCTGCGCGTCGGGGAAAGCACCTGAATCTGCGACGCGTCGACGCCAAGCCCCTCCGGAAGTCTTTTGGCCACGAGCCCTAGGATGGTCGCCACGGCCTCCTCGGCGCCGCGCCGGCGCAGGAAAAACAGATCTCCGTCGCCGTTTTTCAGTTCCGGCACGTCTCCGTGATTGATCTGGTGCGCCCCCATGACAATCCGGCTCTGCCTTGCCTGGCGGAAAATCTCGGTCAACACCACCGAGTCCACCGCGCCGCTTTCCAAAAGGTCTCCGAGCACATTGCCCGGGCCTACGGGCGGAAGCTGGTCGGGATCGCCCACCAGCACAAGAATGGCCTGCGACGGCAGCGCCCGCAAAAGCGCGGCCATCAGGAGGATATCAATCATCGAGGCCTCGTCCACCACAACGACGTCGGCCTCCAGCAAATTGTTTTCATCGCGCATAAACCGCATGACGCTGCTGTCCGGATCAAAGCCAAACTCCAAAAGCCGGTGGAGCGTCTTGGCCTCCAGCCCGGTCAGTTCCGAAAGCCGCTTGGCGGCGCGCCCGGTCGGCGCTGCCAGCGCCGGCTTAAGCCTCATGCGCTCAAAAACAGCCAGCATCGCGCGCACCGTGGTCGTCTTGCCCGTACCCGGCCCGCCTGTCAGCAGCAAAAAGCCACTGCCCGCCGCGAGCTCGACCGCCCGGCACTGGGCGGCGGCGTATGTGATGGAATACTCGCGCTCCAGCGCCTCCATCTGCTCGTGCAAATGCGCCGCCGGCGCGCGTATGGCGGCCCTTTTCTCGGCGACATAGTCCACAAGCGCAGACTCGGCGGCGTATACATGAGCCAAATAACAGTCGCCGTCCGGGCTTTCAAAGATTCCGCCCTCCAGGATCAGCTTGTCCAGCGCCTCGTCAAGCGCCTGCCCTTCCAGTTCAATCAGATCGCTCGCCGCCAGCACAAGCTTTTCCCGCGGCAGGCAGACATGTCCGACATCAAGGTTGAACCTCAGCTCATAGGTGAGCGCCGCCTGACAGCGCACACCCTCCTCCGGCGACATGCCGTTGTCCAGTGCCATGGCGTCGGCAGGGAAAAAGTCAACGCCGAAAAACTCGTCGACCAGCACATAGGGGTTATCCCGCACAACGCGAATGGCCGGCGCGCCGTACCGGCCGAGCAGCTTGATCGCGACGTGCGCCGGGATCTTATACGATACGAGCAGTTCCATCAGCAGCCGAAGCCCGACTTGCCGGGAGAAGGCCTCGCCAATCTGTTTGGCCCGCTTTGCCGTAATGCCGCGCACCTCGACCAGCCGTTCGGGCGTGTGTTCAAGCACGCCGAGGCTCTTCACGCCGAATCTGGCGACAAGCAGCGCCGCCGTAGCCTTTCCTACGCCGCGAATAATTCCCGATCCAAGATAGAGTTCCATGTCGTCGGGCGTCTGCGGCAGCGCACGCACAGCCGAGGCAGCCACAAACTGATTGCCATGCTGCGGATGAACGCCCCATTTCCCCGTCAGGCGCAGCCACTCTCCCGGCGCGGAGAACGGCAGGCAGCCCACCACGGTTGACACCGTTTCGGGCGCCGTTTCGACGCGGAGCACCGCATAGCCCGTCTCCTCGTTGTTGTATACGACACCGACGATCTTTCCCTCAAGCCCTTCGTCCATGGGCGCCTCCGTATATCAAAGAGTATGAGCGCAAGCTCTGTATCCTCGCGTGAGGCTTTAGTCGACGCCCGGCGACAGGATGCGGCAGAGCACGCTTTCCACGCACAGCTCTACGGCCAGCTCCTGCCTGGCGTAATGCGCCGCATGCACGAGCATAGCCTCGTCCATATCGTCGGTTAAAAAAACCAGGCGCAGATCCACGCCCCACTGGCGGCTCCACTCAAAGCGCTGGATTACCGCCGTAATTTCGGCCAGCGACTGAGGCTTGGATACGACCGTCAGCGACGAGGCGTCCCTCGGACGCAACAACACGCCCACCAGCATCCAAACAGCAGAAAGGATCCCGATGCACGCAAAGAATACCAAACTGATCTCAAAAAAAGCCGACATTCCAAACTCCTCCTCGGAGTCAGACTATGCCGCGCTTTCCCGGGGTGTTACCAAAGCGCCAGTATCCCATAGGACACAAGTGTGATCAGCAGCCCGGCAATGACGACGCCGGCAAAAACGGACGGAATGGCCTTTTTCAGGCGCATTCCCAGCAAACCGGCAATCAGCGCGCCCGTCCAGGCGCCCGTGCCGGGAAGAGGGATGGCCACAAACAGCAAGAGCCCAAAGAACTCATAGCGCGTGACCGTGTCCTTTTTGCGCTCGACGCGCCGCTCCAGCCGCGCGACAAGCTTCCCAAGAGGCTTGACATGCGCCCTTAAGAAATCAAAGACCTTTCGGATAAACAAAATGATAAACGGAACGGGGAGCATGTTTCCGGCCACTGCGGCCATAAACGCGACATACCAGTGAAGTCCCGCGTGGGCTGCAATGGGGATGGCTCCGCGCAGCTCAATCACCGGAATCATGGAAATCAAAAAAGTCATGACGACCTGAAGGCCCGTCCCCATAGACTGTATGGCCGTACTGACGCTGTCTAAAAAATGTTGCACACATTCACCTCGCAGACGCGCCCCCATTTTATCATCATAGGTCTCATAAATCAACACCGGATTGCCGGCCACGTTTTATCAGGGATCCGGAGGTTTTTTGACAACACAAAGGAGGGCGTCCCCAACAGACGCCCCCCAAAACGTGATAACATGTCAGACAAATACAAAATGCAATCAAAAGCGCGGTGTTTCGCGATCGTTCTTCCGGCGGCAAACCGCAATCCGAGGGCGCAGGTCAACCTTCGCAAAACCCCTCAGCGCGAGGAGGGCTTACGTCCGCTTCTCCCCGGCGGGTCTCAATGGCGCAGCGCTCTTTGCGGCGCCGATAAACGAAAACGCAAAGCGCAGCCGCCCCAGCAGGAAAAACGCAATCAAACTGTTTACGCCGGCCTTGATGGCGTTAAACGGCAGGATCCCCGGAAGGATAATCTCGGCCACGGCGCTTCTCGGCCAACCTGTGTAGATCGGCGTAAAAACCAGGTTCAAGGGGATCATCAGCGTGATCATGGCCAGCGCGCCTGAGGCCAGCCCGACAATCAGGCCGCTGCGCTTCGGGACAGCCTTGTAAATCAGCGACGCCACCACCACGAGCGCGCCCGACGCCAAAAAGTGCATCACAATGCCAATCCAGCCGCCTATGCCGCCAAAAATGAGCTCCTGCAGCACCGCGGTAACGAAGACCAGGGCAAGGCCCCACCACGGCCCGAACGTAAGTCCGCCCAGCAGCAATATGATATCAGCCGGGTCGTACTTGAGGAACGGATAGGCGGGGATGATGGAAAACTGCAGCAGTCCCGCGGCCAAAACAGCCAGCGCCGCCATGACCCCCAGTGTGGTGATCTTCCTGATGTTTTCGCTGTTCTTTTTCATTTTTGCGTCCTTTCCCGGGCAGTCAAAAGCCCGCCGTGTCAACCAGGGCGGACCACTGCTATGGGAGCCGCCTTCTTTCATCCGGACTGTACCGTCGGCGCCGGGATCTCACCGGACTCAGCTTACGCTCGCGGGCTTGTCGGCCAAAGGCCGCATTACCGCCGGTGGGGAATCTCACCCCGCCCTGAAGACTGTTGTAAAATTGGATAAAAATACTATATCACAAATTGGCGCCAATGGCAAGATCAAAATACGCGTCAGCCCGACGCCGTGAGCGCCATGACTAAGCAGACCGCAGCGCCAAACAGGCTCAGCGCATACAGCCGCAGCAGCTTCCCGGGCGAGGGCGCGCCGGACGGCCGCTGCGGCGTCTGCGTTCCAGCCCGGCCTTTCAGCAGGTAGGCCAGAAAACCGGCCAGCGGAAGAACCGCCGCCAGCCCTGTCCACAGAGCAACGGGAAGCCCTCTGGCGCGCGCGTCCTGAAAGACATACAGCCCGGCCGACAGCGCGGACAAAAAGATAAACACAAAGCCTAGGGGAATCCACGTAGCAGCCGCCATCGTTATGCCTCCATCTTTTGGACTGTCAAAGAACCTGCGGTTCTTTGACAAAACGGGACTTGGATCAAACCGCCGCAGCGGTTTGCAAGGAAACGCTTTCCCGGAGAGAATCCGTGAAAGCGTTGCACCCAGTCTTTATCGGCTTTTGGTCCAGCAAGAACCTGCCGGCTATGCCGTCAGGCTCGACGCAAAACCCGATAAAGGACGAGACACGACGGAGTTTTTCGACAACCAAAGCCCCCCGCGCAGAGCGCGGAGGGCTTTAAAACACATTTAATCAGCCGTTGGCCACTTTAATGACGACGCCCGAGCCGACCGTACGACCGCCCTCGCGGATGGCGAAGCGCAGGCCCTCTTCAATGGCGATCGGGGTGATGAGCTCAACATCCATCTCGATGTTGTCGCCCGGCATGCACATCTCAACGCCTTCCGGCAGGTTGATGACGCCAGTCACGTCGGTGGTGCGGAAATAGAACTGCGGGCGGTAGTTGCCGAAGAACGGCGTGTGGCGGCCGCCCTCTTCCTTGGTCAGAACGTAGACCTGGCCCTGGAACTTCGTGTGCGGCTTAATGGAGCCGGGCTTAGCCAGAACCTGGCCGCGCTCGATATCGGTCTTGGCGATGCCGCGCAGCAGGCAGCCCGCGTTGTCGCCGGCCTCGGCGTAATCCAGGCTCTTATGGAACATTTCGATTCCCGTGACAACCGACTTGCGGGTGTCGCGAATACCGACAATTTCAATTTCCTCGCCGATCTTGAGATGTCCGCGCTCGACACGGCCCGTGGCGACGGTGCCGCGGCCGGTGATCGTGAAGACGTCCTCGACGGGCATCAGGAACGGCAGATCGGACTTGCGCTCGGGGGTGGGGATATAGGCGTCGACAGCGTCCATGAGCTTGACAATGCACTCATACTCGGGCACGGTCTTGTCCTTGGCGTCGCTCTCCAGCGCGACCAGCGCCGAGCCCTGAATCACAGGGATATCGTCGCCGGGGAAGTCGTACGCCGAAAGCAGCTCGCGGATTTCCATCTCGACGAGCTCAAGCAGCTCGGGATCGTCGACCTGGTCGACCTTGTTCATGAACACAACGATAAAGGGCACGCCAACCTGACGCGCAAGCACGATATGCTCACGGGTCTGGGGCATAACGCCGTCGGCTGCCGACACGACGAGGATGGCACCGTCCATCTGCGCGGCGCCGGTGATCATGTTCTTAACGTAGTCGGCGTGGCCCGGGCAGTCAACGTGCGCGTAGTGGCGGTTGTTGGTTTCATACTCAACGTGAGAGGTGTTGATGGTAATGCCGCGCTCTTTTTCCTCAGGCGCCTTGTCAATGGCGTCATAGGCCATAAAAGAGGCCTGGCCGCCGAAAGACAGGACTTTTGTGATGGCGGCCGTCAACGTGGTCTTGCCGTGGTCGACGTGGCCAATGGTACCAATATTAACGTGGGGTTTTGTACGCTCAAATTTCTGCTTGCCCATGGTTTGTAAAAACCTCCTTGAATCCAATACTTTACAGCAACACAGCTATCTTATATGACTTTGTCCAAAAAAGCAAGAGGGAAATTCACGGGACGACAACTTGTAAATCAGGCGTCGCGACCGCCGATCAACTTTTCCTGAAGGCTTTTCGGCAGCTCGACATAGTGGCTCGGCTCCATCGCGTACTGCCCGCGGCCCTGGGTTCGCGAGCGCAGGTCGGTGGCGTAGCCGAACATCTCGGAAAGCGGCACAGAGGCAGTCACCTGCTGAACGCCGTTCATCGCTTCCATGCCCTGAATCAGGCCGCGGCGGCCGTTGAGGTCGCCCATGACGTCGCCGAGATACTCTTCCGGCGCGGTGACAACCACCTTCATGATGGGCTCAAGCAGCACCGGGTCGGCTTTGCGGCAGCCCTCTTTAAAGGCCATGGAGCCGGCGATCTTAAAGGCCATTTCAGACGAGTCGACCTCATGGAACGAGCCGTCGTACAGCGTGACCTTGATGTCCACAACCGGGTACCCTGCCAGCCCTCCGGCCTGCATCGCGCCCTGAATGCCCTGGTCGACGGCGGGAATATACTCCTTGGGAATGACGCCGCCGGCGATTTTGTTGATAAACTCGTAGCCCTTGCCCGACTCGTTGGGCTCGACAATCAGCTTGACATGGCCGTACTGGCCGCGCCCGCCCGACTGTCTGGCGTACTTGTGGTCGATGTCGGACGTTTTGCGGATGGTCTCTTTAAACGCGACCTGCGGCTTGCCGACATTGGCCTCAACCTTAAACTCGCGGAGCAGGCGGTCGACGATGATCTCCAGATGAAGTTCGCCCATGCCCGCGATGATGGTCTGACCCGTCTCAGGGTCCGTATAGGTTTTAAACGTGGGGTCTTCCTCAGCCAGCTTCATGAGCGCGATGCCCATTTTTTCCTGTCCGGCCTTGGTGCGCGGCTCGATCGCCACGCGAATGACAGGCTCGGGGAACTCCATCGACTCCAGGATGATCGGCTTCTTTTCCTCGCAGAGCGTGTCGCCGGTCGTGGTGTTCTTCAGGCCGACGACGGCGGCGATATCCCCTGAATACACCTGATCCGTGTCCTCACGGTGGTTGGCGTGCATCAGCAAAAGCCGCCCGAACCGCTCACGGTTTTGTTTTGTGGAGTTGTACACGGAGGAACCAGCCGTGCTCGTCCCCGAGTAAACTCGGATAAAGGTCAGACGCCCGACAAAGGGGTCGGTCATGACTTTAAACGCGAGCGCGCTGAACGGCGCCTCATCGGAGGACGGGCGTGAGTCAGTCTCCTCGGTGTTCGGATTGATGCCCTGAATGTCGGGGATGTCCAGCGGAGAGGGCATATAGTCTACAATGGCGTCCAGCAGGTTCTGTACGCCCTTGTTGCGGTAAGAGGTTCCGCACAATACCGGCACCAGCTCGTTGGCGATGGTCGCCTTGCGGATGACCGGCTTGATCATCTGCGGGGTAATGGTCTCTTCGCCGAGCACCGCCTCGGCCAGATCGTCGTCAAACATTGTGATGGCGTCAATCAGCGTCTCGCGGTACGTTTCGGCCGCGTCGGCCATATCCGCGGGGATGTCTCCCTCGCGAATGTCCTTGCCGAGTTCGTCATAGGCGATATACGCGCGCATTTCCACAAGGTCAATGATGCCCTTAAAGTCGGCTTCGGCGCCGATGGGCAGCTGAATGGGTACGGCGTTACATTTCAGCCGATCCCGCATCATCTGAACAACCTGCAGAAAGTTCGCGCCGCCGATGTCCATTTTGTTGACGTACGCCATACGGGGAACACCGTACCGGTCGGCCTGGCGCCAAACGGTTTCGGATTGCGGCTCTACGCCTCCCTTGGCGCAAAAGACCGTGACGGAGCCGTCCAGCACGCGCAGTGAGCGCTCTACTTCAACGGTAAAATCCACGTGTCCCGGGGTGTCGATGATGTTGATGCGGTGTTCTTTCCACGTCGCGGTGGTCGCGGCAGAGGTAATCGTGATGCCGCGCTCCTGCTCCTGTTCCATCCAGTCCATGGTGGCGTTGCCCTCATGAACCTCGCCGAGTTTGTAATTCTTCCCGGTATAGAACAAAATGCGTTCGGACGTCGTGGTCTTTCCCGCATCGATATGCGCCATAATTCCGATATTTCGGGTCAATGCTAACGGGTATTGCCGTGGCATATTTGTTGCTCCTTTTTTGGTTAACAATTTTCAAGTTTCAGTAACAATTGAAGCTTCCGCACAGCGATCAGATGAACATTCGCCGAAAGCGATCACCTTCATTGTACGTTGATCATTGTCAATTGTTAACTGCGAGGCGCCGGTTTGCGCGAAACTACCACCTATAATGGGCAAACGCGCGGTTTGCGTCGGCCATCTTGTGCGTGTCTTCACGTTTTTTCACGGCGCTTCCGGTGTTGTTCCGGGCGTCCATGATCTCTCCGGCCAAACGCTCGGCCATGGTCTTTTCGCCGCGTTTGCGGCAATAGCCCACCAGCCAGCGCAGTCCAAGCGTCTTGCGGCGCTCGGGACGAACCTCAATCGGCACCTGATACGTCGAGCCGCCGACGCGGCGGGCCTTGACCTCCAGAGACGGCATAATGTTTTCCAGCGCCGTGTTGAACGCCTCAAGCGGTTCCTCTCCGGTCTTGTTCTTGATGATATCGAATGCGCCGTACACGACTTTTTGGGCGACACCCTTCTTGCCGTCGTACATCACATTGTTGATCAGCTTGGAAACAATTTTGGAGTTGTAGATCGGGTCGGGTAATACGTCTCGTTTGGGAACTAATCCTCTTCTAGGCACTTCGCTTCCCTCCTTCATAGTCTGATTTCATAGGTACTCGAAAGCGTGCCCACTCTTGAAGACAAACAGTGTTTGTCCTTCGAGCTCCTCTCGCGGTGCCCAGCTATATTCATCAAAACAGAACTCGGAAACCCCGAGCCGTTTGGAAATGAGTCATAGTGGGCGAAACTGATGCTTTACTTCTTGGCCGCGCCCGGCTTGGGACGCTTGGCGCCGTATTTGCTGCGGCTCTGACGCCGGCCGTTGACGCCCTGCGTGTCGAGCGTTCCGCGGATGATGTGGTAGCGCACGCCGGGAACGTCCTTGACGCGGCCGCCGCGAATCATCACAACGCTGTGCTCCTGAAGATTGTGCCCGACGCCGGGGATATACGCGGAGCCTTCCATGCCGTTGGACAGGCGCACACGGGCGATCTTGCGCAGCGCGGAGTTGGGCTTCTTGGGCGTCTCGGTACGAACGGCGATGCAGACGCCGCGCTTTTGCGGGCTGGCGTTGTCCACCATCGCCTTCTTGAGCGTGTTCAGACCCTTCTGCAGCGCGGGCGCCTTGGACTTGTAGGTCACGCGCTCCCTGCCGTGTTTGACCAGCTGATTAAATGTGGGCATTGTGTTCCTCCTTTCTTCCATAAGTGTTATTCTTTCAAAATATGCACAGCATATTCAAAAAGCTGCTTATATCGGCCGCGATTTCAGAACAGTAACCACAGATGCGCCGACCTCAACGCCGCAGGCGCTGCCCAACAGCTCCATGGTCTCGACCGTCACGTATTCAACGCCAAGCTCCTGGCACACAGCCACTATGGGCGCGATCAGGCGCTCCTCGGCGTTGCTGGCGAGGTATACGCGCTCTGCCTCTCCATCCCGCAAAGCTTTGCGGGACTGCTTAAGGCCGACGACTTTTTGCGCGCTCTTCAGTTCTTCTAGCAAGTTAATCACTCCAACAAGAGAGAATTATAACATTTGCGCGTGGCCATGTCAAGAAAATCATCCCAAATCCCCGAACGCCGCGCCAAAGCCGCCCAGTCCGATGACCGTCAGGCTGTGCAGAGCCCTGGTCATCGCCACGTACAGAAGCTTTTCCTCCCCGGCGCAGTAGCTCTCGGCGTCTGCCAGAATCACGGCATCAAACTCCAGACCCTTGGAGAGCGCCGCGGGGATGACGCATACGGCGTCGGGCACATGCGTCACCTTTTGGGTGACCAGTGCGAGCTTCAGGTCGCGCGCGAGCTGCGCGCACAGTGCGGGCGTGTTGGCGATGACCGCGACGCGCTGATGCTGCCCGCACTCCGCCACCGCCTGCGCCACGGCGTGCAGCCGCTCCTTGGGCGCAACGGCGGTCAAATAGCTCACCGGCCGGCCATGGCGAACCACGGCCCTTCCCGGCGTCAATCCGGCGCCCAGCAGCACTTTGCCGGCGGCATCCATAATCTCCACGGTCGTCCGGTAGCTCTTGTCGAGCGTGAGCACCTCGGCCCGCGAGCCGAACACATCCTCGACGACCTGCTGCCAGCTGCCGATCCCCAGGCTCCCGTATATCCCCTGCGCCAAATCGCCGAAGAGCGTAAAGGTCGCGTTAGGGTAAATTTCTCGCAGCGCGATCAGCCCTAAGACGCTGAAGTCCTGCGCCTCGTCGATGACAATGTGCTGTACATGCCGGTTGGGCGTGCCGAAGAGCCTGTGGTACAAATACAAAAGCGGCGATAAATCCTGCCAGCAAAGCTTCCTCGGGCCCTGCCCGCAGAAGCGCTCATAGAGGCCCTGCAGCGTCGGCCTGGGCTTGATGCCCATGAGCGCCGTCACGGCTTTTTTCCCGTCCGGCCTGTCGCGCACGGCCGTCTCCAGCATCCTCCTGACGCTCGCCAGTCTCCGAAACAGCGGCAACGCTCCCGGCTGCCTGTCAAAAACCCAGCCGACCTCCTCGCGCGAGAGCGCTTCCAGGCCTCCCACCACGAGCGGCTGGACCGGTCTGAACTCCTCCTCAAGGCCGGCCACAAAGGCGTCCAAATCAAGCTTGCAGGCGAGGGAGCCCTTGTACTCAAGCCTCTCGTCACCCGTCCCGGGCTCGTCCATCCGCCGGAGCAGACCCGAAACAGCGTCCTCAACCGTCTTTTTCAGCCCGGTGACCGCGCGCATAAGCTGCTCAAACGTAAGCTGAGGCACATCCTCCACGCCCAGATCGGGCAGCACCGGCGCGATGTACTGCAAAAACAGCTTGCTCGGCGCAAGCACCATAAACTGGCTGGCCCTGAACTTTTCGGCAAAGGTATAGACAAAATAGGCGATGCGGTGCAGCGCCACGGTGGTCTTTCCACTTCCGGCCACGCCTTGAACGACCAGATTGCGCTTGAGGTCGGCGCGGATAATTCTGTTCTGCTCTGCCTGGATCGTGGCGATAATGCTCTTCAGCCGGTCGTCTGCCTTTGCGCTGAGATAGGGCTTGAGCAGCTCGTCGTCGGAGATAATGTCCACATCTTCATACTGCGTGAGCTCGCCGCGGGCGATCGTGAGCATGCGTTTCAGCGACAACTCTCCCTCGATGACGCCCTCGGGGCAGGCGTAGCTGGCCTTCCCCAGCCTGTTTTCATAGTAAAGCGACGCGGCGGGTGCGCGCCAGTCGAGCGTTTGGACGCGCATCTGCTCGTCCATGACGGTGGTCTTTCCCAAGTAATAGGGGCAGGCGGCGTCCTTGCCGCGCTCAGTAAAGTCTATGCGCGCGAAATAGGGATTGTCCTTGACAAGGCTCAGCGTGCGCCACCGCCGCTCGAGCAGCCGGCGTACGCTCTCCTCCGAGGCGTCGTCCCCGGCCTGCACCCCTTCCTCGAAGCGCTTGTCGATACGTCCAAGCTCCCGCCTGATGAGCCGCATGGTCTCCCCCAACTGCCGCCGTTCCCATTCCAGCTGCTCCATGAACCCCTCCGTTTTGTCCCAGAGAAATCAAAACCGATTCCCGCAGACTGAACAACGCCACAAGGGGGTTTATTGGCAATCCCCCTATGGCGTTGTCAGTCTTTCGCCTGTCGTCAGTGTTCGGCGTAATACTCGATGTCGTCCTCTTCATAGACCTTGTAGCTCTGCGGGTAGCGTGTGAGCTCAAAGTCCCTGTAAATCTCCATGCCCGATCCGGCCGGGATGAGCTTTCCGATGATGACGTTTTCCTTCAGGCCAAGCAGATTGTCAACCTTCCCGCGAATGGCAGCTTCTGTAAGCACGCGCGTTGTCTCCTGGAAGGACGCGGCTGACAAGAAGCTGTCGGTTGCGAGCGACGCCTTGGTGATGCCCAGCAGCAGCATGCTGCTGCTGGCCTCCTCGAGCTCGGTTTCCCCGGCAGCCATGCGCTGGCGGACGCGCTCGTTCTGGTCCTCAAACTCAAACACGTCAACCGTTGCGCCCATCAGCATGGTGGTGTCTCCCGCCGTCTCCACGCGCACCTTGCGCATCATCTGGCGGGCAATGACTTCGATGTGCTTGTCGTTGATGTCAACGCCCTGCTGCCTGTAAACGTGCTGCACTTCCTGAATCAGGTAGTTGTGCGCCGCCGAGACGCCGCGAATCGCCAGCACGTCGTGCGGGTTGAGCGCGCCCTCGGTCAGCTCCTGGCCCTTCTCGACAACGCTTCCCTCGGAGACCTTGAGCACCGTGGCCGCGGGAATCTGGTGGGCCTTGGTCTCCCCGGTCTGGGGATCTCGCACGGTGACCATTTTGATCGAACCCTTGCGGGCCTCCTCAATGCTGACCACGCCGCCGATCTCGGTAAGCGTGGCCACGCGCTTGGGCTTTCTGGCCTCAAAGATCTCCTCCACGCGCGGCAGGCCCTGCGTGATATCCTCGCTGGTGGCGATGCCGCCGGTGTGGAAGGTGCGCATGGTGAGCTGGGTTCCCGGCTCGCCGATCGACTGGGCGGCGATGATGCCGACTGCCTCGCCGACATTCACGGGCTCTCCCGTAGCCAGGTTCGCCCCGTAGCACTTGGCGCAGACACCGTGACGCGCGCGGCACGTCAGCAGGCTGCGAATTCTGACCTGTTTGACACCGCTCTCCTGAATGGCCAGAGCGTCGGCCTCGGTCATGCACGTGTCGGCGGGCACCAGCATATTGCCGGCGTCGTCGACAACGTCCTCCAGCGTGTAGCGTCCGGTCAGACGGTCGGACAGCGGCTCAATCACCTGGCCGAAATCGGAGATCTCGTAAACCGTGATGCCGCTCTTGGTGCCGCAGTCGAGTTCGCGGATGATGACGTCCTGGCTGACGTCGACAAGGCGGCGCGTCAGATACCCGGAGTCGGCGGTACGCAGCGCGGTGTCGGCCAGGCCCTTGCGCGCGCCGCGCGAGGAAATAAAGTACTCCAAAACGGTCAGGCCCTCACGGAAGTTGGCCTTAATCGGGATTTCAATCGTCTTTCCGGCCGTGTTGGCCATCAGGCCGCGCATACCAGCCAGCTGGCGGATCTGATTCATGCTTCCGCGCGCGCCCGAGTGCGCCATCATATAAATGGGGTTTTCCTCGGTCAGGTTGTCGCGCATGGCCGTCGTGACCTTTTTCGTGGTGTCGTCCCATTCCTCAATGACCAGGCGGTAGCGTTCGTCATTGGTAATCAGGCCGCGGCGATACTGTCTGTCGATGTCGGCCACACGCTTTTCAGCTGCGACAATCAGCTCTTTTTTCTCGTCCGGCACGGTCATGTCGGAAATGGAGATGGTAATCGCTCCGCGCGTGGAGTATTTAAAGCCCAGCGCTTTAATGCGGTCGAGCAGGTGCGCCGACTTGGCAAAGCCGTGCTTTTTGATGCACTTGTCGATGATCTTGCCGAGCTCTTTGTTGGTCGCGACGAAGGAAATCTCCAGGTCCAGCGCCTTGTCGGGATCCTTGCGGTCTACATAGCCCAGATCCTGCGGGATGGGCTCGTTGAAAACAAGCCTGCCGACCGTGGTGTCCACGAGCTTCGACAACTGCCTGCCGTCAACGGTCTTTTCAATGCGCACCTTAATCGGCGCGTGGATGCCCACCACGTTCTGGTCGTAGGCCATCAGTGCCTCATTGGCGTCGCGGAAAATCTTTCCGGCGCCAAGCTCGTTTTCGCGCACCAGCGTCAGGTAATACGCGCCCAAGACCATGTCCTGCGTGGGCACGGTGACCGGACGCCCGTCCTTAGGGTGAAGCAGGTTGTTCGCGGAGAGCATCAAAAAGCGCGCTTCGGCCTGCGCCTCGGCGGACAGCGGCACGTGAATGGCCATCTGGTCGCCGTCAAAGTCGGCGTTGTAGGCCGTGCACACCAGCGGATGGAGCTTGAGCGCCTTGCCCTCAACCAGCACGGGCTCGAAGGCCTGGATGCCCAGGCGGTGAAGCGTCGGGGCGCGGTTGAGCAGCACCGGATGCTCGGAAATAATGACCTCCAACGCGTCCCAAACCTCGGTCTTTGAGCGCTCAACCATCTTTTTGGCGCTCTTGATATTGTTGGCCATGCCGTCCTCGACGAGCTTTTTCATAACAAAGGGCTTAAACAGCTCCAGCGCCATCTCCTTGGGCAGGCCGCACTGGTAAATCTTGAGTTCAGGGCCTACCACGATCACCGAGCGGCCCGAATAGTCCACGCGCTTGCCCAGCAAGTTCTGGCGGAACCGCCCCTGCTTTCCCTTGAGCATGTCGGACAGGCTCTTGAGCGCACGGTTGTTGGGGCCCGTGACCGGGCGGCCGCGGCGGCCGTTGTCGATCAGCGCGTCCACAGCCTCCTGCAGCATGCGCTTCTCGTTGCGCACAATGATGTCCGGCGCGCCGAGCTGCAGCAGTTTGTTTAAGCGGTTGTTGCGGTTGATCACCCTGCGGTACAGGTCGTTTAAGTCGCTCGTGGCAAATCTGCCGCCGTCGAGCTGTACCATGGGGCGGAGTTCGGGCGGAATGACCGGGACAACGTCCATGATCATCCATTCGGGGCGGTTGCCCGACAGGCGAAACGCCTCGACAACCTCAAGCCGCTTGATAATGCGCATCTTTTTCTGGCCGGAGGCATCTTTGAGTTCGCGGCGAAGCTCATCGGCGAGCTGGACGCAGTCAATATCGGCCAGCAACCTGCGAATGGCCTCGGCACCCATATCGGCGTCAAAATCGTCCTCATATTTTTCGCGCATGTCGCGGTACTCTTTCTCGCTGAGGATCTGCTTTTTCTGCAGCGGCGTATCGCCGTTGTCGACGACAATGTAGGAGGCGAAGTAAAGCACCTTTTCCAGGAGCCTGGGCGACATGTCCAGGATGAGGCCCATGCGCGACGGGATGCCCTTAAAGTACCAGATATGGCTGACCGGCGCCGCCAGCTTGATGTGGCCCATGCGCTCACGGCGCACCTTGGCGCGCGTGACCTCAACGCCGCAGCGGTCGCAGACCTTGCCCTTAAACCGGATCTTCTTATATTTTCCGCAATAGCACTCCCAGTCCTTCTGCGGGCCAAAAATACGCTCGCAAAACAAACCGTCCCGCTCGGGCTTGAGCGTGCGGTAATTGATCGTCTCCGGCTTCTTGACCTCGCCGTGAGACCATTCCAGGATCATTTCAGGGGATGCCAGTCCGATTTTGATGGCTTCAAACTCGGCGTAACTCATAGCGACGCTCCCTTTTCCTCAATTTCAAGGAGAAATGCGGCCCCTGGCGCCAACTCGCGCGGGTGAAACGGCAGATCTCCACAGGCGACGGTTTGGTTAAAACGCCTCGTCTTCAGTCTCTTCGTCAAGGCTTTCCTCCTCTTCAAAATCGTCAAACTCCTCTTCACCGTCCACGTCGGACTCGGCAAGCGCCTCGCCGCCCTCTTCAATCGTAAAGCCGCGGACCTCCACTTCCTCTTCCAGCACAACCGTGTCTTCCTCGCCGCGGATATAGGTGTCGTCCTCATCCTCATCGCGCAGCGTGATCTCATCGCCGTTGCGGTCGAGTACCCGCATGTCCAGTCCGAGCGACTGAAGCTCCTTGACCAGAACGCGGAAGCTCTCGGGCACGCCGGGCTGCGGGACGTTGTGGCCCTTGACGATCGCCTCATAGGTCTTGACACGCCCCGAGATATCGTCCGACTTGACCGTGAGAATTTCCTGAAGCGTGTAGGCTGCGCCGTACGCCTCCAGCGCCCAGACTTCCATCTCTCCGAAGCGCTGGCCGCCAAACTGCGCCTTGCCGCCGAGCGGCTGTTGGGTCACCAGGCTGTACGGGCCGGTGCTGCGGGCGTGGATTTTGTCGTCAACAAGGTGATGGAGCTTGAGAAAATAGACATAGCCCACCGTGACCGGATGGTCAAACGCCTCTCCCGTACGGCCGTCATACAATACGCTCTTGCCGTCGCGGGAAAGCCCTGCCTGCTCGAGCGTGTTTTCAATGTCAATTTCATTGGCGCCGTCAAAAATCGGCGTGGCCACTTTCCAGCCGAGCACCTTGGCGGCGTATCCAAGGTGGACCTCCAGCACCTGCCCGATGTTCATACGCGACGGAACGCCCAGCGGATTGAGCACAATGTCCAGCGGCGTGCCGTCCGGCAGAAATGGCATATCCTCCTGAGGCAGAATGCGACTGACAACGCCCTTGTTGCCGTGCCGTCCGGCCATTTTGTCACCCACGCTGATTTTGCGTTTTTGCGCGATATAGCAGCGCACCACCATATTGACGCCCGGACTGAGTTCGTCCCCCGCGTCCCTGGTAAACACTTTGACGTCTACAACGGTTCCCGACTCGCCGTGCGGCACGCGCAGCGACGTATCGCGCACCTCGCGCGCCTTTTCTCCGAAAATGGCGCGTAGCAGCCGCTCCTCGGCAGTGAGCTCGGTTTCGCCCTTCGGGGTGACCTTGCCCACCAGAATGTCTCCGGCGCGCACCTCAGCGCCGATGCGAATGACGCCGCGGTCATCCAAATCCTTCAGCGCGTCCTCGCCGACGTTGGGGATGTCACGCGTGATCTCCTCCGAGCCGAGCTTGGTGTCGCGCGCCTCGGTCTCATACTCCTCGATGTGAATGGACGTAAACACGTCGTCACGTACGAGGCGCTCGTTGATTAAAATCGCGTCCTCGTAGTTGTAGCCCTCCCAGGTCATAAACCCGATGAGCACATTGCGCCCGAGCGAAATCTCGCCCTGCGCGGTCGACGGGCCGTCGGCCAGCACGTCGCCCTTCTTGACGCGCGTGCCGATCTCCACGACGGGCCTCTGGTTGATGCAGGTTCCCTGGTTGGAGCGCAGAAATTTGGTCAGTTTATGGTGCCGGACGTTCATGCTGTCATAGCGCACCGAAATCGAGTCGGCGGAAACGCGCGTCACCATGCCGTCCTGCTCGGCCAGCAGCACCACTCCCGAATCCTTTGCAGCCTTGTACTCAATGCCCGTGGCGACAATAGGCGCCTCTGTTTTGAGCAGCGGCACCGCCTGGCGCTGCATGTTCGAGCCCATCAGGGCGCGGTTTGCGTCGTCGTTTTCCAAAAATGGGATCATCGCGGTGGCCACCGAGACCATCATTTTGGGGGAAACGTCCATATAGTCGACGCGGTCGCGCTCAACCTCCATGATCTCGCGGTTGCGGCAGGTGATGCGCTCATGGACAAAGCGTCCGTCGGCGTCGACCGGCTCGTTGGCCTGCGCGACGATATACTCGTCCTCCACGTCGGCCGTCATATAGACGATCTCGTTTGTCTGTCTGCGCGTCACGGGGTCGATCTTGCGGTAGGGCGCCTCAATAAAGCCGTATTCATTGATACAGGCATATGTGGAAAGATAGGAGATCAGGCCGATGTTCGGGCCTTCCGGCGTCTCGATCGGGCACATGCGGCCATAGTGGCTGTAGTGCACGTCGCGCACCTCAAAGTTGGCGCGCTCCCTCGACAGGCCGCCGGGGCCGAGCGCCGACATGCGGCGCTTGTGCGTGAGCTCGGCCAGAGGATTGGTCTGATCCATGAACTGGGAAAGCGGCGAAGAGCCGAAAAACTCCTTAATAGCCGCCGTGACAGGGCGGATGTTGATCAGGCTCTGCGGCGTGACAATATCAAGGTCCTGAATCGTCATGCGCTCGCGGATGACGCGCTCCATGCGCGAAAAGCCGATGCGGAACTGGTTTTGCAGCAGTTCTCCGACGCTGCGCAGGCGGCGGTTTCCCAAATGGTCGATGTCATCGGGAAGGCCGATGCCCTTGGCCAGCGCGCCGACATAGTTGATGGACGACAAAATGTCATCCAGGATGATCGTCTTGGGCACCAGGTCGTCCCTGCGCTCGGCCAGAACTTCTTTTAGGTCGGCAGGTTCCGAGTCCAGGATTTCCTGCAGCACCGAGAACCGCACCTTTTCGTGAAAGCCCAGCTCTTCGGGATTGAAGTCGACAAATCGCTTGAGGTCGACCATACCGTTGGAAAACACCTTGACCTCGGCGCCGTCGACGTCCACCCACAGCGCGGACACACCGCGGCCCTCGATGTCGCGCGCCTGTTCGCGGCCAAGCACGGCGCCCTTTTCGGCCAAAATCTCTCCCGTGCGCGGGTCGACTGCCTCTCTGGCCAGCTTTCTCCCGGTCATGCGCGGGGCAAGCGCCAGCTTTTTGTTAAACTTGTACCGGCCGACGTGCGACAGATCGTAGCGCCGCATGTCGAAGAACAGGCTATTGATCAGGCTCTGCGCGCTCTCAATCGTGGGCGGCTCGCCGGGGCGAAGGCGCTTGTAGATTTCAATCAGCGCCTCTTCCTGCGTTTTGGAGGGGTCGCGCTTGAGCGTCGCGTCCACGAACTCCTCCTCGCCGAACATCTCCAGGATTTCAGCGTCTGTTCGCAGGCCCAGCGCGCGCACCAAGGACGTCACCGGCAGCTTGCGGTTTTTGTCAATGCGCACCGAGAAAATGCCGTTAAAGTCCGTTTCATACTCGAGCCACGCGCCGCGATAAGGGATGATCGTGCTGCCGTACACCACGCCGGCAGCCTTGTCAGGGCGCTCTTCATAATATACGCCCGGGCTGCGCACAATCTGGGAGACGATGACGCGTTCGGCGCCGTTGATGATAAAGGTTCCGCCCTCGGTCATCAATGGAAAGTCGCCCATGAAGATCTCCTGCTCTTTGATCTCCTCCGTTTCACGGTTGCGCAGCCTCACACGCACTTTCAGCGACGCGGCGTATGTGGCGTCCCGCTCCTTGCACTCGTCAACCGTGTACTTCGGCGTATCGTCAAGCACATAGTCAATAAAGCTCAGCTCCAAATTCCCCGTGTAGTCGGAAATTGCGGATACATCACGGAAAACCTGCCGCAGGCCGACATCCAGGAACCACTTGTAGGAGTTTTTCTGCACCTCAATGAGGTTGGGCATCTCCAACACTTCGTCCAGTCTGGAATAGCTCTTGCGTGTTGTTCTTCCGTACTGTACATCCTTGATCATTCAGCTGTCACTCCAATTTTTTTCGAAATAGGGGTGCCTTCGTTTTTGATACGCGCGGCCGCGTTGTTTATTTGTGAAATCTGTCGTCCGCCGGGTTCCCCCGGCAAAGCCTCTCATACGCAAATCCTTTGCGGCACAAAGACTCGTCTCTTTTTTTACAAAAGATAGCAATTTAGAATACTATCACACGTTTGTCAAATAGTCAATCTTTTTTACGCGGGTTTTGGATGTAGAGTTTGCAAAGCCTTGTCAACCAAGGAAACCCCAAGGCCAACGAGAGTAAAAAGAGACCCTTCGGCCTCTCAGGCATGTCTGTTTTCTCTCAGCTCTCTAAGTATGTTCGCTGTGTTTCGCAACTGAACTTCAAGGTTCTTGTAAATCATCTTCTCCAAAATATAGTCAATAAGAAGAATGGCATTATCCGTTATGTGCTGGACAAGCGCAGGCTTGCCAAACATTTCTTTAAGCCGAGTCTGAACAGCTGCATTGTTCAAAACATGGCTTGAAGCGTAATAATAATCCGGTTGGTACACTAGGTTCCCATCTACCAGGCGTATGTATCAATTTCACTTAGTAACCTCAAGCGACCCAACGATATGATCGCATCGACAACCACTCGCTTGAACCTGTAGCGGCCTGTGTCGGATACAAGCATATATGAATCGCCGAATTCTCTGAACGCAATGCTAATAACGTCCTGGAGATATTTCGCTTCCGGCCTTTGCTTGAAAAACAGCGAAGTTATCCTTGCGTACGATTTGTTACTAAGCGTTGCCTCCATCTCTTTTGGACTTAAATACAAATCATATTCGCTTGTCAGGAATGCCAACAGATACAGGGCTGTGAGCGCCGTATTTCCGGCTTGTTCACACGAACGAGCAAAACTCTCAATGCGTTGATATACTTTTTCAATGGCATCTTTTCTCTCAGGGCTCTTCGGAATTCTTTCCAGAATGGCATCTACACCAAAACAGTACAACCTGCTTTCTTGAATCGCACTAAGACATTTGGATTTGAGTTCCAGCTTCTCCCTGAAATTGAGGGGGATTATTTCAAAAAGTCCATAGCGGAAATTTGCATTTGGGCTATGCGCGACTGACCTGAATTGATCGTTTGACAAGAACAGAATGTTCATTTGCTCATGCTGAGGCGCTGTCCGGAGATAGTGCCAGACAGCGGCGCTCGCAGCTCCGTCATATTCCTCAAGTTTGTCTAATCTAAGGAAAATGTTAATCTTGGTTTTATATAAACGGCTGGAATCAGGGTTTCCCATTTCCCCCATAAGCGTTTTATAGACTGACGGATCACAGGTTGATAACGCCGTTGTCAAGATGGCATAGGAGGCCGAGTTGCTGTCCCTTCCATAGGAGCGGAACCCAAGAAGTGCGCAAATGACAAAAACGATCGATGAAATCATCAAAGCGCTCACAGCCAGCTGCTGTTGCTGGGCAAGGGAAAGAATACTGGCTGCAGCTCCAAGGACAGCCGCAACGGCAGTTATAATAAAGTGAGACAAAAACCCACGAATATCGAAAGCCGCCCTTTCGATAATTTTCGCCCTAAGTGCTGCTGCCAGAAGCTTTTTGCGTGAAAAAACGGTGTCCAGTTTTGTGTTGTCGCAGTCATAGAGGCATACCCCCTGGGGAAAATCAGCGCGCAATGCCGTATTGAGGTCTTCCGCCGCCTTTTCACAGTCGTATAACCCATGCAAAATCGAAACAATATAGCCCTTCCCCTGCACGTTTGTCCAGTCAAACGCGGTCTTGGAAAAGCCTCTGATCTTTGTAACGAAGTCAGCCTCCACAGATGAGAACGATTGGTCTGCGCACCCTAAATGCTGCGAGTTTGGATGATCTGGGTCAAGGAAGGTCCGAACCTTTCTTGGAATTTTCTCTTCGTACTCCATGCAGTCACCCTCACTTTCGTCTCCTCTAAAACCCAAAAAAGCAACAAAATCCGCCCATCAAAGCGGGGGAATATACCGTTTCCTCTTTGGGGCAAGTTTATTACGCATAGTGCCGGTTGTCAACGACTATTGTCGGGTTTCCCCAAAACATGTCGGGTTTCTGAATCAATCGAAAACCGCGTCTTTCCCCGCTGAGGGGCATGCGGCATCCCTTTTTTGCGGTTGAAATATGGTTGAGCGCAAAAAATTTTGACACCCGGCCCACTATTTGGTATACTAATTATAAGCGCCTATGAAGCGCGCAGACTGTCAAAAAGTTCTTCGCGTCGGCGTCCTTTCTCGGTTTTTACGTCGAGCCCGACGGCGCAGCCGGCAGATTCTCGCCTCACCAAAAGCCGATAGACCCAAACGCAGTGTTTCCTGGATTCACTCCGGGAAAACACACTTTGCAAACCGTCTCAGCGGTTTGATCCGTACCCTCGCTTTGTCATGGAACCGGAGGTTCTTTGAAAGCCCGAAGCCCTTTCCGGCGCGTTGCCCTGACGGGCCGCGCGTTTTGGGACGCATAAACCGCTCCCATTAAGAAACTCAGCTTTCGTCCCTTTGTAAATCAGTGAAAGGAGGCTGCGCCGTGGCTAAGGAACCTGTGCCGCCGCCCGAGGAAGACGAGGACGACCGCCCTATTAAAAAGCTGCATATCCCCTACGACATGGTGATCGACCCTGACCGTCCCCAAAAGCTCCCGCGGCCAAAGCCCGATCCTCTGACCCTCATGCTGCAGACCCTCGCTCTGATGAGCGCCCTCTTTTTGGTGGCCTCACTGCTGTTTGTCATCCGGGCGATCCCACCCGGCGTCAACATTTTTGTGCAGATGCTCGGCCAGCCGCCCGACACCACCTGGAACGCGTCCTTTTTGCACCTTGGTCTGTACATGTCGGTTCCCGCAGTCGTGATGAGCATTTCCGGCGAGGTTCTCTCGCTGGTGCGCAAGGCAAGGGTATATATCCCGCTGCTTGTCACAGGTCTTCTCTCAACCGCCGTGCTGATCTCGCTGGCCATCGTCTGGTAACGTATGAGAAGAGCGCTTCTTGGCGTGCTTGTCCTACTTTTGCTGCAGGGCTGTTCCCCTGTCAGGACTCGGTACACCCATACATTCCTGGGTACGTTTGATACGGTCGTGCAGGTCATCGGCTACGCCGACAGCCGCGCGGACTTTGAGCGCGCGGCGCAGACCCTGGAGACGCGCATGACCGAGCTTCACCGTCTGTTCGACATATACAACACCTATGATAACCTGAACAACCTCAAAACGGTCAACGACTGCGCCGGGATTTGCCCGGTCGTGGTGGACAAGGCCGTTCTGGATCTTGTCTCCCTTGTGCTTGACCAGCCCTCGGACGTCGTCGATGTTGTAAACATCGCTCTCGGCCCGGTTTTGTCCCTTTGGCACAGGTATCGGGAGGCCGGCGTCTCGGTCCCGCCCCCAGACGCACTCGAACAGGCAGCCACGCTTTCGGACGCGTCGGATGTCATTATTGACCGCGCCGCGTCGACTCTTTTTTTGCGCCGGCCGTCGATGTCTCTGGACGTAGGCGCCTGCGCTAAGGGATACGCCGTGGCGCTGGTCTGCGCGGAGCTGCCTGACGGATATCTGGTCAGCGCCGGCGGAAATGTGCTCGCGCGCGGGCGCCCCGACGACCGCGACGCCTGGACCGTGGGCATCCAAGATCCGCTGCGGCCCGAGAGCGCCGACCCGCTGCTCACGCTGCGCGTTGCGGACGGCGCCGTGGTCACCAGCGGCGATTACCAGCGCTATTATGAGGTTGACGGCAGGCGCTACTGTCACATCATCGACCCCGCCACCCTCTTTCCCGCCGCGAATTTTTGCTCGGTCAGCGTCATCGGGCCGGACTCAGCGCTATGCGACCTTCTGTCGACCGCCCTGTTTGTCCTCCCCTATGAAGACGGCCTGAAGCTTGCGCAGTCACGCGGCTGCGACGCCATTTGGGTAAGCCCCAGTGGAGAAATCAACATGACCGACGGCGCGCGCGACATGCTCCAGCCCTAGCGTCAAGCGTTATTTGTCAATGTGCATTTGGAAAGGACTCTGTTCATGTCTCAAAACGGCCTTGGGATCCGGCGCTTCTTCGCCTTTCTCTTTGACCTCTTTTTGTTTACGGCGCCTATTCAAATCGCGTGGACGATCATCGACCCCGCAGGCTTTGTTGCGTTTTCCACCGGGGCCTACGGTCTGTCCTACGCCATGCTCAAGGCCTGCACCGCCATCCCCCTTATTGCGCTCTGCACGCGGCTTCTGGGCACAACGCCCGGCAAATGGCTGCTCGGCCTGCGCGTTGAGCTTCCCGAAAATGCAGGCTTTACCGCGGTGTTTAAGCGCACCATGCTCTCCTTTGTCGTGGGCGCCGGCGCGCAGATGGGGTATTTCGCGCTGTTTTTTTATTTCTTCTCCTATCGAACGCTCAAGGATACGGGCAGCACGGCCTGGGACAAGCGCTATGAGACAAAGGTTTTGGCAAAAACCATCGGCAGACTGCGCATCGCTGCGTTTGTGATTCTCTTTCTGGCGGGCGAGACGCTGGTCAATCTGCCGGCCACCTACGACCTTGTCATCCAGACCAACTGGCAGCTTACGAGCCCTATCATGGGGGTTGTGAGCGTTCAAAGCGGCTCGCTCAACGCCGAACTGTCGGACTTCACGCTCACGGCTGAGGGCGATGGACAGGTGTACACGCCGGAGTTCAGCCAGCATGTGTACAGCTTCAGCCAGCCGCTGTCCAGTTATGACTGTCTAGTGCTGACCATAAAGCCCACTTTTTTGCCCGAGCTCCCGGCGGGGCTGACGCTCAGGCTTCCGCTTCCAGATCCCCAAGCGGTCGCTCTGACGCTTGACCTCAGCCTCCATGTCATCTGCGACCCTGAACAGACCACCGTCTCGCTGTCGGTCTATGCGCTCGACCGCGCGTCGTCGGACGACCCCATCTCTGCCTACCTGGTGGTGCCGGTCCCCGGCGACACCTCCGAGCTGACCATCCCGCTGACCATGCTTGCCCCTTCATAGACTGCCCTTCCGGCAATCGCGGTGCCCGCGCCATTCACGCCGCGGGCACCGTTTTCACAAAAAGTTTTTAAATCGATTGAAACATTGCCCTCCGGCGCTTAAGCCTGGCGCGCAAAGCAACGATATATTGAACAGGCCTCAAAAGGAGGGCGTTTCCATGAATGTCAATGATATCTCCAGGTTATACACGGGCGCCGGCCAATCGGTGCGCCCGCTACAGTCGGCGCGGCAGACCGTCGCGCCCGCGGCCGAGACAACCTTTACCCCCGGCGACGAACTCATGCTCGACGACATCCTGCTCATCGGCGATGAGCTCCCCGAACCGTCGGCGTTTACGGCTTATGCCGCTACGCCCGATGCTCTGCGCCAAATTGTAGAGAGCCTGCTCACCCGCCAGTATGCCGAGGGCGGCGCGTACTACAGGCTGCTGTTCGGGCATCTTGTCGGCGCCGAAGAGCAGAGCGAAACTGAGCTCCAGGCCCCGAGCGTGTCCGATACCCTCATGTCCGAGACCCTTCGGATGCGGGAAGAGCGCGCCCGGCAGGAGCTTCCCTCCACAGCTGTCGAGCTTGTCTCCGCCGGCGGCGCGCTGAGTCCGCAAACGCAGGCCGACCAGATCGCCGCCTATAAAGAGGCCATGGTGGAGCTGAACCCCGAGAGTGTCTCCCAATACAGCGCGGCCATCAGCCTAGCGTTTTCCAACTTTAGCCAGTTGTTTGGCGGCGTGCTTCCGGCCATCACCCAGCAGACGCTCGCGGCATTCTCCCGCAAGGAGGATCCTTTCCGCGTCGGCGTCAGCGAAACCGTGGCCGACGACCCAGTCGCGGGCATTGCCGAGAGCCGCAGGGCCAGACTGTGAAAACCGTTCTTGCGATGTTCCTTCTTGCGGTGTTCCTTTAAAATGTTTTTGCCCGCCCGAACCCTGTTGGGGTTTGTGGCGGGCTTAGGCTGTCAAAGAACCAAGGGTTCTTCCGCTTGTCAAAAAAGCCCCTCGCGCCTGCGTTCTTTATCTGGTTTCACGTCGAACCCGACGACACAGCCGGCAGGTCCTCGCCTCTCTGAAAACCGATAAAGACAGAACCGCAGCGCGTTCACGGATTTACTCCGGGAACGCGTTTCTTTACGCGTCTTCATGAAAGACGCGATCCTGTCCCCGCGCTGTTAAAGAACCTTTGGTTCTTTAACAGCCTGTCTGCCATGGACGCAGCGCGCGGCCCGGCTGGCTTTTTATTTTTTGCCGGCATTCGGGAGAGCGGCGGCTTTTCTTTTGCCGCGAAACAAGGTATACTGTTGAGGAAGAAAAGGGGGAATGAGTCCTTGATCAGCATTGATGAGGCCGAGCAAATGCTTGACGAGATCGCCTTGGAGATCCCAAAAGAGTTTTTCGGCGCGCTCAACGGCGGCATTTTACTTCTTCCCGACGTCAAACTGCACCCCGACCGTTTGGCCGACGATTTGTACATTTTGGGCGAGTACCACTACAATCACGCGCTTGGCCGCTACATTGCCCTGTATTACGGTTCCTTTGAGCGGCTTTTTGGCCATTGTACCCCGGCCGTATTGCGAGCCGAGCTCAAAAAGACGCTGCTGCACGAGTTCACGCACCATCTGGAGTCGCTCGCCGGTGAGCGCGGCCTGGAGGTCAAGGACGAGCGCAGCATGGACGCCTACCGGAGGCAGTTCAGGGATTCAGATCGTCGACGGGATTGACATGCACCATGCAGTGCTTCACGCCCGGAAACTCCTCCTCAATCGCGTCGTGCACTAAATCGGCTGCCGCGTGGCCTTGCGCCACGGTCAGCGCGCTGTCGATGCCAATCTCCACCTCGACATAGAATTTCGCGCCGAATTGCCGGGTGCGGAGCGCGTCCACGCGCAACACATTGTGCTGCGCGGCGGTGATTTCAGCGATGCGCCGGACGATGTCGCTGTCGACCGGCGCGTCGACAACCTGGCGCAGCGCCATGCGGGCGATGTCCACGCCGGCCTTGAGGATCAACAGGCAGATCACCAGCGAGGCGATGGGATCAAACACGGGCAGGCCCAGCATCGCGCCACCGATGCCCACTACGCTGGCCACCGAGGACAGCGCGTCGGAACGGTGATGCCAGGCGTCGGCCAGCAGCCCGGACGAGCCAAGCGCGAGCGCGTGCTTTTTGGTGTACCGGTACATCCACTCCTTAACCGCGATCGACAGCAGCGCGGTGGCCATCGCCGGCCACTCGGGCTCCATGAGCGCCCCTTCACTGATCAGCCGCCGGATGCCCGAGGCCCCCATCCAAACGCCCGTGCCTGCCAACAAAACGGCCAGACACAGCGAGGCGATGCTCTCCAGCCGCTCATGGCCGAAGGGATGTCCCCGGTCGCTTTTTTTCCCGGTCACGCGCAGTCCGGCGATCACCACAAGCGTGCTGACCACATCTGAAGCGGAGTGAACTGCGTCAGACACCATAGCCGTGGAGTGGGCCAACAGTCCCGCCGCCAGCTTGACCAAGGACAGAACAATATTGATCACGAGCCCGATCACCGACACTCGCGTTGCCTTTTTGACGTATTCCTCCAACGCGCGCCCTCCCTCTGGAATCATTTTCCGCCTGCGCGCCGAAAGCCCCTCGCGCCTGCGTTCTTTATCTGGTTTCACGTCGAACCCGACGACACAGCCGGCAGGTCCTCGCCTCTCTGAAAACCGACAAAGCCAGAACCACAACGCTTTCACGGATTCACTCCGGGGAAGCGTTTCTTTACGCGTCTTCACAAAGACGCGATCCTGTCCCCGCTTTGTCATAAAGCCGAAGGGTTTTTAAATCTTTCCCCCATAGTTTCATTTTATTTTTTTCCGGGGCATCCTATGCGAAGAAGCGCGCGCGAGTGCGTATGATCTGCCGTCGGCGCGCATATACATCTCATATCTTACAACGAAAGAACGGTGTGTAGATATGAATGTTGTGCTCCTGCGCGGCCAGGTGGCCAAACAAGCGTCGTTCTCCCATTCGTCTCACGGAAAAAACTATTTTCAGATGGATCTGGCCACACTCAGACTCTCCGGCACTCAGGATATTCTGTGCGTGCTGATGCCGGAGGAGCTCCTGCTGCATTATGATCCGCGTGTGGGCGACCGCGTGGAGATTGACGGGCAGATCCGCTCCTTCAACAACAAAAGCGGACTGGGCAATCGGCTGGTCATCTCCGTACTGGCCCGCTCCATCACCGTATTCGACGGCGAGGACATCAATCAGGTTTCCCTGCGCGGAAGTCTTTGCAAAGCGCCGATCTACCGCAAAACGCCTCTTGGCCGGGAAATCTGCGACTTGCTGCTGGCCGTGGCCAGACCGTACGGCCGCGCCGACTTCATTCCGGTCATCTGCTGGGGACAATGCGCGCGAGAGAGCGCTCAGTTTTTTGTCGGACAGCCCGTTTCGGTTGTCGGCAGGTTCCAGTCCCGGCCCTACATAAAGCTGATCAACGGCCAGCCGTATGACAAAATCGCGTTTGAAGTTTCGGCCGTACAGATTTTGCCGGAAATGGTCGAAAGTGACCGAATAAACGCTGAGTTGTAGCACATAATATGCCTGTGCTGAACAACTCGGCACAATACCGATTCGGTGTTTGAAACTAAAGAATTCAGGAGATGAAATACAATGGCTAGTAAGTATGTGGTTCCCGAAGCTAAGGATTCTATGAATCGTTTTAAGATGGAAGCTGCCTCGGATGTCGGCGTGACCCTGAAGCAAGGCTATAATGGCGACCTGTCGAGCCGTCAGGCTGGTTCGATCGGCGGCCAGATGGTCAAAAAGATGATCGAGTCCTACGAAAGAGGCTCCAAATAAAGATATTCTCTTCAGAACTGCTCTGAAGTTGATACGTCTTCTGCCGATGATCCGATCGGTTTAGGGATGGGCCGCTTCCCCTTTCATGGGGAAGCGGCCTCAGGCTGTCAAAGAACCTTTGGTTCTTTGACAAAACGAGGGCAGGATCAAACCGCTGAGGCGGTTTGCTGGGAAACGGTTTCGAGAAATGAATTCCCGAAACCGTTGTGGTTCCTATTTTTCCTGGATTCAGTCCAGCAAGAACCTGCCGCCTGCGGCGTCAGGCTCGACGCGAATCCAGGAAAAGAACGAAGGCGCAAAGCTCTTTTTTGACAGTCTGGGGCCGCTTCCTTAGCCTGTAGACAAACCTTCGATTTGTCTACAAACGGGAGCAGGAACGCGTCTTTGCGAAGACGCGCATTGGGTGACTTTCCCGGAGTGAATCCGAGAAAGTCACTTGTTTCCATGCTTTGCGCTCAACCAGTCCAGCAGGGCCTAGCCGCCTTCGGCGTCAGGCTCGACGTGGTTTTGCGCAAAGGAACGAAGAGACGGCCTTTGTCTACAGGCTGGGGAAGCGGCCTCTGGCTGTCAAAGAACCTTTGGTTCTTTGACAAAACGAGGGCAGGATCAAACCGCTGAGGCGGCCTCAGGCTGTCGAAAAACTTTGTTTTTCGACATGAACGAGAGATTGGAATAAACCTCTGAGAAGGTTTTCAAGGAAAGATTCCGGCGAAATGAATTTGCCTATACCTTGAATTTTCAACGCTTTTGTGTTTTTCGATCCAGCAAGAGCCTGGCATCGATGATGTCAGGCTCGATACGAAAACCGCAAAAGGACGTTGGCGCGAGGGCTCTTCTTGACGCGGGACTTACGGCGCAGCCGTCAGTCCCATCGACTCCAAAAACGGACGAAACTGCTCCTGCACGGTCTCGGGCGTTCCGCCGGCCATCAGAAGCGTGAGCGTGGACAGCGTCCGACCGTGCACAAAGCTGGCCGAAATGCCCAAGACCCCGTCCTCATCCGATGGGGACACATAAGTGCACATCTTCCCGTTGAATCCCGAAACCGTGACAGGCGTGTAGGTCTGGCCGGGCGCCAGCGCTTCCATCACGCCCGAGACAACCTCTTCATCCGAAACGGTTTCGTCCACCGCGATCTGCTGCAGCAGCAGCATACAGTTCTGGTCGAGCACAAAGGCGTATACGCCCTCCTCCATGGAGGACTCAATCCAGCTTTGCCGCACCTGCAGCGTCAATCCGTCAAAGTTTTTGGTGATCATGGGGTTGTCCGGCGGCGTGACCGGCGGCGTGAGTGAGGGCGAGGACGTCGGCGAAGGCTGCTCGGAGGGCCCAAGCGAAGGTTCGGCAGCCGCCTCTGCCGACGGGAGGGGCGCGCCGCTTTCAAATGGCCCGCATCCCGCAAGCAAAAGAAAAAGGACGGCGCAGCAAATGATGCCTGAAGCCTTCATATCATTCCTCGCATTTCAACAAAGGTGTCCTCCCGGCGTTCCCGGACGTGGCCCCGCGGCAAAATGCGCCGCCTGGGGCTCGCGGAACGCCGGCGGAAGGGCCTTCAAAAATTCCCGTGGCCAGTGGCGTTTGGACGATGCTCTGCGTAAAAACATCGGCAAATGCGGCGAGCTTTGCATATAATGGGCAATCCTACGGATACTAATCGGCATCAGACCAAAGTAGGAGGGTTTCTCTTTGAAAGCAACCGGTATCGTAAGACGCATAGATGACTTGGGCCGCGTGGTCATCCCGAAAGAAATTCGCAGAACCATGAGAATCCGGGAGGGCGACCCGTTGGAAATCTACACGGACAAAGACGGCGAAGTGATCTTTAAGAAGTACTCCCCCATGGGAGAGCTTTCCTCCTTCGCCGCGCAGATGTGCGAGACCCTGGGCAAAACCACCGGCTGCATGGTGGCCGTGTGCGACAGAGATGTGATCATTGCGGTCTCAGGCACCCCCCGGCGCGAACTTGTCGACAAGCGCCTGAGCGAAGAGCTTGAAAAGCTGATGGAAGGCCGTCAGGTCTATCAATTTAAGGCCGGCGACCATAAAGTGCCCGTCGTCGACGGACAGGAAAAATACTATGTCGGCATCGCGTCCCCCATCCTCGCGGAAGGCGATGTCTCAGGCACCGTGATCTTTTTGCTCGGGGAAAGCGCAACGCCTTATTCCGAAACCGAGTACAAGCTGGCGCAAACCGTCGCTGGTTTTCTCGGCAAACAAATGGAATCCTAGCCGCACACAGTATATTATACTTTCGTATTTTAATCAACTTGGCTGAAGATCGCCGCCGTAAAAAGACTGTTTTATCTGTTAATTTTTCCCGCATTTTTGCGCTCTTATACCTGGCAGCGCTCACACAGACGCTCCCTATTTGTCCGTTTGCCTGCTTTACTTCTTTAATCCTTTTTCTCCCGCCAAATGGTTTCCCCCAATTGTGCGCTTTGCGGCAAACAATCAACCCGCAGGCGAAACAGGTCGCCCCCATGGTTTTCTTGAGAAATGTTCCTAAGGCGAGGTTCTTTGACGGCAGCCGGCAAGCACTTGCCTCACTGAAAACTAAAAGATTACACCACAAGGGTTTCCCGGATTCATTTCGGGAAACCCTTGTGGCTGTCAAAGAAGCGCTTTGTCAAAGAACCAAAGGATCTTTGACAGCCTGAACAGGGCTTAAAGTTCTCTGACAGCCTGAAAGAAATGCTTGCATTCTTTAGAAATCCGTGGTATAGTACATCTGGTGTTGAGGGTACGTTGACCGAGAGTGGGGGAAATCCCACTCTTTCTTATTGACAAGGACTGGAGCGCGGCATATATGGCGGGCATTACATCGATTGTCACGACGCTGGCGCGGCCGGTGGTGGAGTCCCTGGGCCTTGAGCTTTGGGACGTAAGCTTTGGAAACGAGGGCGGACGGCAGGTTCTGCGCATCGTCATTGACCGCCAGGACGGCGTCTCCATCGAGGACTGCGAGGCGGTGTCCAACGCGCTTGATCCGGTGCTTGACGAGGCCGACCCCATTGCCCAGAGCTATGTGTTGCAGGTGTCGTCGGCGGGCCTTGACCGCGAGCTCAAACGAGACTCGGATTTTGCAAGGTTTATGGGCAGCCGCGTTTCGGTGAAGCTGTATGTCCAACTGTTCGGCGCCCGGGAACATATTGGCGTTTTAAGCGCTTTTGACGAAAACAGCATAGAGCTTGACGGGACAAAGGCATTCCCACGCAAGCAGGCGGCGCAGGTCAGGCTTTACGTGGAGGTATAACGCCGGAGTGATAGGGGAGATTATCAAACATGAACGCTGAATTTTTTGACGCTATCGTTCAGATCGAAAAAGAAAAGGGCATCCCCCGCGCCTATATGCACGAGAAGATTGTCCAGGCGCTGACCACCGCCTTCCGGCGGGACAACGCCGGCGTGTCGGATAACATTGTGGTCGATCTTGACGAACAGAAGAAAGAAATTCACATGTATGTCAAAAAAACGGTGGTGGAAGAGGTGTCCAACCCGGCGCACGAGCTGGAGTTTCTGGCCGCCAGAGAGCTCTTCCCCGGCGCAAACCTTGACGACGTTGTCAACATAGAGATCCCCACGAAAAATTTTGGACGCATTGCAGCGCAAACGGCCAAGCAGGTGATCATTCAGGGCATTCGCGAAGCAGAGCGCGGCATGGTCTTTCAGGAATACACCTCTAAAGAGCATGAGATCCTCACGGCGGTCGTGTCGCGCACAGATCAGCGCAACGGAAACGTCGTGGTTGAAATCGGCGGCAAGGCCGACCGCACCGAGGCGCTTTTGTCCCCGGGAGAACAGGTCAGGGGCGAGGTTCTTCGCGACGGCGACCGCATAAAGGTCTATGTCGTCGAAGTGCGCAGATCCACAAGGGGCCCGCAAATCTTAATTTCACGCACTCATCCCGGGCTGGTCAAGCGACTGTTTGAACTGGATGTCCCCGAGATATCCGACGGTGTTGTCCACATCAAGTCCATCGCGCGGGAGGCCGGCCAGCGCACCAAAATGGCAGTCTGGTCGGACGATCCCAACGTCGACCCCATCGGCGCTTGCATCGGCCCGAAGGGTCAGCGCGTCAACACCATAGTCTCCGAGCTTCGCGGAGAAAAGATTGACATTGTCCGCTACAGCGACGATTTGGCCGAGTATGTGGCGCAGTCCATCTCGCCGGCCACCGTTTTGGAGGTTGAGGTTGTCGCCGACTCCAAGCTCTGCCGTGTGGTCGTGCCGGACGACATGCTGTCTCTGGCGATCGGCAAGGAGGGCCAAAACGCCCGCCTGGCCGCCAAATTAACAGGCTACAAAATCGACATACGCCCCTTTTCGAGGATTGCCGAATGAAAGCCCCTCCGGTTCGACAGTGTTTGGGCTGCCGCGAGCATAAGCCCAAGCCGGAGCTCATTCGCGTGGTGCGCTCGCCCCTCGGCGAGATTTCTCTCGACACCACGGGCAAAAAGCCCGGACGCGGCGCGTATCTATGTCCCCAGGCGGACTGCCTGAAGAAGGTTCAAAAAAACAGAGCGCTGGAGCGCATGCTGCACGGCCCTATTGACGACGCCGTATACCAGGCGCTTCGTCTTCAGATGGAGGAACATGGATAGGTTCTTGGGACTTCTTGGGCTTTCAATGAAAGCCGGTCAGGTCATTTGGGGCGCCAATCCGGTCGAAGCCGGACTCCTTAAAGCGCGCCTGCTGGTTCTGGCGTCCGACGCCGGCGCGTCCACCGAGCGCAACGCCCGCCACTTGGCGGAAAAACAGGGCATTGCATTGCTGATTGTGCCCTATACAAAGATAGAATTGGGGCACAGTATTGGCAAGAAGCCCTGTGCGCTTGTCTCAGTCACCGACCGTTCTTTCGCAACCCAGCTTGAACGAATCCATTTCTAAAGGAGGACTGCAGTTTGACGAAATACCGCGTTCATGAAGTGGCCAAGGATTTCGGAATGAATTCCAAAGATGTGGCCAATGTGGTCAGCGAGTTTCTGACTGCGCCTAAAAATCATATGCAGGCGCTGACCGACGCGGAGCTCAATGTGATTTTTGACTGCTTTACGCAGCGCAATCAAATCGACAGCATTGAGCTTGTGTTCGCGGAGGTGTATCACGCCCCTGAACCGACCGCCGAGACGGTCGTTTCAGCTGCGCCTGAAACTCCCCCGGCACCGCAAGCTGTGCAGTCTCCCGAGGCGGCGGTCGCTGCCCACGAGGCGACGGTCACTGCCCCTGCGGCGCACGCAGCGCCGCAGGCAGCACAGGCGGCCGCTGCGCAAAAACAGGCGCCTATGCCGGCGGCTGAGCAGCCCCATAAAAAGCCTGACCGCACCGTTCATGTGGTCGACACGCGCGGCGCGCAGGTCAATCTGGCGCGCTATGACGAGCGCGTGGACAAACTGGTGCCCGACCGCGCCGACAAGATGACTCACGGCAAGGAAAAGATCAAGCGCACGGGCGACAAGAAGCCGCCCAACCAGTTCATGAGTCAGAAGCGCCGGCAGGAAGAGGCCGAGCGCCTGCGCAAGCTCCGTATCGAAGCTCTGAAAAAACAAAAACTCAAGGTGCTTTTGCCCGAAGAGATCTCCGTGCAGGAGCTGGCTCTGCGCCTGAAGAAGACCGGCTCGGAAGTGGTCAGGCAGCTGATGAAGCTGGGCGTCATGGCGTCCCTCTCTCAAAATGTTGACTTCGACACGGCCTCTCTTGTCGCGATGGAGTTTGGCGCCAAGGTGGAGAAGGAAGTCATTGTCACGATTGAAGAGCGCCTGATCGACGACAGCGACGACGCCGGCCAGAACCTCCTGCCGCGCGACCCCGTGGTCGTTGTGATGGGTCACGTTGACCACGGCAAGACGAGCCTGCTTGACAGAATCCGCTCGGCGCGCGTCGTGGACGGAGAGTTTGGCGGCATCACACAGCACATCGGCGCGTACCGTGTCCAGGTGGGCGACCGCTATGTCACGTTTTTGGATACGCCGGGGCACGCCGCATTTACCTCTATGCGCGCGCGCGGCGCGGCCGTCACCGATATTGCCATCCTGGTTGTTGCCGCCGACGACGGCATTATGCCGCAGACCATAGAGGCCATCAACCACGCCAAGGTTGCCGAAATTCCCATTGTTGTGGCCATCAACAAGATGGACAAAGAGGGGATCAACCCCGACCGCATCATGCAGCAGCTGACCGAATATGAGCTGCTTCCCGAGGAGTGGGGCGGCGACACCATTGTGTGCAAAGTTTCCGCCAAAACCGGCGAGGGCCTCGACCATCTGCTGGAGATGCTCTTGCTGACCGCCGAGATGCGCGACTTAAAGGCCAATCCCAACCGTACCGCGCGCGGCACGGTGATCGAGGCCAAGCTGGATAAAGGCCGCGGTCCTGTCGCCACAATGCTCGTGCAGAACGGCACGCTCAAGCAGGGCGACATTGTCATTGCCGGAAAATCGGTCGGTCGCATTCGCGCCATGTACAGCGACACCGGCCACAAGCTTGAGGAGGCCGGCCCGAGCATCCCCGTCGAGGTGGTCGGCATGTCCGAGGTCCCCGGCGCGGGCGACGTGTTCCACACGGTCGCGGACGAGCGCATGGCCCGAGAGCTTGTCCAGCAGCGCAAGCAGCAGGAAAAGGACGACAATGCCCGTCCGCTCGCCTCCAAGGTCTCGCTTGAGGATATTTACGCCCAGATTCAGGAGGGCCAGCTTAAAGAGCTTGCCATTATCATTAAAGCCGACGTCCAGGGCTCGGCCGAGGCCCTCAAGGCCTCTTTGGAAAAGATTCGCAACGACGAGGTGCGCATCAACATCGTGCACAGTGGCGTCGGCGCCATCAACGAGTCCGACATTCTTCTCGCTTCGACGGCTTCAGCCATCATTGTGGGCTTCAACGTCAGGCCCGATCCCGCGGCGCGGCAGAGCGCCGACCGCGCCAATGTCGACCTGCGCCTGTACCGCGTGATTTACGACTGCATTGAGGAAATAGAGGCCGCTATGAAGGGCATGCTTGCCCCCCGCTTTGTCGAGGTCGTCCTTGGCCGGGCCGAGGTGCGGCAGATCTTCAAGGCCTCCAGCATCGGCACCATCGCCGGCAGCTATGTGCTGGACGGAAAAATGGTGCGTAACGCCTCTGTGCGCTTGATCCGCGACGGCATCGTCGTGCATGAGGGTACGCTTTCGTCCCTCAAGCGCTTCAAGGACGACGCCAAAGAAGTGGCTTCGGGCTACGAATGCGGTCTTTCCCTTGAACGTTTTAACGACATCAAGGAGGGCGACATCATCGAGGCCTTTGCCGACGAGGAAGTCAAGGCGTAACCCCGCTTTACGCGCGAACAGGAGGGTTTTATCGTGCCGGGAAACCGCATTTTGCAGATTAACGGGGAGATCCAGCGCGAGCTGTCGCGTTTGATCTCTCAGCTGAAGGATCCGCGCGTCGCGGGTCTGGTCAGCGTCGTGCGTGTGGATACCGTGCGGGATCTCAGCCTCTCAAATATCTATATCAGCGCTCTGGAAAACGGCCAGACCGTGCTGCGCGGGCTGAAAAGCGCGTCCGGGTTTTTACGGCGAGAAATCGGCCACACCCTTTCCCTGCGCCAGACGCCCGAGCTGCATTTCATTTTGGACGACTCCATTGAGGAGGGGGCGCGCATCTTGGGCCTTCTTGAAAAACTGAATACGGGGGAGCCGTCATGACCGCTGTTGAACCGCAGGCTGTCGGGCTTGGGCGGGCCGCCGAGTTTTTACTCTCCCGGGACAATTTTCTCATCCTCACCCACATCGCCCCCGACGGCGACACCATTGGCTGCGCGGCCGCTCTGTGCGCCGGACTGCGCCGCCTGGGCAAGGCGGCGTTTGTTGCGCCGAACCCGGACATTACGCCGCGGTATCTGCCGTTTGTTCTGCCCTACCTGCCGGACGGGGCCACCACGCGGTCCGACACGGTTGTCGCGGTCGACACCGCGAAGGTCGTCCTCATGCCCGGCTGTTTTTGGGGCCTTTCGGTCGATTTGAAAATCGACCATCATCCCGACGGAGAGTCCTTCGCCGGGCTTAATCTTGTTCATCCCAACGCCGCTGCCTGCGGCGAGGTGATTTACGCGCTGCTCTGCCAGGGGCTTGGCCTGCCGCTCACCCTCGACATGGCCACGCCGCTGTACCTTGCCATCGTAACCGACACGGGCTGCTTCCGCTACTCCAACACATCAGCCGCCACACTGCGCCTTGCTGCTGAGCTGATGGACGTCGGCGTCGATCCATTCCCCATTAACGAGGAGATCTTTGGCCGCAAATCACGCAGCCGCTTCAGCGTTGAGGCCATGGTGCTGTCCGGCATGGAGTACTTATATGGCGGGAAGGTCGCGCTGGGAACGCTTTCCGGCGATATGATCAAGGCAGCGGGCGCGACCGAGGACGATCTGGAGAGCATTTCGGCACTTCCGCGGCAGATCGCGGGCGTCGAGGTGGGGTTCATGCTCCGGCAGGAGAGCGAATCCTGTAAAATATCCGTTCGCACCGTCGAGCCGTATTTGGCCAACGCCATCTGCGGAGAACTGGGCGGCGGCGGACACGCCCGCGCCAGCGGGTGCCGCTTTAGGGGCACTCTTGCCGAGGCGCGCGAGGCCGTTTTGTTGGCTTGGGACAAACTTTATGGGCAATCCTAACGGCATTTTGGTCATTGATAAACCGTCCGGGTGGACCTCCCACGACGTTGTGGCAAAGCTGCGCGGGATTCTCTCAGAGCGCAGAATCGGCCACGGCGGCACGCTTGACCCCATGGCAACAGGGGTTCTGCTGTGCTTTGTGGGCAGGGCGACGCGCGCGGTTTCTTTTGTTTCGGGGGAAAAGACCTATCTGGCGAGCTTTCAGACGGGCTACACCACCGACACGCTGGACTGCACCGGAACTGTGCGCGAGCGCTTCGACGCCGTACCGTCCGAAGCCGAGCTGCGCGCGGCGGCTTCTCGGTTTACGGGCGATATCGAGCAGATTCCCCCGATGGTCTCGGCGATCAAACGCGACGGTCAGCCGCTTTACAAGCTTGCCCGGCAGGGCATTGACGTCGAGCGCGAGCCTCGAAGGGTGCGCATCTGCGCCATTGAGTGGCTCGGGGCGCTGGATGGGCACTGGCGCATGCGCGTGTTCTGCTCGGCAGGGACATACATCCGCACGCTTGTGGACGACATCGGCCGTCTTTTGGGCTGCGGCGCCTGTTTGACTGCGCTGCGCCGCGAGGCGTCCGGGCCATTTTCCGAGCGCGACGCCCTGTCGCTTTCCGAGGCGGGCCGAGAGCGCCTGCTTCCCGTGGACGCCGCTTTCCCCGACTTGCCGTTGGTTTCGATCTCAGGGGATCAGGCGTTCCCATTCGGCAACGGGCTTGCCGTCAGTGTATCGCACGAGGACGCCGAACTGGTGCGCGTATACGCGCCGGACGGCGCGTTCAGAGCGCTTGGCCGTGTACGACAGGGGCTATTGCACCCTGTAAAGAGTTTTATTGAGGTGAACGCATGAGACGCGTAATCGCCCTTGGTTTTTTTGACGGCGTCCACATCGGCCACGGCGCCCTGCTGTCCCGCACGGCGGCGCTGGCCAAAGAGCTGGACGCCACCCCGGCCGCGCTGACCTTTGACAGCCATCCCGAACGGCTGATCACCGGCCACGCCGTCCCGCTGCTGCTCACGATTACCGAGCGCGCCGAGCTGATGCGGCGGCTGTATGGGATTCAGGAAATCATTCTCGCGCACTTTGACATGGAGTTTATGCAGATGCGCTGGAAGGACTTTGTCGACCGCCGCCTCTCGGAGGAATACGGCGCGGTGCACGTTGTGGCCGGCCATGACTTCCACTTCGGCTATCGGGGCGAGGGCAATCCCTCGCTTTTGAAGGAATACGCCGGCACGCGCGGCATGGGCTGCGACATTGTCGGCCGCGTGGAGCTCGACGGCATTACTGTGAGCGCGACCTATATCCGCAAGCTTGTCGCCCAGGGCGAAATGCAGACTGCCGCGCGCTTTTTGGGACACCGCCATCAGATCAGCGGCCTCGTAGAACACGGGCGAAAGCTCGGCTCGTCCCTGGGCTTTCCGACCGTCAACATCTCCATCGCGCCCGAGGTGCAGCATCCGGCTTACGGCGTGTACGCGACCTCGGTGGAGGTTGGCGGCATTGTCTACGCAGCCGCCACCAATGTCGGCGTGCGCCCCACGGTTGACAACCACGAGCGTGTCACGGTTGAGTCGACACTTTTTGACTTTGACGGCGACCTGTACGGAAAGCCCATCTGTGTGCTTTTTGACAAGTTCTTGCGGCCGGAGCGGCATTTCCCCTCGCTCAGCGAGCTGCAGCGGCAGATATCCTTGGATATCCAGGAGGCAAAGTTGTTTCACTCGGCAGAAAATGATCACATAACGTAATATTTGTGGTATAATAGAGTTATGCTATCAAAAAACCGGAGGTTCTTTGATAAAACGGGGACCGGAACTATCATTATTTGAGGCGAGGGACTATGAAACAAAAGAGACCTGTATCGGCCCGCATGGTCGTTTCGCGGGTGATTATCGGCATCGGGCTTTCGCTGATCCTGTTCGCCGCCGTGTATGAAGCGGCCGGCTATCCCTGGCGCACTCTTTTTGCCTCCCCGGAGGAACTCAACGTTGATACGCTGCCCGACCCGACGCCGCCGCCGGTTGACTACGTCGACCTGCCAGAGGACTACTCCCCAAGCGGCGCGGCGCAGCCCTCCTTTGAGCCCGACCCGACAGACGGCGAGGACACGGCGCTTCCGGGACAGGACGACAGCTTTATCAACTCCCCCAAGAAGCCGGCAACCCCGCCGCCGCCGCTGGAGCGCGTGGGCGCGATCAAGATCCCCAAGCTGGACGTTTCGGTCAACGTGTTTGAGGGGCAAAGCTCGCGTGTGCTGCAGGCCGGCTGCGGGCACACGCCCGGCACACCGGCTTTTGGCAAGCAGGGCAACTGCGTCGTCGCCGGCCACCGCGTGACAAGGGCCATGCACCCGTTCCGCCATCTGGACAAGATGGAGGAGGGCGACCTCATTATTTTGAAGAACAACGCCCACACATACACCTACGCCACCGTTACGACGTTTATCGTCAAGAACACCGAAAACTGGGTCATGGGTAAAACAGACGACATCGAGTACTGCCTGACGCTTGTCACCTGTCACCCTGTGGGCAGCGCGCGTGAACGCCTGATTCTGCGCGCCAGGCTGGTGGACATCGACGGCGTCTCCCCGGAGGAGTTTTACCATCCGTCCACGCCCTCGCCCGACGCTTCACCGTCGCCTGACGCTTCACCCTCGCCCGACGCTTTGCCGTCGCCTGATGCTTCGCCCTCTCCCGATACTTTGCCGTCCGACCCTGCTTTGCCGCCGGAAGGGGCTTCTCCCTCTGATGGCGCGTCACCTTCGACGAATGCGGATGCGGACGCCAGTCCTGCGCCGCCCTCGCCCGCATCCTGACGCGAGAGCTTCCTTTGCCTGATAAACCCGGCAAAACTACCCCTGCCGCACAAGGCCCCGCCGGCACGCCGCCCCCAAACCACCCTTTTGGGGTAGTAGACTTGGGTGCGCCTGCGTGCTATGGTAACTGTGTGGACATGCAGTAAGCTGTGAAGGTGGATAAAGAAGAATGAGAAGGTTACACAGACAGATTTCCTCCATGATCATGATCTTGGCCCTTATTGCTGCATTGGCCACCTCGTTCGTGTTGTCGTCGCAGTTGAGCGGCGGGCCGGACGATGCTTCGGCGCCGTCGGGAACAGAGGTTTTTGGTCAGGATGACGTGCCCCTCACGTCTCCCGGCCCTCTTCCCGACGCACCGGTTGCGCTGGTCATTGCGGTCAGCGTCCTGTTGGCGTCTGCGCCCATCGCCGTCTCTTTTGTCCTTGAGCACAGAGCCGGCAAGCAACCTAAGCCCTCTGAATAAACCTGCCTTGTCAAAGAATGCGTCTTCGCGGAAGTGAATCCGGGAAAGCGTTTCTTTGCGTGTCTTTGCAAAAACATGCGCCAAACCCCCGCTTTGTCAAAGAGCCTTTGGTTCTTTGACAAAGCGGGGGAAGTTTTATCATCAGCCCTTGCGCAGCCGCGCGAAAAAGCGGCGCAGCAGTGCTGCGGACTCCTCGGCGAGTACGCCGCCCTCCGCGGCGGGCTTGTGGTTTAGCGCCAGAGAGAATAGATCGACGACACTCCCGCAGGCGCCCGCCTTGGGATCGGCTGCGCCAAAGACAACCCGCCTGATTCGCGCGTTGACCATCGCCCCCGCGCACATCGGGCAGGGCTCAAGCGTCACATAGAGGTCGCACTCGGGGATGCGCCAGCTGCCGAGCGTATCGCAGGCCTCGCGAATGGCCAACAGCTCAGCGTGCGCCAGGGCGTCTTGCTGCGTTTCGCGCAGATTAAACCCCCTGCCCACCACTTCGCCGCCACATACGACCACACAGCCCACGGGAACTTCGTCCATAGCTTCGGCCTGTTCCGCCAGTGCGAGCGCCAGACACATAAAGTCTTCCTGTTCCATCTGTACTCCCCTTATCTCCGTGCCGCGCGCGCCGCCTCAACGCTGCGCTTTTCGCCGCGATCACAGGTTTCCCCGCAAGGCAAAAGAAAAAGCAGGGATTAACCCTGCTTTTAGTAAATAGGAGGGGGACATGAAAAAACTAACGCTTGCTCGCCTGATTGCTTATTGCTGCTCACAACCATAGCATACCCCACAGTTATTACAAAAGTTCAGGGCAAATATTAAAATTGTTTTAAATGTGAAAAAGTGCGTAGCGCCGCTCATGCTCAGTGTGCACTCTACAGAGTCTCCACACTCCTTTGCGCGGTCTTCGCAAATAGTGGTCCTTCCCCCTGTATGCAGACTTTGTCTGTACGCCTCAGCGCTATGGAAACCGCGCTGTCAAATGTTCACGAAATTTTTCGGAACATTCGTTTGCTTATTCTCTTCGGATGTGATATACTGTTGTCATGGAGGGATTGAGATGAAAAAAGTATCGGACAAGCAGCGGGAGATCCTCGCTTTTGTTGAGACGTTTTCCAACGATCACGGCTATTCGCCTTCGGTGCGTGAAATTTGCGCCGGCGTCAGACTGCGCTCTCCTTCGACTGTGCACACCCACTTAAAGTCCCTGCAAAAAGCCGGACTGATCCGCAAAGATGATCATAAAACGCGCGCGCTCGCCCCGGTTCACGACTCACACAGCGTGCAGATCATCGGCAAGGTGACCGCCGGTCAGCCTATTTTCGCGCATGAGGAGGTCCTGGGAACGCTGAGCTACCGCGTACCGAGCCCGAAGGATTATTTTGCGCTCGAGGTGCGCGGCGACTCGATGATCGACGCCGGCATCCTCGACGGGGATTATGTCGTGGTGCGCAAGCAGAATTCCGCCGATTCCGGGCAGATCGTGGTCGCGCTTTTGAGTGACGAAGCCACGGTCAAGCGCCTTCAAATCAAAAACGGCGAAGTTTGGCTCATGCCTGAGAACCCAAACTATCGCCGCATTGACGGATCTGACTGTACGATTCTTGGGCTGGTCACCGCGGTCGTGCGCGAGATCTCCTAGGGCTTTGGCCGGGCATCAGCACTTCAGACAACGCGGAAAAACACCACGCCTGCCCAATAGACGGGCTGTTTGCTTCGTGTAAACACGCTCTAATTATACAAAGCGTCCATAACCTCTTGCGGCAGCGTGACCGCGGAGCCGTCCGCATACTCGACGACGATCGAAACGAGCTTGGCGCGCTCCACCCGGCCGCTGTCCCAGACGTCCAGAAACGTGGCCGTGCTTTGCTTTCCGGCAGCCACCTCGCCCGTGACGGTCAGGCCGGCCCGTGTAGCCTCTTTGTCGTGGAGCGGCACTGTGGCGCCCGAGGCGTCAAGCCCCTCCACGGAAAACCTGAGTTCAGATACCGCCTTTTCGGCGGTATTTTTCCATTCAATGCTCAGATGCAGCGTTCCCTGCGGGCTCGGCTCCATGAAACTGATGGAGAGTATTTGCAAAATGCTGTCCTGCGCCGTGTCGATTAGATGCTGGATCTGTTGCTGCCTGATCTTGTCCGCGTCCCCGTCGGGCTGTGGCGTTGACTTGCCGAGCAGTGAATCCAGCATTTCCTGAGCGTCGTCGATCTCCTCCCCAGACGCGGGATACGAGCGCTTGAGGTTGGCCAGCAAAATGGCCAGCGTCTCCTTGTTCTGATCGGCGTACGCCTGCTCGATTTTTTCCATCAGGATGCCGCGGTTTAAGTTGCGCAAAACCGGAACAAGCACGGCCACAATAAAGACGACAAGCGCCACCGACACTACGGACAGCATGGTGCCGCGCTTCATCTTGGGTCTTGTGTACTTGGACTGCGTGCGGGGAACGATGTACGTATCTTGTCTGATGCCGCAATAGGGACAGGCTTTTTCGTCCCCTTCGGGAAGCTCACGGCCGCAACGTCTGCAGTTCAAACCGATCCACCGCCTTTACAATCCTTGTATAGCGCGCCGACTGTGCCCTCACTGCTTCACTTGTTTTCAGCAGCGAAAAACCGTGCCGCCGCTACATGCTCTGAATAGTATACCATTTTTGACATGTCCGGTCAAGACGGACACGCAAACCCGCTAACAAACCGAAGGTTCTTTAGCGGGACAGGCTGTCAAAGAACCTTCGGTTCTTTGACAAACGGCAGTTCGGATCAAACCGCTGCGGCGATTTGCAGCGAAAGGACGCGGAGGCGGCGCTTTGACAGCCTCAGCCGACGCGCCAGCGTTTGCCGCAGGTCTGACAGACGGCATAGCTCCTGGTTTTAGACTTTTTGCCGCGGATGAGCAAAAACAGCGCGATCCAGCCGATGACGGGTACGCAGAGCAACAAGATGTAGAAAGCAGTCGTCAGGCAGCCGCGTTTTTGCGTTTCCGCCACGGCCTGAACAGCCACTCTCTCGCTTGAACACCTCGGACAAATCATGGTTTGTTCTCCTCTTTGAATCATTTGCCGGCGGCGGGGCCTCAGCGCGTCACAAGAACGCTGACTTCCCCGGCGCCTTTTGCGGCTGTAACGACGTTTCCCTCGACCAAGCTGCCATCGGCAAAAAGCGTGTAGTCGCCTGACCCGCTGTTTTTAACCGTGATGACGTACTTCACGCCGCGGTACAGCCGCGTGGCGGAAAACGTCTCGATGGAGGCGGGCAGTCGGGGATCTATGCTCAGCCCGTCAAACTCCGGACGGATGCCCAGAATATACTGACTGGCGTTGACAAACGTCCACGCGGCCGTTCCGGTCAGCCAGCTGTTGCGCGCCTGGCCAAACTTCGGCGAGGCAGCGCCGGCGATGGTCTGGCTGTAAACATAGGGCTCGGTGCGGTGAATCTCGCTGATGTCCTCCAGATAAGCCGGACAGGTGCGGCGGTAGACGGCAAACGCCTCCTCCTCATTACCGTTGAGCGCCTCGCCGATGCTGATCCAGGGGTTGTTGTGGCAGAAAATGCTGCCGTTTTCCTTAAAGCCCGGCGGATAGCTCGACACCTCGCCGAGCTCCTTGTGATACACAGAGTAACAGGGCGCCAGCAGGCAGGTGCCGTACGGCGTGGTCAGGCGCGCCTTGACGCTGTCCAGCGCTTTGCGCGGGTATCCCTGCTCCAGGCCGATCCGGGCCATGGCGCAAAGGCCCTGAGGCTCGATATAGATCTGCCCCTCCTCGCACTCTTTGCTGCCCACCTTCTGCCCGAACGCGTCGTAGGCGCGCACAAACCACGCGCCGTCCCACCCATGCTCGACAATGGCGCGCTCCATGTCGGCAACACGCGCCAATACTTCAAAGGCTTCCTCGGGCCGGCCAAAGCGGCGGCAAAGCTCTGCGTATTCCCTGCCGTAAAGCACGAACATGCCCGCGATAAACACACTTTCGGCCACGCCGCTCTCGTAGTTTGCGCAGGTCTGAAAGCTTTCGCCCGGCTCCTCGGAAAAGCAGTTTAGGTTCAGGCAGTCATTCCAGTCGGCGCGGCCGATCAGCGGCAGGCCGTGCGGCCCCCGGTTTGCAAGGGTGTAGTGTATGCTGCGCCGGAGGTGTTCAAACAGCGGCGCCTCGGTACCCGGCGCGTTGTCAAAGGCCACGGGCTCACGCAGAATGCCGTCGTCCCCGGTTTCGCGGATATAGGCGCTCACGCAGGCGACCAGCCACAGCGGGTCGTCGTTAAACCCCCACCCGGCACCCGCGTTTCCGCGCTTGGTCAGCGGCTGGTACTGATGCCATGTGCTGCCGTCCTCGCGCTGAATGGCCGCGATGTCCAGCACACGCTCCCGGGCGCGCTCGGGAATGAGATGCACAAACCCCAGCAAATCCTGGCAGGAGTCCCGAAAGCCCATGCCGCGCCCAATGCCGCTCTCATAGTAGCTTGCGCTCCGGCTCATGTTAAAGGTCACCATGCACTGGTACTGGTTCCATATATTGACCATGCGGTCCAGCTTGTCGTCCGGGCTGCTCACCTGAAAGCGGCCCAGCAGCGCGTCCCAGTAGGCCGCCAGCTCTCCAAGCGCCAGCTCGACCTTTTCGTCGGTGGCAAATTTTTCCAACATAGCGCGCGCCTTTTCCTTGTTGATGACGCCCGGCGCGTCAAACTTCCTGTCGCGCTCGTTTTCAACATAGCCCAGCACAAACACGCAGCTCTTTTGCTCGCCGGGCGCGAGCAAAAGCTTGAACATGTGACCGGCCATCGGCGCGCCCCCATGCGCGACCGTATTGCCGCTTTGCCGCAGCGTCACTGCTTCGGGGCTGTCCCAGCCGTTCATCGCGCCCAAAAACGCGTCACGGTCGGTGTCAAACCCGTTCACTTCCCTGTTGACGCCAAAAAACGCGTAATGGTCGCGCCGCTCGCGGTACTCGGTCTTGTGGTACAGCACGCCGTTGTCTACTTCCACCTCGGCGATGTTGAGGTTGCGCTGAAAGTTGCTCGAGTCGTCCACGGCGTCCCAGAGGCACCACTCCATGGCGCTGAACAGAGTCACCGTCTTGGCTGCCGGGCTGTCGTTGCGCAGGGTCAGGCGGTTTACTTCACAGCTGACGCCCAGTGGAACAAAACAGGTCAGGCCGGCCGACAGGCCGTTCTTCGCGGCCTCAAACACCGTGTACCCTAAGCCATGCCGGCAGGCGTAACGGTCGAGCGGCGTTTTGCAGGGCAGGTAGCCGGGATTCCAGACGGCGTCGCCGTCACAAATATAGTACATCCGCCCGCCGCCGTCGGCTGGCACGTTGTTATAGCGGTATCTCGTGATGCGGCGCAGCCGGGCGTCCTTGTAAAAGCTGTATCCTCCCGCCGTGTTGGAGATGAGGCTGAAAAACGCCTCACTCCCCAGATAATTGATCCAGGGAAGCGGCGTCTGAGGCGTATGGATGACATATTCTCTCGCGGCGTCGTCAAAAAATCCGTATTTCATATGCATACTCCCTTCGAGTCGATTGGGACGAAAAGGCCTAAGCTGTTTGATCCGATCCTCGTTTTGTCAAAGAACCTTCGGTTCTTTGACAGCCCGCGCCGGGCCCACCGCCTTTGGCGGCGGGCCCGGCGTTTTGACGGTCATTTCTGGCCGCCAATGGAGGAAAAAAGAGAAGGCGAAGGGGGGTCAGAAGTTGAAGGTGAAGGTGAACTTGTAAGACGGGAACAGCTCTGGGTACTTCACGCCGCTGATGACCAGCTTGTTGCTCTGCTCGACAAGGGCGCTCGATACGTCCGCCCTGAGGATATACGGATCGATCTGCCGGAAGTCGACCTGGGCCCCGTTGAGCAGCGCCTTGGCGTCGGCTTTCAGGGAGACCGGCGCGGCAAAGGTAATGTTGCCGCCCTCGAACCGCGGTGTCCACAGGCCCTCGGAGGTTGCCACCTTGATGGCGATCTCCTTCGTTTGCGAGCCGTATGCGACCGTGACTTTATAGTTGCCCGCCACAGGCGCTGCCGCAATTTTCAGCACAGCTTTGCCGTTTTCAATGACGGCGGTGGTTCCCTCAAAGGTCACCTCGGCGCCGTTAAACTTCGCGTCGGCGTACACGGGTAGCGTTGCGGGCAGAAGCTCCACAATCGTGGTCACGGGCATGGTGGCTTCCAGCGGCTCCATGCCGCTCTCAATCAGATTCACCTTGATCTCTCCGCAGCGGATGCCGCCGGACACGTTGCCGGTGCTGACGTACACGCGGCCGAAGACGCGCGGGTCGCCCGTGACGGAGCGGATGTCGGGGAAGCCCCAGTTGTCGTTGCGGTACGGGTTACTAACGCTGCCGTCCGCGCTGGTGGTGGTTTCTCCGCCGTTGGTCGCGGTCGGGGAGATCTTTCCCCAGGTTTGCCCGTTGTCCAGCGAACGGTAGATGCCGGTGCCGGAGTCGAGGGAAGTGGACGCGGTTCTGGTGCCGACGGCGTAAAGGACGCCGTTTGCGCCGCTGTCCGTGCTGAGGCCCGTGCCGCTCCTGTTGCCCAGCGTGAATCCCTCAGTTCCCGAAACCTGCGTAGCGGTCGCCGTGTTGGTCTCTTTGTCATATACGAGCTTCCAAAGCCCGTTGCCGTCCACCCAGAGGGTGCCGAACTTGCCGGTTTCGCCCTTGACAACGCGGGCCATTCCCGAATAGGCGTCTATACTTCCGACATTTGTAAGTGGGATGCCGCCCGACACGGGCACGGGACGGAAGGTCAGTCCGCCGTCAAGGCTGACAAGGAAGTTGGTGTCTCCGACCACCGTGTTGGAGAAGCCGTAAAACACATCCGGATCCACGCGGTCGGCGTAGATTCTGACGACGTTGGCGGCTCTCATCTCGGTGGTGCCAGGGGCAGCCTCGGCGTAGAACGTGGGCTGAATCCAGGCTTTGCCCAGAGTCGTCGGGTCGCCGTCGACCGATTTGGTTCTCAATACGTGCTGGGCCTGCGCGTTTGCACCAACGCCCCAGAAAACCACCGAGGCGTCCGCGTTGATGGTGACCCAACCGGACTGGACGCCCGCAGTGGAGGAGGACACGACGAAATTGTTGATGCGCGTCTGGATGGTGGACGGGATGCCGGTTGCCTCTCTGCCCAGCAGAGCGCCGGACGGGTGGGGCTCCCAAGAGTTGGCGATCACCGAATAGTTGCTGGGAAGGTTATGGAAGATCCGGCCGCCGTCAAAGCTGATGGTCGCGCCGCCCCTGGATAAGAAGTGCCAGTCCATGCGGGTAACGGACACAACGATGTCGGGGTTGGCGTCGGGGTAGTCGACGAGGTCGGCGTGAATGCCGCGGCTAGTGGAGGCAAAGATCTGATAGTTCTTTGTCCCGCCGTTTGAAATATCGTCTGCCGGTTTCGCGGGCAGCAGTTTAGCGTCGATGTCATTGGTATATATGCGCCAGTCTGTGCCCTGCCCGCCGGCGGAGCCGTCATACAGGTCGTTATATACAGGATCGATCCACTGGCCGTAGCCGCCGGCGCTCCAGGGATTGTCGCCGACCGTCTCGAATCTGAACGGGGTGTAGTCGCAGACGGTGGCCAACAGAATGTTGCGTCCCGAGGCAGGGCTCTGCATGCCGCTCTTCCACACGGTCATGTACAGGCCGGGGGCCGTCTCCCACTTGACCTGATCGGCTCTGGTGAGCAGGCCGCCGGGGGAGTTGTTGACGCTGTAAATCCTGAAGTCGTTATAATCGCTGGTCCGGCGCGTGTCGGCGATGGTCATGCCCAGCGTTCTGCTCGACTCGTCTGTGCCGCTGTCGACAGTTGTGCTGAACAGGCCGATCCTGGCCTCTGCGACGCTCAGACCTCTCGCGTTTCGGGCGTTGGGTACGGCCTTCGCCGCGCCAACTTCGTCCAGCGCCGTGAGGTTATAGGCCACATAGCTGCCCATGCCGGAGTGAATGAACATATTGTCCGCGTCGTGGGGGTTGATTTTGGGGGCAAAGTTCCAGTGCAGGAATGTCCAGGGCTCCCACCAGGCCTCTGTGCCCGTGGAGGTTCCGGGGTTCGCAGCCTGCACTTCGGCGCTCCACTTGTTGGTGTTCAGCTCGCCGTTGGCGGCAGCCGAGGCCAGGCCCGACTTTTCACCGTAGACCTGATAGCCGAACATGTCGTAACCTGCCAGCACCGGGAACCATGTCTCGCCGTAGTCCAGGGAGCGGAACACGGTCTCCATGCCGCGGTTGGTCGTCCTGGTGTCGAGGCGGTAGGGGTCGGTGTTGTGGGTACCGACGATGATCGCGCCGTCCGGGCCGGCGTCAAGACCGGAGATGGGCACGCCGGCCATGCGGTTGTCATTGGTGTTGTTTGCCGGCTGCGGATGGACGGGCGTCCCGTAGATCATCTGCGGGGTTACGTTTACGCCGTCTGTGTTGCCGTCCGCGTTGTTCTGGAGGACGCCGGCTGCGTCAATTTTCCAGCGGAAGACGCATCCGTCGCCGCGCTGGCCGTCATTGACCTGCGCGCCGGTGTTGTGCGAGACTGAGTAGCTGACAAAAATGTAGCGGTATCCCTCAGCGTCGGGCGGGGTGAATGTCGTCTTGCAGGGGAAATAGTATCTCGCTCCTTCATATACGCCAGGCTGGCCGGGCAGCGCCGCCCAGTTCACGCCGCCGTCTGCTGAATAATAGGCTCCGTTGTTGACCGCCGTGGCGTTTGCGAAGTTCATCACTCTGAAGCTTGAATTAGTCTTGTCGTAGAAGATGCCGTCGGCGGCCGCATTGACGGGCGGGAGGCCTTCAGGCTGGATGCCGCTCCAAGTCGCTCCGCTGTCCGTGGAAATACGGTAGTTCGTGGCGCCCATGATGTACATCGTCGGATCGCCATAGTCGTCTGGATTCTCAGAGCCCGCCGGCGCGCCCTCTTTCAGGTTGGGAATGCAGACAAGGTTGTCGCCGCCCAGACCGCGCAGGTTGCCGCTGTTGCCACCCATGGTCACGCCGGTGGCAGTGCTCACGATATACCAGGTATCGCCCCGGTTCTCGGAACGGAGCAGGTTGCCGCCGTAGGCCAGGTACACCCAGTTCTCACGGCCCGGCGTGGGATCAACGCCGATGCCGCGGGACTGACCGGCGCCCGAGGGAAGTCCTTTGCTGATCTCCACCCAGTTTCCGCCGATGGTCTTGCCCTGGTCGTCATACTCAAAGTCAAATCTCCACGCACCGCCCACGTCGGTGCTGGCGTAAAGGATGCCCGCTTCATAGGGGTGGAAGATGTAGCCGGTAACGCAGCCCGCACCCTGGACCTTCATGTCGCTCCACACGTACTCGCCGGTGTCCTCATACAGGTTTACGGCCAGCGTAAAGGAGCACACAGCGGTCTCGCCATCCTTGTACGCGGTGACGGTCACCTTGGTGTTTCCGACCTTTTCGGGCTTCAGCACCAGGATGTTGCCGTTGAGGCCGTAAAAGTCGCCCGTGCCATCCAGCGACGACCGATATGTAACGAGGTCAACGGCCGCAACCGACGTATCGGCGATGTCCACGCTCAGCGTCACGCCATCGTAATCGTTTAAGTAGAACGTAAAAGACACGGGTTCGGCACCCCAGTTTACGCCGCCGGTGGCCGACGCCCTGATAATGCGCGCCGTCTGGATCGATGAGTCAAGCTGATCGCGCGTTTCGTCGATGAACTTCAACGAACCCGACGTGACCGCGGCGCCCGGAATGCTCGGAAGCACGGTGGCCAGCAGCATCATTACGACCAGAACAAATGTCATGATTTTTCGAATTTTCATTGTTCGCATCTCCAGTCTATGTTTACTTATACAAAGGTGCGCCTTGGAACGGATATGTGATACGCTGCCGGATTCTCTCCCGGTACCTTTGCTTACCCTTCTTTTTGACTCGCATCCCTCCTGTTTCGGTGATTCTGAATAAAGTATGTCGCTTTGTTGCCTGTATAAAAGGTCTGTATTGTTTTCCCCGCGTAAGCCCTGCGCACCAAACCAAGAACTCGCCTCAACTCCTCCTCACCTTGTCCGATAAACGGGCCTTTCTTCTTTCATTCAATTATGTAGGGCCGCCGCTTCTCCTTGCGCAGGGCGGGCCGCCATGATAACGCTTTGGCTCCGGGGCGACGCTCGTCTGTAATATTTTGCCAACAGGGTCCAGACCTTTTCCCGCGCTTTGCCGGAATCCCGTGATCCTCCCTTTGCGGGAACGCCGCAACGGGCCATAAATATAGTATAACTTGATTGCCTGAGTTTGTCAATCCTTCTATCGTAATCGTTTTCAATCGGCTTTTTATAGTGCATTCTGCCCTGTTTCCAGTTTATGGCTTCGCCGGTTCCGCAAAGCGCTCTGCCACGGCGTTCTCCGCGCCGCGCCGAGTGGACTTGTCCCACTTTTCTGCAAAGTTTTGTCTTTTCCATCGCCACTCATGGCAGGGCAGCGGCCAGGTTTTCCCCTCTGCCCGCCGCCCAGCCATGGGTCAACATCCCTTTTATCCGCACCTGCGCCGGCGCCGTCTGCACCCGCAGCGCGATCCGCCGATCCGCCCGGAGTTTTGACTCGATCCGCCACAGCGATTTGAGCCGCTACGGCGTCCGCGAGAATGTAACCTGCCGCACATCACTGACTCATCCTTTGTCTCATATTACCTGCCATGCAGGTAATATAGCTTATGTGCCGGAACCCCTGGCTGACTGCCTCGGCGCCGCGCGCGGAAGAAGCGCCGCCCGCAAAACACCCGATAAACCGAACCGACGTGCCCGGCACGCTCTCTTTTTCCCCGGAGAACCGCACGAAAAAAACTTCACGCGGTCTGAGAGCCGCAGTCTTGAGGCTGATGACAAAGACTTTTTCGACCCAAAGCCGCACAGCGGCGAGCTGTCAAATCCGGAAGATTGGAGGCGCACAAGCGCCCCAATGCGGCGAAGTATTCCGGATTTGCTGGTCGAAAAAAGCTTTGGAATCGCGACTGCTGGGCTTGTCTGCTATCCGTGGGCGATCTCCGTCCCTGGATAGTACCGGGCCAGGATCTGTTTGTAGTCGGCGCCGCCCTCGGCCATCGCGGCCGCGCCGGTCTGGCTCATGCCCACACCGTGGCCGTAGCCGATGACGTCAAAGGTGACCGCGTCACCGTCCGCCGACACGTCAAAGTGCGCCGAACGCAGCCCGAACGCGGCGCGCGCCTGCCCGCCCGTTACAGGAACGCCGCCCACGCTCAGCGTTTTTATGGCGCCGGACCGCGTGCGGACGATCTCTGCAAACCATTTCGCGGGCGCCCCTTCAAGCACGGCGTCCGGCCAGACGGACAGAATGGCCGCGCGGCACTCTGCCACGGTCATCGTAACGCTGCTTCGGAAGTTTGCCGATCGCTCCTCGCCGGGGCTCTCCACGCTCTGCAGATAGGGAAGGTCTGTTCCCCAGACGTCGGCACTCCGCTCGGTTTTTCCCGACGACACGGCGTGAAAGACCGCCAGAATGGGTTCCCCGTCATAGACGACAATCTGCCCGTCCGTCTCCAGCACCGCGCTCTCCACCTTTTGAACATACTCGTCGGCGCGCTCGCCCCAGCCTTCGGCGGTCTGCGAGAGCGGCCGGTAGATGGCGCAACAGGCCGGATCGTCGCAGACGTCCGCCCCGGGATGCTTCTCCCCTGCGCTCATTTCATGCAGAATATAGGTGCGCGCCGCCACCGCCTGCGCCTTGAGCGCCTCAGGCGGAAACGCCGCCGGCATTTCGCCGGCCACCACCCCGGCCAGCAGCTCGCTGAGCCTGAGTGTCACAACACCGCCCGCCGTCTGCACGCGGATCATCGTCAGCCCGTCTGAGCCCGACACCGGAGCTTCTTTCTCTTCCGGAGCGGTCGAGGCCTGCGGCGCTTGTCCCACCTGGACGCGCGGCTGGAGCTCGGGGATCCCGGGCACCGCCCGGCTCTTCCCCGACAGCAGCGGGAGCAGCAGGGCAACCAGCAGCAGCGCCCCGCACACCATTAAGATCTGTTTCATAAAGCCCTCCCGTGATTGCAAGTCGGCGTCACAAAACTTTCATATTCTTCATATCCGGCAAAACCCGCCTTGACTTTCGGCGCTGAAAAAGGTATGATGTTTTTTAACAATTATCTCTGTTGAGGGCAGCTTCCCTCTTTCTCTGACGGCGCGGTTTGCGGCACAGTCAGTTTGCAAGGCGGGGCGCGCCGATTTTCGGCAAGGCAAGTTTTTATAGAGCGGCGCAGGGTCGCAGACGCGTTTCACTGTATTGTGGAGAAGGGAGAGCTTTCGATGTTAAGCGCTTACACCGAATCAACCAGACTGTTTATCGAAAATCTATGCGAAGAATATCCCCGGTATAACTACATTGACCCAAAGAGTTATGAAAACTCCAACATTAAACGCGGGCTCCGCAACGCGGACAACACAGGCGTGCTGGCGGGCATTACGCGCGTCGGGGCCGTGCACGGCGCCGTGATGCAGGACGGAGAGCGCGTTCCCATCCAGGGCAGGCTCCTGTATCGCGGGCGGAGCATTGAGGATCTCGTGGGCGCCGTCGTGAACGAGGGCCGGTTTGGCTTTGAGGAGATCGTGCACCTCCTGTTTTTCGGCGAGCTGCCCAACCAGACGCGTCTTGCCGAGTTTGACAGGGCCATGTGCGAGCTGCGCACGCTGCCGCCGGGCTTTACCGAGGATATGATCCTCAAGGCGCCGAGCCCCAACATCATGAACAAGCTCGCGCGCGGCATTCTGGCGCTGTACTCCTATGATGAAAATCCCGACGACTGCTCGCTCCAGAACATGCTTCGCCAAAGCATGGAGCTGATTGCGCGCGTCTCGACGATCGTGGCGCACGCGTACGCGGTCAAGCGCCATTATTACGACCACGAGAGCCTCATCCTGCACCACGCGATGGACGGCGTGTCGCTGGCCGAGAACTTCCTGCACATGATCCGCCCCGACTCCGCATACTCCAAGGAAGAGGCGCACCTGCTCGACCTGTGCATGATTTTGCACGCCGAGCACGGCGGCGGCAACAACTCCTCCTTTACCACCCGCGTGCTGTCCTCCTCGGGCACCGACACCTATTCGGCGCTTTCGGCGGCCGTCGGCTCGCTCAAGGGGCCGCGTCACGGCGGCGCCAACATCAAGGTCATGCAGATGTTCGACGTCATCCGCGAGAACGTCAGGGACTGGACCGATGACGAAGAAATTGAGAGCGTGCTCACGCGCGTCATCGAAAAAAAGCTCGGCGACGGCTCGGGCCTCATCTATGGCATGGGGCACGCGGTGTACACCCTGTCCGACCCGCGCGCGAACATTTTGAAGAAGTACGCTCGCGAGCTTGCGCCCAAGCACGGCATGCTGGAGGCCTTTACGCTGCTGGAGTCTGTCGAGCGCCTCACCCCGGCGGTGTTCCTCAAGGCCAAGGGCGACGCCAAGATCATGTGCGCCAACGTGGACATGTACTCCGGGCTTGTCTACGAGATGCTCAACATCCCGTCGGAGCTGTATACGCCGCTGTTCGCCATCGCCCGCGCCTCGGGCTGGTGCGCGCACCGCATGGAAGAGGCGCTGTACGGCGGCAGAATCATCCGCCCGGCCTATAAGGCGCTGGCTCCCGAAGTGGACTACGTCCCCATTGCCGACCGCTGACGCCGCGCCGCGCCGAATGCGCTTGGCAAACCGGTGCCTTTCCATGTCTTGTGGAAAGGCACATCCCATGCCGGGAAACCCCATTTTTTGGTAAGGAAGGGTTACTGTGAAAAAAGGTACCGCCAGCCTGCTGGCCGCTTTGATTCTGGGTCTGATCGGCGGCGTGATCCGCGCCTACGAGCTTATGTATGCTTTTGACCACGACACACAGCTTTTGGTGCATTGGAGCCCGCTGACCATTGCCCTCGGCGCGCTGACCCTCGCGGCGGCCCTGTGCGTCGGCCTTTTCGCCAGAGGCGCAGCGCCGTCCGAACCGGGCAAGGCCGCGCCGTCCGCCGTCTGGAAGCTCGCCATGCTACTGGCCACGGCGTTTCTGATCGCCTCGCTGGTCTTTGACGCGCTCTCTCTGGCTGAGAATTTTGCCATGTCCCGGCTGATGTACATCCTGCTGACCATATTGGCCTGCGTTGGCCTCGGCGGCATATACGCATCGTCTTCACGCCGGAAGTTTTCGCCCACGACGGGGTTCTACTTCACCATTGTGGTTTTCTGGTGCTGCTACACGCTTGTCCTGGACTTTTGGGAGCACGCTGCCAATCCCGTGCTGCTGTCCTTCCTGTACACCATGTTTACCCTCATATTTCTTACGCTCTCGGTGTTCAGCGTGGCGGGCTTCTTTTTTGACCGCCGCAATGTCAGACGCTCGCTCTTTTACAGCGGCATCGGCGTTTATTTTTCGCTTTTGTCGCTTTTGGCCTTCGGGCTGTACTCGCTGCTCAATCAGTCCAGCGCCGTACTCCAGACCGCCGAGCCCTCCTGGGCGACACTGTGCCGGCTGGCGTTTGCGTTTTTGTTCATGACCTGCCTTTCAATTGGCGTGGGCAGCGGCCTGTATACGCCGATGGACTTTGCAAAACCCGCCCAGGCCCTTTCCCCCTCCGACGACGAGGGCGAGGAGGCAGCCGCCGCCCCCGCGCTCCCCGATGAGGATCAAACGGAAAAATCGCCCGACAACGACGAGTCGTCAGGCGGGCCGGCGCCCGCATAATCGCGCGGGCCGGACAGGCTCCGGCGGGCGCGAAGGCGCAGGCCGCGCCGCAGCGCTCCACATAAGGGGAGGAAAGCTTTGTGAAAACCATCTGGAAAAAGCAGGGGTTTATCAGCGACATGGACGGAGTCCTCTATCACGGCAACCGGCTGCTTGACGGCGTAAAGGAGTTTATCGGCTGGCTGGAAAACACGGGCAAGCGCTATTTGTTTCTGACCAACGCCTCGGAGCGCGCGCCGCGCGAGCTGGCACAAAAGCTCAACCGCCTCGGCCTCTGCGTGGACGAACAGCACTTTTACACCAGCGCTCTGGCCACCGCCGAATTTTTATCCTCCCAGTGTCCGGGCGGCAGCGCTTACGTCATCGGAGAGCCCGGGCTGCTCGGGGCTCTGTATGACGCGGGCTTCTCCATGAACGACCAAACACCGGACTATGTTGTCGTCGGAGAAACCCGCACCTATAACTATGAAAAAATTGAGCGCGCGATCTGGCTGGTGCAGAAGGGCGCCCGGCTCATCGGCACGAATCCCGATCTGACCGGCCCCGGAGAAAACGGTACCGTTCCGGCCACGCGCGCCCTCGTCGCGCCGATTGAGCTCTCCACCGGCTGCTCCTGTTACTATGTCGGCAAGCCAAACCCGCTGATGATGCGTCACGCGATGAAGCGGCTGGGCACCGAGCGCGAGGACACGATTATCATCGGCGACCGTATGGACACCGACATTGTTGCCGGCATTGAGACCGAAATTGACACACTCCTGGTACTCTCGGGCGTGACCACGCGCGAAATGCTCGCCACATTCCCTTATCGCCCGAGAATCGTACTTGACGATGTGGGTAAAATACCTCTAGCGTACGAGAATGATTTCGAGCGCGCTTTGCAGTCGTGAGGCGTTGCTTTCCTTGCGCTTGGCGGCCTCAAACATCAGGTCGCGCAGCGCCGGATCGCCCGTTTCATAAAGCGTCCGGTAGGCTTTGGCCTGCCTGAGTTCCCAGAGCGTGCACTCCCGCAGCCAGTCTGCCGTGTCGGAGCTCACCCGTTCGCAGTTCGGGCGCTGCGGCGCTTTTCCCGTGCGCAAAAACAGCAGCGCGGCCACACGTTTGACAAACGCCATCTGGTCGCGGTACAACGTTTGCAGCAGTTCTCCTGCCTCGCGGTCTGACACGCGGCGCGTCATCCGCGCATAGCGCTCGGCCATGCCCCATTCTACGGCGAGCATGCCGCCCAGATCCGTGTCGTTTCGCCTGACCTCCATGTCCTGCCCCTTCTCCATCCTGGGCGCAACTTTCTCCCAAAGTTCATTGACCTCTTTGACCGACATTTCCATCCCGACTCCTCCGCCGTTGCCGCGACAGCCTTTTGTTCAAGCTCCTTAACCTACGGCGGCCCCTCGCGGCCGGATTGAGAGGCGCCTCTTTTTCCCATCCTATGCCGCCGGACTCTTTCCCGTGCGGCGTATTCTTTAAAAGAAATGAAAACGGGAATATTTCTATAGATATTTTCTTTTTTTTATAGTATAATTAGGTCTATCTCACTTTTGCAGAAACCGGAGATGTTGATTTTGTATAATTATCACAAAGCTAATAGCAATTTTGACTGGTCTGTGTTGGGAAACGTGGAAGAGGGCCGTCAAAACCTGGGCAACGAAATGTCTGTGTACTCATATCGGCTGTTCCAGTTTGCGCTCAAGAATGTTCTCAACGAGATGATCGGCTCCGAGCAGACCATTTTGGCGTTCCGGCGCGCCGGGTATATCAGCGGCATTGCCTTCGCCGAGGAGTTTTTAAACCGCGACCAGGACTTTTACAGGTTTGCCGCGCAGCTGCAGGAAGTTCTCCGCAGCCAGCGCGTCGGCATTGTGAAGTTTGAAAAAGCCGACCTGGAAAAAATGCACCTCGTTATGACTGTGGCCGAGGATTTGGACTGTTCGGGACTGTCCGTGACAGACGAATCCGTTTGCGAGTACGATGAGGGCTTTATTGCCGGTATCCTGAGTTTCTACACCGGAAAGGAATTTTCCGTGCGTGAAGTTGATTGTTGGGCCACGGGGGGCAGGGTCTGCCGCTTTGACGTCAACTTGTCGGATTCTTAATTTTCCCGGCTCCGCCGAAAGGAACAACCGCCATGGAACGCATCGACCTGGCCGCGCTGAGCGCGCTTTCCGACAGGCTCAACCAACTGACGCTGGGGGAGCTTCCGCAGCCATACCCCGAGCTTCTCTACGCCGGGGAGACTGAGGTCTTGCGGGATATTTTTGCGTGCGTCAACAAGCTCTCCAGCGACATGGTGGAGCTGAACAACTTTTCATTCCAGCTGTCCGCCGGACACCTCGACTGCCCTCCGCCCTCGCGGCGCAACTATATGTCCGCGCATTTGAAAAGCCTGCACGCCCATTTGCTTCACCTGACCTTTCAGACGCAGTGCATTCAGGCCGGGGACTACAGCCAGTCTGTCGACTTTATGGGCGACTTCTCGGCGGCGTTTAACAGCATGGTGCGCGCGCTTGATGAGCGCACCCTCCGCATGGAGTTTGAAATTGAGGCAAGTCGCGCCGCCCGGGAGGCTTTAGCGCGCTCCCAAAAAAGCCTGGAGGTCGTTTTGGAGGGACTGAACGACATCATTGCCGTCACGGCGGACGGCGCGATGTTGTTTACCAACGCGGCTGCCAAGCGGGAGTTTGCGCGGTTTGAGGGTTTGGAGGCCTTTTTGCTTGATGTTTGCGCCAATGGCCTGGACGATGCTGAATACTATGACAAGCTCGCCGAACAGTGGTTTTTTGTCAAATCCATTCCCGTCGAGTGGCCCGATTCGTCGACCGCGCGCCTGCTCTCCGCCACAGACGTCACCCAGCAAAAGCGCGACCGCAACAAGCTCCTCGCGCTGGCCAACGTCGATGAGCTCACCGGCGTTGAGACGCGCCGAAGCGGTCTGCGCTCGCTTAACAAGGTGCTGCGCGAGGAGGAGAACTATCCTATTTGTCTTTGCTACCTTGATTTGGATCGTTTGAAGCATGTCAACGACCACTTTGGCCATGCCGCCGGAGACACTTACATCAAAGCGCTCTCGCAGTCTATTGTCCAGAGCGTCCGGCAGGACGACATAGTCTTTCGCATCGGCGGCGACGAATTTGTCGTCGTGCTGCTCAACCAGAACAAGACGTCCGCCGGGCACGTGCTCGCGCGCGTGCAGGCGAAACTGTGCGCCATGCGGGGCATCGTGGACGAATCGTTCCCGCTGTCCTTTTCTCACGGCATCGAGGAGATTCCCCAGTACGACGGGCTTTCCGCCGAGGTCTATATCGCCGCCGCCGACCAAAAAATGTATTTGCAAAAGCGCGCGGGCGGCGACCCGACCGCGCCCTGACCGCAATGCAGTAATTGTCTTCAGGCTGAGCTCTTTCGCTTCGCGAAAAAGCTCAGCCTGAAGACACAAAGGGGGTTTCATCAAACCGCTGAGGCAGGATAGGCCCATACGGCTCTACTTTTTCCTGAGCAGCGCCCTGATGCCGGGCGCAAGGCGCTTCACCCCGCCGGCGGTCAGCGCAGCCAGCATGGTTTTAGCAGCGTTTTCGGCGGCTTCCAGTCGGTCATAGGCCTCCCAGAGGTCGGTGCCAAACGTGCACACGCCGTGGTGACTCAGCAGCACAACGTCACACCTGTCCACCCAGGGCTCCAGCGAGGCAGCCATTTCGGGCGTCCCGGGAACGGCGAACGCCGCCAGCCCCACAGGGCCTAGCGAGACGGAGGTTTCGATCAGCAGGTCGTCCGGAAAGCCCTGCTCCCGCAGGGCAAACGCCGTGCAATATGTGGCGTGCGTATGAATAACAGCGCCGACGTCGGGCCTGCGGCGATACACGAAGGTGTGCAGCCCGATCTCGCTGGTGACCTTGCCGCCGCGGAGCGGGTTCCCCTCCAAATCGGTTTCCAGCAGATCTTCCGAGGTCAGCCGCCCCTTGTTGCGCCCCGACGGGGTAACCAGCAGGGTTTCGCCGTCCGCCCGCGCGCTCAGATTGCCGTCCCGCCCGGCCACCAGGCCTTTGCCGTGCAAAAGGCGGCAGATCTCCACCATTTCAGCTCTGTTTGTCAAAATACGCCCTCCTCCGTATACGGCTTTATAAAACGCTTCCCGACAGACGCCCCAAACAGGCGAGGCTTTTGACAAGGCAGCGCTACGCGCACAGCTTGAGAATAATCACAACATACGCCCCAAACGAAAGCGCAGCGCCAAAGGGGACGGCTGTGTCCCGTTTGACGCGCACGCCCAGCGGCCTGAGCAGCAGGATGGTCAGCCCGCCGGCAAACGCAGCCGCCAAAAACGTCGGCATGACGCCCGTCCAGCCCAGCCAAAGCCCAAGGGCAGCCATCAGCTTGACGTCTCCGCCGCCGAGGCCGCCCCAGAGCAGTTTGATCAGCCAGAGCAGGCCGCCGCCGAGCAGAGTTCCAAGCAGGGCGTCAGGCACCGGCGGCCCGGTGCCGGCGGCGACCGCCGCCGCGCACAGCGCGGCCAGCGCGATGGCATAGGCGTTGGGGATGCGCATGCTCGCGGCGTCCACGACCGAAACGAGCAGCAGAAGCGCCCCGAGAATCGTCAGCAGCGTGATATCCAGCGGCTTCTCCTGCAGGAGGGCCGCCAAAGCGCCCAACACGGCGCACAGCGGGACCATCCAGAGAAGATGCCGGCGCGTCAGCGCCCTGCCTGCCTTTTCCAAAGCGCGGGCGGCAAGCGCATAGACCGCAAAACCAGCCGCCAGACCGCCCGCGGTGGAGAAAATTAACCTCACAGCCGATAGAGCAGGTCGCCGTACGTCGGAAACGGCCAATGGGACACGCCGACTACGGCCTCCAGCGCGTCGGCAGTCCCGCGCAGCGCCGACATGGCCGGAAGAAGCTCTGTCTGCGCGTAGCGCGCGACACACAGCATATCGCCGTCCGGCAGAACGTCGAGCCGGCTCTGCAAAAGCGCAACCTGGCTGCCGAGCGCCCCGCCGAGCGCCGACAGCGAGCCCAGCAGCTCGTCCTCAAGCGCGGACGGCATTTCGCAGCTCTTCAACGCCAGTTTGGTTGCGCAGACCTCCGCAGTGTAGCGTATGACCGCCGGGACAATTTCGCGGCGCGCCATTTCCAGCATCGTACCGGCCTCAATGGCAATGGTCTTAATATAGTTTTCCAGATAGATCTCGTACCGCGACGTCAGTTCGGACGCCGAGAGCACCTTGTGCCGCTCAAACAGTTCGGCAACCTCCGGCTTTAGCAGCCAGGGGATGGCGTCAACCGTCGTGGGCAGGTTGGGCAGCCCGCGGCGCTCGGCCTCGGCAATCCACTCCGACGAATAGTTGTTGCCGTCAAAAAGAATCCTCTTGTGGTCGCGCATGGTTTCGCGCAATAGGCTGCGCGCCTCCTGCGTCACATCTTCACAGTTCTCCAGGCGATCAGCATATTCCCGAAGCGACTCGGCCACCCCGGTGTTGAGCATGACGTTCGGCCACGCAATGGACTGCGCCGAGCCCAGCATGCGAAACTCAAACTTGTTGCCGGTAAACGCCAGCGGCGACGTTCTGTTGCGGTCGGTCGTGTCCTTTTTCAGCCGGGGCAACACCGAAACGCCGATCTCCATGACTTCCCGGCCACAGTTGTGCGCCTCGGTTCCCTGCTCAAAGGCCGAGAGAATCTCGGTCAGCTCATCGCCGAGAAACAGCGAGATAATGTTTGGAGGCGCTTCGTTTGCGCCAAGGCGGCAATCGTTGCCCGCCGTCGCGACCGAAAGGCGCAGCAGCGGCGCGAAGCGGTCGACGGCCATCATGACAGCGGCGATAAACAGCAAAAACGAAATGTTCTCCTGCGGCAGCTTCGTGGGCTCAAACAGATTCCGACCGTCGTCCGTGGCAAGCGACCAGTTGTCGTGCTTGCCCGACCCGTTGATGCCCTCAAACGGCTTTTCGTGCAGAAGGCAGGCCAGTCCGTGGCGTCCTGCCACCTTCTTGAGCATTTCCATCGTCATCTGGTTGTGATCGGCCGATATGTTGGCAGTCTCAAAGATGGGGGCGAGCTCATGCTGCGCGGGCGCCACCTCGTTGTGCTTGGTCTTGGAGAAGACGCCCAAACGCCACAACTCTTCGTCGACGTCCTTCATAAAGTCGGCCACGCGCTGCTTGAGCGATCCGTAATAGTGGTCGTCCATCTCCTGACCCTTGGGCGGTCTGGCGCCAAACAGCGTGCGCCCGGCGTAAACCAGATCGCGCCGGCGCTCCCAAAGCGCCTTGTCGATCAAAAAGTATTCCTGTTCGGGGCCGACCGTGACGTCGACACGGCGCGCAGTCGTGTCTCCAAGACAGCGCAGCACGCGCAGGGCCTGAAAGTTCAGCGCCTGCATGGAGCGCAGCAGCGGCGTCTTCTGATCCAGCGCCTCCCCCGAATAGGCGCAAAACGCCGTGGGGATGTACAGCGTGCCCTCCTTGACATAGGCGTTCGAAGTCGGATCCCAGGCGGTGTACCCGCGCGCCTCAAAGGTGGCGCGAAGCCCGCCCGAGGGGAAGGACGACGCGTCTGACTCCCCCATGATCAGCTCGCGCCCGGAAAACTCCATGATGACCTTTCCGTCGGGCGCAGGCGAAATAAACGCGTTGTGTTTTTCAGCCGTGATACCGGTCATGGGCTGAAACCAATGCGTAAAGTGCGTCGCGCCCTTTTCCACGGCCCAGTCCTTCATCACCGAGGCCACCACGGTGGCCACATGCTTTTCCAGCGGAAAGCCAGACTCGCGCGTGCGCTTGAGCGACTGGTAAATTTCCTTGGGCAGGCGCTCCTTCATGACAGAGTCATTAAACACCGCGCTTCCAAAAAGTCCCGACACATAAGACATGCTCATTCCTCCCTCACCACAACGTAAAGGATATCGTGCGCCGCGCCTTTTGTCAATAAAAACAGAACGCCGCCGGCGCTTTCCCCGCACACTGAGCCGCCATCAAGAGGGCACCTCGTCCCTTTTGGCGTTCACGTCGAGCCTGACGCCGCAGCCGGTGGGTCCTTGCCGGATTGAAGCCTGAAAAGAGCATACAAAAAGGCTTTCACGGATTCATTCCGCGAAAGCCTTTCTTTGCGAGGCTTCACAAAGACGCGACAGACTGCCAAAAAAGCGCTTTGCACCTTCGTCATTTTTCTGGATTCGCGTCGAGCCTGACGCCGCAGGCGGCAGGTTCTTGCTGGACTGAATCCAGAAAAAACATAAACCACAACTGTTTCGGGAATTCATTTCTCGGAACCGGTTCCCTGCAAACCGCTGGGGCGGTTTGATCCTGCCCTCGTTTTGTCAAAGAACTAGGGGAACTTGGACATATTAAAGGCCCTTTTCCCTGAGAAAACTCTCGGGAGAGTGCAGCATGGGCGTGATGACGTCCACCGGCGACGGCTTGTGCATCAGATACCCCTGCAAAAACCCGACGCCTAGCGACTGCACCTTTTTCCACTGCTCCACGGTCTCCACGCCCTCGGCGCAGACCGTCATCCCCCGCAGCCGGGCAGCGTTCACCGAAAACTTGATGATGAGCTCGTCAAAGGAGTTGATGTTGGCGATGAAATCCTTGTCCAGCTTAATGATGTCCAGCGGGATGACCTTGAGCATGGAGAGTGAGGAGAACCCCACGCCGAAGTCATCAAACGCCACGCGCACACCAGCGCCGCGCAGCTCATGCAATAGCGCGTTGACAGCCGAGGTGTTCTGTATGGCCATGCTCTCGGTCAGCTCGAGAATGACCGTCTCAGGCGGCAGATGATTTTCTTCAATGACCGAGAGAATGCGCTCTTTTAACCCTTTTTCACGGATAAAGCGCTGGGAAATGTTCACACTGACCGAAAGGTCCATAAGCCCTTCCTGACGCCAGCGCCGAAGCTGTTTGCACGCAGTGGACAGCACGCACTCGGTCAGCGGCACAATCAGGCCGGACTGCTCGGCCAGCTCAATAAACCGGATCGGCGACAGCAGTCCTAGAACGGGGTGCTCCCACCGCACGAGCGCTTCTACCGAGGTAAACGCCTGATGTTCCAGGCTGAAAATCGGCTGATAATACACCGCCATATGGGGAAAGTTGTCCGAAGCCTCCTGATGAAGATCGGCCAAAAGCTCCATTTGCTGGAGTACGGGTTTGCAGCTCTCGGTGTAAAAGTGGATCTCCAGATGCTCCGACATGGCCAGGGCGACACCGGCCCGCCGAATGGCCTCATTTGCGTCGCAGTCGACGGTCAGACCCGTAGCGCCCGCCGCGACCAGACCGAAGACCTGTTTTTCCAACGCCTGCCAGGGTTCTGAAAACCGGGAAAACAGCGCGCCCATCGCCTCGCTCAGGCGCGTGCTGCTCCAATGGGGGACAAACACTGCCAGCTGCGTGTGGGAGACGCGGTAAATGCTTCCACGCGGAAAGATCTTGAACGCGGCGTCGCGCACGCTGCGCAGAAACGCCTGCCCATAGCGCACGCCGTATGCGTTTTCGACCGTGGCAAGGTTTTGCAGCCCGATCAGCGCGATGTAGCCTCCCCCGCCGCTTTGCAGCCGCCCGTCCAGATCGGCGTTGAGCGCGACATTGTTGGGCACATCGAGGGTCAGATCGCGGTATGCCAGGGACACAAGCTTGTCGCGGTCGCGGTTTCTGCACACAAACCCCGACAGCATTTGCGTAAACTGCAGCAGATCGCTGTGGTCGCGTTGCCGCCAATTGTTCTGGGAGGTGTTTTCGAGGTAGCACAGCAGGCCAAACGGGCCGTCCTCGTCGTGGACAGTCACCAGATGCAAATTTCGCATTCCGGTCACACGCTTGAGCTCCGCACAAAACTCTGGGATCTCATCATCCTCGCGCAGCAGCAGGACATTGTAGTTGCGCTTGATGCTCGCAACCTCCTCGAGCGCGCGCCGGCCGGGCTTCGGCCAGGGCTCGTGAGGCATCACGCTCGGCGCCTCGTAGGAGCTTGCCAGACCGACAACCCCGTCGCGCTCTTCAAAGAGCAGCGCGACCTCAATGCCGAACAGGACGCACATCTGCGAGAGCGTGTCGGTGATGGTCTCCCGCATGTCGGTACGGCGGTTGAAATCAATCTGCATCTGGATGATATACGCCTGGCGCTGTTCTATTTGGTGAAACAGGGCGATTCGCTCGTCCTCGGGCGTCTCCAGCGGGATATCGCCTTCGCCGACCTGCACCCTGCTGATGTTCCAGTTAAAATAGCTGTCGCTGCCGACCTGCGTGACGGTCTCGCGCACCGGAACCACACGGTTGTCCGGCAGCGCCATACGGTAGCGCACCACTCCGGGCGCGCTGGAAAGCGTGACGCGCGAGTCCCAGAAGATTTGGCGGTCGTCCGGATGCACGAGATCGGCCCAGTCGGGGAGCTCGACCAGCTCATAGGTGGACACGCCGATGTTCAGCACGCTTTTGGAGACATAGTCTATGTAGTGCATCCCGTTGTCCCGCCACACAAAGAGCAGATACGGCAGGTCGTGCGAATAGCTGTGCAGGATGTCAAACAACTTGCGCATGCGCTCCTGTTCGGCGCGCAGCAGATCGACGTCCTGAAGCACCCACAGCACGATGAGCAGACCTAGCGGCTTTCCGGCGGTTGTCAAAACCGGAATGCGCACAATGCGCCGCCAGACATGCACAATTTCATACGACCGGCGGTTTGGCCCCATAAAAGCCACGGACTCGGCGCACTCAAGCGCGCGCTGGTCAAGCTCATGGGACACGGGGCGCATGTGCGGCGTGTTTTCCTTGCTGATGTCCAGTCCGTGGCGCTCCTCCTGCTTGGAGTGCTGCAGGTAATCCATGAACGCCGAACTGCATCCGAGCATCCGCCCCTGGAGATCCTTGATATAGACCATGCCGTGATAGTCGTTTAGAATCCGGTTTGCCCATTCCTCGGTGAGTTCTTCGCCCTCAATCATGACCGAATGAGGCGGTTCTGGCCGGCTCAGGCGTATGGCGATTTCACGCATAAAGGTCACGGCCTCCGGGGTCTCGTCAAGCAGCACCGGCACAATGTTGACGTTCACGGGCAGCTGCGTTTCGGGAGAGATCGGATAGTAAAGCCAAACCTGGCGTGCCACGCCGCTCTTGCGCGGGCCAAAGTAAAACACTCTTGTATGCAGGCAGTCCCGGCATCTAAGCTGTTGAAACAACTCGGAAACCGTCATTTCGCAGGTAAACGAACAGGCTGAAATGTTTTCATGGCAGCTGAGCGTTTGCGCAGCTGATGAACTCGCAGCCAAAAGGGCTCCCGTACGGATATCCCAAACGACAACGGGGTAAGGCGCCGACGCGACCTCTTCCAGCGCGTTCCAACATTCAACATAGCTTGCGTGCCGATACGTGCGCATATTTGTCCTTCTTCCGTTTTTCATCTTTTGAGAGATTCTATCCATTTCAGATGAAACCCAGGATGTTGACTGTTGTTACGCTGTTTCTTTCAGCGCCATCCGGGAGGCAGGCCCAAGTCTTCCTCCTATTATTGTAACATGTTGTCCTCAAAAGTCAAGACTTACCAGATTATTTATGCATTTTCGGAGGAACATTGGCAAAAATATCGAAATCATGTTTATTATTTCGTTTATTGCTCTATTTGTTTATGCATATTAGCAATGTCCTTCAAAAAATATCTTCCAAATTCTTCTATTTGTCGCAATATTATCTGTATTTTTGATCCACAGGGAGTCCGCCGGCGCCCTGTCTTTCCTGCGCGTACCCGACAGGAAAGGGCGTGTTGGAAGGTTTGGCGTCCGTATTTGTTCTCAATTTTGCCAAACAGAGCGCATAAATAAACAGGTCCCAGAAAAAAGGAGGGTTCCCCGTGTATCAAAAGCGAACCGATCTTGCCGTCGAGGCGCAAGAGCTCTGGCAGGAAAGCGCACAGGATCAGACGGAGCTGTCCGGCGTCATCGCGCGCGAATACACCCGCGAGGGTTGCCTGGTCACCCATGTGGAAATCACCACCGAGGAGGGCGCGCAGGCGCTGGGCAAACCCGAGGGCCGCTATGTGACCGTCGAGCTCACCGGCTTTGCCCGCCGGGAGGCAGACGCGTTTCATCGCGCGGTGACTGCGGTCGCAGAGGAGCTGCGCGCGCTTGTGCCCGAAACCTTCACAAACTGCGCGCTTGTGGCCGGTCTGGGCAACCGTGCCATTACCCCCGACGCCATTGGCCCGCTCTCGGTGGAATCTGTTATTGTCACGCGGCACCTGATTGACAAAATGCCCGACCTGTTCGGCCATATGCGCCCTGTCGCGGCGATCACCCCGGGCGTTTTAGGCACCACGGGAATGGAGAGCGCGGAGATCATCCGCGGCGTGATGGAACGCACCAAGCCCGATTTTATTGTGATGATTGACGCGCTGGCCTCGCGCAAGCTCTCGCGGCTGTGCACCACCATCCAGCTGTCCGACACCGGCATTGTGCCGGGCTCGGGCGTGGGCAACGCGCGCGCGGCGCTCAACGAGCAGACGCTCGGCATTCCGGTGATCGCCGTGGGCGTTCCGACCGTTGTCGACGCCGTCACGCTTGTCGCCGACCTGTCCGAGCAGGCCGGGCTCAAGGACGTCGATCCCGAGGCCGTTGCGCCGTTCAGCGGAGGTCTGATCGTCACACCCAAGGAGATCGACAGCCATGTCGAAGACATTGCGCGTGTCATCGGCTACGCGCTCAATCTGATCCTCCAGCCCGACATGACGATCGACGACGTGACCGGCATGCTGGCCTGAAGTCAGACTGTCAAAGACCCTTCGGTTCTTTGACAAAGCGGGGGTTGGATCAAACCGCTGAAGCGGTTTGAGACTGTAGACAAACCTTCGATTTGTCTACAAACGGGAGCAGGAACGCGTCTTTGTGAAGACGCGCATTGGGTGGCTTTCCCGGAGTGAATCCGTGAAAGTCACTTGTTTCCATGCTTTGCGCTCAACCAGTCCAGCAGGGACCCGCCGCCTTCGGCGTCAGGCTCGACGTGAAAGACGATAAAGGACGAGGATGCGAGGGTCTTTTTTGACAGTCTGTCGTTCAAGAGCCTTTGGCTCTTGAACGAGGCGGAGGGTTGGCTCGCGTCTTTGCGAAGACGCGGGGGCCATTTTTGACAGGCGCGCATGATTTCTCCGGACACGTCATATAGTGTTTTATCTGTGTACGGAGGAGGTGACGCCCATGGGGGCGGCGGCAAAGACATCCCGCAGACGCGCAAACCCCGGCTTTCTGTCCTGGCGGCCCATGATCATGCTCGCGTGCGCCGTTGTTCTGGTGCGGATTGTGGTCACAACAGGCCTGCTTGACGACGCGTCCGACATGGCTGCGGCGTGGACTCCCGGCGAGTCCCTGTCCGAGTTTCTGCTTCGCGCCGCCGGGCTTCCGGGCGACGAGGCACGCACCCCGCTGTATCTGAGCGTACTCATGGGGCAGAGCGCGCTGCTGCAGCCGGGCGGCACGGCTCAGGCTTCGCCCGATGTGATTGAGCCTGGCGACGCGGCGCCCGAAACTCAACCGCAGCCGCAGGACACGGCGCCGCCCGACGTCTCTCTGGCGCCCGTTCTGAACGACCATTATCCCTGGGGCGTAAACGCCAGCGCCGTTCAGGCTGCTAACCCGCAGCCGGTCACCGAAACGGGCCTTCCCGGCGACGACCGTGTGTGGCCAGAGCCCGATCCCTCCAACCCGTCGGCAAAGCCCATCCAGGAGGTGACGCTCCTCGCGCCCAAGGATTCCCCTCTGGCTGTCTCCATCATAAACGACCCCAGCTATTCTGTGGACATCCCCGCCATGCTCGCTTCAGCCTCAAAGCTGCGCGCGGCCGTCACAGCCGGAGCGCAGATTCTGATCATCCACACCCACGGCAGCGAGAGCTTTCTGCCGGATGACCGCCACTACTATGTGCCCACGGACATTGAGCGCACCGAGGACACCCATTACAATGTGGTGCGTCTGGGCGACGAGATGACCCATCGGCTTCAGGCGCTGGGTCTGACCGTGATCCACGACCGGACCATATACGACTATCCGACCTATCGCAACTCCTACAGCAAGGCCCTGACCGCCATAGAAAAGCATGTCGCCGACAACCCTAGCCTTCAAATGGTGATCGACATCCACAGGGACTCCATCCAAACCTCCAACGGCACCATGTACAAGGCCGTCAGCGAGACCGACAGGGGAAAAGCGGCGCAGATGATGTTCGTCATCGGCAGCAACGCTACGGGCCTTGTCCACGACCACTGGCGGGACAATCTGACGCTGGCCTGCCTGCTTGAGCAGCGTCTGCTGAGCGCCTACCCCACGCTAATGCGCCCCATCCATCTGCGTAAGGAGCGCTTTAACCAGCACGCCACCACGGGCTCCATGATCCTCGAGGTAGGTACCGCCGCCAACTCGCTGTCAGAAGCCCTTTTATCGGTCAATCTGTTCTGCGACACCGTCGGCCCTGTGCTGGCCGAGAGCATGGGCGTCGCCAAATAGCCCTCCGCGCCTTCGTCCTTTTCCTGGATTCGCGTCAAGCCTGACGCCGCAGGCGGCAGGTTCTGGCTGGACCAAATCCAGGAAAAATGAACCACAACGGTTTCGGGATTTCACTCCGGGGAAGCGTTTCTTTACGCGTCTTCACAAAGACGCGATCCTGTCCCCGCTTTGTCAAAGAACCCTTGGTTCTTTGACAAGCAGTATTACCAGCTTGCATTTTAACCCGCCGTATACTATACTGAATCCACTTTCCTGAAAGTGGGCGTTTATGCGTGCATATTGTGGTAGGGCTGTCAGGCGGGGTGGACTCCTCTGTAGTGGCGGCTCTTTATCTTTCGCGCGGGCATAAAGTCACCTGCGTCTATTTGGACGGCGGCTTCGGTTCGTCGCAGGACGCGCGCGCGGTGGCGGCTGGGCTTGGCGCGGCCTTTGAGGTCGTGGATACCTCCGACGCGATGCGCCGTCTGGTCATGGCGCCATTTCTCGACGCCTACGCGGCCGGACAGACCCCCAACCCCTGCATCGAGTGCAATCCTTCGGTCAAGTTCCCGTCGCTTTTGGCTGCCGCGCGCAGGCTTTCAGCCGACCGCGTCGCCACCGGGCATTACGCGCGATGCGCGGAAGGCGCGCTCTACAAAGGCCTTCCGGGCCGCGACCAGAGCTACATGATGTATCGCCTCCCGCGCGACAACCTGCCCCTTCTGGAGTTCCCGCTCGGGGCGATGGACAAGCCGAGCGTGCGCGCGCTGGCGCGCGAGCTCGGCTTACCAGTCGCAGAGAAAAAGGACAGCATGGACATCTGCTTTCCCTATGAAGAGCCGCAGCTTGACTGGACGCTGCTCGCGCCCGACGGCCGCGAGCTTGGCCGCCACAAGGGAATCCTGACGCTTGGACAGCGACGCGGGCTGGGGGTCGCCTCGGCCGAGGGGAGGCTGTATGTGTCGGCACTCGATCCCAAGCGCCGGGTGGCGACACTTGACGGCATCGATTCGGTGCTGTCGCACACATTTGACCTGCGCCGCGTGCACTGGCTGATCGACGAGCCGTCCGGAACCATCGCCTGCGCGGCGCGCATTCGGCATGCCGGAACCGAAGCCCGGGCGGAGGTCGTCCCAAGGCCGTCGGAATGCGCGACGTTGACGTTCGAAGATCCGATGTTTGGCGGCGCGCCCGGCCAGTCGGCGGTGTTTTATGAAGGTGAGCGCGTTCTGGGCGGCGGCGTGATCGACGCGGTTCGTTGAGCGCAAAAGGAGCTGCGCCTTGCATCCAGAGGCATTTTTTATTCTTTTTTATGATATTCGTATAAAAACCATGGGGGGATATATAGGTTTCCTAAGCAAAATGGTCACAACTCTGTTGGCAACACCGGTTTTGAAAGTTTTTTCAAAACCGGTGTTGCCATTTTCCCGCAAATATTGTAGAATACAGTAAAATATTTGGATTTTTGTCTGTGACAGAGGAGGGGAACCGATTGTTAAACTCAGCTGTCGTCGCCGTATACATTCCGCTTCTCCTGGTCATTGTCGTTATTTGCATGATGGCGTTCGTGCGTGACCGGCAGCGCCTCATTACCCAGCGGTTCTTGTGGCTTTGTTCGATTATTGCGTGCTGGCTGGCCACCGAGGTGGCCTTTCATCTGGCGCGCAATTTTTTGCTGTCCCGCATTTTGTTTGACATTAAGCTCGCCTTTGTCGCCTTCTCGGCCGTGCAGGTTTTCATGCTGTCCACTAATTTTTACCAAAAAGCCGTGCGTAAGCGCCCATATACGCTGTTTTTATTTGTCATTCCGTTCATTACCGCCGTGCTGTCCTGCACAAGCTATTACCACACACTGATCCGGGCCTCCATCGTTGTTTTGGAGACCGAGCCGACGCATATCATCGAGCATGTGCGCGGTGCGTGGTTCTGGGTTCACTCGGGGTACAGCTACATCCTCATGCTGGCGTCCGCGGTCAGTATTGTCCGGCAGCATAGGCGCCTTCCCAAGGATTACAGGCTCCCGTCAACTCTTTTGGTGATCGGGGTGTTTGTTTCCCTGCTCTGCAACCTTCTCGTCGTCACCAACATCGTGGTTCTGGATGTGGACATCACGCTGATCGGGATGAGCGTGGCGCTGATTTTCATCTACGTCGCCATCAACACCAACGAGCAAGTCGGCTTTTTGATCCTCGCGCGCGACGAACTATTCAGCTATCTGGAGGACTGCGTGTTTATTCTGGACAACAACCGCAGGGTCATTGACTATAACCAGTCGGCCAAACAGCTTCTGGACCAGCTGAGGCTTGCGTCGCCCATTGCGTCCTTTGAAGCGGTCACCGTTCACCTGTCAGGACATGAGACTGGTTTTGAGTCGGGAAGCCTGGCCGAGGAGGGCGCCGACGTAGTTCTGGCGGGCAGTGATCCGCCCGTGACCTATAACGTGCGCGAGCGTGCTCTGCGCAACAAAGGCGGCGTGCTGGTCGGCTCCTTTGTCCGCTTTTCTGATGTAACCCGCTACAAGCTCCTGATTGACAGGCTGGAGGAGTCCGCCGGCGTCGATCCGCTTACAGGGCTGGCCAACCGCCGCAGCTACGAAATGGACCGCAGCATGCTGGACATTCCCGAAAACTTGCCGCTGAGCGTCATTCTGGGCGACGTCAACGGGCTGAAAGCGGTCAACGACCACCAGGGCCATCAGACCGGCGACGTACTGCTTCGTCTGGCAGCGCAGGTCATCTCCGAGGCCTGCCCGAAGGGCGCCACGGCATACCGGCTTGGCGGCGACGAGTTTTTAATGCTCATGCCCGGAACGGACAGCGACGGCGCCAAGGCCATCATGCGGCAGATCACCGAGGTGTTTTCCATGATAAAGCGCTATCCGTTCTCCCCCTCCATGGCGCTCGGCCACGCCACCAAAGAGCATCTCGGGGTGTCGCTCGACCAACTGTTTGATCAGGCCGACGCGCGCATGTACTCAAGCAAAAAAGCGCGCCGATAATCATCTGCTGCAAAACTGCCCCCTGTCCGGCGTTTCGGATGGGGGGCAGTCTGCCGCAAAACCCCTAAAATCTCTTTGACAGGGCGGAGTCCTCATCAAACCGGCAGCCGCGGCCTTATGCGGCGCGGGCCGTTTTCCCCCGGCGCTGTCGATGAATGGGCCGGCGCACCCGACCTCATTTCAGCCAAAAAGAATGCCGAACTGCTGCTGACTTTGCCCGAAGAACGTGGTATGATCTTAGTAACGCATTCCATAAAAGACATCGGGGCTCAGCGGCAAAGACTGCGACTTTCCCGCCATACGGGTAATCGGGAGCAAAGCAGGTGGAAAACTTGGTGGAAGATCAGGCAATGCGCGCCCTCGCGGACGGCTTTACGCGGGCGTTTTTTGTTTCACCGTCGGCGCTGGAGGTGCTGGAGGAGGTGCGCGGCATGTGCGCCGCCGACCGCTGCCGGCAATTTGGCCGCAGCTGGTCCTGTCCGCCGGCCTGCGGCACGCTGCGCCAGTGCGCCGAGCGGCTCTGCAGCTGCCGGAGCGGCCTGCTGGTTCAGACCGTCGGCCAACTGGAGGATGATTTTGACCTCGACGGCATGGACGCCGCTCTTGTGCGCCACAGGCAGAGCTTTCTGACCCTTGCCGCACGCGCCCGGCTTCTGTATCCCGGCTGTCTGCCTCTGGCAGCCGGCGCGTGCGCGGTGTGTGCGCATTGCGCCTATCCCGAGCCCTGCCGCGCGCCTGAGAAATGCCATCCCTCGATGGAGGCGTTTGGTCTGCTCGTTTCGCAGGTCTGCCAGGCCTGCGGCGCGCCATACCACAGCGGCCAACTGACCGTGACCTATACAAGCTGCATTCTGTACTGAGGTGTGCCTATCGCAAAAAGCTTGACACAGGCTTATTTGTCTGGTATACTTTGTTTCGCACAATAAAGCAGGGCGCACCCGCCCTCACCCTTCGCTCTTGGCGCAGGGTCAACATGGATTCGTGTTGAGGCTCAGGTCTCAATGCGTCGCTTGTTGCGCGGGGAGTCCATCCATCGCGTTTTTTTATTTTTGGAGGTGAATGGGTATCAGCAATATGGCTCATCAAATCAATGAGGACATCCGCGACCGGGAGATTCGCCTGATCGGCGAAGACGGCTCGCAGTTGGGGATTCTTCCATTGAAAGAGGCGCTCAGCATCGCGCAGTCCAAGGATCTTGACCTGGTTAAGATCGCACCGCAGGCCACTCCACCGGTGTGCCGCATTATGGACTACGGAAAATTCCGGTTTGAACAGGCGAAAAAAGACAAAGAAGCCAAAAAGAATCAGAAGATTGTCGAAATAAAAGAAATTCGACTGTCTCCGGGTATTGATGTGCACGATTTCGACTTTAAACTGAAAAATGCGCTCCGTTTTCTGCAAGAGGGCGACAAGGTCAAGGTGAACATTCGGTTCCGCGGTCGTGAAATGGCGCACACCTCCATCGGAGAAAAACAGCTTCTTAAATTTGCCGAGGGCTGCGCCGAACTGGCCAACGTTGAAAGGCAGCCCAAGCTGGACGGGCGCAACATGTCCATGTTCCTGTCACCCAAACCCCAGCCGAAACCCTAACAGGAAGGAGTTCTTTGTCATGCCCAAACTTAAAACGCACAGCGGCGCGAAGAAGCGCTTTAAAGTGTCGAAAACCGGGATGGTCAAGCGCGGCCACGCGTACCGCTCTCACATTCTCAACAAAAAGACCACCAAGCGCAAACGCGGCCTGCGCAAGGGCGCTTATTGCGATAAGACCTACGAGCAGAATATCAAGACACTCATTCCCTACATGTAAAACCCAGGAAGGATGAAAGACAATGGCTCGCATCAAAGGCGCGGTTACCACGCGCAGAAGACGCAATAAGATATTAAAGCTCGCCAAGGGGTATTGGGGCGCCCGCAGCAAGCATTTCCGCACAGCCAACCAGGCCGTCATGAAAAGTCTGCAGTACGCGTATATCGGCCGCAGACTCAAAAAGCGCGACTTCCGCCGCCTGTGGATCACACGGATTTCCGCCGGCGCGCAGATGAACGGCCTGAACTACTCCCGCTTCATGTACGCGCTGAAGAAGCTCGAAATTCCCCTGAATCGCAAGATCCTGGCCGAAATGGCCGTCAACGACAGGCCCGCTTTCGCGGCGATTGTTGAAAAGGCCAAGACAGCGCTCTAGGCCTCTGCTTTGCGAGGCTATCTCTGCCTTAGGCGCGCTTTCGCCCGGTGGAGACCGGCTTTCCCTTAAACGGACTGTTCATGGGCATTGCGGCAAACCGCGATGCCCAATCGGTTTTTTGGAAAGGAATGTAACATGACAAAGCGTTCGAGGCAAAAGGAGGTCCGCACCCCCTACGATGGGCTGAGAATATTCTCGGCGCTGACCCACGGCATCGGCGCCTGGCTGGCCTCGGTGGGCGTGGCGGCACTCATCGTGATCGCCGTTTTCGCCTACAATACGCTTCACGTAATCAGTTACGCCGTATACGGTCTGACGCTCATCGGGCTGTATACGACCAGCACGCTCTATCACTGCCTACGTGTGCGCCCCAGCGGGCGTGTTGTGCTGCGCAAGCTCGACCACATGATGATCTTTCTGCTGATTGCCGGCACATACACGCCCATCTGCCTGATCACCCTGGACGGCGCGTGGCGCTGGAGCATTTTGGGCGTCATTTGGGGTCTGGCCGCCGCGGGCTCGGTTGTGACGCTCTTCTTTGTCCACGCGCCGCGCTGGGTTTCCTCGGTTGTGTATCTGGGCATGGGTTGGATGATCGTCATCGCCATGGCCCCGCTTGTGCGCAACATGCCGCTGCCCGCCTTTGTGATGCTGGGCGCCGGCGGGCTTCTCTATACGGTCGGCGCCGTTTTATACGCGCTGCGCTGGCCGGGCCGCGACCATAAATACTTTGGGTTCCACGAGGTGTTTCACATATTCATCTTGACGGGCAGCGTCTGCCACTACGTCATGATGCTCTTCCTTGGGTAGAAACACCCGCGTCCCCGTCCTTTTTCGGTTTTTGCGTCGAGCCTAACGGCGCAGCCGGCAGGTCCTCGCCTCTCTGAAAACCGATAAAGATAGAACCACAACGCTTTCACGGATTCACTCCGGGGAAGCGTTTCTTTACGCGTCTTCCACAAAGCCGCGACAGACTGCCAAAAAAGCGCTTTGCGCCTTCGTCCTTTTCCTGGATTCGCGTCGAGCCTGCGTTGGACTAACTCTTTTTTGTAAACAAAATCTGGTGGTTACCGGGCGTATTCCTGTTAAACTGGTCTGTATATCAACCATGTAGGCGGATTACGGATACAAGCTTAGCAGTGAAAGAACGCTTTCTTAATTTTTGTGCAAAGCGGAATATGGAAATGCATGCACTTGCCACTATATCAGGGGTTCATCCTTCGACTGTAAAAGGGATAATGAATGGTGCAAGTAAAAACCCTGGTATTGCAACTATCAAAAACTCTGCGACGGGCTCGAAATTAGCCTCACAGAGTTCTTCGACACAGATATATTTAGGGTAACCTCGCGCAAAACCTCGACTGCTACGACCTCTATCCCGATGTGGTCGATAACGAGGATTTAGGCCGCTATCTAATCGAAGAACTTAGCTACGAGGAAATCCCAGAGCGTCTGGCCAACTACTTCGACTACGAGGCATACGGGCGGGACTTCGCCATCAATGAGGGCGGAGAGTTTGTGGGTAGCGGATATATTCTGAACAATGGCGATAGGTTCACGGAGTATTACGATGGGCGGGACATCCCGGAGGAATACAGGGGTTTCGCCTACCCCGACCCGCCGAAGAAGATGCCGGTAAAAGAGCAGCTTGAAATGTTCGGAAAGATGATGTCGGCACATTTTACTGCTGACAGGCTCGCTACTGCCCGTGATGAAAGAACATAGCTTCGGGCCATGTTGACCCGAAGCTATGAATAGTCTTGTTTACTTTTCTTCGGAGTAATGTAAAACGTGCCAGATTACGCCGAACTTGTCCTGAACCATGCCGTACCACTCGCTGTAGAAGGTTTTTTGGAGTTCCATAAAAACTTCGCCGCCTTCTTTCAGCTCGTTAAAAAGTCTTGAAGCCTCATCCTTGTCATTCACACTGACGGTCGGATTGATATTATTGCCTATGGTGAGCGGCGAATCGGACGGCATGTCCATAAACATTAAGACCATGTTGCCAACTTTTAATCCGGCATAACAAATCTTGTTGCGGTCGGCTTCCGCCAATGTGTAATTGGGGTCGGGCGGTGCGTCGCCGTAGGTCATAAACTCTCCGACTTTGGTCTTGAATACTTTTGCGTAGAACTCCACCGCTTCGCGACAGTTGCCATCGAAATTGATAAACATCTCAACTTGCATAAAATCACCCCTATTTCATGTTTATGGTTCTTGTCCATAAACAGATTTTACCATGAACTCTTGCAAACAGCTATCTGCAAATGAGGTGAACTGCTTGCAGGAACAAATTGACCGTGAGGCAATTGCGGTGACGCTCAAAGCCTCCCGCCTG